>NZ_JANPAB010000027.1:0-20692 GCF_031429695.1 Sphaerotilus sp.
GCGACCCCCTGGCTCTCAGCGCCTTCGTGTAGGGCGACCAGTTCTTCGTCGTGTACTTCTTCTTCGCCGGCTTGCTCATCCCGTCAGCCTACCTCACCGCTCGACCACCGGCCGGCTGGGTGGGTTGTGCAACAAAGCCGATCTGAACAGCAAGTGCAGCGGCAGCGGTCAATCACCCCAGCACCGACAACCCCAACCACTGCGCCACCAGCGCCGGCAGCATCGACAGCGTCAGCAGCCCGTGCGCGATGGTGCCGCCGAAGGGGGTCTCGGCGCGGGCGCGTTCGGGATCGACGTGGATGAACTGGTGGTCATCGGTCGCGTTGGCAAAGGCGTCGATGCGGGCCTGGTCGATCAGGTGCCAGGACGAGACGCCCACCTCCTGGCCGACGAGGGCGAGCTGGGCGGTGCGATCGAGTTCAGGTGCGGACAGAACGGGCGGGCTGGAAGCAGGCATGGCGGCAAGGTCTCCGTGTCGAAGACCACCATGTTGCAGGCTCCGCGACAGAACACCAAGCCGATGGTGAATGCCGCGTCAGTGCAGCACCAGCAGCGGCACCTTCGTGCGCGAGATGACATTCTTGGTATGCGAGCCGAACAGCAGTTCGCTGAACGCCCCCCGACCATGCGTGACCATCACGATCAGGTCGGCCTTCACGATGTCGGCCACCTCGGCGATCACCGCGTCGGTCTGGTCGCTGCGGCGGTACTCGCTGGCGAACGGCACACCGGCCGCCGTCGCACGGTCAGCAAAGGTGTGGAGGACGGTGTGGGCGTGGACATCCGTGCGGGTTTCATGGGCGGCGATCTGCTGCACGAACACGGTCGGGCTGGAACTGACGGCGGACAGCGGGATGTCCGGCTCAGCCACGAAACCAGTGATGGACGCGCCCAGCGATTGCGCCAGCTTGATGCTCGCGTCCATGGCACGAACCGACAGTGCGGACCCATCGACCGGAACAAAAAGGTGCTTGAACATGATCGGATCCTTTGCGAGTGAGCTTCCACTCTAGGCGCCGATCGGGCTTCCGGACTTGATTTACGTCAAGCGCGCCAGCGACTGCTTCGGATCGCGGAACACCAGCGGACGTTCCGGCACCACGCCGGCATCCGCCGCCGCCACCGCCGCCTGCACCACGCCGTAACGCTCGCTCTTCGGGCACACCGGATCGGCGGCAGCCGCATCCCCCGCCAGCAGGAACGCCTGGCAGCGGCAGCCGCCCAGATCCTTTTCCTTGTCCGGACAGGTGACACACGGCCCCTTCATCCAGCCGGTGCCCCGGTAGCGGTTGAAGCCTTCGCTGTCGTGCCAGATCGAGCGGATGTCGTGCTCGCGCACGTTCGGGAAGGCGAGGCCCGGCAGCATCTTTGCCGTGTGGCAGGGCAGCGCGGTGCCGTCCGGCGAGATGGTCAGAAAGATGTTGCCCCAGCCGTTCATGCACTTCTTCGGCTTGCCCTCGTGGTAGTCCGGGGCGACGAAGAACAGCTTCATCCGGTCGGCCACCTTGACGCGCCATGCGTCGGTGACGGCCTCGGCGCGGCGGATCTGCTCGCTCGTCGGCAGCAGGTGGTCGCGGTTCAGGTGTGCCCAGGAGTAGTACTGCGCGTTCGCCAGCTCCAGGTACTCGGCGCCGAGCGCGTCGGCCATCGCGATGATGCGGTCGATGTGGTCGATGTTGAGGCGGTGGATCACCACGTTCATCACCATCGGCCAGCCCAGCGCCTTGATGGTCTCGCCCACCTCCTGCTTGAGCTGGAAGGTCTTGGTGTGGCTCAGGAAGTCGTTCAGCTCGCGGGTCGAGTCCTGGAAACTGAGCTGCACATGGTCGAGTCCGGCGGCCTTCAGCGCCTGCGCCCGCGCCTTCGTCAGGCCGACGCCGGACGTGAGCAGGTTGGTGTAGTAACCCAGTCGGTGCGCCTCGGCGATCAGTTCTTCCAGATCGTCGCGCATCAGCGGCTCACCGCCCGAGAAACCGCACTGCACCGCCCCAAGCGCCCGCGCCTCGCGCAGCACGCGCAGCCAGTCGGCGGTGGAGAGTTCATCCGCCCGCTCGGTCTTCGCGAAATCGACCGGGTTGAAGCAGAACACGCAGTGCAGCGGGCAGCGGTAGGTGACTTCCGCCAGCAGCCACAGCGGCGGGCCGATCACCGGCGCGGTCGTCTGCGGTGCCTCGGTCATGCCGCGTCCACCCAGCGTTGCTGACGCGCCATGTCGAGGAAGCTTTCGACATCGCCTTGCAGGTTCGAGGCGCCGAACGCGGTTTCCAGGTCCGCCACGATCTCGGCGACGGTGGCCGCTCCGGTGCAGCGCGTCAGGATCTCGCCCGCGCTGCGGTTGAGTTTCACCATGCCTTCGGGGTAGAGCAGGACGTGGCAGCCCTGCGCTTCTTCCCACTGGAGCCGGAAGCCTCGGGCCACGCGGGGCTTGGCGTCCACGGCGCTCATGCGTTCACCGCGTAGCGCAGCGCCATCGCGTCGTTCATCGCCCACAGGATGTCGAGCTTGAAGCGCAGGATCTCGACCGCCCGGTCCTGCTGCTCGGGCGTGCGGAAATGGTCGAGCGTGACGGCCAGCCCCTGCTCCACGTCGCGCCGCGCCTGGCTGACGCGGTTGCGGAAATAGGCCAGCCCGGCGGGGTCGATCCAGCCGTAGTGCTCGGGCCAGGTCGCCAGCCGCTGCTTGTGGATCTCGGGCGCGAACAGCTCGGTCAGCGACGAGCACACCGCCTCCTGCCACGGCGCCCGGCGCGCGAAGTTCACATACGCATCGACCGCGAAGCGCACCGCCGGGATGACGTGCCGCCCGTCGAGCACTTCCTCGCGCGTCAGCCCGACCGCCTCGCCGAGCCGCAGCCACGCCTCGATGCCGCCGGGGTCGCGCACGGTCGCGCCATCCGCCCCCGTGATCTCGAAGCCGTCGTGGTCGAGGATGCGCTGGATCCACCCGCGCCGCACCGCCCGGTCGGGGCAGTTCGACAGCACGGCCGCGTCCTTCACCGGAATCGCCGTCTGGTAGCAGAAGCGGTTCGCCACCCAGCCGCGGATCTGCTCGGGCGTGGCCTTGCCCGTGTTCAGCATGACGTTGAACGGGTGGTGGATGTGGTAACTCTTGCCCTGCTCGCGCAGGCGGGTTTCAAAGGGCGACATGGGAGGCGACATCAGAATTCGATCTCCAGCCCGTCGAAGCTGACCTCGACGCCGGCCGCCTCGACCGACTGCCGCTCGGGCGAAGCTTCGTCGAGGATCGGGTTGGTGTTGTTGATGTGGATGAGCAGCTTGCGCGTCGTCGCCGGCAGCCGGCCCAGCCAGTCGAGCATTCCGCCCGCGCCGGACTGCGGCAGGTGGCCGATGTCGCGGGCGGTCTTCTTCGAGAAGCCGAGGCGGATCATCTCGTCGTCGGTCCAGAAGGTGCCGTCCACCAGCACCACGTCGGCGGTGGACATCGCTTCCCAGACAGCCGGGCTGATCTCGCCGAGGCCGGGGGCGTAGAACACGCGGCGGCCGGTGGCGACGTTCTCGAACACGAGGCCGATGTTGTCGCCGGGGACGGGTGATTCGCGGTGCGGCGAATACGGCGCAGGTTTGCTGTCGAGCGGCAGCGCGGTGAGGCGCAGGCCGGGCACGCCAGGGAGGGTGAAGGCGGTGCCGTCGATCGGCAGTTCGTTCCACGCCACACCGCAGTAATGCGACAGCACGCGCAGGATCGGGTTGCCGATGCTCAGGTCGTCGAAGGCGGGCCGCGTGGTCCACAGTGGCAGCGGGGCGCCGCGCTCGCGCAGCATGTACAGGCCGGTGCTGTGATCGACCTGCCCATCGCAGAGCAGCACCGCCGCGATGCCCGTGTCGCGCACGGCCCGCGCCGGCTGCAGCGCGGGGCTGCGCTGCAACTGGGTGAGGATGTCGGGAGAGGCGTTGACCAGCAGCCAGTCGTCCGGGCCGCCGACGGCGATGGACGACTGGGTGCGGGCGCGGTGGCTGGGAGATCCCGCCCGGACGGCGGTGCATTGCGCGCAGTTGCAGTTCCACTGGGGGAAACCGCCACCTGCGGCCGAGCCGAGCACCCGCAGTTTCATCGTGTTGTCCTGCAGCTCAGCGGGCGGCGACGTACATCGTGATTTCGAAGCCGAAACGGAAGTCGCAGGCGGTGGGGGTTTGCCAGGTCATCGGAGAACTCCTTCAAGGGGTAAGGGGTCGGTTGCGGGTTGGAGCCTGCAGTGTCGTGGTGTCCGCCGCGGCTGTCGTCGCCACAGGGATGAACCGGGCCTCATGATTTTCATGAAAGGCACGCACCCGCTTGCACAGAACGGCGCGGCACCGACAATCCGCACCATGTCCTTCCCCGTACCGAGTCCGCGCAGCCCGAGCCTGCGTCTGCAGATCCACCTGATCGTCGCCGCGCTGATGGGGGTGTTCGTCGTGGCCGTCATCGCGCTCCAGCTCGACGCCACGCGGCGCAGCGTGCGCGAGGAGATCACCGCCGGCAACCGGGTGGCCGCGCAGTTGCTGCAGCGGGTGAGCTGGGTCTACGCCAGCGCGGGGCCGCAGGCGCTGGTGCAGTTCCTGTCGCAACTCGGCCGGGTCCGGGCCAACGACATCCGCTTCGAGAGCGACAACGGGCAGCTGCTGTTCACATCGCCGCCCGCCACCTACAAACTGGGCCGCAACGCACCCGGTTGGTACAGCGCGCTGGTCTCGCCCGCACTGGAACGCCAGGTCATCCAGATGCCCGGTGGACGGTTGACGGTGGAGACCGAGCCCTCACGGGCCGTGCTGGACGGGTGGGACGAGTTCGTGGTGCTGGCCGGCACAGGCGCGGCTGTGCTCCTGCTGCTCAATCTGGCCGTGTTCTGGGGCGTCGGGCGGGCGCTCAGACCGCTGCCGACCATCGTCCATGGGCTGGCCCGGCTGCAGCAAGGCGAATACACCGCACGGCTGCCTGCGCTGCCAGGACGCGAGGCGGCGGTGATCGGGCAGGCGGTGAACCGGCTGGCCGAGGCCATCGAGGCGGAGATCGAGGCCCGCATCCGGGCCTTCGAGGCCGAGCGGACCCTGCTGGAAAGCCGCGAATTCGCCCGCCGCCTGGAGGCACACACCGAGGCCGAGCGGCGTGCCATCGCCCGCGAGCTGCACGACGAGTTCGCCCAATCCGTCACCGCGATCCGCACCCTGGCCCGCACCGTGCAGACCCGGCTGGGTGACCGCGATCCCACCAGCGCACAGGCGACCGCGATGATCGCCGAGGAGGCCGCACGGCTCTACGAGGCGATGCACGGCCTGATCCCGCGGCTGGCCCCGCCGGCACTGGACGACCTGGGGCTGGCCGACGCGCTGACCGAACTGATCGACGCCTCGCGCAGCCGCTATGGCGACATGGCACTGGAGCTGCAACTGAGCGGTCTGGAGCAGAGCCAGTCGCTGCCCGTCGAGCCCGCCCGCGCCGCCTATCGCGTCGCTCAGGAGGCGCTGACCAATGCGCTGCGCCACAGCGGTGGCACGCGGGTGCGGATCTGTGCCGAAGCCGATCCGACCGCGCTGCAACTCACGGTCGAGGACGACGGCACCGGCTTGCCCGACGACTGGGCGCGCCGCGGCCACTACGGACTGCGCGGCTTGCGCGAACGGGCGGCCACGCTGGGCGGACGGCTCAGCGTGCAACGCCGCCCCGAAGGCGGCACCCGTGTGCAAGCCTGGCTGCCGCTGCACCATGACCAAGGAGACACGACATGATCCGCGTGATGCTGGTCGATGACCACGCGCTGGTGCGCATGGGATTCCGCATGCTGCTGGCCGAATGCCCCGATCTGCAGGTGACGGGCGAGGCGGACAGCGGCGAACAGGCGCTGCTGAACGTGGCGGCAGCCGCGCCGGACGTGGTGGTGCTCGACATCTCGATGCCGGGCATGGGCGGGCTGGAGACACTGCGGCGGCTGCGGGCGCGCGGCGGGCAGCTCCGATTGCTGATGCTGTCGGCACACGATGACAGCGCCCACGCGCGGCGGGCGCTCGATGCGGGAGCGATGGGATTTCTCTCCAAGCGGAGCGCGCCGGAAAACCTGCCGGAAGCGATCCGCGCCTTGGCAGCCGGGCGGCGCTGGCTGGATGCGGACATCGCCCGCCAGCTCGCGCTGGCCGCGATCGACGGCAGTGCCAATCCGGCCGACCGGCTGTCCTCGCGTGAATTCGAGGTGTTCGTGCAACTTGCCCGCGGTCGCTCGGTGCAGGACATCGCGGGCGACCTGAACCTCTCGACCAGCACCGTCGGCACCCACCTGTACCACGTCAAGCAGAAGCTCGAAGCGGCCAACCAGGCGGAGCTGACGCTGCTGGCGCTGCGTTGGGGATTGATCGAAGCTTGAGGCTCTGCGTCCCCGTGGCTCAGTTCGACGCAGCCGACGCAGCCGATGGGGCGGCACTGGCGGCGGGTTCGGCGCTTTCGGTGCCATGCTTCTCGCCGCTCATGTCGATGTCACCACCGCTCTTCATCAGGATGAACATCGCGAGGGCGGCGAAGGCGATGAAGGCCAGAACAATCTTCCACATGGTTGGAACTCCTCGGGGTGGTCAGGTTGGGTAAGAACAGGGTAAGGTCCGCGCGACAAACGAACAAGGCGCCCCTCGCGGGGCGCCTCGTCACATCAGCCGAACTTCAGCCGATGTCAGTCGGTCAGTCACCGGCGTAGATGTCGGTGTCCTTGGTTTCCTTCACGAACAGCATGCCGACCACGAAGGTGATGGCGGCGATCGTGATGGGGTACCACAGGCCGTAGTACATGTTGCCGTTCTGGGCGACCATCGCGAAGGCGATCGTCGGCATCAGGCCACCGAACCAGCCGTTGCCGATGTGATACGGCAGCGACATCGAGGTGTAGCGGATGCGGGTCGGGAACATTTCCACCAGCATGGCGGCGATCGGGCCGTAGACCATGGTCACGTAGATCACCAGAACCGACAGGATCATGATGATCTTGACCTTGTCGATCTTGGCCGGATCCGCCTTGGCCGGGTAGCCGGCTTCTTTCAGCGCAGCAGCGACTTCCTTCTTGAACGCGGCAATCGCCTTGCCCGAGGTTTCGTCGAACTTGTGACCACCGGCCAGCAGCACGCCGGTCGGGGGCACGATTTCCTTGTCGCCGATCTTGATCGTCGTCGCTGCACCTGCGGCCACCGCTTCGTTCGTGTAGCTGGCCGAGTTCTGGGCCAGGGAACGCTTGGCGATGTCGCAGGGGTTGGTGAAGTCCACTTCACGGGCGATCGGGCTGCCCTGGAACGAGCAGGTGGCCGGGTCTGCCTTGACGGAGATCTGGGCGGTGGCTTGCGCCCTTGCCAGGTCCGGGTTGGCGGCTTCGGTCAGCGACTTGAACAGCGGGAAGAAGGTCAGCATCGCCAGCAGCAGGCCGGCCATGATGATCGGCTTGCGGCCGATCTTGTCCGACAGCGTGCCGAAGACGACGAAGAACGGCGTGCCGATCACCAGCGACGCAGCCACCAGGATGTTGGCGGTGGGGCCATCCACCTTCAGGACGCTGGTCAGGAAGAACAGCGCGTAGAACTGACCGGTGTACCAGACGACCGCCTGACCGGCGACCAGACCGAACAGGGCCAGCAGCACGATCTTCAGGTTCTTCCACTGGCCGAAGGACTCGGTCAGCGGGGCCTTGGAGGTCTTGCCCTCTTCCTTCATTTTCTTGAAAGCGGGCGATTCGTTCATCGACAGACGGATCCACACGCTGACGGCCAGCAGGAAGATCGACACGATGAACGGCACGCGCCAGCCCCAGTCGCCGAAGGCTTCTTCGCCGATGAGCGTGCGGGTGCCCAGGATGACCATCAGCGACAGGAACAGGCCCAGCGTTGCGGTGGTCTGGATCCACGCGGTGTAGGCGCCGCGGCGGCCGTGCGGGGCGTGTTCGGCCACGTACGTGGCAGCACCACCGTACTCGCCGCCGAGCGCCAGGCCCTGCAGCATGCGCAGCGAGATCAGGATCACCGGAGCAGCGACACCGATCGAGGCATAGTTGGGCAGGATACCGACGATGAACGTCGCCAGGCCCATGATCATGATGGTGACCAGGAAGGTGTACTTCCGGCCGATCATGTCACCGAGGCGGCCAAACACCAGCGCGCCGAACGGGCGCACGATGAAGCCGGCCGCAAACGCAAGCAGCGCAAAAATGAACGCGGCGGACGGATCCAGACCGCTGAAGAACTGCTTGGCGATGATCGCAGCGAGCGATCCGTACAGGTAGAAGTCGTACCACTCGAAGACCGTGCCGAGCGAGGAAGCGAAGATGACCTTCCGCTCCTCTGCCGTCATCGGCGAATTGGTGGCCCGAGCGTTCGCGGGAATGCTGGACATGTGTTTGTCTCCTCGACCAGAAAATCAGCGCCGCGACCACGGCGCATGGGTTCACTGTCGAACCGACCTCTGACCATTCCCTGACAGATAACCAACACAACCTTACAGAATCAACAACAACCCGCACCCTTCATTTCATGATGCGGGAAATGAAGGGAATAGATCACTGAGCTAGGGTTAATCCTGCCCGTGATGGATGTCAATTTTCGTGGCGGATCGGCGACTTGGCAGCGCCAACCAGATTGGTTCACGCTCAGCGGCCGACAGCTTGGACCACGCCGTGATTTCCGGAATCGTGCGGGCGCAGCCAATGCAATGACCCGTGTCGGGATCGATGCGGCAGGTGTTGATGCACGGGCTGTTTGGCCGATCCACTGGCGCAGGTGCCGCCAACAGCTGCGTGACATCGGCCACGGGCGCACCATCGGTCAGCACCACCAGCTCCGCCGGGGCCAGCGGGAACACGGCATGGGGATGTCCCGCCGCGGCCCAGATCCGCTCGAAGCGGAACAGCTCCCGGTCGATGAGCACGACCGGCGCGGTGATGTGCCCCACGGGCGAGACCCCACCGATGGAGAACCCGGTCCGCGCCTTCACGAACCCGGCATCCGCGCGACCGATCGGCCCCACCCGCGCGGCCACCAGACGCTCGTCCACCCGGCGATCGCCCGAGGTCACGACCAGCACGGCGACCTCATCCGCCCGCCGCCGGAAGATGACGCTCTTGGCAATCTGCCCGAGCTGCACGCCGAGCGCATCGGCGGCTTCCTGGGCGGTGCGGGCGGCCACGTCCAGCAGCGTCGGGGCGTGGGAATGCCCACGGTCGGCCAGCACCGCGCGCACACGCCGCACGCCTTCCGGTAGTTCTAGTTCCATGCTGATGCCCCGAAATGCAGATAAAACCCGGGCATGTTCGCACAAGCACCCTGGTTGAAGGGCCGGCAAGGGTTCCGGCACCGCTGGCACGCGGCGATCATGGACGCCGCATGTCCGCACTCACCCACGCCCAACCCACCTCGACACCCACACTGGACCTGAGCGGCCGCCCGCCACGGGTCGTGCTCGACACGGCCGTGGTGGCCTCGGCGCTGGTGTTTGGCGGCCCGACGGCAGCGCGGCTGCGGCGGGCCTGGCGCCACGGCTTCTGCCGGCCCATGGTGTGCCGCAACACGCTGATGGACCTGACCCGCCACCTGGGCGACGCGCAACTCGGTTTCAGCGTGGCCGAGCAGCAGCAGATGCTCGGCGAGTACCTGCCCTATGTGCTCAAGGTGCGTGTACCGATGGCCGGGGACGAGCCGACGGGCCTGGCCTTCGTCCAGCTGGCCATGGCCGGACAGGCCCACGTGCTGGTGAGCAGCGACGCCGCACTGCTGGCCATGCACGAACGGCTGCCATTCGCGGTGCTGCCGCTGGAGCCTTTCCTGCACCTGCTGCGCGAGTCGCCGATCGACCCGGCCCCGCTGCGCCTGCCGGTCCAGCGCCTGCGCTGACTTGCGCCGATCGGCATTCACCAGCCGACCGTGCGCCACCACGCCAGCGCACTCAGCCACAGCGGCGCCGTCAGCGCGAACCCGGCCGTGGACAACACGATCACCGCACTGGCCTCGCCTTCGAGCACCCGGTAGCGCTGCGCGAACAGCAGCGTGTTGCTGCCCGCGGGCAGCGCCGCCGCCATCACCAGCACCGACAGTGCCACTCCGTCGAGGTGGAACACCAGCACACCGGATGTGGCCACCAGCGCCGGCAGCAGCAGGAGCTTGAGCGCCGCCAGCCCCGCCGCCGCAGACCAGCGCGGCCCCAGCCCGTACTGGTCCAGCGACACGCCGATCAGCACCAGGCACAGCGGCACGGCGCCCTGCCCCAGCATCTGCAACACGCTGTCGAGCCACTGCGGCAATGCCAGCCCACCCAGGTTCCACGCCAGGCCCAGCAGCACGGGCAAGACCACCGGGTGGATCAGCGTCTGGCGCGCGATGGTCAGCAGCGTCTGGCCGATCGCCAGTGCGCCGGTGTGGCGGGCGGCGGCGCGGGCGCGGTCGGCCTCGGCCAGCACGGTGAAGGGACCGAGCAGCAGCAGCGCGTGCAGACTGACAAGCGCCACGTGCAGCCGCAGGCCCTCCTCGCCGAACAACGCTGCCGCGAACGGCAACCCGAGCTGCACCGTGTTGCCGAAGCTCAGCGTCACCGCGCGGATGGCCGGCGCCGCCGGGTCGTCCGTCCCCGGCACACGGTGCCAGCGCTGCCAGGCCCACACGCCCAGCGCCCACAGCAGCAGCGGCCCGAAAAACGCCGCCACCAACCGCCACGGCAGCGCCGCCAGATTCACCGTCGCCGTGGTGCGGAACAGCAGCCCCGGCAAAAACACCATGAACCCGATGTTCGACAAGGTGCGCAGCCCCGCCGCACCACCCGTCAGACCGGCACGCGCCGCGCCATAGCCGATGCCCCCGACAACGAACAGCGTGAACAGCTTCAGAAAGAGATCGACCGACATGCCCCGAGCTTAGACGCGGGGCAGGTCGGTCGCTGTACGCGGTCGCCGCAGCGTCCGATCAGGCCGGTGCCTTCTTGGCCGCGGCCTTCTTCGCCGGCACCTTGGCTGCACGCGGCTCGAACTCGAACACCACCTTGCCCTCCTTCTTGTCATAGACGAGGAAGGCCTTGAACTTGCGCTTGGTCTTGTTCGAGACGAAGCCGTCGAGCAGCGCGGTCTTGCCGCTGTTCAGCAGCAGGGTCACCTGCTCGGGCGTGACGGGCTGCTGCAGGATGATCTTGCCGGTCTTGAAGTCGCAGGTCGCCGTCGTGCCGACCGCATGCTCGCAGACGTAGTTCGTGCCGTGTTCATGCACCGCGCTGCCGCACTTCGGGCAGCGGCCCAGCGACGCTTGTTCGGAGAAATCGACCGATTCGGCCTCTTCGGCTTCCTTCTTGGCGTCATCGCCGAAGTCGAATTCGAGCTTCCAGTTAGCGGCCTCCTCGTCGCGCACCAGCTTCAGCTCGGCCGTGAACGGCCAGCCCGCCTTGGAGCGGAAGCCCTCCAGCGGCCCGATGCGGTGGTCGGTCAGAAAAGTCTCGGCCTCGTGCAGCTCGAAGCTTCTGCCGCCAGGGATCTTGCCGATCGAGAACCCGCAGCCAGCGCCTTGGCCCTCGGCACTTGCGTCCGCACCGGTGCAGGCGAAGCGGCGGTAGTTTTCCTTGACCACGCCGCCGCAGTTGGGGCACGGGGCCGCCAGCGTCGCGTAATCGCCGGGGATGGTGTCGCGGTCGTATTCCTTGGCCTTGGTGACGACGCGGCGGGCCATGTCGGCAATGCCCTGCATGAAATCGGTGCGGCTGAGCTGGCCCTTTTCCATCAGGTTGAGCTGGTGCTCCCACTGGCCGGTCAGCTCGGGTTTGGTCAGGTCTTCCACCTCCAGGCCCCGCAGCAGCGTCATGAGCTGGAACGCCTTGGCGGTGGGCACGAGGTCACGGCCATCGCGCAGCAGGTATTTCTCGGTGATCAGCCCTTCGATCGTGGCCGCCCGCGTGGCCGGCGTGCCCAGGCCCTTCTCCTGCATCGCGGCCTTGAACTCCTCGTCGTCGATGAGCTTGCCCGCGCCTTCCATCGCGCTCAGCAGCGTCGATTCGTTGTAGCGCGCTGGCGGCTTGGTGCGCAGCGCGGCGATCTTCAGCTCGTCGGCGGTGACGATCTCGCCCGGCTTGACGGCCACGAGGTTGGCGTCCTCGCCCGCGGCTTCCTTGCCGTAGACCGCCAGCCAGCCCGGGTTCACCAGCACCTTGCCGTTGGTCTGGAACTGGTGCTCCTTGCCGGCGGCATGCACCTGCGTGATGCGGGTCGTGACCATGAACTCGGCCGAGGGGTAGAACACCGCGATGAAGCGTTTCACCACCAGGTCGTACAGCTTCGCCTCGATCTCGCTCAGGCTCTTCGGGGCCTGCAGCGTCGGGATGATGGCGAAGTGGTCCGAGATCTTCGTGTTGTCGAAGATGCGCTTCGACGGCTTGACGTAGCCCTCCTTCAGCGCCTTGCGGGCGTGGGTGGCGAGATCCTGCAGCGGGCCGGGCAGGTCTTCGCTGGCGATCATGCCCAGCGTGTCCCGCGCCACGGCGACATAGTCCTCGGGCAGCGCACGGGCGTCGGTCCGCGGGTAGGTCAGGACCTTGTGCTTCTCGTACAGCGCCTGTGCGATCGACAGCGTCGTCTTGGCCGAGAAGCCGAAACGGGAGTTGGCCTCGCGCTGCAGCGTGGTCAGGTCGTAGAGCAGCGGGCTGGCCTGCGTGCTCGGCTTGGCCTCCTCGCGCACGGTGCCGGACTTGCCGCGCACGGCGTCGGCGATGGCTTTTGCTTCATCGGCGGTCCACAGGCGGTCACTGCGGCGCTCGGCGTCCTCGTCCTTCTTGAACTTCGGGTCGAACCACTTGCCTTCGTAAACGCCGGCATCGGCCCCGAAATCGGCGCGAACTTCCCAGTAATCGCGCGCAACGTGCTTGCGGATCTTCTCCTCGCGCTCGACCATGATCGACAGCGTGGGCGTCTGCACCCTGCCCACCGTGGTGAGAAAGAAACCGCCGTCGCGCGAGTTGAACGCGGTCATGGCACGGGTGCCGTTGATGCCGATCAGCCAGTCGGCCTCGCTGCGGCTGCGGGCGGCGTCGGCCAGACCGCGCATGTCGGCCTCGCTGCGCAGCTTGCCGAAACCGTCGCGAATGGCCTGCGGCGTCATGCTCTGCAGCCACAGGCGCTGCACGGGCTTCGTGCCGACCTTGCTGCCGAGCGCGTACTGCTCGATCAGCCGGAAGATCAGCTCGCCCTCGCGGCCCGCGTCACAGGCGTTGACGAGGTCGGTGATGTCCTTGCGCTTGACCAGCTTGACGACGGCGCTCAGGCGGCTCTTGGCCTTGTCGATCGGCGCAAGGTCGAAATGCGGCGGCACCACCGGCAGGTTGGCGAAGCTCCACTTGCCGCGCTTGACGTCGAATTCCTCCGGCGCCTTGATCTCGACGAGGTGACCGACGGCGGAGGTGACCACGTAGCGGTCATTCTCGAAGTGGTCGTCGTGCTTCTCGAACTTGCCGCACACCGGGGTCAGCGCGCGGACGATGTCCTGTGCGACGGAAGGCTTCTCGGCGATGACGAGAGATTTGCTCATGATGTTCGAACTCTGCAGAACGCTGCTTGCACTGACACGCGCACCCGACCCTGTGTCAGGGTGCTCCCTACAATCCACGGCTATACGCGTACACGCACACACGGGCACGCACACGCTCACACCCCAATCTAACCAATCTCGCACCGCCATGTCTGCACCGCTGCCAGATTCGACCGCGCCGAGCCTGCCAAAGGCTCCCGGACAACGCCGTCTGCAGGTGCGCCGCTCCGGCGTCCACGGCAAAGGCGTCTATGCGCAAGTGCCGCTGAAAGCGGGCGAGATCATCATCGAATACAAGGGCGAAGTCATCCCGTGGGACGAGGCACTGCGCCGCCACCCGCGCGATCCGTCCGACCCGAACCACACCTTCTACTTCCACGTCGACGACGCCCATGTGATCGATGGCGGCGTACGCGGCAACTCGGCCCGCTGGATCAACCACGCCTGCGCCCCCAACTGCGAGACCGAGGACGACGGCGGCCGCATCTTCATCAAGGCGCTGCGCGACATCGCCCCGGGCGAAGAGCTGTTCTTCGACTACCGGTTGGTGATCGATGAACGCTACACCGCGAAACTGAAGAAAGCATACGCCTGCCGCTGCGGTGCACCAAATTGCCGGGGTACGATGCTCGGCCCCAAGCGCTGAACCAGCGCCTTCCAATTCGACTACACCACCATGCTGCACTGGGACGCCGAAACGCTCTGGCAAGACCTGGAACCGCGGGCACCCGGCCTGAGCGTCGAGGTGCTGGCCGAGACTGGCTCCACCAACACGCTGCTGCTCGAACGCGGTCGCCAGGGCCTGGATACGCCCTGCCTGCTCGTCGCCGAGTGCCAGACCGCCGGCCGGGGCCGTCTGGGCCGCCCGTGGTGGTCGCAGCCCGGTCAAGCCTTGACGTTCTCGCTCGGCATCAAGCTGGCCCCGGCCGACTGGAGCGGGCTGTCGCTGGCGGTCGGTGTGGCGCTGTCCGAGGCGCTGGGGGCGCAGATCGGCCTGAAGTGGCCCAACGACCTGTGGCTGCGCGGCGACGACCGCAAGCTCGGCGGCATCCTGATCGAGGTCGCCCCGCTGGCAGAACCCGGCCCGCGCCCCGGCGAGCGCTGGGTCGTGATCGGTGCCGGTCTGAACGTGACGCCGCTGCCAGACGCGCAGGCCGACGCCGACACCTTCCGCACCGGCTACGCCTGCCTGCAGGCGTTCGAACCGATGCTGACCGCCCCGCAGCTCCTGCACCGTGTGGCCCGCCCGCTGCTAGACGCGGTGCTCGCCTTCGAGACCGACGGACTGGCCCCGCTGCGCACCCGCTATGCCGCGCGGGATGTGCTGGCCGGCCGTACGGTGCAGGCCGGCGCCATCACTGGCATCGCCTGCGGCCTGACCGCCGACGGCTCGCTGCAGGTGCGTGACGTCCACGGCACCATCCATGCCCTCCACAGCGGCGAAGTGAGCGTGCGTCCATGCTGAGAGCCCTGGTGCTGATCCTGATGCTGGCCAACGCTGCGTTCTACGGCTGGACGCAGGGCTGGCTGACCGACGTGCTCGGCCTGTCGCCCGATGGCAACCGCGAGCCGCAGCGGCTGACCGCGCAGATCGATCCGACCGCCCTGCGCGTGCTCAGCCTGGGTGCGACAGCCCGGCCTGGCAGCCCCTCGGCCGCGCTGCCCGCCACGGCCACCCAGATTCCGGCACCAGAAGCCTCCGAACCACCGGCCTCCACTCCCGCCAGTGCCAGTACGGGCAACCCCGAGGACCGTACAGCCGCGCCCGCAGCACCACCGCCACCGATCTGCCTCGAAGCCGGCCCGTTCACTCCGGCCGAATGGCGCGTGGCCGAAAACGCCCTGCGCAACACGCTGGGCGAAGGCCCGTGGCAGCTCACCACGCGAGAGAAACCCGGCAGCTGGATCGTCTACGTCGGCCCCTACAAGAGCCGCACCGTCATGGACAAGCGGGCCGAACAGTTGCGCAAGATGGAAATCGCCTTCGAGGAAGCGCGCGACCTGCCCGAGGAATACCTGCCCGGCTTCGTTTTCGGTCGCCACGGGGTCGAGGCGGATGCCCGTGCGCTGCAGACGCGCCTGACCACGCAGAAGGTCAAGTACGTGCGCGTGGTGCCACTGGTCAAACCGACTGCGCTGCACACGGTGCGCATCCAGAAGGCCGACGCCGACATCCACGAGCGGGTCACCGCGCTCAAGCCACGCCTGAGCGGGCATCCGTTCGAGACCTGCAAGCGCTGAACGATCCTGCTGAAACGCCCATGAAAAAGGCCCCTCGCAGGGGCCTTGGTGCTTCAGTGAACCGGGTGGACCGGGATCACGTTCACTTGGCGATGACGCGCGCCATCTCCAGGCACTTGTTCGAGTAGCCCCACTCGTTGTCGTACCAGCTCACGACCTTCACGAAGGTGCTGTCCAGCGCCAGACCGGCTTCGGCGTCGAACACCGAAGTGCAGGGCTCGCCACGGAAGTCGGTCGCGACGACCTTGTCCTCGGTGTAGCCCAGCACGCCCTTCATGGCACCTTCGGACGCGGCCTTCATGGCGGCGCAGATCTCGGCGTAGGTGGCCGGGCTGTTCAGCTCGACCGTCAGGTCCACAACCGACACGTCCGAGGTCGGCACGCGGAAGGCCATGCCGGTCAGCTTCTTGTTCAGCTCCGGGATCACCACGCCGACGGCCTTGGCAGCGCCAGTGGACGACGGGATGATGTTTTCCAGGATGCCGCGACCGCCGCGCCAGTCCTTGTTGCTCGGGCCGTCCACGGTCTTCTGCGTGGCGGTGGCCGCGTGGACCGTGGTCATCAGGCCGCGCTTGATGCCCCAGGTGTCGTTGAGCACCTTGGCGACCGGCGCCAGGCAGTTCGTCGTGCAGGACGCATTGGAGATGATGGCCTGACCGGCGTAGGTCTTGTCGTTCACACCGTAGACGAACATCGGGGTGTCGTCCTTCGACGGCGCCGACAGGATGACCTTCTTCGCGCCCGCCTTCAGGTGGGCTTCGGCGGTTTCCTTGGTCAGGAACAGGCCGGTGGACTCGATGACAACATCGGCGCCGACTTCGTCCCACTTCAGCTCGGCCGGGTTCTTCACCGCGGTCAGGCGAATCGGCTTGCCGTTGACGACCAGCGTGTTGCCTTCGACGGCCACGTCACCCTTGAAGCGGCCGTGGACCGAGTCGTACTTGAGCATGTACGCCAGGTAATCCGGCTCCAGCAGGTCGTTGATGCCGACGATTTCGATGTCGTCCGCAAAGTTCTGCACCGCAGCGCGGAACACCATGCGACCGATGCGGCCGAAGCCGTTGATGCCAATCTTGATGGTCATGGAAACACTCCTGGGGGGATGAAAAAACCTGGACAAACCGGGACGGGGCGAGGCTGGGCAGGACAGCGCGTGCAGTGTCCCGCCACAACGGTTACTTGCCGAGAACTTTCCGCACCGTGGCGACGACGTTCTCCGCCGTGAAGCCGAAGTGCTTGAACAGCACGCCGGCCGGGGCCGACTCGCCGTAGGTGTCGATGCCGATGACTGCGGCGCAGCCGTACTTCCACCAGAAGTCGGTCACGCCCATCTCGACGGCGATGCGCGGCACCTTGGCCGGCAGCACGGCGGACTTGTATTCGACGCTCTGGCGGTCGAACACGGTCGTCGAGGGCATGCTGACCACGCGCACGGCGATCTTGTCCTTGGCGAGTTCGGCCTGCGCAGCCAGCGCAAGCTGCACCTCGGAGCCGGTCGCCACGATCACGGCGTCCGGCTTCTTGCCCTTCTTGAAGCCGGCATCACTCGGCTCGGACAGCACGTAGGCGCCCTTGGTGATCTCGTCGGCGGTGGTCTTGGGCGCGTAGGGCAGGTTCTGGCGCGACAGCAGCAGCGCGCTCGGGCGGTTGCGGTTGGCCAGCGCCATCGTCCACGCCACGGCGGTTTCGCAGGTATCGGCCGGACGCCAGACATCGAGGCCGGGGATCAGGCGCAGGCTGGCGGCGTGTTCGATCGACTGGTGGGTGGGACCGTCTTCGCCCAGACCGATGGAGTCGTGGGTGAAGACGTGGACCACGCGCAGCTTCATCAGCGCAGCCATGCGGATGGCGTTGCGGCTGTAGTCGCTGAAGGTCAGGAAGGTGCCGCCATAGGGGATGTAGCCGCCGTGCAGCGCCACGCCGTTCATGATCGCGGCCATGCCGAACTCGCGCACGCCGTAGTTGATGTGGCGGCCGAGCTGGCCTTCGGCGTTGCGCACCGGGGCGCCGGTGGCGTCGAAGCGCAGCGGGGGGGTGCTCGTGGTGTTGGTCAGGTTCGAGCCGGTGAGGTCGGCCGAGCCGCCCAGCATTTCCGGCAGCTTCGCGGTGAAGTGCTCCAGCGAGATCTGGCTGGCCTTGCGGCTGGCGACCGTCTCGGCCTTGTCGTGGGCCGCGCCGACCGCTTCGACGGCGATGTCGGCGAAACCGTCCGGCAGATCGCCGATCATGCGGCGCTCGAACTCGACCGCCTGCGTCGGGCAAGCACGCACGTAGGCTTCGAAACGCTCGTCCCACTCGGCCTGTGCTGCGGCACCCGCGGCGCGGCAGTCCCACGCGGCGGCGATGTCGGCAGGAATGGTGAACGGCTCGGCGGTCCAGCCGATCGCGGCGCGGGTCAGCGCGATCTCGGCAGCACCCAGCGGCTCGCCATGGGCCTTGGCCGTGTTGGCGCGGTTCGGCGAGCCCTGGCCGATGTGGGTCTTGCAGACGATCAGCGTCGGCTTGTCGGTGCTCAGCCTGGCCTGGGCGATGGCGGCATCCACGGCGTCCACGTCATGGCCGTTCACCGCGTCGATGACGTTCCAGCCGTAGGCGGCGAAGCGCTGCGGCGTGTTGTCGATGAACCAGGGCGCGACCTGTCCGTCGATGGAGATGCCGTTGTCGTCGTACAGCGCGATCAGCTTGTTCAGCTTCCAGGCGCCGGCCAGCGCGCAGGCTTCGTGGCTGATGCCTTCCATCAGGCAGCCGTCGCCCATGAAGGCGTAGGTGCTGTGGTCGACGATGGTGTGGCCGCCGATGTTGAACTCGGCGGCGAGCAGCTTCTCGGCCAGCGCCATGCCGACGGCGTTGGTGAGGCCCTGGCCGAGCGGGCCGGTGGTCGTCTCGATGCCCGGGGTCACGCCGACTTCCGGGTGGCCCGGCGTCTTGCTGTGCATCTGGCGGAAGGCCTTGAGGTCGTCCAGCGAGAGGTCGTAGCCGGTCAGGTGCAGCAGCGCGTAGACCAGCATCGAGCCGTGGCCGTTTGACAGCACGAAGCGGTCGCGGTCGGCCCACTGCGGGTTGGCCGGGTTGTGCTTGAGGTGGCGCTTCCACAGGGCGACGCCGATGTCGGCCATGCCCATCGGGGCGCCGGGGTGTCCGGAGTTGGCTTGTTGCACGGCGTCCATGGCCAGTGCGCGGATGGCGTTGGCCATCGAGGAAGAAAGGGAAACAGGTGTGGCGGCCATGGACACAAGCAGAGTAGGTGTGGTCGGGAGGGCGAAACCGCGATTTTAAGCGGCGGCGCCAACCAGCCCCCTGAAACATCCCTTGACGGCCGTCAACCCGGCCCGGCGCGAAGCTGCGACGCTGCAGGCACAGGCCACCACGGCCGCGCCCAGGAGACGCCATCCATGTCCAAGATGCCCACCCCGACCGCCATCCGCATCATCCGCGAAGAGCACCAGGCGCTCAGCGCCATGCTCAGCTCGCTGCCCCTGCTGCTGCGCCAGCACCGGCAGGATGGCACGCCCGTGCGCTTCGACGTGCTGCGCGCGATGCTGTTCTACGTCGACGAATTTCCCGAAAAACTGCACCACCGCAAGGAGTCGGATCTGCTGTTCCCGATGCTCCGCAGCCGCAGCGACACAGCCGCCGAGGTGCTCGACAAGCTCGACCGCGACCACGCGGTGGGCGAGCGGGCGATCCGCGATCTGGAGCACACGCTGCTGGCCTGGGAGATGCTGGGCGAGACGCGCCGCGAAGATTTCGCCCAGGCGGTCGAGCGTTACCTGTCGTTCTACCTGAAGCACATGCAGCTCGAAGAGGAGATCGTGCTGCCAATGGCGCAACAGGTGCTGCAGGCCGAGGACTGGGCGGTGCTGGACGATGCCTTTGCAGAAAACCGGGATCCGCTGACCGGCCACACCCCGTCGGCCGAATACGAACAGCTCTTCAGCCGCATCGTGCGCACCGCACCGGCCCCCATTGGTCTGGGGGCTGCGACCTGACGGAGCCATTCGCGGGCGGGGTTCCCGGCGGTGCGGCGGGCTCTACACTTCGAAGCCCGTGAAGACCACCACCACCCCACCCTCCCTGCCGCCGCGCGCCATCATGCTCGCCGCGGGCCGTGGCGAGCGCATGCGCCCGCTGACCGACACCACGCCCAAGCCGCTGCTGCCGGTCTTCGGGCGACCGCTGATCGAGTGGCACCTGCACGCCCTCGCCCGTGACGGCGTGCGCGAGGTGGTCGTCAACACCGCGTGGCTCGAAGACTGCTTCCCTGCCGTGCTCGGCGACGGCTCGCGCTTCGGCCTCTCGATCCGCTACTCGCATGAAGGCCGCGACTTCGGCGGCGCGCTGGAAACCGCTGGCGGCATCGCCACGGTGCAAGACTGGCTGTGCGCCGACGGCCGAGAAGCGTTCTGGGTGGTCTCGGGTGACATCTGGGCACCGGACTTCCATTTCGACGCCGCGCTCGTCGATGACTTCATCGCCAGCGGCCAGGACGCACGCCTCTGGGTGGTGCCGAACCCGCCTTACCACCCGCGCGGCGACTTTGACCACGGCGGCACCCGCATGACCTACGCCAACCTCGCGCTGATGAGCCCGCGGCTGTGCGCCGGGCTGCCGGTCGGGCGGCGAGCCGCCCTCGGATCGCTGCTGATCAACGGGGTCGCTGCGGGCCGGATCGGGCTCGAAACCGGCGTCGGCCGCTGGGAAAACGTCGGCACGCCGGCGCAACTCGCCGCCCTGCAGGACCAGCCCCACCCTGGCGCCTAGAATTCACGCCAGACACGTCCAAGCGCACGTCCCCGCCCAAGTCCTCCACGTCCTTCCAAGTCCTCCAAGCTGCCCACCACCATGCTGACCTTCCAGCACATCATTCTTCGCCTTCAGGAATACTGGGACGCCCAGGGCTGTGCGCTGCTGCAGCCCTACGACATGGAAGTCGGCGCCGGCAC
>NZ_JANPAB010000028.1:0-8196 GCF_031429695.1 Sphaerotilus sp.
TGCCCTTCACTTTCCAGAGCTTCGACAGGAGAAACCGCATGAGCCCCCTCACCAGCAGCCAAGCCAACGACGGCCACGGCTACACGCTCAGCGAGAAGACCAGCCAGACCGACGACCAGCGCATCCAGGACGTCACGCCGCTGCCGCCGCCCGAGCACCTGATCCGCTTCTTCCCGATCGCCGGCACGCCGATCGAAGCGCTGGTCGGCAGCACGCGCGAATCGATTCGCCGCATCCTGAACGGCCAGGACGACCGCCTGCTGGTGGTGATGGGCCCGTGCTCGATCCACGACCCGCTGGCTGCGCTGGAATACGCGAAGAAGCTCAAGGCCGAACGCGCGCACCACGCCGACACGCTGGAAGTCGTGATGCGCGTGTACTTCGAGAAGCCGCGCACGACGGTCGGCTGGAAGGGCCTGATCAACGACCCCTACCTCGACGAGAGTTTCCGCATCCACGAAGGCCTGCGTATCGCGCGCCAGTTGCTTGTCGACATCAACCGGCTGGGCGTGCCGGCGGCGGGCGAGTTTCTCGACGTGATCTCGCCGCAGTACATCGGCGACCTGATCGCGTGGGGCGCCATCGGCGCGCGCACCACCGAGAGCCAGGTCCACCGTGAACTCGCGTCTGGCATCTCGGCGCCGATCGGCTTCAAGAACGGCACCGACGGCAACCTGCGCATTGCCACCGACGCGATCCAGGCAGCGGCGCGTCCGCACCACTTCCTGTCGGTCCACAAGAACGGGCAGGTCGCCATCGTCGAGACCAAGGGCAACACCGACTGCCACGTCATCCTGCGCGGTGGCAAGGTGCCCAACTATGACGCCGCCAGCGTGGCCGCCGCCTGCAAGGATCTCGACGCGGCCAAGCTGCCCGCCACGCTGATGGTGGACTGCAGCCACGCCAACAGCAGCAAGCAGCATGAGCGCCAGGTGGTGGTCGCCCGCGACATCGCCGACCAGATCGCCGGTGGCAGCCGCAGCGTGTTCGGCGTCATGGTCGAAAGCCACCTCAAGGCCGGCGCACAGAAGTTCAGCGCCGGCAAGGACGACCCCGCGCAGCTCGCCTACGGCCAGAGCATCACCGATGCCTGCATCGGCTGGGACGACTCCGAGGCCGTGCTGGCGGTGCTGAGTCAGGCGGTCAAGGCTCGGCGCGGCTGAGGCGCTCGCTCTTCCAGTACACGTCGTCGCCGCCCAGCCCGTCCAGGTTGGCCCGGTTCAACACCCGGGCCAGCACGAACAGCAGGTCCGACAGCCGGTTCAGGTATTGGCGCGGCGCGGCGTTGACCCCTTGCGGCTCCTGCGCCGTCAGCGTCACGACGGCGCGTTCGGCCCGGCGTGCGATGGTGCGGGCGACGTGGGCGATGGCGGCGCTGCGGGTGCCGGCCGGCAGGATGAACTCCTGCAGGCGCGGCAGGGTCGCGTTGTGCGTTGCCAGCGCCTCGTCCAGCCGCAGCACGGCGTCGTCCTTCAGCAGCGTGTAGCCGGGGATGCACAGCTCGCCGCCGAGGTTGAACAGCTCGTGCTGGATGACGACGAGCAGCTCGCGCACGTCTGCCGGCAGCGGCTCGGCCAGCAGCACGCCGAGTTGCGAGTTGAGTTCGTCCACGTCGCCCATCGCGGCGATGCGCAGGTGGTCTTTCGGTACGCGGGTGCCGTCGCCGAGGCCGGTGGTGCCGTCGTCGCCGGTGCGGGTGCTGATTTGAGTGAGTCGGTGTCCCATGCCGACATCGTACCTGCGGCAACCGGCACAATACCCGCCATACCTGCATCGAACGGCCTGTCCATGACCACACCCCAAGACCTCAACGACGCCGAGATCGGTGAACTCGACGACCTGCTCGCCGCCATTCCCCAGCCGCTGGATGCGCTGGATGTGGTGATGCTCGATGGCTATCTTTGCGGCGTGCTGTCGCAGCCGATGGCCATCGACATCGCCGAGTGGCTGCCGCCGGCCTGTGACTGGAACCTGGGCGAAGGCGGTCAGGTGCTCACGCCCGACACCCCGGGATGGCATTCCGCCAAGCACGAGCGCCTGATGGCCCTGGTGCAGCGTCGCTACGACGCGATCCACCGTGCGATGGTCGAGGACGAATGGTTCGACCCCGTGGTCATGCAGCCGCTTGACGACGATGACCAGCCGCTCACAGGCCGTGCCGAGATTGAAGGTGCGCTGGCCCCGTGGGTCACGGGCTACGAGCACGCGCTGAACCACTTTCCCGCACTGGAAGAGCTGGGCCACGCCGACCTGTCCGACCTGCTGGCCTGCCTGCGCCGCCACCTGCCGGAGCAGAGCGAGGACGAGCAGGCCTACACCAAGGCGCTGGACGAGGAACAGCCGCTCAAGTCACTCGACGCAGCGATCGAGGATCTGGTGGCTACCGTCATCGACCTGGCCACCATCGGCCGCACGCAGCGCCTGAAGGTGCCCACCGTGCGCCGTGGCATGCCCAAGGTGGGGCGCAACGAACCTTGCCCCTGCGGCAGTGGCCGCAAGTTCAAGCTCTGCCACGGCCGCGACCAAAGTTGATGCACATCAAGCCGCGGCTGAGCGTTCGCTGACAAACTTCAGTACATCCCCACCGCAACACTAGGAGAACGGTCATGAAGATTCTGGTTGCAGTCGATGGCAGCGAGTTCACCCGGCGCATGGTGGCCTACTGGGCTGCACATGAGGAATGGCTAGGTCCGCAGCATAGCTACACCGTGCTGACCGTGGTGTCTCCGATCCCGCCGCGGGCGGCGGCTGTGCTGGACCGCGAGTTGCTGCATTCGTACTATGCCGACGAGGGCGAGAAGGTGTTCCACCCGCTGCGCAGTTTCCTCGACAAGCAGGGACTCAAGGTCACCTTCCTGAGCAAGACCGGGCATGTGGCCGAGACCATCGCCAGGAGCGCCACCGAGGGCAACTTCGATCTGCTCATGATGGGGTCGCACGGGCATTCGGAGCTGGGCAATCTGGTGCTCGGCTCGGTCGCCACCCGGGTGATGGCGCACTGCAAGACGCCCGTGCTGCTCGTGCGCTGAGAGGCGCGCACGGCGGCGAAACAGGGTTCAGCGCTTGTCGGACGGCGCCTTGGCAGGCGTGGGTTGAGCGGCAGGCCGGGTCGCTGACTCACCTTTGGTGTCCATGCTCATGTCCAGGCCGAAGGCGGTGCCGTAGTCGGCGAAGTCTTCGGCCTTGCGCCGCTCGGCGGCGCGTCGGGACCGGCCTGCAAACCAGGTTGACCAGTGGAACCAGCTGCTCAGGGTGCGTCTTTCGGCAATCATTGTCTTTCTCCCACTGCCGGTTCGGTTGCCCTCATCCACCGAACCTTTCACCGAGTGTTCAGGTCGTGTCGCGGGCCGCCGTGGTCATTCACGTTGCGGGCCGGCCCGTCCCGCCTCCACGCGAAACCGCGCTTGCGTGTGCAGCGCCGAGTGCGCAAGAACCGGGAAACCTGTAGCTCTTGCGACACAGTGTAGCGACCGGTCTGTGACATCTACCTGCATATAACCCCTCTCGTCACTGCGGGCGTGCAGGATGTCCACATTGCTGCTGCGTATCAGCGACATCAGGGTTTCCGGGATGCCTGCGGTTGTGAGGGAGGAGGTGACGAACTCGCTGGCGACGATTGGCGCCTGCGGATCGTGGGCGTTCGCCCGTAGCTGCGCTGCCACATGGCGGTGCACGTCGCCACCGAGGAACACCACGTTCTCCAGACGGTGTGTGGCGATGTGCGCCATCAACCGGGCGCGGGCGGCGGGATAGCCGTCCCAGCCATCGCTGTAGACCAGCGGCTGGCCGTCCGGGCCGGGCAGGCCCCACGGACTCACCTGTGTGGCCTGGCCGACCAGCTTCCAGCGACCGCCCGCGCTGCGCAGGCCCCCCTGCAGCCAGCGCTCCTGATCGGTGCCCAGCATCGTGCCCTGGTCGTCGGTGAGTGCGGGGCAATGCCAGCGCACATGGCCGCCCGCCACCTGGCCCCCGTTGCAGACTTGCGGACTGCGGTATTGCCGCCCATCGAGCATCCACAGATCGGCCAGCCGCCCCCAGCGGAAGCGGTCGTGCATGCGCACGCCGTGCGGCCCGGGCATCTGGTCCAGCGCGAGTGGCTGGTGCTCGAAGTAGGCCTGGTAGGCGGCGCTCCGCATCCGCACGAAGGCTTCGGGCGACAGCTCGTCCTCGTCACCGAACGTGCCGGCGTAGTCATTGCGCACCTCGTGGTCGTCCCAGGCCAGGATCCACGGATGCGCTGCGTGGCAGGCCTGCAGATCCGGGTCGCGCTTGTAGGTCGCATAGCGGGCACGGAACCCGTCGAGCGTGCACGGCGCCTCCGCCTCGTGCGAGCGCAGGCGGAACCGCCGGTTGCTGGAGTCGTAGATGTAGTCACCCACGAAGACCACCGCGTCCAGATCCAGCTCCGCGATCTCGCGGTGGGCCGTGAACCAGCCCTGCTCGTAGTGCTGGCAGGACGCGAGTGCCAGACGCAGCCGGTCCACTGCGGCGTCTGCGGCGGGCGCGGTGCGGGTGCGTCCGACCGGACTGGCGATGCCGCCCGCCAGGAAGCGGTACCAGTACCGCCACGCCGGCCGCAGATGGTCCACCTGCACCCGCACGCTGTGGGCCTGGGCCGGATCGGCCAGCACGGTGCCGCTGCGCACGATGCGGGCGAATGCCTCGTCCTCCGCCACCTGCCAGGTCAGCGGCACCAGCGCCCGCGGCAAGCCGCCGCCGGGTTGTGCCGGATCGGCCATCAGGCGCGTCCACAGCACCACGCTCTGCGGGCGTGGCTGGCCACTGGCGACACCCAGCGCAAACGGATCGTTGCCGAACCGCGGATCGGCGATGCGTGGCAGGCGGGTGTTGGGGGCTGACAGGACACGTTGAGCCGCCAGCAAGGCGGCCCAGCGTGTCAGGTTCGCGAGGGTAGAACGTCGAGATAGGATCAATTTGGCGTGCAATCAGCGCAAGATGAAGTCAGATGGATAAATTTTGTGGCATTGGTGTTATTGGGAATATTTGTGATGGATTACCAGTGTTACTTCCACCGTCGTGGGGATGTGCGTCTGGGGTTCCTGTCCGTACAGTACGAATCAGTTGCTGTCACGCGGTGTACTACTTGAACGTAAAGAAATCTGAAGCCGGCGAGTCGAGAGTTCGGACAAAAAAATCATCGAACCCGCTCCTGGTGCACAGTTCCCAACGGCGTTCCTTGCGGAGCGTCTATCGACCCACCCCTAACCGGGTGGGTTTTTTTTGTCCATGGTTTGCCGAAGGTGCCCGACCAGGGCCAGCACGGTGCGCGGCACATGCGGGCTGTAGGGGCGCAAGGCATACAGGTGCCCCCCGAAGGCGCCCACGCTGCGCCACGCCGGCAGCACCTCCACCACCTCGCCCGATGCCAGCACCGCTTCGGCGCTGAAGTCCGGCAACAGCGCGATGCCCAGCCCGGCCATCGCCGCTTCGCGCAGCACTTCGCTGTTGTTGGCGCTGAACGGCCCGCGCACGGCCACCGTCACATGGCTGGCCTGCGTGCCGGCCGCAGCGTGTTCCTCGCGGAACTGCCACGTCGGCGCATCGCCGGGGCGGATGTAGTGCAGGCAATCGTGCTGCGCCAGCTCGGACGGGTGCTGCGGCGTGCCGCGCTCGGCCAGATAGCCGCGGGTCGCCACCAGCACCGCCCGCGTGTCCGCCAGCCGCCACGCCACATGCGTCTCCGGCGGGTGCTCGGTGTGGCGGATCGCCAGATCGAAGCCTTCCTGCGCCAGCGAGGTGAGCCGGTCCGACAGGTTCAGCTCCAGCC
Source organism: Sphaerotilus sp. (assembly GCF_031429695.1). Classification (GTDB taxonomy): domain Bacteria; phylum Pseudomonadota; class Gammaproteobacteria; order Burkholderiales; family Burkholderiaceae_C; genus Sphaerotilus. The sequence goes on from NZ_JANPAB010000028.1 coordinate 5,789, forward strand.
GCACCTCCGGATACGCCCGCAGGAACGCCGGCAGGTGCGGCACCACCGTCTGCCGCCCCAGCGCCACCGGCATCGTCACGCGCAGCAATCCGCGTGGTTGCGCGGCCAGATCCTTCACGCCCGAGAACCCGCGCTCGATCTGCTCGAAGGCGCTGCGCGTGCTGTCCACGAGCTGCTGGCCGGCTTCCGTCAGGCGCACGCTGCGGGTCGTCCGCTGCACGAGGGGCACGCCGGCCGCCCGCTCCAGCTCGCTGATGCGCTGGCTCATCGCCGCCTTGCTCACGCCCAGGCGCTGCGCGGCGGCGGTGTAGCTGCCCAGGTCGCCCAGCACGGTGAGCCAGTGGACGTGGGACCAGAGGTGATCGACGCGGCGGGTGTCCATGGTGGGCAGGGGCAGATGCCTTTGTTCCGGGTTTGTGCGGAGGATTGTTCGAATTATTGAACAGTGTATCCAGCGACCCGGTCTGGTCACGCGCCGGGCGTGTGCCTAGACTGCGCTGCATATTGTCCAGAACACCCCACCGGAGTCCCCCCATGAGCACGCAGCCCTACACCGACACCCGCGACATCGGTCACTACATCCACGGCGAGCGCGTCGCCAGCACCAGCGGCCGCTCGCAGGCCGTCTACAACCCCGCGACCGGCGCCGTGGCCCGGCAGGTCGCGCTGGCGTCGGTGGACGAGGTGAACGCCGCGGTCGCGTCGGCCAAGGCGGCGTTCCCCGCGTGGTCCGAGACGCCGCCGATCCGCCGCGCGCGGGTGATGAACAACTTCCTCGCGCTGATGAACGAGCACCGCGACGAACTCGCCGCGATGATCACCGCCGAACACGGCAAGGTCTTCACCGACGCGATCGGCGAAGTCAGCCGGGGCATCGACATCATCGAGTTCGCCTGCGGCATCCCGCAACTGCTCAAGGGCGGCTACACCGACCAGGTCTCGACCGGCATCGACAACTGGACGATGCGCCAGTCGCTGGGCGTGGTGGCCGGCATCACGCCGTTCAACTTCCCGTGCATGGTGCCGTGCTGGATGTTCCCGGTGGCGATCGCCTGCGGCAACAGCTTCATCTTGAAGCCGAGCGAGCGTGACCCGAGTGCCAGCCTGTTCATGGCCGAGCTGCTGAAGAAGGCCGGGTTGCCGGATGGGGTGTTCAACGTCGTGCAGGGCGACAAGCTCGCGGTGGACACGCTGCTGACGCACCCGGACGTGAAGGCGGTCAGCTTTGTCGGCTCGACGCCGATCGCGCAGTACATCTACGAGACCGGCGCGCACCACGGCAAGCGCGTGCAGGCGCTTGGCGGCGCGAAGAACCACATGGTCGTGATGCCCGATGCGGATGTCGATCAGGTGGTGGACGCGCTGATCGGCGCGGCGTATGGCTCGGCGGGCGAGCGGTGCATGGCGATCTCGGTGGCGGTGCTGGTGGGCGACATCGCCGACAAGGTCGTGCCGCTGGTGGCCGAGCGTGCCCGGGCGCTGAAGATCAAGAACGGCATGGAACTCGACGCCGAGATGGGGCCGATCGTCACGGCGGTGGCGCGGGACCGGATCGAGGGGTACATCGGCATCGGGGTGGAGGAGGGCGCGCAGCTCGTCGTCGATGGGCGCGGCTTCCGGCCGGCGGGGTTCGAGGACGGGTTCTGGACTGGCGGCACGCTGTTCGACCACGTCACGCCCGAGATGCGCATCTACAAGGAAGAGATCTTCGGGCCGGTGCTGGCCTGCGTGCGCGTGGCCGATTTCGCCACGGCGGTCGATCTGGTCAACGCCCACGAGTTCGGGAATGGGGTGGCCTGCTACACCAGCGACGGCGGCGTGGCCCGCGAGTTCGCGCGGCGCATCCAGGTGGGCATGGTCGGCATCAACGTGCCGATCCCGGTGCCGATGGCGTGGCACGGGTTTGGGGGCTGGAAGAAGAGCCTGTTTGGCGACATGCACGCCTATGGGGAAGAGGGCGTGCGGTTCTATACCAAGCAGAAGTCGGTGATGCAGCGGTGGCCGGCGAGTATCGCGAAGGGTGCGGAATTTGTGATGCCGACGGCGAAGTGATGCGCGGGCGGTAGGGCTGGCGAGTGGGTCGGCGCTGACAAGGCGGCCGAGGGGCGTGGGCTCCTCGGCCGTTTTTGCGTTTTCGTGATGGAATACGCGATTTTGGGTGGTGTTGCCGATGGGCGAAGGGGTTTCGCACCGGCACCATGGAGGACTGGCTGTTAGCGTAGGTTACGTCGGCAGGGCAGGCTTTCAGGCAATCTATACGGGAGTCAAACGGCTTTGTTGCACAACCCACCCAGCCGGCCGGTGGTCGAGCGGTGAGGTAGGCTGACGGGATGAGCAAGCCGGCGAAGAAGAAGTACACGACGAAGAACTGGTCGCCCTACACGAAGGCGCTGAGAGCCAGGGGGTCG
>NZ_JANPAB010000029.1:0-9157 GCF_031429695.1 Sphaerotilus sp.
CTCGTGCCGCAGTCGGTGTGCTTGGCGGCGCAGCAATTGCAACGACTCTTCCGAGAGTTGGCGTCCGTCTGGCGTTGTCATCGGCTTCACCTCTTTCCGGTCAATGGTCCAGTGTACTGCTTCTAATTAGGGTGTTAATAATGCTGATGCTGCACGTAGCATGAATCCCTTATCATTTGATGCGAATAGTGTTTGATTTCCGGAATTCATCTCTACGGATAAAAATGTTCGACTGGTTGCTGTGGTTTTTTTGAATGAAAATATTTCTATTAATGATCCGACTATAAAAATAAAATTTATCACTGATGCAATTGGTATTAAATCCTCTGACCAATTAAGTGTTTTAATTTGATTTTCGACTGCCTGCTGGAGTCCTGGATTATTTTTCCATAGCCATATTAAGCCGCCACCGAAAATTACCCAAAAGAATGGCATTAGTGATCTTTCGTGATGGGTGGTCTTTGTTATTTCTTTGACTGAAACGGTGGAGATGTTCGAGATCTGAAAAACAGTACTATCGAAAGCTAAAATGTTTCCGCGAACCACAAGTTTTGTTGTTGAGACTTCTGCTTGATTGTTGTTGGTTTCTTGTTCCTGTGCCAAGATATATTCCCCTTGTAGATGTGAACGTATTTTCGAAAAAGGCTGCAGCAGCTTGACTGCTCACGCTAAGCGCGCTTGAGCTTGTTCTTAGGAGGATATCGTTTGTTCATTTTTTCGTCTATCGGGTCTGCAACCTAGATCCTGGCTCCCGCTTGAGCCTCTCTTCATCGACACTCCGGCACCGCCGTCACCACAGCCCGCCCCCCCGCCTTCGCCCTCAGATTCTCCGCCGCCAGCCCCGCCATCGCCTGCCGCGTCGCCGTGGTCGCGCTGCCGATGTGGGGACTCAGCGTGACCTGCGGCAGGGCGCGCAGCCGCTCGGGCACTTGCGGCTCCTGCTCGAACACGTCGAGCGCGGCGCCACCGAGGCGACCCTGTTCCAGCGCCTCGATCAGCGCCGCCTCATCGACCACCGACCCCCGCGCCACGTTCACCAGCAGCCCCTGCGGCCCGAGCGCGTTCATCACCTCGGCGTTCACCAGATGCTTCGTCGCCGCACCGCCCGGCGTGATGACGCACAGCACATCGCACTGCGCCGCCAGCGCGACCGCCGACCCGACATGCGCATACGGCACGTCCGCACGCACTGTGCGCGTGTGGTACGCCACCGTCATGTCGAACGCGAGCGCCCGCCGGGCGATGGCCTGCCCGATGCGGCCCATGCCGAGGATGCCCAGCCGCGCCCCCGAGAGCTTGCGCGCCAGCGGCATCGGCCCCTGCGCCGGCCACAGCCCCTCGCGCACATGCCGATCCGCCGCCACCAGCCGCCGCGAGGCCGCCAGCATCAGCCCCAGCGCCAGATCCGCCACGTCGTCGTTCAGCACGTCTGGCGTGTGCGTCACGACCACCCCCCGCGCCTTCGCCGCCGCCACGTCGATGCCGTCATAGCCGACGCCCATCACCGAGATGATCTCCAGCGCCGGCAGCCGGTCCATCAGCTCCGCGCCCACCTTCGATTCACCGCTGGCCGAGATGCCCCGGATGCGCGGCGCCACCGCCTCGAACGCGGCCGGGTCGAGCAGGTGCAGCCGGTCATGCACCGTGAACGAGGCGCGCAGCAGCGGCTCCAGCAGCGGGTTCAACTGCATCACGGTCAGGATCTCGAAGTCGGGAAACTGGGGCACGGCGGCGGCGGCAACAGCAGCAGCGGGGGTATGGTTCAGGTCGGTCATGGTCACAGGCTCCGGGATTGCACGGGTATGGTTGTCATTCGTCATACCATAGTATCGTTGCGCACTTCCGGCGGTGGCGACCGGGAAAACGCGCAGCCACCACGATAACAACCCGCCGACCCGCCACGAGCCTGACGACCGATGAGCAGCACCCCCCCGAAGAAAAAACGCCCGGACGAACTGCGCAGCCAGCAATGGTTCGGCCGCCAGGACCGCGACGGCTTCGCGTACCGGAGCTGGGTCAAGGGCAAGGGCGTGCCGCACGACCAGTTCGACGGCCGCCCGGTCATCGGCATCTGCAACACCTTCAGCGAGCTGACCCCCTGCAACTCGCATTTCCGCACGCTGGCCGAGCAGGTCAAGATCGGCGTCTACGAGGCGGGTGGCTTCCCGCTGGAGTTCCCGGTGATGTCGCTCGGCGAGACGCTGCTGCGCCCGACCGCGATGCTCTACCGCAACCTGGCGTCCATGGACGTGGAGGAGTCGATCCGCGGCAACCCGATCGACGGCGTGGTGCTGCTGATGGGCTGTGACAAGACGACGCCGAGCCTGTTGATGGGCGCCAGCAGCGTCGATCTGCCGACCATCGGCGTCTCGGGCGGCCCGATGCTCAACGGCAAGTGGCGCGGCCAGGAACTCGGCTCGGGCACCGGCGTGTGGAGCATGAGCGAGCAGGTCCGCGCCGGCACGCTCAAGCTGCAGGACTTCTTCGAGGCCGAGAGCTGCATGCACCGCAGCCACGGCCACTGCATGACGATGGGCACCGCCAGCACGATGGCGTCGATGGTCGAGGCGCTCGGTGTCGGGCTGCCGGGCAACGCGGCGTATCCGGCGGTGGACGGGCGGCGCAACGTGCTGGCGCGGCAGGCCGGGCGGCGCATCGTGCAGATGGTCCACGACGACCAGAAGCTCTCCAGCATCCTCACCCGCGAGGCGTTCGAGAACGCGATCCGCACGCTCGCGGCCATCGGCGGCAGCACCAACGCGGTGATCCACCTGATCGCCATCGCCGGGCGGCTGGGCGTGCCGCTGTCGATCGACGACTTCGACCGGCTGGCCAGCGAGCTGCCGTGCCTGCTCAACCTGCAGCCGTCGGGCCAGCACCTGATGGAGGACTTCTGCTACGCGGGCGGCCTGCCGGTGGTGATGAAGGAGATCGCCCACCTGCTGCACACGGAGATCGTCACCGCCAACGGCTGCACGGTCGGCGAGAACATCGCCGATGCCGAGAACTTCGATCCGCGCGTGATCAAGACCTTCGACGCGCCGTTCAAGGCAAACGCCGGCATCGCGGTGCTGCGCGGCAACCTCGCACCACGCGGCGCGGTGATCAAGCCGAGCGCGGCAACCCCGGCGCTGATGCAGCATACCGGCCGCGCCGTCGTGTTCGAGGACTCGACCGACTTCCACGCCCGCATCGACGACGAGGCGCTGGACGTGGACGAGACCTGCATCCTCGTGCTGAAGAACTGCGGGCCGAAGGGCTATCCCGGCATGGCCGAGGTGGGCAACATGCCGCTGCCGCCGAAGGTGCTGCGCAAGGGCATCACCGACATGGTGCGCATCAGCGACGCCCGCATGAGCGGCACCGCCTACGGCACCGTCGTGCTGCACACCGCGCCGGAAGCGGCGGCGGGCGGCACGCTGGCCCTGGTGCAGAACGGTGACCTGATCACGCTGGACGTGGCCGGGCGGCGGCTGCATTTGCATGTCGAGGACGCGGAACTCGACCGCCGCCGCGCCGCGTGGACGCCACCCGTGCCGCCGATGGACAGCGGCTACTGGAAGCTCTACATCGACCATGTGCTCCAGGCCGACGAAGGCGCGGACCTCGATTTCCTCCGAGGCAAGCGCGGCAGCGCGGTGCCCAAGGACAACCACTGAACTCCCGGAGAAGCACCCCATGACCGACCGACTCCGCGGCAAGACCGCTCTCATCACCGCCGCCGGCCAGGGCATCGGCCGTGCCACCGCGCTGGCCTTCGTCCGCGAAGGTGCCCGCGTCATCGCCACCGACGTGAACGCCGCCGCGCTGGAGGCACTGGCCGCCGAATGTGGCTGCACGACGCAGGTGCTCGATGTGACCGACCCGGCCGCGATCGACGCCGCCGCTGCGGCGCACGGCCCGGTCGATGTGCTGTTCAACGGCGCCGGCTTTGTCCACGCGGGCACCGTGCTCGATTGCACCGAAGCCGAGTGGGACTTCGCGATGAACCTCAACGTGCGCTCGATGTTCCGCACGATCCGCGCCTTCGCGCCCGGCATGCTGGCCAAGGGCAGTGGCTCCATCATCAACGTCGCCTCGGTCGCCGGCAGCCTGAAAGGCGCGCCGAACCGCTTCGTCTACGGCACGACCAAGGCCGCGGTGATCGGTCTGACCAAGGCGGTGGCGGCGGACTTCATCACCAAGGGCGTGCGCTGCAACGCGATCTGCCCGGGCACGGTCGAATCGCCGTCCCTGCGCGACCGCATCGACGCGCAGGCCACCGCGTCCGGCCTGACCCAGGCGCAGGTCGAGGCCGCTTTCATTGCCCGCCAGCCGATGGGACGCCTGGGTCGCGTGGACGAGATCGCGGCGCTGGCCGTGTATCTTGCGAGTGACGAATCGTCGTTCACCACCGGGACCACGCAGGTCATCGACGGCGGCTGGTCGAACTGACCCCACACGCATACAGAACCCGAAAGGACATCCCATGAAACTCCTGCGCCACGGCCCCCGTGCCAACCCGAAACCCGGTCTGCTCGACGCCGACGGTCAGGTCCGCGATCTCTCCGCGCTGATCGGCGACATCACGCCGGCCACGCTGTCTCCCGCATCGCTCGCCGCGCTGGCCAGCGTTGACGTGCCCACGCTGCCCGTCGTGCCGCTGGGCGAGCTGCAGGTGCCGTGGACCGGCATGACCAAGTTCATCGCCATCGGCCTGAACTACGCCGACCACGCCGCCGAGTCGAACATGCCCATCCCCAAGGAGCCGATCGTCTTCACGAAGACGCTGGAGTCGGCGGTGGGCTGCAACCACGCGGTGGTGCTGCCGCAGGGATCGGTGAAGTCGGACTGGGAGGTCGAACTCGGTGTCGTGATCGGCACGCGGGCGCGTTACGTGTCCGAGGACGACGCGCTGGCGCATGTCGCCGGTTACTGCGTCATCAACGACGTGTCCGAGCGCGAGTACCAACTGGAGCGCGGCGGCACCTGGGACAAGGGCAAGGGCTGCGACACCTTCGGCCCCATCGGCCCGTGGCTGGTGACGGCCGACGAGGTGGGCGACGTGCAGCAGCTCGGCATGTGGCTCGACGTGAACGGCCAGCGCATGCAGACCGGCAGCACCGCCACGATGATCTTCAACGTCGCGCAGATCGTCAGCTACCTGAGCCGCTTCATGACGCTCAACCCCGGCGACGTGATCACCACCGGCACGCCGCCCGGCGTCGGCATGGGCAAGAAGCCGGACGCGGTGTTCCTGAAGGACGGGGACGTGATCCGCCTGGGCATCGACGGGCTGGGCGAGCAGCAGCAGACCGTGTACGCCTGGGATCCGGTGCGGATCGACGCCTGATCATGAGCGCCGGCCCCGTCATCCGCATCCATCCCGGCGACAACGTCGTCATCGCCCGCACGCAACTGCTGGGCGGCACCGTGCTGGCCGACGAGGGCGTGACCGTCTCCGGGCTGGTCCCGCCGGGGCACAAGATCGCCACCCGCGCCATCGCGGCGGGCGAGCCGGTGCGCCGCTACGGGCAGGTCATCGGCACGGCGACCCAGCCGGTCGCGCCGGGCCAGCATGTCCACACGCACAACCTCGCGTTCAGCGACTTCGCCCGCGAACACGCCGACGGGGTGGACGCCGTGCCGACCGCGTTCGAGGCGCTGCCTGCGACCTTCGACGGCATCGTCCGGGCGGATGGCCGGGTGGCGACGCGCAACTACATCGGCGTGCTGACCTCGGTGAACTGCTCGGCGACCGTGGCGCGGGCCATCGCCGACCAGTTCCGCCGCGACATCCGCCCCGAGGCGCTGGCGGACTTCCCGAACGTGGACGGCATCGTCGCGCTGACGCACGGCATGGGCTGCGCCACGGCGAGCGATGGCGAGGAGCTGCGCGTGCTGCGCCGCACGCTGGGCGGCTATGCGCGGCACCCGAACTTCGCGGCGGTGCTGGTCGTCGGCCTCGGCTGCGAGACGAACCAGATCCAGGGCCTGATCGCGCAGGAGGGCTTGCAGGAAGGCGCCCGGCTGGTCACGTTCAGCATCCAGGATTCGGGCGGCACGGCGCAGACCGTGGCGCGGGGCGTCGCGCTGATCCGCCAGATGCTGCCCGAGGCGAACCGCGCCACGCGGCAGCCGGTGCCGGCGTCGCACCTCGTCGTTGGCCTGCAATGCGGCGGCTCGGACGGCTACTCCGGCCTGAGCGCGAATCCGGCGCTCGGCGCGGCGGTCGATCGCCTCGTGCGGCATGGCGGCACGGCGATCCTGTCCGAAACGCCCGAGATCTACGGCGGCGAGCACCTGCTGACCCGCCGTGCCGTCAGCGTCGAGGTGGCCGACAAGCTGCGCGCCCGCATCGCGTGGTGGGAGGAATACACCACCCGCCACGCCATGCGCATGGACAACAACCCCTCCGCCGGCAACAAGGCGGGCGGGCTGACGACGATCCTCGAAAAGAGCCTCGGCGCCATCGCCAAGAGCGGCACGACGAACCTGGTCGATGTCGTCGAGTTCGCGCAGCCGGTCACCGCGCACGGCCTCGTCTTCATGGACACCCCCGGCTATGACCCCGTTTCGGCGACGGGGCAGGTCGCGGGCGGCGCCAACCTGATCTGCTTCACGACCGGGCGCGGCTCGGCCTATGGCTGCGCGCCGTCGCCGTCGCTGAAGTTCTCGACCAACACCGCGCTGTGGAACCGGCAGGCCGAGGACATCGACCTGAACTGCGGCACCGTGATCGACGGCGCCGAGTCGGTGGACGAAGCTGGCGAGCGCATCTTCCTCCTCATGCTGGACGCCGCCTCGGGCCGCGCCACCAAGAGCGAGCAACACGGCTACGGCCAGAACGAGTTCGTGCCGTGGCAGCTCGGCGCGGTGATGTGACCCACGGTGTGAACAAGGAATCCTGATGGCCCAGCCGATCGCCGAAGGCAGCGTGTACCTGCCTGCCGAAGACATCGCCGCGTGGGCGGTGCAGTGCCTGCAGGCGCTCGACCTGCGGCTGCCCGACGCCCGGCAGCTCGCCGACAGCCTTGTGCAGACCAGCCTGTGGGGCGTGGACACCCACGGCATTGCCCGCCTGCCGCACTACTTCGACCGGATCTCGCGGGGTTCGATCCGGGCGCGGCCGGTGCTGCGCATCGAGCGCACGGGCGCATCCACCGCGCAGGTCGATGGCGACCAGGGGCAGGGCATCCTCGTCGCGCATTTCGCCAACCGGCTGGCGATGGACATCGCCCGCGAGACCGGGATTGCGGCGGTGGGCGTGCGCGACTCGTCGCATTGCGGCGCGGTCGGCCTCTACGCCCGCGAGGCGGCGCGGGCCGGGCTGATCGGGCTGGCCTTCACCCATGCCGACAGCATCGCCGCCCCGCATGGCGGCCAGCGCCCGTTCTTCGGCACCAACCCGATCGCCATCGCCTTCCCGCGCGAAGGGGCCGAGCCGGTGTGCCTGGACATGGCGACGACCTCCATCCCGTGGAACCGCGTGATGAACGCCCGCCGCGAGGGCCACACGCTCCCGCCCGACATCGCCATCGACGCCCAAGGCCAGCCGACGACCGACCCGAACGCCGCCATCGCCGTCACCCCGCTGGGTGGCCACGACTACGGCCACAAGGGCTACGCGCTGGCGCTGATGGTCGATCTGCTCAGCGGCCCGCTGCACGGCAATCCCTTCGGCCCGCACATCCCGCCGATGTTCGCGGACCTCGACGCGCCGCGCCGCATCGGGGCGTTTTTCCTCGTCATCGACCCGATGCGCTTCGCGGGCGGGCCGCTGCTGGCCGCCGTGGTCGAGCAGATGGCCCGCGCGCTGGCCGCCGAGCCGGGCTCACCGCGCATGCCGGGCGATCCCGAGCACGACTGCGAAGCCGAACGCCGCCGCACCGGCATCCCCATCGAGCCGCAGCTGGCGCGGCAGATGCACGACTGGAGCGAGCGACTGCGTGTCGCTTCGCCCCTACGTACTATTGCGCAGGGGTAACCCTTGTGGTTTTGCTGGGTGTGGATTCCTAGAATCGCCAACAGCTTTCAGAACTGCCATCTCCCATATCTCCCATTCCTACTCAGTCAGGAGCTTCTGCATGGAACGTCGCAATTTCATTCGCCAAACCGGTCTGGCCGGTGTGCTCGCTGCGGGCGCCGCCCCGGCCATCGTCCAGGCGCAGGCCAATGTGCGCTGGCGTCTGGCGTCCAGCTTCCCGAAGTCGCTCGACACCATCTTCGGCGCCGCTGACGAGTTCGCCAAGCAGGTCAGCGCGATGACGGGCGGCAAGTTCCAGATCACCACCCACGCCGGTGGTGAGCTGATGCCGGCGTTCGGTGTCGTCGATGGCGTGCAGAACGGCACGGTCGAGATGGCCCACACGGCGCCGTACTACTTCTTCGGCAAGGACGAAACCTTCGCGCTGGGCTGCGCCATTCCCTTCGGCCTGAACAGCCGCCAGATGACCGCGTGGATGTACGAAGGCAACGGCCTGAAGCTGATGCGCGAGTTCTACAAGGGCTTCAACATCATCAACTTCCCCGGTGGCAACACCGGTGCGCAGATGGGCGGCTGGTACCGCAAGCCGATCACGTCGGTCGCAGACGTCAAGGGCTTGAAGATGCGCGTTGGTGGCTTTGCCGGCAAGGTGATCGAACGCATGGGCGGTGTGCCGCAGAACATTCCCGGCGGCGAGATCTACCAGGCGCTGGAAAAGGGCACCATCGACGCCGCCGAGTGGGTCGGTCCCTATGACGATCTGAAGCTTGGCTTCAACAAGGTGGCGCCCAACTATGGCTACCCGGGCTGGTGGGAAGGTGGTCCGCAGCTGGACTTCTTCATCAACCAGAAGGCGTTCGATGCGCTGACGCCGGAGTACAAGGCGATCATCGAAGCCGCAGCTTCGTATGCCCACCTGGACATGCAGGCCAAGTACGACGGCCGCAATCCTGCCGCGCTGAAGACGCTGGTGTCCGGTGGCACCAAGCTGTTCCGCTTCCCCAAGGACGTGATGGACGCGGCCTTCAAGGAGTCGATGGCTTTGGAGTCCGAGAACTCGGCCTCCAATCCGGCCTGGAAGAAGGTTCACACCGACTTCGCTGCGTTCCGCCGCGACGTGAACCTGTGGTTCAGGTTCACCGAGGCCGGCTTCGACGACTACATGCAAAGTGCCAGGCTCTGAATCTCGGG
>NZ_JANPAB010000030.1:0-98969 GCF_031429695.1 Sphaerotilus sp.
GCGACCCCCTGGCTCTCAGCGCCTTCGTGTAGGGCGACCAGTTCTTCGTCGTGTACTTCTTCTTCGCCGGCTTGCTCATCCCGTCAGCCTACCTCACCGCTCGACCACCGGCCGGCTGGGTGGGTTGTGCAACAAAGCCGACGCTAAGCAAAAGAGGTTCCCGAGCAATTCTGCTGAGTGGGAAGCCCTCATCACGGCGGCTCCAGGTGAAGATCGCCCGCTGACCTCCAGCGAAGAGACCGCCATGTCTGGCACGGTGGTCGTCCAGGGCGGTGGGTATGCAGCGGTGAAGTCAGTGCTGACCGAAAAACGGCCTAGCACCGACGTTCAAATGCCTCCGGGCCTTGCGCCACAGAGGCCATGAGCTGACGGCCTGACCGCTCCCTCAGCTAAAACTCTTTCCCTCCGCCACCAACCGCGCCAGCAGCGGCGCCGGCTGCCAGAACTCCCCGTCATCGAGCGGATTGCGCCCGAAGCGTTTCATCTCCTCGACCACGTTGAACAGCCCCTGCGTGTCGGCGTAGCACATCGGCCCGCCCCGGTGCAGCGGGAAGCCGTAGCCGGTCAGGTAGACCATGTCCACGTCGCTGGCCTTGCTGGCGATGCCCTCCTCCAGCAGCCGCGCCGCCTCGTTGACCAGCGCGTACACCAGCCGATGCACGATCTCGTCGTCGCCGATCTTGCGCGGCGCGATGCCCAGCGTGGCGCGGTGGTCGGCGATCATCTGCTCGACCAGCGAGCTGGGGATCGCGTCCCGCTTGCCCGGCTTGTAGTCGTACCAGCCCGCCCCCGTCTTCTGCCCGAATCGCCCGAGTTCGCACAGCAGGTCCGCCGTCTTGCTGTAACGCAGGTTCGGCTTCTCGGTGTAGCGCCGCTTGCGGATGTACCAGCCCACGTCGTTGCCCGCCAGATCGCCCATGCGGAAAGGACCCATCGCGAAGCCGAATTTCTCGGCCGCCCGATCGACCTGCGCCGGCGTGCAGCCCTCTTCCAGCAGGAAACCGGCCTGCCGCGAATACTGCTCGATCATGCGGTTGCCGATGAAGCCGTCGCACACACCCGAGACCACGCAGGTCTTCTTGATCTTCTTGCCCAGCGCCATCACGGTGGCCAGCACGTCCTTGGCCGTCTCCGCGCCACGCACGACTTCGAGCAGCTTCATCACGTTGGCGGGGCTGAAGAAGTGCGTGCCGATCACGTCCTGCGGGCGCTTCGTGAACGAGGCAATCTTGTTCACGTCGAGCGTCGAGGTGTTGGACGCCAGGATCGCGCCGGGCTTCATCACCGCGTCGAGCTGCTCGAAGACCGCGCGCTTGACCTCGATGTCCTCGAACACCGCCTCGATCACCATGTCCGCATCGCCGATCTCGGCATAGTGCAGCGTAGTGGTCAGCAGGGCCATGCGCTGCTCGTACTTGTCTGCCTTGAGCTTGCCCTTCTTGACCTGCGCCTCGTAGTTCTTGCGGATCGTGGCCACGCCCCGGTCCAGCGCCTCCTGCTTCATCTCCAGCATCACCACCGGGATGCCGGCGTTGAGGAAGTTCATGCTGATGCCGCCGCCCATCGTGCCGGCGCCGATCACGGCGATCTTGTTCAGCGGGCGCAGCGGCGTGCTGTCGGGCACATCGGCGATCTTGCTGGCGGCGCGTTCGGCGAAGAAGGCGTGGCGCAGCGCCTTGCACTCGGGCGTCATCATCAGCGCAACGAAGGCTTCGCGCTCGTAGACCATGCCGGCGTCGAACTTGGCTTTCACCGCCTGCTCGACACAATCGACGCAGCGGGCCGGCGCGGGGAAATTCTTCGCCATCGCCTTGACGGTGTTGCGGGCGAACTGAAAGTAGGCGTCGGATTCCGGGTGGACCGCCTTCAGGTTGCGCACCAGCGGCAGCGGGCGCACGGCGGCGATTTCCTCGGCAAAGGCCAGCGCGCCCGCGAGCAGGTCGCCGTCGATCATCCGGTCGATCAGCTTCTGCCCCGGCACCTGGGCCAGCACTTCGCTCTTCACCGGATCGCCCGTGACGATCATGTTCAGCGCGGTTTCCACGCCGAGCGCACGCGGCAGCCGCTGCGTGCCGCCCGCGCCGGGGACGAGGCCGATCTTCACCTCGGGCAGCGCGATGTTCGCCCCCGGTGCGGCGACGCGGTAATGGCAGCCGAGCGACAGCTCCAGCCCGCCGCCCATGCAGACGCTGTGGATCGCGGCGATCGTGGGTTTGCCGCAGTGTTCCAGCAGGCGGATCAGGCTGAGCAGGTTCGGCTCGGCGGTCGCTTTCGGCGAACCGAATTCCTTGATGTCGGCGCCGCCGGAAAACGCCTTGCCGGCGCCGGTGATGACGATGGCGGTCACGGCGGGGTCGGCGTCGGCCGCTTGCACATGGTTGGCGAAGGCGCGCCGCGTGTCGTAGCCGAGGCCGTTGACGGGCGGGTTGTCGAGCGTGATGACGGCGACGCTGCCGTGTCGGGCGCTATGGGCGGTCATGGGGTTCTCCTCGTGAGCAGTCAGATCAGGCTGCGGGCAGTCTAGAAGCCGGCCTCGCCCGCCGCCTGTCCTTTTGGAGACAACCCCCGGGCAAGCCCCATCAACACCTCGCAGTGAACGTAGCAGGGGTGGGGTGGCTCAAACCTCCAGCCACTCCTTGCGGACATAGGCATTCGCCTTCAGCTCCGCCGGAGTGCCCTCGAACACGATCCGCCCGTGTCCCATCAGCAGGCAGCGCTGCGACACCTCCAGCGCGATCGTCAGCTTCTGCTCCACCAGCAGCACGCTGATCCCCCGCCGCTGCAGCTCCCGCAGGTACTCGCCCACCAGTTCGACAATCTTCGGCGCCAGCCCTTCGGTCGGCTCGTCGATCATGATCAGGTCCGGATCGCCCATCAGCGTGCGGCACAGCGTGAGCATCTGCTGCTCACCGCCGGAGAGCACGCCAGCCTCGGTGTGCTGGCGTTCCTTGAGCCGCGGGAACATGGTGTACATGTCGTCGAAGGACCAGCGGCCGGATTTTCCCGCCACCTTCTGGCCGAGCATCAGGTTCTGATGCACCGTCAGCCTGGGGAAGATGTCGCGGTTCTCGGGCACATAGCCGATGCCGCGGTGGGCGATCTCGTAGGCCTTGCGCCCCAGGAGTTCCTCACCCTTCCAGCGCACGGAGCCTTGCCCGTCCACCAGCCCCATGATGGTCTTGACCGTGGTCGAGCGCCCCGAACCATTGCGCCCGAGCAGCGCGACGATCTCGCCGGGTTCGATGCGCAGCGACACGCCGTGCAGGACGTGGCTCTTGCCGTAGTAGGCGTGGAGGTTGTCGAGTTCGAGCATCTTGTCTGTCGTCAATGTCCCTGGGCGAGCACGGAGCCGAGGTACGCCTCCTGCACCCGCGGATTGGCGCGCACTGCCTCGGGTGTGTCGAAGGCGATCACCTCGCCGTAGACCAGCACGGCAATCCGATCCGCCAATCCGAAGACCACGCCCATGTCGTGTTCCACCGTCAGCAGCGTGCGCCCCTCGGTCACCTGCCGGATGAGCTGGATGAAGCGCGTCGTCTCGCTGCGACTCATGCCGGCGGTCGGCTCGTCCAGCAGCACGACCTGCGAGCCGCCCGCGATCGTCAGGCCGATCTCCAGCGCCCGCTGCTCGGCATAGGTCAGGTTCATCGCCAGCACGTCACGGCGCTTGTCGAGGTGGAGCTGGTGCAGCAGCTGGTCGGTGCGGTCGTTGGCGTCCTTCAGCTCAGACAGGAACTTCCAGAACGCATACCGGTAGCCCAGGCTCCACAGCACCGCACAGCGGATGTTCTCGAACACGCTCAGCTTCGGAAACAGGTTGCTGACCTGGAAACTGCGCGCCAGCCCCTTGCGGTTGATTTCATAGGGCTGCTGGCCGTCGATGCGCTCGCCGAACAGACGGATCTGGCCACTGGTGGGCGCCAGCCTGCCGCTGATGAGGTTGAACAGCGTGGACTTGCCGGCGCCGTTCGGGCCGATGATCGCTACCCGCTCGCCCTTGCGGACCTGGAGTTGCGCGCCGCGGATGATCTGCGTCTTGCCGAAGGACTTGTGGACGTTGTCGAGTTCGACCGCAAAGGGCATGACGGGCGCGGTGGATGAAGCGGTGCTCAGAGGGCCTCCCGGCGTTTGATTTCCTTCTCGATCTCGCCCTGGGTGTCGCCCCATTGGCGAGAAAATTCGCGCCGCGTCAGCTCGAACAGCCCGATGCCGACCAGCATCACGAACACCGCGCCAACCCAGGTGTTGACGCTCTCGGTGTCCAGCGTGGCACCAAGGTAGCGCAGTTTCGGCCCGAGCGCAGCGTTGAGCTGGCGGTGGTAGACCATCTCCACCATCGCACCGATGCCGATGAGCGCTGCGGCTCCCGTGCCGAACAGGCCGAGGTAGGCCGTCCACAACTGACGCAGCTTGCCGAAGGCCGCTACGCGCAGGTTCATCATGATCAGACTGGCCAGCCCGCCCGGCGCATACATCACCATGAACAGGAAGGCCAGGCCCAGGTAGAGCAGCCACGCCGTCGTCAGCTCCGACAGCAGCACCAGCGCGATCACCATCAGGATCGCGCCCAGGATCGGCCCGAAGAAGAAGGTCGCGCCACCGAGGAACACGAACAGCAGATAGGCACCCGAGCGGTGCGCCCCGACGACTTCCGCCGTCACGATCTCGAAGTTCAACGCCCCCAGCCCGCCGCCGACACCCGCGAAGAAGCCAGCGATCATGAAGGCGATGTAGCGGATGCGCTGCGTGCTGTAGCCGATGAACTCGACCCGCTCAGGGTTGTCGCGCACGGCGTTGAGCATGCGGCCCAGCGGTGTGCGGGTGAAGGCGTACATCAGCGCGGTGCAGACGAAGCAGTAGACCGCGATGAGGTAGTAGAGCTGGACCTGCGGGCCGAAGGTGATGCCCATCACTGGCTGGCCGACCACGCGGTTCGATGACACGCCGCCTTCGCCGCCGAAGAACTCCGGCACCATCAGCGACATCGACCAGACCAGCTCGCCGACACCCATCGTGATCATGGCGAAGGTCGTGCCGGCTTTCTTGGTGGACACATAACCCAGCAGCACGGCGAAGGCCAGCCCGCCCAGACCGCCGGCCAGCGGCACCAGACTCACCGGCAGACCGAGCGTGCCGGCGCCGACCTGGTTGAGCGCGTGGATGGCGAGGTACGAACCCAGTCCGGCGTAGACCGCATGGCCGAAACTGAGCATCCCGCCCTGCCCCAGCAGCATGTTGTAGGACAGGCAGATGATGATCGCCACGCCCATCTGCGACAGCATCGTCAGCGCGAACCCGGAGGTCCATAGCTTCGGCGCCACCAGCAGGATCAGCGCGAAGCCACCCCAGATGAGCCAGCGCCCGACGTTCCAGGGCTTGAAATGGAAGACAGCAGAAGTAGACGTAGACGTAGAAGCGGCAGAAGTGGCTGACATGGTTCAGCCCTCCCGCGTTCCGAGCAGCCCCTTGGGGCGGAAGATGAGGATGAGCACGAGCAGCAGGTAAGGCTGGATCGGCGCGGCCTGCGCCATCGTGATGCGCAGCAATGGCCAGCCAGGGGTGGAAGGCCCGATGCCGGCGCCGAAGAGTTGATTGAGGAGCGTGGCGAGCGAGCCATCGACCGTCAGCGGCAGCGTCTGCAGCAGCCCGACCAGGATCGAGCCAACAAAGGCCCCCGCCAGCGAGCCGATCCCGCCGACCACGACCACCACGAAGATGATGGTGCCCACCACCGCCGCCATCGACGGCTCGGTGATGAAGGTGATGCCGCCGATCACCCCCGCGAGCCCCGCCAGCGCACAACCGCTGCCGAACACCAGCATCAGCACGCGCGGCACGTTGTGGCCCAGCGCCTCGGCCATCTCCGGATGCGTCAACGCCGCCTGGATGACCAGCCCGATCCGGGTGCGCGTCAGCAGCGCCCACAGCGCCACCAGCATCAGCAGAGCCACGCCCATCATGAACACCCGCGTCATCGGAAACCGCGAGCAGCTCATCACCGCTGCTGCCGTGTTCTGGCACAGCTCGGCCGGCGCCTGCCCCCACACCATCCGCAGCCCATCCACCGAGGACTGCACCAGCGTGAACGCAGAACCCTGCAACTGCGTCGGTGGCGAGAACGGCACCGAGGTACGACCCCACACCAGTTGCACGACTTCCAGCAGCACGTAGGACAGGCCGAAGGTGATCAACAGCTCCGGGACGTGCCCGAACTTGTGGACCCGCCGCAGTGCCCCCCGCTCGAACAGCGCCCCCAGCCCGCCCACCACCAGCGGCGCAAGCACCAGCGCCGGCCAGAAACCGACCACACCGGTGAGCGCGTAGCCAACGTAGGCGCCGACCATGTAGAAGCTGGCATGCGCGAAGTTCAGCACGCCCATCATGCTGAAGATCAGCGTCAAGCCGGAACTGAGCATGAACAGCAGCAGCCCGGAGCTGAAGCCGTTCAGGAGGTTGATGGTGAGCTGGTCCACAGGGCGCGCAACGACAGGGTCAGGACGGGCGCTTCATCTGGCACGAGGTCGGCGTGCTCGCGACATACGGCTCGTAGGTCGCCACCGGCACCAGCGTGTAGCCTGTCTTTTCGGGGCTGTAGTTGTACTTCTTGTCCGTCTTCTGCCAGCGCGTGATGTAGAGCGTCTGCTGCATCTGGTGGTCGGTCTTGCGCATCTCCACGTCGCCGTTGAAGCTCTTGAACTTCAGCCCCTCCAGCGTGGCCGCCACCTTGACCGGATCGGTCGATTTCGCCTTGGCCATGGCCTCGCCGAGCGCGGTGTAGATGTGGATCACGCTGCCGGTGTAGAAGTCGGCGTCGAACTTCTTCTGGAACTCGTCGCGCCACTTTTCCATCTGGCCGGGCAGGAAGTAGTGGTTGTAGGAGACCTGGAAGACGCGGCCATCGCCCTGGGCACCGAGCGCGGTCGGGGTGCCGGTGACACCGGTGTAGTAGGTGAAGAACTTGGCGGTGAGACCGGCTTCGTTGGCCGCCTTCAGCAGCAGCGACAGGTCGGACCCCCAGTTGCCCGTGATCACGGTGTCGGCGCCGCTGGCCTTGATCTTGGCCACATACGGAGCGAAGTCGCGCACCTGAGCCAGCGGGTGCAGGTCTTCACCGACGAACTGCACGTCGGGCCGCTTGCGCGCCATGATCTCCTTGGCGTACTTGGCGACCTGCTGGCCGTGCGAGTAGTTCTGGTTCAGCAGGTAGACCTTCTGGACATCCTTCTGGTCCTTCATGAAGGTGGTCAGCGCCTCCATCTTCATGGAGGTGTCGGCGTCCATGCGGAAGTGCCAGTAGCTGCACTTGCTGTTGGTCAGGTCCGGGTCCACCGCCGAGTGGTTCAGGTAGATGACTTCCTTGCCGGGGTTGCGCTCGTTGTGCTTGTTGACGGCGTCGATCAGCGCGGCGGCCGCACCCGAGCCGTTGCCCTGCGTGACGTAGCGGATGCCCTGGTCGATCGCGGCCTTCAATGCGGTCAGCGACTCGGCCGGGCTGAGCTTGTTGTCGAAGGGAACGACTTCGAAATTCACGCCCGCCGGGTTGCCCGCGCCGCTGAACTTCTCGGCGAAGAAGCGGAAGCTGTTCACCTGGTTCTGCCCGACCGGCCCCATCAGACCGGTGAGCGGGTCAATCCACGCGATCTTGACCGTTTCGCCCTTCTGGGCGAAGGCGGCAGACGCACACAAGGTCATCGCGGCCAGGACAACTACCTTGGTTTGAAAACGCATCGTCATGTGGAAGTCTCCTTGCATTGCGCCGGTCCATCCGGCAGGGTGGCGAGATGGTGATGCAGCCGCGCCAAAGCCGCGTCAGGGACTACCACTAACGCCTGTCGCGGTCGAGACAAAGGGGCGGATCAGGAACTCAGGTAGTGGGCAGGACGTGGCCCTTGAACTGCTCGCGCAGCTTGAGCTTCTGGAGCTTGCCGGTGGCGGTATGCGGCAGCTCCTCGACGAACACCACGTCGTCCGGGATCTGCCACTTGGCGATGCGGCCGTCGTAGAACGCCAGCAGATCCTCCCGCGTGACCGACTGTCCGGCCTTGCGCACAACGATCAGCAGCGGGCGCTCGTCCCACTTCGGATGCGCGCAGGCAATGGCCGCGGCCTCCATCACCGCCGGATGCGCCATGGCGATGTTCTCCAGGTCGATCGAGCTGATCCACTCGCCGCCGGACTTGATGACGTCCTTGCTGCGGTCGGTGATCTGCATGAAGCCATCGGCGTCGATCGAGGCGACGTCACCGGTGGGGAACCAGTCCTGGCCGCCCAGCGACTGCAGCGGCGAGTCCGTGCGGCCCAGATAGCCATTGACCACCCACTGACCGCGCACCACCAGATCGCCCGTGCTGCGGCCGTCCCAGGGCTGCTCGGTACCATCGTCGCCGACGATGGCCATGTCGATGCCGTAGATCACGCGGCCCTGCTTCTCCAGCAAGCGGTGCTGTGCCTCGGCCGGCAGCGCTTTCTGCTTGGCCTTGAGCTTGGACAGCGTACCCAGCGGCGACAGCTCGGTCATGCCCCAGGCGTGGATCACCTCCAGCCCGAAATCGTCCTCCAGCGTGCGCATCATCGACGGCGGACAAGCCGAGCCACCGATCACCGTGCGCTTCAGCGTGGAGAGCTTCAGGTTGTTCGCCTTCATGTAGTTGATCGCGCCCAGCCACACCGTCGGCACCCCAGCGCTGAACGTCACCTGCTCCGACTCGAACAGGTCGTGCAGCGACTTGCCATCCAGGTGCGGCCCCGGAAACACCAGCTTGGCCCCGACCATTGCCGCGCTGTACGGCAGCCCCCAGGCATTGACGTGGAACATCGGCACCACCGGCAGGATCACATCCGCCGAGGAGCAGCCCATCGCGTCCGGCATGACCGAGGCGAAGGCGTGCAGCAGGGTCGAGCGGTGGCTGTAGACGGCGCCCTTGGGGTTGCCGGTGGTGCCGGAGGTGTAGCAGATGCTCGACGCGGACAGCTCGTCGAAGACGGGCCAGGCGTAGTCGCCGTTTTCCGCCTCGACCAGTTCCTCGTAGCACAGCAGGTTCGGGAGGCCGGTCTGCGCGGGCATGTGGGCGCGGTCGGTCATGACGATGAAGTGCTGCACGGACGGCATGTGCGCCGCGAGCTTTTCCACCAGCGGCAGGAAGGTCAGGTCGAAGCACAGCACCTTGTCCGCCGCGTCGGCCGCGATCCAGGCGATCTGCTCGGGGAACAGGCGCGGGTTGATGGTGTGGCAGACGAGCTGCGAGCCGGAGACGCCGTAGTAGATCTCGAAGTGGCGGTAGCCGTTCCAGGCGAGTGTGGCCACGCGGTCGCCGGCCTCGCAGCCCAGTCGGGCCAAGGCCTGCGCCACCTTGCGGCTGCGCAGCTCGGCGTCGCGGTAGGTATAGCGGTGCAAGTCGCCTTCGACGCGCTTGGAGACGATCTCGGTGTCGGCCGCGTGCCGGGCAGCATGGACCAGCAGCGAGGAAATCATCAGCGGCATCGTCATCATCTGTGCCATCAGGGGGCGGGTACTCATGTCGTCAAGTCTCCTGAGTCGGTGGTGGAACGCGGGCGAGCATCGCGCCGCCGGGGTGGACAAGCATGTCCCTGAAGCGACAGCCACGCAAGCCGCTGGCTACACTGCCGGCCATGATTCCCACCCTGTTCCACCCGAGCGCCCTGCTCTGGCTCAACCGCTATGCCGCCTTGGGCCGGCCTTTCGCCCACCACCAGCCGGGTCAGGCGCTGCCCGATCCGCGCTGGGTCGCCACCAGCGACGCGGCGGCGGCCGATCTGGGCTGGCCCGCGGACTGGTGGACGCAACCCGGTGCGCTGGCCGCGTTCAGCGCCGGCACAGCGTGGCCAGGGATGCAGACCGCCGCCACCGTCTACAGCGGTCACCAGTTCGGCGTCTGGGCGGGTCAGTTGGGCGATGGCCGGGCGCTGCTGCTCGGCGAGGTGGACGGCCCGAACGGCCCGCGCGAACTCCAGCTCAAGGGCAGCGGCATGACGCCCTACTCGCGCCGCGCCGACGGCCGGGCCGTGCTGCGCTCGTCGATTCGCGAGTTCCTGTGCTCGGAGGCGATGCACGCGCTGGGCATTCCGACGACGCGGGCGCTGGCGCTGGTGGCGTCGGATCTGCCGGTACGCCGCGAGACGGTGGAAACGGCCTCAGTCGTGACGCGCACGGCACCGAGTTTCCTGCGCTTCGGGCACTTCGAGCATTTCTGTCACCACGTTCGCGACGGTGATTTCAGCGCGCTGCGGCAGCTCGCCGACTTCGTGATCGACCACCACTGTCCACAGTGCCGCGACGCCACACAGCCGGTTGCCGCGCTGCTGGCCGAAGTGGCCCAGCGCACAGCGGTGATGATCGCCGGGTGGCAGGCGGTCGGTTTCTGCCACGGCGTGATGAACACCGACAACCTGAGCGTGCTCGGGCTGACGATCGACTACGGGCCGTTCGGTTTCCTCGACGGCTTCGACCCGATGCACATCTGCAACCACTCGGACGACCAGGGCCGCTACGCCTATGCCCGCCAGCCGCAGGTGGCCTACTGGAATCTGCACGCGCTGGCGCAGGCGCTGGTGCCGCTGATCGAGGGCGATGACGAGCAGGTGAAGGACGTGCTCACCGAGGCGCTTTCGCACTACCCCGACGCATTCACCCATCAACTCGGCCAGCGCATGCGCGCCAAGCTCGGCTTGTCCACTGAACAGGACGGCGATCAGGCCCTCATCGACGATCTGATGCGCCTGATGGCCCGCCACCAGACCGACTACACGCTGACCTGGCGCCTGCTGGCCGACCACCGGATCGGCGTTTCCGGCCCTGTGGCACCGGAACCCGTGCGCGACCTGTTCCTCGACGGCGAAGGATTCGACGCCTGGGTCGAACGCTACGACATCCGCCTGCGCGCCGAAGCCAGCGTGGACGCGGAACGCCAGCAGCGCATGCGGGCGGTCAATCCGCGCTTTGTGCTGCGCAACCACCTCGCCGAAACGGCCATCCGGCAAGCCGAGGCCGGTGACTACAGCGAAGTGGTGCGCTTGCACCAGGTCCTGACTTACCCGTTCGACGAGCAGCCGGAGCACGCCGACTACGCCCGCCTGCCGCCTGCCTGGGCCAGCTCGCTCGAAATTTCCTGTTCGTCCTGATCCGCGGAGCCTTCCATGACCTACCCGATCACCAAGACCGACGCCGAGTGGCGCGCCCTGCTCGACAGCACCCAGTTCGCCGTCACCCGCCAGTCCGCCACCGAACGTGCCTTCAGCGGCAAATACTGGAACCACTGGGCCGACGGCACCTACCGCTGCGTCTGCTGCGAGGCGCTGCTGTTCGATGCCGGCACCAAGTTCGATGCTGGCTGCGGCTGGCCGAGCTTCAGCGCCGAGATCGCACAAGGGCGCATCGAGCGCGTCACGGACCGCAGCCACGGCATGGTGCGGGTGGAGGTCAGGTGCCAACAATGTGGCGCCCACCTCGGCCACGTCTTCGATGACGGGCCGCAACCCTCAGGCGAGCGGTACTGCATCAATTCGGCTTCGATAAACTTCAGTCCATGAAAATAATCCTCGATTTCCTGCCCATCGTCCTGTTCTTCCTGACTTACAACCAGGCAGAAAAACGCGCCGACGAGGCTGCCGCACTCGCCACCGACTGGTTTGGTTTCCTGGTGGCCGGGGGTGCGGTCGGCGCCAAGGAAGCGCCGGTGCTGCTGGCCACCGTGGTCGTCATCCTCGCCACCTTCGCGCAGGTGCTCTACCTGAAACTGCGCGGCCAGAAGGTCGACACGATGCTGTGGGTCAGCCTCGGGCTGGTCACGGTCATGGGCGGCGCCACCATCTATTTCCACAACGACACCTTCATCAAGTGGAAACCGAGCGTGCTGTACTGGGTCATGGCGGCGGCCTTCTGGCTCAGCCCGATCCTGGCCAACAAGAATCTGCTGAAGCTCATGATGGGCGAGCAAGTCGATCTGCCGGCATTTGCCTGGCGTAATCTGAACTTGGCGTGGATCGCGTTTTTCAGCTTCATGGGCGTGCTCAACCTCTGGGTCGCCTACCACTACGACACCAGCACCTGGGTCTCGTTCAAGTCGTTCGGCGGCATGGGCCTGATGTTCGTGTTCATGGTCGCTCAAGGTTTCTACCTGACGCGCCACCTAAAGTCACCGGACGGAGAGTGAACATGCACGCCAACCAAACCGCTGGCGTCACCGCCATCGCCGTCGAGCAGGCGATACAGCAGCGCCTGAACCCCGTTGGTCTGGAGGTCATTGACGAAAGTCACCTCCATGCCGGGCATGCCGGAGCGGCGTCCGGACGGCATTTCCGGGTCCGCATCCGCTCGGAACGGTTCGCCGGAATGACCCGAATTGCCCGACATCGGCTTGTGTATGATGCCGTCGCCGAGTTGATCCCCCAGGGCATCCATGCGTTGGCCATCGAAGCCGAAATCGCCTGAATGTCCTCCCACTGACGCTAAAAGGTCCCTTATTCCATGAAGAAGCTCTCGTTCGCCATGTCCGCCGTCGCCCTCGCGGCTGCCTTGCTGCCGGCGCTGGCCTCGGCCCAGAACATCGCCATCGTCAACGGCAAGGCGGTGCCCAAGGCGCGCTTCGAATCGTTCATGACCCAGGTCACCAAGCAAGGCAACCAGCCCCGCACGCCGGAGCTGGAACAGCAGGTCAAGGACGAACTCGTGCTGCGCGAAATCTTTGTGCAGGAAGCCGAAACCCGCGGCCTGCAGCGCAGCGAGGAATACCGCAGCCAGATGGACGTGGCCCGCCAGAGCCTGCTGATCCGCGAGCTGTTCAACGACTTCCAGAAGAAGAACGCTGTCTCCGACGCCGAACTGAAGACCGAGTACGACAAGCTCAAGGGCACCACGGGCGGCAGCGAATACCGCGCGCGCCACATCCTGGTCGAGAAGGAAGACGAGGCCAAGGCCCTGATCGCCCAGCTCAAGGCCGGCGCCAAGTTCGAGGACCTGGCCAAGGCCAACTCCAAGGATCCGGGTTCGGCACCGAACGGCGGTGACCTGGACTGGGCCGCCCCAGGCAACTTCGTCCCCGAGTTCTCGCAGGCCATGGTGAAGCTCGACAAGGGCAAGTTCACCGAAACCGCGGTGAAGAGCCAGTTCGGCTACCACATCATCCTGCTCGAAGACTCGCGTACCGCCACCTTCCCGAGCATGGAAGAGGTCAAGCCCCAGCTCTCGCAGCGCCTGCAACAGGCCAAGATGAACAAGTTCCGCGAAGACCTGAAGGCCAAGGCCAAGACCGACTACAAGTTCGGCGCGCAGTAAGTCCAGGCCAGCACCACGCCGATCAACACCGGCTGGTGCAGCATGTAATAACTCAGCGACCACCGCCCGAGCCGCGCCAGCGGCTGCAGTCCCGCCGGCAGGCGGCCCTGCAACACCACCGGGCGGTGTGTCAGCAGCCAGTGGCCCACCGCCAGCCCCTGGGCGACCACCCCCAGCCACGGTAGCAGCGGCACATAGTCCTCCGTGATCGGCTTGCGGGTCACCAGCCCCACCCAGTTGGTCCAGCGCGTGTCGAACACCGGATGCGCCACCCACTGCGACAGCCCGAGTGCAGCCGCCCCTACCAGCAGCCAGCCCCAAGCCGGTAGCCGCACGAAGCGCACGACCAGCAGCATCACCGCCACCGCGTGCAGCACACCAAAGCTGATCCAGCTTTGCGGAAACATCACCACCGACCCCACGCTCACCAGCACCGCGCAGCCCGCCACCCGCATCCATCGGCGCCAGAACCGACCGTCCTCCACCCCTTGCGTCTGCGCGACCGCCTGCGACAGCCCGACACAGCTCAGGAACAGGGTGACGATGGCCATGCGCTGCAGCGTCCAGAGCGGATCGGCGTAGAAATTCTGGTGCGGAATCAGGTGGAACTGGTTCAGGTCGAAACTGAAATGGAACACGGTCATCCAGACCATCGCCAGGCCGCGCAGGGCGTCGAGCCGGTCCAGGCGATCCGGTGGTGCAAGTCGAGCGGGGAACGTCATGCATGTGACGATAGCGCAGACCCTCTGCCCGCTACCATCCCGGGCACCATGATCCACACCTCTCACGCCCTGCCTTCCCGGCGCCGCAGCGCCGAAGAACAAGCCCGCTTCCACCAGGCCATCACCGAACTCTGGGAGCAGCGCATCACCTTCAACACCGTGCTCGGGCTGAAGATCGAATCGCTCGACCCGGCCACACCGCGTCTGCGATTCGAGATGCGCCCCGAGCTGGTCGGCCATTTCCTGTACGGCCGCCTGCACGGTGGCGTGATCTCCGCCGCGCTCGACGCGATGGGTGGCTTCGCTCTCACCACCGCCATCGGTGAAAAGCATCCCGACGAGTCCACCGACCAGGTCCTGCACCGCTTCGGCCGCATGGGCACGATCGACCTGCGCATCGACTACCTGCGTCAGGGCATCGGCAAGCACTTCATCGCCACTGCCGAGGTGACACGGCTGGGCGGACGGGTCGGCTCGACACAGATGCGTCTGCACAATGACGAGGGTGTGCTGATCGCCACCGGGGCGGCCGCCTACATCGTGAGTTGACTGGGGTTGACATGAAGAACATCTGCATCATCGGCGCCGGTTCGATCGGCGGTTTCATTGGCACCCGGCTGGCCGCTGCCGGCCAGACCACCGTGAGCGCCATGGCCCGCGGTGCCACGCTGGACGCGCTGCGGTCCCACGGATGGCGCTTGCGCCAGGGGGATTCGGTGGTGCAGGCACCCGTGGCGGCTGCGTCGGAGCACGCATCCGACCTCGGCGTTCAAGACCTGGTCATCATCGCCGTCAAGGGGCCTGCACTGTCCCAGGTCGCCCGCCAGATCAGCCCGCTGCTCGGGCCTGAAACGGTCGTGCTGCCCGCCATGAACGGCGTGCCATGGTGGTTCATCGAAGGCCAGACTGAGCTAGGCGATGCACCGCTGGACAGCGTCGATCCGGGCGGTGCCATCCGGGAGGCGATTCCGCTGTACCGCGTGCTGGGTTGCGTCGTGCACGCCAGCACGGCCTCACCCGAACCGGGTCTGGTCCAGCACCGCATGGGGCAAGGGCTGATCGTCGGTGAACCACTCGGCGGGCACTCCGAGCGGTCGGCATGGGTCGCGGAGCTGCTTGGCGCGGCGGGGTTCGAGGTCACGCACTCGGCTGATGTGCGGGCGGACATCTGGTACAAGCTCTGGGGCAATCTGACGATGAATCCCATCTCGGCCCTGACTGGCGCCACCATCGACCGCGTGCTGGCCGACCCGCTGACCCGCCAGTTCTGCACCGACGCGATGGCCGAAGCGGCACTGATCGGCGAACGCATTGGCTGCCACATCGCACAACGCCCCGAAGACCGGCACCTGATCACCGCCAGGCTCGGCGCGTTCAAGACCTCGATGCTCCAGGACGTCGAGGCGGGACGCCCGATCGAGCTGGACGCCATCGTCACCGCTGTGCGGGAAATCGGCCAGCGTGTCCAGTTGCCGACGCCGCAGATCGATGTGTTGCTGGGCTTGACCCGGCTCTTCGCACGTGGCCGCGGGCTGTATCCGGATGACAGCGCCGGCACCTGAACCCCTTCGTTCAGGCGCCCCCCTGTGCCCGAGACGCGGGAGCACCCTGCGCAGACCAAAACAGTATCCTTGTGTAACTACTGGTTTTTGGTATGCGCATCTCCATCCTCATCAACAACTTCAATTACGCCCGCTACCTCGGTGCCGCGATCGACAGCGCACTCGCCCAATCCGGTTCGGCGCTGGACGCAGAAGTCGAGGTGATCGTCTGCGATGACGCTTCCACCGATGGGTCCAGGGAGGTGATGGCGCGCTACGGATCACGCATCCAGACCTGGCACAGCCAGGAGAACCGTGGCCAAGCCTCCGCCATGAACGCCGGACTGGCGCTCAGCACAGGCGAGTGGGTGCTGTTCCTGGATTCCGATGACCTGCTGGAGCCGGACGCGCTGGCCACCTGCCTGCCGTTGATGGCCGAGGGGGTCGCCAAGATCCAGTTCCAGTTGCAGTGCATCACGCAGGATGGCAGCCCCATGGGACGCCAGATTCCCTACCTGCTGCACGATGGTGACGTACGACCATTGATCGAGCGCTTCGGCACCTATGGCGGCCCGCCGTCCAGCGGAAACCTCTACCGGCGCTCCGCGATCGAGCGCTACTTTCCGCTGGACGAGCCCGCCTGGCGCCGTGCAGCCGACACTCCGCCGTTCCTGCTGAGTGCCTTCAACGGCCGCATTGTCAGCGCGCCGCGCCCGCTGGGTTCCTACCGCATCCACTCGTCGGCGAACCGCGCGCGCGGCTGCTTCGGCAACATCTCCGCCCGCCATGGCGACATGCTGCGCATCGAAGCGCACCGCCGCGCCACGACGCTGGCGCTGCTGGCGCGCCAGGACGGCATCGACATGGCCAGCCCGCCACTGCACGCGCCGTGGAACCTGCGCAGCCGTGCCCTGTCCCTGCGCACCGAGCCGGAGCGTCATCCCTATCCAGGCGACACCCTCGCCTCGCTGATGCGGATGCAGGCCGACTCGCTCGCCGCCTGCCCCGGCTACACCTGGCACGAGCGCCGCGCCGCCCAGCTCTGGCTGCTGGCTGTACTGCTGGTGCCGACGTCGTGGGCGACCCGGATGGCCATTTCGAATACCTCCAGCCGCATCCGGCGCTGGTTCCGACAACTTCGTACCCACCTGGCCTGATGCCCACGATGCTGTCCCCTGCTCCGGTCCGCTTGCCGTCCCGGATACGGCATCTGGTGTCGCGCCTGCTGGGCATCCGCCGACCCGACCTGCTGCTGGCGCGGCGCTTCGGTGCGTGGCTGTCCGACCGGCGGTACCTGACCATCGGCTATCGCCTGTACTTCGGCGAATGGCCGGACTACGACCATCCCCGCACGGTCAACGAGCACATCCAGGCCTACATGCTGCGTTGCCGCTCGCCGCTGCTGCACATCGCCGCCGACAAGGCACTCACCCGCGAGCATGTGGCGCGCACCATCGGCCCACGGTACCTCGTGCCAGCGCTGGGCCTGTGGCCAGCTGTTGCCAGCATTCCGATCGAGACCTTGCCTCGCCCGTGCGTGCTCAAGCCGACGGTGGGCAGCGGCCAGGTGTTGTTTCTGCGATCGGGCGAGAAGGTCAACCTGTGCCAGACCCGCCTGACGTTGCAGCGCTGGCTGGACACCGAATACAGCCGCATGAACCGCGAATGGTGCTACGACCGACTGCACGGCAAGATCATCGCCGAGACCCTGCTGATGGATGAACACGGTGGCGTACCGGCGGACTACAAGCTGTATGTGATCGGCGGCGCGGTGCGCTTCATCCAGGTGGACCGCGGCCGTTTCTGCCACCACACGCGCAATCTGTACGACACGGACTGGCGGTTGCTGCCCGCCCGGCTGTCGCTGGAGAACCATGCACCGGACACGCGCCCGGACTGCCTCGCCGAGATGGTCGACATCACGCTGCAACTGGCGTGCTGTTTCGAGTTCCTGCGGGTGGACTGCTACGTCGTCGGCGGCCGGCTCTATGTGGGCGAGCTGACCAACTACCCCGGCGCCGGCTTCGAGCGCTTCATTCCCCACGCTTTCGCGCTGGAACTAGGCGCTCACTGGCCGATCAGCGGCCTGACGCAGGCGGAGAAAATTTCGCCTCGACCCAAGCCAGCGCCGAAGCCCCATTGAGCTTGAACGCTGGCGAAACGCGGACCTTGGCCAGCTCGCCCCCATCGGCATCAAAAGCGCTCAGCGTCGCGTTCGGTTCGAACTCGTCCGGCACGACGTCCAGCGTCACCAGCACCCGGCCGTTGTCCGTCGAGACGTAGGCGCTCTTGTGCAGCATCGCGTGGAGCTGCTGCTCGTGGCGGCGCAACACCTCCGAGGCCGTCTTCACCCAGGTGTTGAACGCCGCCATGTCCAGCGGTTTCGGGTTCTTCTTGTCGCGGCCCATGGTCCACGGGGCAACCAGTGCCGGCTCGGATTCGCCGTGGCGGGTCATCGCCACGGCCCAGCCCTCGTCGTCCTCGTTCTTCATGACGCGGGCGGTCCAGACCTCGTCGCGCCACAGGCGCGGTGACTGGATCGGCGCAAAGGGATCGACTTCTTCGGTGTCAGGCGCTTCAGTCATGCCTCAGACCCGCTCCGCCACCCAGCCGCGCACGCTCGCCAGCGCACCTGCCAGCTTGCTCGCCTCGGTACCGCCGGCCATCGCCATGTCTGGCTTGCCACCGCCCTTGCCTCCGACCTGCTGCGCCACGAAGTTGACCAGCTCGCCGGCCTTGACCTTGCCAATCGAGTCGGCGGTGACGCCGGCCGCGATCTGCACCTTGTTGCCATCGACCGCCGCCAGCACGATCGCCGCCGTCTTCAGCTTGTTCTTGAGCTGGTCCATCGTCGTGCGCAGCGTGGCCGCGTCCGCACCTTCGAGTACAGCGGCCAGCACCTTCAGTCCATTCAGGTCGATGGCCTGCGCGACCAGCGCGTCACCTTGGTTCGACGCCAGCTTGCCCTTGAGCGCAATGACTTCCTTCTCCAGCGCGCGCAGCTGGTCCTGCAGGCTGCCGATGCGGGCCGTGACCTCGCTCGGCGCCGCCTTGAGCGCACCTGCCACATTGTTCACCGTGGTTTCCAGGCTCTGCAGATAGGCCAGCGCGTTGTCGCCCGTCACCGCCTCGACCCGGCGGATGCCGGCCGCGACACCCGACTCGGCCACGATCTTGAACACGCCGATGTCGCCCGTGCGCCGCACATGCACACCGCCGCAGAGTTCCTTGCTGGAGCCGATGGTCTGCACGCGCACGGTCTCGCCGTACTTCTCGCCGAACAGCATCATCGCGCCGGATTTCTGTGCGTCGTCGAGCGCCATCACCTCGGCGTTGGCGGCAGCGTTGGCGAGGATTTCGGCGTTGACGAGCACCTCGACTTGCCGGATTTCCGCGTCGGTCATCGGGGCGTTGTGCGCAAAGTCGAAACGGGTGCGGTCGGCCGTGACCTGCGAGCCCTTCTGCTGCACATGCGTGCCGAGCACTTCGCGCAGCGCCTTGTGCATCAGATGGGTCGCGCTGTGGTTGCGCACGATCTTCACGCGCAGCTCGGCGTCCACCTTGGCGGCGAACGTGTCGCCGACCTTGACCGCGCCTTCGGCGATGCGGCCGTGGTGGCCGAACACATCGGCCTGGATCTTGAACGTGTCTTCGACGACCACACGGGTCGTGCCGTTGCGCAGCTCGCCCGTGTCACCGGCTTGGCCGCCGCTTTCGGCGTAGAACGGGGTGTGATCGAGCACGATCACGGCGTCATCGCCAGCGTCTGCCTGCTCGACCTGGCTGCCGTCCACATAGACCGCAACGACCTTGGACGTTTCGCAGGCGAGGTGTTCGTAGCCGTGGAACGCGGTCGGCACGCCGCTGTACGACAGGCCGGCCGCCATCTTGAACTTGCCGGCGGCGCGGGCCTGGTCGCGCTGGCGGTTCATCGCAGCCTCGAAACCCGCTTGGTCCACCGTCACGCCACGCTCACGGCACACGTCGGCGGTCAGGTCCACCGGGAAGCCGTAGGTGTCGTGCAGCTTGAAGGCGGTGTCACCATCGATCTGCTTCGCACCCGATGCCTCGACCGCGGCCAGCGCGCTGTCCAGGATTTCCATGCCGTTGGCGATGGTCTGGAAGAACCGCTCTTCCTCCTGCTTCAGCACGCTGAAGATGCGGTCGGCGTTCTGGCGCAGTTCCGGGTAGGCCTCGCCCATCTGCACGGCCAGCGGATGCACCAGCGTGTGGAAGAACGGGGCACGGGCGCCGAGCTTGTAGCCGTGGCGGATGGCGCGGCGAGCAATGCGGCGCAGCACGAAGCCGCGGCCGGCGTTGCCCGGGATGACGCCATCGGCCACCGTGAACGCGCAGGCGCGGATGTGGTCGGCGATGACCTTCAGGCTCGGGCTGCTCGCATCGCAGCCAGCGCTGCCATCGGTCACGCCTGCAGCGAAATCCACCGCGCTCTTGGCGGCGGCCAGCAGCGCGACGAACAGGTCGATCTCGTAGTTCGAATGCACGTGCTGCAGCACCGCGGTGATGCGCTCCAGGCCCATGCCGGTGTCCACCGAGGGCTTGGGCAGCTTGTGCATCACACCGTTTTCGGTGCGGTTGTACTGCATGAAGACGTTGTTCCAGATCTCGATGTAGCGGTCACCGTCTTCGTTCGGGCTGCCCGGAGGACCGCCCGCCACGTCTTCCCCGTGGTCAAAGAAAATCTCGGTGCAGGGTCCGCACGGGCCGGTGTCGCCCATCATCCAGAAGTTGTCGGACAGGTAGCGTCCGCCCTTGTTGTCACCGATCCGGACGATGCGCTCGGCCGGTACACCGACGACCTTGTTCCAGATGTCGTAAGCCTCGTCGTCCTCCGAGTAGACGGTGACCCAGAGCTTGTCCTTCGGCAGCTTGAAGCGCTCGGTCAGCAGCTCCCAGGCGTAGCTGATCGCGTCGTGCTTGAAGTAGTCGCCGAAGCTGAAGTTGCCCAGCATCTCGAAGAACGTGTGGTGGCGCGCGGTGTAGCCGACGTTGTCGAGATCGTTGTGCTTGCCGCCGGCGCGGATGCACTTCTGGCTGGTAGTGGCACGGCTGTACGGGCGCTTGTCGAAGCCCAGGAACACGTCCTTGAACTGGTTCATGCCCGCGTTGGTGAACAGCAGCGTCGGATCGTCGCCCGGCACGACCGGTGACGAGGCCACGATCTGGTGCCCCTTGGACTCGAAGAAGTTCAGGAAGGTGGCGCGAATCTCTGAGGCTTTCATTCCGGTGCTTTCGACTCTAAGTGCTTGATGCAGCAAAACTTTCGATTATAGGAGTGTGCAGGGGTGCTGCACTCGCAGGGGGAACTGACTAGAGTAGCGTTGCGACCCGCATGTTCCGGAGCCTCGAATGCCACACGATCCCGCCCGCACCAACGCCGCCCTGATGGCCCGCCGCCGCGCCGCTCTGCCCGCCGGGCTGGGGCAAGCGCATGAAATGTTCGTCGATCGGGCAGAAAACGCCGAGGTCTGGGATGTCGAGGGACGGCGGCTGATCGACTTCGCCGGGGGCATCGCCGTGCTGAACACCGGGCATCGCCACCCCGCCGTGATCGAGGCGGTCAAGGCGCAGCTCGACCGTGCGACGCACACCTGCTTCCAGGTGTTGGCCTACGAGTCGTATGTCGAGCTGGCCGAGCGGCTGAACGCGATGGCGCCGGGGAACTTTCCGAAGAAGAGCTTTTTCATGACCACGGGCGCCGAGGCGGTGGAGAACGCCGTGAAGGTCGCCCGGGCCTACACGAAGCGTTCGGCCGTGATCGCGTTCGGTGGTGGGTTCCACGGCCGCACGATGATGGGCATGGCGCTGACGGGCAAGGTCGCGCCGTACAAGGTCGGCTTCGGCCCCTTCCCTGCCGAGGTTTACCACGCCAAGTTTCCCTGTGCGCTGCACGGTGTGAGCGTGGCGGACGCGATGGCGTCGATCGAGGCGCTGTTCAAGTACGACGTGGAAGCCTTGCGGGTCGCGGCGATCATCATCGAGCCGGTGCAAGGCGAAGGCGGCTTCTACGTCGCGCCGATCGAGTTCGTGCAGGCGCTCCGGGCCTTGTGCGACCAGCACGGCATCCTGCTGATCGCCGACGAGGTGCAGACCGGCGCAGGCCGCACGGGCACCTGGCTGACGTGTGACCAGTGGTTCGCGCAGGCGGGTGTGGCGCCGGACATCATCACGATGGCGAAATCGCTCGCGGGCGGGTTCCCGTTGTCGGCGGTGATTGGCCGGGCCGAGGTGATGGATGCCGCCGCACCGGGCGGCCTGGGCGGCACCTACGCGGGCAGTCCGCTGGCATGTGCTGCGGCGCTGGCGGTGATGGACATTTTCGACACCGGCGGACTGATGGAGCGTGGTCGCGTGGTCGGCGAGCGCCTGATGAACGGTCTGCGCGAAATCGCGACCCGCCACGCCACGATCGGCGACGTGCGCGGCCTCGGGGCCATGGTGGCGGTCGAGCTGTTCAAGGGCGGTGATGTGCACCAGCCGGACGCGGACCGGGTGAAACGTGTGGTCACGGAAGCTGCTCGGCGTGGGCTCGTGCTGCTGTCGTGCGGCGTCTATGGCAATGTGATTCGGATCCTGGTTCCATTGACGGCGTCCGATGCCCTGCTTGATGAAGGGCTGGTGATCCTGTCTGCTTCGTTCGACGCAACGACCTGATCGGCTGCCAAGTTTTTTTTTCTAGACCTCCGGCTTGCCGGGGGGCTCACTTGTGGAGGTTCCTAGGGTGGGTGGAGCTTGATGGTTTTCTTTCCGATTAAACTAATGCTTTGCCGTTAGTATTTAAATTGCAGTTTTTAGACCTTGCCGTGCGCAAAGTGCAGCGCTGCCAGGGGCTGTGTGGGTCGCAGAGCTACTCCACCAGGACCAACCCCGCCGGCAACGACTCCCCGAACAGTGCCCGCTCATCCGCTGCATCGCGCTGCACCACCTCGCGCACCATCGCCGACCAGCTCGGCGCCGCGCCGCAGCCAGCCAGCCGCGCCAGCACCTGCGCACGGCGGTCTGGATCAAGGTCGCGCACGCGGTCGCCGGTCATGCAGGCGAGTTGGGCTGCGGCGAAGGCGGCCATGCGCTGGCGCTTCCAGTCGAGCGCGAGCAGCGCGTCTATCCAGCGCGCCGCGATCTCTGCCGGCACGACGCTGTGGGCGCTGCCGTGGAAGGGCTGGCGGACACCGAGGCGGCCGAGCGCCCACAGGCGCAGCCCGTCGCGCTCGGGAGTGGCTTGGGCGACGGCGGCACCGCCCACGGTGAAGGGCTGCAGCAGCCAGTCGCCGACCTCGGCCTTGTGTTCGGGCGGGATGCGCTCCAGCGCAGCGACCAGGTGGACCATGTCGTCGTGGCCACCCTTGACGAGGCCTGGCGGCTTGGGCGGCAGCGGCGCACCGGGGTGTTCCGCTGCTTGCAGGTTGTAGCCGAAATCGTCGAGCAGCCGCAGCTGCGCCGCCTCGGGCAGACCGCCTGCCACCCGCCGCCACAGCGTCCACCACTGCGCGGCGACCTGCGGATCGGTGCGGTGTTCAGCGCCAGCGTCGAAGATCGTCCAGACCTGCTCCACCCGCCACGCGTCCAGCGGATCGCCAAAACCCGGCCGCAGGCACCAGCCGGTCAAGTTGAGCCAGAGCCGCTCGTGGTCGGCGGAACGCCGGCGGCCGCGGGCGCGCTGCCACAGCACGTCGAACAGCCGGCGCGCCAGCGGGCGGGACCAGCGGTCCCGGTCGCCGAGCAGGTGGTCAAGCTGCACGCGCAGGCCCTTGATTTCCTTGGGCAACAGCTTCTGAGTCTTGGCGCCGAAAACGCGGTCGAGCAGCGCGATCGCCTCGGGCAGCCGTGGGGCGATCTGTGCGTCCGTCTGCACCGATGCAAGAACAGTCGTGCTACCTGCCGCACCCACCACGGAGCGGAGCTGGAATTCGAGCTGCCAGTGCTGCGCCGGGTTCTCGACACTGACGCAGCGCACGTCGAGCGTGCCGACTTCAGCGAGCGTGGCGTCCAGCCGGACGGGCAGGTCGCGGCGGCCCGCCGCAGCGCAGGTCGAAGGGATGACCGTGGCGATGGGCGGCAGGGCGTGCAGCGCATCGGCAGCGAGCATGCGCACCTCGCCTGCAGCGGGCGGCGCGCCGGTCTCGGTCGTCGAGGTCGCCAGATGGAAGCGCACGGGCTGGCCCAGGCGCAGCGAGAAGGTGCGTTCGGCCAGCGCCAGCGTGCGGCCTGGCTCGCTGCCGCGGGGCAACAGGCACACGGCACGGACCGGGGTGGCCTCATCAACGGTCGCCTCGTCCAGCAACAGGAACACGCTGCGCGCCGCCCCGCCGCCGATGCGCGGCGCCCGTCCCTGCCGCGCCAGCGCGTGCGCCACGGCGCCACGGGCGACCGCCACGTCCGGGTTGTCGTTGTGCAGCAGGCGCGGCGCATCGCCGCCACGCCAGTCGGCCAGCGTCTGCATCAGCCGCTCGGCCAACGCGTCGGCGCGGAACACACCGCCGTTGAGCAGCACCGCGTCCGGCAGCAACTCGCCCGGTGCCAGATGGTGCTGCAGAAAGCTGGCGAGCTGGCGCGTGATGGCCGCGTCGCTGGCATACGGCAGACCGAA
This sequence comes from Sphaerotilus sp., assembly GCF_031429695.1. Classification (GTDB taxonomy): domain Bacteria; phylum Pseudomonadota; class Gammaproteobacteria; order Burkholderiales; family Burkholderiaceae_C; genus Sphaerotilus. The sequence goes on from NZ_JANPAB010000030.1 coordinate 24,163, forward strand.
CTCGACCAGGCCACCCCGCGCCCGCCGCACGGTCTCGTGGCGCCCGACACGCGGGAAGAAGCCATCAACCAGCAGCGTCCGGACCTCGTCACGCTGCAGCACCGCCGACTGCGCCCGCCCGATCAGCTGAGTGCCACCGCCGAGCAGTGTCACCGTGGCCTGCTCGGGAGCGTCCGCGGCGAGCAACTGCTCCTTGGCAACACGGCAGCGGGCGATCAACTGCGACAGCCGGACGCTCGACAAGCGCACAGCATTGCCGCACGCCGCCTCGGCCATGCGCCGCTCGACGAGGTGCGCAAGCGCCAGGTCCATGTTGTCACCGCCCAGCATCAGGTGCTGGCCGACGGCGCTGCGGCGCAGGCTCGGCAAACCGCCCGGCCGGTCTGGCGGTCCCACGTCAATCAGCGAAAAGTCGGTCGTCCCGCCGCCCACGTCACACACCAGCACGCGCCGCACACCGTCCAGCGCCACGGCCAGCGTCTCGCGGTGGCGGAACAGCCAGTCCTGAAACGCGGCCTGCGGCTCCTCGACGAGTGTCAGCGTCGGCAGACCCGCCAGCCGCGCGGCCTGCAGCGTCAACGCCCGGGCCGCCTCGTCGAACGATGCCGGCACGGTGAGCACGACGGTCTGCGCTTCGAGCGGCGCGTCGGGGTGTTCACGGTTCCAGGCTGAGCGGACGTGGGCGAGGTAGGACGCACTGGCTTCGACCGGCGAGACCTTGCCGGCGCTGTCGTCCGCACCCCACGGCAGGATGGGCGCGAGCCGGTCGGCGTTCGGGTGCGACAGCCAGCTCTTGGCGCTGCTGACCAGCCGGCCGGGCACCTGCGCGCCAAGTTGGCGAGCGAGGTGGCCGACGATGGGAGCGGATGCAGCCGTGTGGTCCGGCAGCTCGCCCGGTGCCGGGTGGTAGCGCACGGAGGGCAGCAGCGGGCGGGCCGACCACTCACCGGGTGCCGTCCACTGGGCGATGTCGAACAACGTGATCTCGGTGCCGCCCGCGCCAGCGCTGGCCACCACGGTGTGGGTGGTGCCGAGGTCGATGCCGACGAGGTACAGACCCAGACCCTGGCGCTGGCCCGCCATCAACCGGCCGAGGACTGGCCCCGCATGTCAAACTCGACCTTCCAGCGCTCGGTGCCACCGATCGGGACGGCGGCGAGTTCGAGCGTGCCGGCCTCGGTGACGCCCGCATGCAGCGTCACCGCGACGACCTCGCCCGGCGTGCGGCCCTGAGCGGGCAGCGTGGCCTGGATCTCGCCGATGTCGTGGAGTTCGTCGGGCGACCAGACGTCGAGCAGTGTGCCCGCCACATCCTGGCGCCGCACGGACGAGCCGAGGAAACGGAACTGCACCGGTGTGCCGATCACCAGTCCGAACGGCTGCGCGTCGAGCGCGACGTCGCTGCCCTCCTCCATGCCGAACGGTGCGACGCACAGCGCCTGCATGGGCGCTTCCATACCGGGCACGGCCGGCATCGACGATTCGACCGTGACGTAATACGCCTGTGCCGTGCCGCCCCGGATCCGCACGCCGCGCCCGCGCCGCACGTGGCCGTAATACGCCGCGCCACGCGCCACGGCCAGATCGAGGTCGGCACCGTCGAGCTGGCGCGCAGCAGGCGCGCCTTCTTCGGCGAGCCAGGCGTTGAGCGTGTCCAGCGTGCGCTGCGCCAGCGGCCCAGCGCGGAAGACGCCACCGTTGAACAGCACGGCGGTCGGGTGCAGGAACGTGGCCTCCGCCGGTTGAGGCAACGCGAGGCCGTCCAGTTCCGCCAGTGCGCCGACCTGCCGTCCCAGGAACGCAGCGAGGTGGCGGCTGATCGCGGCGTCCTGCGCATACGGCAAGCCGAGCTGCGTCAGGCCGATGCGCGGTTTCTGCACTGGCCGCGCCGACGACCGCACCTGCGGGAAAAACCCCTCCAGGATGACCGCGCTGACCTCGGCTCGGGTCAGCTCGGTGCGGATCGAGCCGCCGATCAGTCTGGAGCCGCGGCTTGGCACGACGAGCGGTTGCGTCAGCGCGTCCGGGTCGGACAGCAGCACTTCCTTGGCAGCGCGGCAGGCCAGCGTCAGCGCCCGCATCTGCCACGGATCGAGCGCCTTGCCCTCGACGGCGAGCTTGCGCGCCACCGTGTGCGCCAGCGCGAGATCCATGTTGTCGCCGCCAAGCAGGATGTGGTCACCGACCGCCACGCGGGTCAGCTCCAGAGTGCCATCGCGCTCCAGCACCGCCATCAGCGAGAAATCACTCGTGCCGCCACCGACGTCCACCACCAGGATCACGTCACCCGGCTTGACCGCCTTGCGCCATCCACCTTGGCTGTTCTGGATCCAGCTATACAGCGCCGACTGCGGCTCTTCCAGCAGCGTGATCGCGCCGTAACCCGCGGCGCGGGCGGCCTCGGCGGTCAGCTCGCGGGCGGCGGGGTCGAACGACGCTGGGATCGTCACGGTGACGGTCTGCGCGTCGAACGGCGCCTCCGGATGCGCGTGGTTCCAGGCTTCCCGCAGATGCGCCAGGTAGCGCCGCGAGGCCTCCAGCGGCGACACCCGGGCGATCTCGGACGGTGCGTCGGCAGGCAGGAGGGCGCCACGTCGATCGACACCTGGGTGGCACAGCCAGCTCTTGGCGCTCGACACGAGGCGGATCGGCGTGGTGGCGCCGCGCTGGCGGGCCAGCGTGCCGACCGAGCCGCCCCGCTCCTCGCCCCACGGCAGGCTCAGGTCGCCCGCGGCGAGTTCGTCGCCATGCGGCAGGTACAGAAAGGACGGCAGCAGGTCGCGGGAGTCGACCGTGCCCGGCGCCGTCACCTGCGGCACCGACAGCACGCCGTGGACCGTCTCATCCCCGTCGCTGGTCGCCAGATCGACCCAGGCGAGCGCGCAGTGCGTGGTGCCCAGGTCGATGCCCAGGCTGTAGCGGGGGCCGGCGCTCACAGCTCGACCTCGGCCTGCGCGAGGATGGACGCGTCGTGGTGTTCGGCGCGCTGCGGCAGCCGCACCTCGGTGACACGCCAGCCGCGGTGGCTGAGCGTGCCAGTGAACGGGGCATGGCCGACGACGTTGCCGGTCATGCGGACCGCGCTGGCATCAAAGCCGGCGGGCAGCGTGATGCGGCGGCCTTCTTCTTCGGTGCGCACAGGGACCAGCGTGAAATGGGCGGCCAGCACCTTGCGACAGCCTTCGTGGACGAGGCGGGCCGCGGCGCCGACATCGGCGTCGGCGTGGCTGGTCAGGTCTTCCTGAACAAAATCGATCAGACGGGCTTCGCGCTGGAACAGGCCAAGCAACTGCAGCGCGGCGTCAGGCGTCGCCTCCTTCAAGGTGATGACCTGCGGCGACGGGGCCACGGGGACCGGTGCAGGCGCAGCGGCTGGCGCAGCGACCAAGGGCTCGTCAGCCGCGAGGCAACGCCGCGCCAGCTCGCCACTGAACAGCACGCTGAACGCCATCGACAGGCGGCGCAGGAAGGACGGCGTCGGGCTGGAAGAACGGTTGGGACTCGGCATCGGAACACTCGTCACTCTGGATGAACAGCAGGACCGGTCTGCAGCAACAGACGACATGGCGCCCGAAGCTGCAACAACCGGAAAGACAACCGGCGGATTCTATCGACGAGGGGCAAATGGACCGAGGGTTTCTCCGAGTGGCGACTGGCAGAGCGGCGGCGGCGCGCGGAAGACGCCTCTTGATTGCGTCAGCGGGCGTTGGCGCGTCGTTCCGCGCCGAGACAGGACGGCGCGCAAACAAGTTGCTGCCGGCCCAGGATCGCCTTGCTGTGCAGCAACTCGCGCGCACGCACCTTGCCGCAGACCGAGCAGGTCCATGCCTGCGGGTCGAACTGACCATCCGGTCCAACGGGCTGGGGCGGCGCCTCCCGTGGCGGCAGGTCGGACAGAAGTGCGGGGCGGCTCATCGAAAGCCTTTCACGCCGCCACCGACTGGCGACGTCTTCAAGACAGGATTCTTCATACACTGCACCCTCCGATTGGTGATTTATTTCACTCTTTATACATTCTTATGGTCAGGTGTACCAGTGCGTAACAGCAAGGCATCAGATGCAGTTCATTCGGCGATCGTCTCCTTGCGCCAACCGATCCGGCCCTGGGTGACATTGGAGAGCCGAACCACGAAGCGCGGTACATCGACCTGGGGCAGGCTGAAATCGAATTCAACCTGGCTGCCATGGCGCACCGCACCCAGCACCGCACCCGCCACCGCCAACTCACGCCGCACCAGTCCTTCCAGCGCATAGGGCACCTCGCAACCCAGCGCGCCCATGCGCTGCAGCGGCACCTTGGCGGCGCCCAGCAGCGCCTGCGCCACCGTGTCGGTATAGGCCCGCACCAGCCCACCAGCGCCCAATTTCACCCCACCGAAGTAGCGCACCACGGTGGCCAGCACACCCTCCAGGTCCTGGTGACGCAGCACCTCCAGCATCGGCCGCCCTGCCGTACCGCCCGGCTCTCCATCATCGACGGCCGCCGACTGCCCACCCGCCATCAGTGCCCAGCAGACATGGCGTGCACCCGGGTGGGCCTGCCAGAGCGCATCGACCACCGCCTGCGCCGCTGCGCGGTTGGCCACAGGTTGCACACAGCCAATGAAACGGCTCTTCTTGAGGATGACTTCGCTGTGAACCGGGGTGGCGAGGGTACTGGGCATGGGGTTGCCATCGTAGCGACACGGCGACGGCAGAACAGCCGCCGGGTCCCGCGCGGTAGTTCCACACGGGACCAGGAGATCTTGCTGCATCTTCCGCCAGCGCCCCCTCACCCGCGGTGTACCCACAGGTACCGATTTGGATAGCATCAGTCAGGTTTGAATCCTGCCACTATTTTCACAACCACCATGCTGCTGTCCGACACCACACACCCGCTGGAGATGCCCGACCGGCCAGCGCCAGCCATGGCCCCCGTCCACCCGCTTTCCGCACAGGCCTCACGGTCGCTGGCCGAGCAGGTCGTGATCGAGCCCGCCGGGCTGCGCGACTGGTACAGCATCTGCGAGATGGTCGCCCGGAACTTCCCGCTGGAGACCGAGCAGAACCTGGGCTATTGGCTCTGCCACCAGTTGCCGTATTTCCGCGTCGCCCGCCTGGGAGACAAGGTGGTCGGCTTCCTGCACGCGCAGCCACGCCGGGACACCGGCACGCTGTGGGTGAACATGCTGGCGGTGGACGAACGGTATCGACAGCGCGGCCTGGCACACCGGATGGTGGAACACCTCGATTCGATCTGCCGGGACTGGCGGTGCCAGCGCGTCGGTCTGCAGTGCCTCACCTTGAACGTCGCCGCACTCAATCTGTACGAATGCCACGGCTACGCGCGCCTGGGAGAATCCACCACGGAACTGGGCCTGCACGTCGTCAGCCACGTCAAGACGCTGCCGGTCACGGATGCGCCGCGCAGCTGCCCGCGTCCGCCCATGGCGCTAGACGGGCGTCCGCTGCGGCTGCTCTACCGGCTGTTCTATCTCACCTGGTTTCGCAGCCGTTCGCCGATGTCACACTGAATCACTTCGGCCCGGGTCCGCGCCTTTGTTGTGTAATCTTTCCATTCATGGGTCAGATGGCGAACACGGGTAGAGGTTTTGGATGTCGAGTGTGCGGGGGCAGGAAGCAGGACGGCGGCGGCGCGTTGCCGAGGTGATCGGCGCGCAGCTTGCGCCAATCACCCGCTTCAAGGGCACGGATCTCAAGGAGCTGGCACCGGACCACGACAGCAGCGCCGAGCTGATCGTCACCACGCGCCAGCGCGTCGATCTGGACATCGAATGCGCCAGCCACAGCGGCCGCCTGCCAGCCGGCATCGCCGTGCGCCCGGATGTCGCGGCGATGAACACGGAGCTGCAGCAGCGCCTGGCCACTGCCGAGTCGGGCGCCACGGCCAGGATCCAGCACTGGGCCACCGAGGAGCCCGGCCGTTACCGGCGCCTGCTGTCTGGCGGCGCGCTGTTCAGCAGCCATCTGAACGAGACCCTTGGCACCGAGTGGGGCTGTACCACCTGCGCGCAGCGCGGCCGGCTCGCCTGCAGCGCGTGTGTCGGCAGCGGCGAGCAGACTTGCCCGGATTGCCAGGGCCGCCGACGCTGCGCGTGTCGCCAATGCCGGGGTCTAGGTCGCCTGGCCTGCGGCGCCTGTGACGGGCGAGGTCTGGTCAAGGCGACAACACCACCCGCGGCGGTCGACACGGCTGAAGTGCCCGCCGAGACCGAGACACTGGTGCCGTGCGCCGCCTGCAGCCAGGGCTGGCTGAACTGCACCGCCTGCGCCAGGCAGGGAGAGCAGGACTGCGCCCGCTGCGCGGCCTCCGGCCGCATCGTCTGCCCCGACTGCGCGGGTCAACAGGAGCTGGACTGCCCGGACTGCAACGCCACCGGCTGGCACCACCGGTGGGGCCGTCTGCGCGAGCGGCTCGAAGTCGAGGACCTTCTGGAGCTGCACCACCCCGATCCCGCCGTCGCCGAGGCCATCGCGGCGCGCTGTCGGGACATCCCCACCCTGAACGAATCCTGCACGCTCGAACAGGTGCGCTACACGACGGCGCCTCTCGCGGTGCAGGCCGTGCAGCGCCTGAAACTGCCAGTGCGGCAAGCCCGGCTGCAGGTGGCGGGACAGCCGATGCAATTCATTGCGCTCGGCCCGGCGCTGGACATCGTCGACCACCAGCAGATCGCCGCCGTGCTGCTCGCGCACGACCTCACCACGCTGGAGAAAAACACGGCCGGCAGCGGGCGCCACCTGGGCGAGGCGCTGCAGCGTTTCCTGCAGTCACCGCTGAACCGCGACATTGCAGCGCGCACCGCCTTGTCCGAAATCGCGCGGCTGCACCCCGGCATGGTCGACGAGGCCTACCAGATACGCGCACGTCAAGCGGCCCAGCGCGCAATCGAGCGCCTGTGGTTGCAGCAGGTCTGGCGACCGCGGCTGTTCTGCCTCACCGGCATCGGGGTGGTCGCCGCGCTGGCCGTGGTGCTGGGCAGCCCGCGCGTGGAACTGGCGTCCGCAACAGCCCTGGCGGTCGGCACGGGCGTTGTCGCCTGGACGATCGCCGACTGGCAGGCCCGCCGTGGTCTGGCACGGTCACTGCAGATTCCGCATGGCGACCGCCTGCTGCGCCCCCTGCGGCAGTCGACCGCTCTGCGGCACTGGCAGCTCAAGTCGCTGGCCGCGGCCGTGCTGGTGGCGCTGGCGAGCGCGGGCGGCATGACACGCCTGCCCCTGGTTCGCCAGCACACGGAGCAGGCCCAGGCGGCCTCCGCACTGGCGCAGCAGCTGGACGCCTGGCTGGTCAGCGAAGGCAAGGACTATCGGCTGCGGCACTATCCCGCCGCCACTGCGCTCGCCCAAGCCGCCGAGCAGACGCCGTCCGACCCGCGCGCCCGGCTGGTCCGCGCCTGGCAATTGCTGCTGGGTACGGACGGCGTGACCCCCGACCCGCGCGCAGCGGAGCGCCTGCTGGAGGGCCTGGCCAACGAGCCCCCGCTCGCCAGTGCCACGGTGATCGCCCAAGCGAGGGCCACGCTGTGGCTGAACAGCCGTTCGGCACCCAAACTGCAGGCGGCGGCCAGCGCGCTCGAAGCCCTGCCGGACCCCCAGCAACCCGAGGCGCTCTACACCCTCGCCCTGGTTCAGCTCACCCCGGCGTTTTCAGCGCGCGTGGGCGGTCTGCAAGCGGGGCTGGCCACCTTGCAGCAGGCCGCGGACCTCGGCCACGCCAGCGCCTGCTTCGAGCTGGGCCGGCGCCTGGCCAGCGGTGCGGGCCTGCGCCGGGATCTGGTCGGTGCGCGGCGTTATCTCGGGTATGCCGAGGCGAAGGGCGTGCCGGGGGCGGCACAGGCGGCTGCGGCCATCCGCTGAGCCGGTCAGAGCACCCGATCGCTGGCCCGCGCCAGATAGAACCACTCCTGCCCGACCTGCGCCCGCGGGTTGGGGAACACGATCCAGCCATCGACCTCGGACACCACCGGGCGCCCGTCGTCCCGGTGGCCCAGCACCTCCCCCGCCCGCACCGGATCGAAGCTCGCCCACTCGCGGCTGAAGTGGTCGCCGGCGTGCTCGCAGTCGATCACATCGAACAGGCACATGACCGTGTGCGGCGTCGGTGTAGGAGCGGCACCCCCACCCACCTCGCCGTCCTCCGGCATCTCCTCCGCCATGCCCACCATGCCCAGCAACCTCAAGGTGCGCAACACGGCCAGCCGCGCCACCACCGGCGCCTGCGGATCACCGTGCTGACCGCATTCGAGCGTGACGCCGTAGCCGCCACAGGCGCGCATGTACTCGGTCGTGCCGACGCCGAACTGGGGGTCGGGGGCCGCCCGCGCCACGGTGACGGGGTGGGCGCGGCGCCGCTCGACGCCGTGCGCGTAGGTCTCCAGCCAGCCCTCCACCACCAGCGCTGGCCCCAGTGCGGCGGCCAGCGCAGCTTCGGCCTGCGCGTGGGCGAAAGGTTCGAGCAGGCCCTGGTTGTCGTGCGGCCCGACCATCACGAACGGCGCGCCGGCGGTGTGGAAAGAGTGCAGGTCCAGCAGCACCTCATGCGCCTGCAGCAACGGACAGAGCACACGGGCGACCCGGTCCTCGAAGTCCTGCGGGATGGCGGGCGGCACCAGCTTGCGGTTGAGGTTGCGCTCGCCTTCGCGGGCGTGGCCGCGGTAGGCCAGCGGGTTGGTGACCGGCACCAGCGTGAGCTGTCCGCGCAGCAGGGTCAGATGGCCCCGGTCCAGCGCCTCGATCACGCTGTGCAGCGCCTGCGTGCCGCAGGTCTCGTTGCCGTGTACCGCGCCGAGCACGATGAGCCGTGGCCCGGGCTGCAGGCCGAGGTACTGGTGGACACGCAGGGTGGTCGGGTGGTCAGTGGAGCGGGTCATGCCCGGGAGCATAGCCGCGGCGGCCCCTGGCACAGGCTCCCCATCTTCCCTTGGTCCGGCACGGCAACGCACACGGTTTGGTTATCCCCCGCACCTGTGCATAACCCTGGGGACAAGCTGTGGTTGAATGCGCCAAGTACTTGTCACTGTGTGACTTTTGTTGGAATGCTCTTTCTTTGAGCAGCGCCGCGGAGCAGACCTGGAGCGCCATGCCCTACACCCACACCCTCGGCGGCCACGTCTGGCAGTTCGCCGATCTGGTCACCCTGATGGCGCGGGCCACACCGCTGCGCTCCGGTGATGTGCTGGCCGGTGTCGCCGCACACACCGCCGAAGAGCGCATGGCCGCCCGCATGGCGCTGGCAGACCTGCCGCTCAAGACCTTCCTGAACGAGGCGTTGGTCCCCTACGAGACCGACGAGGTCACGCGGCTGATCCTCGACACCCACGACGCCGCCGCCTTCGCCGAGATCGCCCACCTCACCGTGGGCGACTTCCGCGACTGGTTGCTCGGCGACGCCGCCGACGAGGTGACGCTGGCCCGCGTGCGCCGCGGCATCACGCCGGAGATGGCCGCCGCGGTGAGCAAGCTCATGCGCAACCAGGATTTGATCCTCGTGGCGCGCAAATGCCGCGTCATCACCCGCTTCCGCAACACCCTCGGCCTGCCCGGTCGGATGGCGATGCGCCTGCAGCCCAACCACCCGACCGACGACCCGCGCGCCATCGCCGTCTCCATGCTCGACGGCCTGCTCTACGGCGCAGGCGACGCAGTGATCGGCATCAACCCGGCGGGCGATGGGCAGAGGGCGCTGACGGACCTGCTGCGGCTGGTGGACGGGGTGATCCAGCGCTTCGAGATCCCGACGCAGTCCTGCGTGCTCACCCACGTCACGAACCAGATCCAGGCCATCGAGCACGGCGCGCCAGTCGATCTGGTCTTCCAGTCCATCGCCGGCACCGAGGCCGCCAACCGCAGCTTCGGCATCGACCTGGCCCTGCTGCGCGAGGCGCGGGAAGCCGCGCTCAGCCTGAAGCGCGGCACCCTCGGCGACAACGTGATGTATTTCGAGACCGGCCAGGGCTCGGCGCTGTCGGCCAACGCCCACCACGGCGTGGACCAGCAGACCTGCGAAGCGCGTGCCCACGGCGTTGCCCGCGCCTTCGACCCGCTGATCTGCAACACCGTGGTCGGATTCATCGGGCCGGAGTACCTGTTCGATGGCAGGCAGATCATCCGCGCCGGGCTGGAGGACCATTTCTGCGGCAAGCTGCTGGGGCTGCCGATCGGCTGCGATGTCTGCTACACCAACCACGCCGAGGCCGACTCGGACGACATGGACACGCTGATGACGCTGCTCGGCGTGGCCGGCGTCACCTTCCTGATCGGCGTGCCCGGCGCGGACGACGTGATGCTCAACTACCAGAGCACCTCGTTCCACGACGCGCTCTACCTGCGCGAGGTGCTCGGCTTGAAACGGGCACCGGAGTTCGAGGCGTGGCTGGCGCGCATGGGCATCACGGACGCTGCGGGGCGGGTGCTGCCCGTCGCGTCTGGCCATGCCTTGCTGACGCACATGGCGCACATGGAACACCTCGGATGAGCGACCCGAACGCCCTCACCACGCCCGACCCCTGGGCCTGTCTGCGGGCGCTGACACCGGCCCGCGTCGGACTGGGTCGCGCCGGATCGAGCCTGCCGACGCGCGAGCTGCTGGCGTTCGGCGCCGCCCACGCGCAAGCCCGCGACGCCGTCCACCTGCCGCTGGACGCCGACGCGCTGTGCATGCAAATCGAAACCCTCGGCCTGCCTACGCTGCGCGTTCGCAGCGCTGCGCCAGACCGGGCCACCTACCTGCTGCGCCCGGACCTCGGGCGCCGGCTGGAGCGAGACAGCGCCGTGCAGCTCGACGCCCACGGCCCAGCAGGAGCCGAGACCGACCTCCTGCTCGTGGTCGGCGACGGGCTGTCGTCTGCAGCGGTCCAGCGCCAGGCCGTGCCGCTGATCGAAGCGCTGGTCCGCCAGCGGCCGGACGGCTGGCGACTCGGCCCGGTCGTCATCGCCACGCAGGCCCGCGTGGCGCTGGGCGATGACATCGGCCAGCGGCTGGCGGCGCCAATGGTCGCGGTGCTGATCGGCGAGCGGCCGGGGCTGAGTTCGCCGGACAGCCTGGGCGTCTACCTGACCCATGCGCCGCGCGTCGGCCGCACGGATGCGGAGCGCAACTGCCTGTCGAACGTGCGCGCCGAAGGGCTGCAGCATGCGGAGGCGGCGCGCAAGCTGTGGTGGCTGGTGCAAGCGGCGCGGCAACTGCAGCTCACCGGGGTGGGCTTGAAAGACCACAGCGACCTGTGTGACATTTACCACCCCATCCTTTCCAGGAGACCCTTCCATGAATGACTTTCCCATCGGTGTGATCGGCCTGGGCGCGATGGGCCGAGGCATGGCCGCCTCGCTGCGCCGCGCCGGCTACCGCGTCCATGTCTGCGATGTGCGCCCTGAAGCCGCGCAAGCCTTCGCCGAGGAAGGCGGCATCGCCTGCAGCAGCCCGGCCGAGGTCGCGGCGCACTGCGAGGTCGTCGTCAGCGTGGTGGTCAACGCCGCGCAGACCGAGTCGGTGCTGTTCGGCGATGGCGGCGCGGCGGCAGCGATGCGGCCGGGCAGCGTGTTCATCATGTGCTCGACCGTGGACCCGAACTGGTCCGTCGCGCTGGAAGGCAGGCTGGCAGCACTGGGCATGCTGTACCTGGACGCACCGATCTCCGGTGGTGCCGCCAAGGCCGCGTCGGGCCAGATGACGATGATGACCTCCGGCTCGCCCGACGCCTATGCCAAGGTCGGCAGCGCGCTCGACGCGATGGCGGCCAAGGTCTACAAGCTCGGCGACCGGGCGGGCAACGGCAGCAAGGTGAAGATCATCAACCAGTTGCTCGCCGGGGTTCACATCGCCGCAGCGGCCGAGGCGATGGCGCTGGGCTTGCGCGAAGGGGTGGACGCCGCGGCGCTGTACGAGGTGATCACCAACAGCGCGGGCAACAGCTGGATGTTCGAGAACCGGATGGCGCATGTGCTCGCTGCCGACTACACGCCGCTGTCGGCGGTGGACATCTTCGTGAAGGATCTCGGCCTCGTGCTCGACACGGCGCGGGCGACCAAGTTCCCGCTGCCGCTGTCGGCGACGGCGCACCAGATATTCATGCAGGCGTCCACCGCCGGGTTCGGGCGCGAGGACGATTCGGCCGTGATCAAGATCTTCCCTGGCATCACGCTGCCGCAAGCCGAGCCGAAGCCATGACCCTCCCCATGAACCGCCGCCCCGTGCCCTTGCTGGGCTGCATCGCCGACGATTTCACCGGCGCGACCGACCTCGCCAACAACCTCGTCCGCAGCGGGATGCGCACGGTGCAGACCATCGGCGTGCCAGCCGACGCCGAAGCGCGGGTGGATGCCGACGCGATCGTGGTCGCGCTGAAGTCGCGCACCATGGCCGCGGACGAGGCGGTCGCGCAGTCGCTGGCGGCGCTGCGCTGGCTGCAGGCGCAGGGGGTCGAGCAGGTGTATTTCAAATACTGCTCCACCTTCGACTCGACCCCGGCGGGCAACATCGGCCCGGTGACGGACGCCCTGCTCGACGCGCTGCACGGTCCCGGCCAGGGCTTCACCATCGCCTGCCCCGCTTTCCCGGACAACCAGCGCACGGTGTTCAAGGGCCACCTGTTCGTCGGCGACGTGCTGCTGTCGGACAGCGGGATGCGGCATCACCCGCTGACGCCGATGACCGATGCCAACCTCGTGCGCGTGCTGCAGGCGCAGACGCGGCGGCGGGTCGGGCTGGTCGATCAGGCGGTCGTGGCGCGGGGGGCGGAGGCCATCGCGCAGCGGTTCCGCGACCTGCAGGCCGAGGGCGTGGGCATCGCGGTGGTGGATGCGGTGAGCAACGCTGATTTGTTCCGCATCGGTCAGGCGCTGGCCGGGATGCCGCTGGTGACGGCCGGCTCCGGCATCGCGATTGGCCTGCCGCAGAACTGGCAGACCTCGGGTGAGGCCGCCGATCAACTGCCGCCAGCCACCGGGCACCAGGCCGTGGTGTCGGGTAGCTGCTCTGTGGCGACCAATGCGCAGGTGCAGCATTTCCGGGCGCAAGGCCGACCCGCGTTTGCCGTGAATCCGCTGGAGATCGCCGCCGGGGTCGATGTAGTGGGGCAGGCGCTGGACTGGGCCGCGCCGCTGCTGGCGCAAGGGCCAGGACAAGGGCCGGTGCTGGTCTACGCCACGGCAGACGCAGAAGCCGTCCGCGCCGTGCAGGCACAGCTCGGTGTGGCCGAAGCGGGCGCGCTGGTGGAACACACGCTGTCGCGCATCGCGGCGGGCCTCGTGCAGGCCGGCGTGCGGCAACTGGTCGTTGCGGGCGGGGAAACGTCCGGCGCGGTCGTGCAGGCGCTGGGCGTCACGCAGATGGCGATCGGGCCGCAGATCGATCCGGGGGTGCCGTGGACGGCGGTGGCTTCGCCGCTGTGTCCAGGGGAGGTGGTGCATGTGGCGCTGAAGTCGGGGAACTTCGGGAGTGGGGACTTCTTCAGCAAGGCGTTTGCGCGGCTTTGAGTCGGTGCGGCGAATAGGGCGAGCATTCACCGCAAAACATGCGGTGAATAGCCAACAAGCTGAAGCGGCAGGCGGGTCGGATCAGTCGATCAGCCAGTCTTCCACCACCAGCCCTGGCACCCGCTTGAACTCTCGTGTGTTGTGCGTCACCAGCACCAGTCCCCGTGAACGCGCATGGGCGGCGATCCACAGGTCGTTGCCGCCGATTGGCGTTCCGCTGCGCTCCAGGGCGGCGCGGATGTCGGCGTAGTGGCGGTCAGCCTCGCCATCGATTGGCAGCACCGTGATCGTCGCCAGCAGTGCGTTGACTCGGTCGGTCAACGCCGGCGAACCCTTGCGCTCGGCGCCGAAGCGCATCTCGGCGGCGACGATGATGCTGGTGCAGACCGCCTCGTCGCCTGCGGTCGCCAGCCGTTGCAGCAGGTCAGGCGAGACCGGCCGACGCATCAATGCAGAGAGCGTGTTGGTGTCGAGCAGCCATTCCAGCCCGGCGGTCATTCGAACAGCTCCCCGCGCTCCTGCGGCGGCGGGTCGTCGATGTCAGGAAAGTCGTCCACGGGTGGCAGTGACTCCCACTGGCGCACCAGATCCAGCAGGCGATGGCGGCGCACCGGGGTCAGGATCAGGCTGTCACCCTCGCGGCGGATCGTCACCTCGGTGCCATCGATCTCGAATTCGCGGGGGATGCGGATGGCCTGGTTGGCGCCGTTGCGGAAGACGGCGATGCGGCGGATGGGGTCAGGCATGGGGCACCTTCAAAAAGCATATGCCATAGCATATGCTCTTACTGGTGAATTGCCCAGTCAGCGAAGCCGGATGCCTGGACTGATGATTCGCCTCCCAGACCCCTCAAGCCCCAAACAGCCGCGGATCAAACCGAAACGGATACCGCTCGATGCTCACCCGGATGGCACCGTACTGTGGATGCGCCGGGTTGATGAGCAGGTTGCGCTCCGCTGGCTCGGTGTACGACGGCACCCACAGCCCCAGACTCGACCCCGCACTGGCCCACGCCATCCCCAGCGCCTGCGTACCCGCTTCATCCTCGCGCCAGTCCGGCGACAAACCCAGCGCCTGCGCCTCCAGAAAAACAGCATCGTGCGGCAGGTCGAGCCGCATGAGCGCCTGATTCCGAGGATTCGCGCCGTTGCAGTGAACACGCTTTTCCAGTTGGCACAGCGCCCGGCTCGATCCGGCGTACACCACGGGATGCCGCCCTCGGGTGTGCCACCGGCCGTTGCCCAGCGTCGAGCCATGTCCCAGGCTGGCCAGCACCGCCGCCACGGCCAGCGTTGAATCAGCGCAATCGCCGATCCGCCAGACTGTCGTCAAACCACACCGCCGTACTGGATCGCCAGCAGGATGTCCTTGACGCGCTGCGCACCGTAGGAGGTTCTGGCGGACTCCAGCGGGGTTTCGCCGTCGAGCATCGGATGGGGCCGGCGCAGCCACTGCGACGCTTCCGCTTCCGACTCGAATGTGTCCGCCGCCATCTGATCGAGTTCGAGCAGCCGCAGGACACTCTCGGCCGAATGCATCGGCAGCAACTGGCCCTTGGTGGCCCGGCGGTTCGCAGTGCTGCGGTCCAGGTGGATGATGCCGATTCGAACAGCCCGATTCGCATGGCAGACTGCCCGCACACGCCCACTCTAGCCGCCTCCCCCGGAAAGCTCCCCATGCCCGATACCGCCCTGCTGCGCGCCGAGATCTGCCGCGTCGGCGCCTCGCTGTTCACCCGAGGCTACGTCCACGCCAGCGCCGGCAACATCAGCGTGCGCACCGACGACGGCGGTTTCCTGATCACGCCGACCGACGCCTGCCTGGGCACGCTGTCGCCCGAGCGGCTGGCCTGCGTCAACGCGGACGGCGTGCAGACCAGCGGCGACCGCGCCTCGAAGACACTCGCGCTGCACCGCCGCATCTACGCCGCCGATCCGGAGGCCCGCTGCGTCATCCACACGCACTCGACCCACCTCGTCGCGCTGACGCTGGCCGGCGTCTGGCACCCGGACGACATCGTGCCGCCGATCACGCCGTACTTCGTGATGAAGGTTGGCCACGTCCCGCTGATCCCCTACCACCGCCCCGGTGACCCGGCCGCCGCCGCCCTCGTCGCTGAGCGAATCACGGCCAGCCGCGTCGCCGGCACCCCGCTGCGCGCCGTGATGCTCGACCGCCTCGGCCCCAACGTCTGGCACCGCAGCCCGGCCGAAGCCAGCGCCGTGCTCGAAGAGCTGGAGGAGACCGCGCGGCTGTGGCTGCTGACCCGCCCCGCCCCGCTCACCGACGCGCAGATCGACGAGTTGCGACAGCATTTCGGCGCACGCTGGTAACGATGGCCCACCTCCCGTACCCGATCACCAAGGGCCACTGGCTGGCGCCCGAGGTGCGGTTCCACACGGGCGAGGTGATGCCGACGCTGCGCATGGCGTACACCACCTTGGGGAACCCGGACGGCGAGCCGGTGCTCGTGCTGCATGGCACCAACGGCAGCGCGGCCAGCCTGCTCACCCCGGCGTTCGCGGGCGCGCTGTTCGGCCCCGGCCAGCCGCTGGACGCCCGCCACCACCGCCTCATCCTGCCCGACGCGATCGGTGCGGGCGCGTCGGCCAAGCCCTCCGACGGCCTGCGCACCGCCTTTCCGCGCTACCACTACGGCGACATGGTGGACGCCCAGCACCGGCTGCTGACGGAGCACCTCGGCGTGTACCACCTGCGGGCGGTGATCGGCTACTCGATGGGCGGGACGCACGCCTGGCTCTGGGCGCAGCGGCACCCGCAGTGCATGGACGCCATCGTGCCACTGGCTGCGTTGCCGGCCGCGATGTCGGGGCGCAACTGGATGCTGCGGCGGCTGCTCATCGAGGCAATCCGCAGCGATCCCGAGTGGCAAGGCGGCCACTACACCCGCCAGCCGCGCAGCCTGCAGTGGGCGTCGGCGTTCCATGCAGTGGCGACCAACGGCGGCTGCCAAGGTTGGCAGAAACTGGCGCCGTCCCGAGACAGGGCCGATGCGCTGGTGGAACAGCGGCTGAACGCTCCGTTCCTCGGCGACGCCAACGACCACCTCTACCAGTGGGACGCCGCCCGCGACTACGACCCAACGCCGGACCTGGAGCGCATCGAGGCCGCCGTGCTCGCCATCAACTCCGCGGACGACGAGCGCAACCCGCCCGAGCTGGGCCTGCTCGACGCCGCGATGAAGCGCCTGCGGCACGGCCGCGCCCTGCTCCTCCCCGGCAGCCCCGACACCACGGGCCACAGCACCGTGCTGCAGGCCGCCCGCTGGACCCCAGCGTTCGCCGACTTCCTGGCCCAGGTGCCGCGGCGGACATCCCCTTCCTGACTTCTGACGCTTGACGCGAGAACCCACCCTGCCATGCCCCGCTTCGCCGCCAACCTGTCGATGCTCTACAACGAGCACGCCTTCCTCGACCGCTTCGCCGCCGCCGCTGCGGATGGCTTCGAGGCCGTCGAATACCTGTTCCCCTATGCCTTCGAGGCGGCCGACATCGCCCAACGGCTGGCCGACCACGGATTGCAACAGGTGCTGTTCAACGCGCCGCCGGGTGACTGGGACGCGGGCGAGCGGGGCATTGCCTGCCTGCCGGGGCGCGAGGCCGAGTTCCGCGACGGGTTCGAGCGGGCGCTGGTCTACGCCGACGCACTCGACTGCCCGCGCATCCACGTCATGGCTGGGCTTGCGCCGCAAGGCGTGGAGCGTGCGCAACTGCAGGCGATCTACGAAGGCAACCTCGCCTGGGCCGCCGGGCAAGCCGCCGCCGCGGGACGGGCGGTGCTGATCGAGCCGATCAATTCACGCGACATGCCCGGCTACTTCCTGAACCGCCAGGACGAGGCGCACCGCATCGTGCAGGCGATCGGCGCCGCGAACCTGCAGGTGCAGTTCGACCTCTACCACTGCCAGATCGTCGAAGGCGACGTGGCGATGAAGCTGCGCCAGTCCCTGCCCACCGGGCGCGTCGGGCACCTGCAGATCGCCAGCGTGCCGATGCGCCATGAGCCGGACCTCGGCGAGCTGAACTACCCGTACCTGTTCGGCGTGATCGACGAGGTGTCGGCGGCCTGCGGCTGGCAGGGCTGGGTGGGCTGCGAGTACCGACCCGCCCGCGGTGCGGTGGCGGGCGGCACGTCGGACGGGCTGGGCTGGCTGAATCAGGCCAGCGCGGCGTTCAGGTCGGCTTCTGCCTCGGCGAAACCCTTGGCGACAGCATCGGCGCCCATTGCCAGACCTTCCGCGTAGATGAAACGCACGTCGGTCAGGCCCAGAAAGCCCAGCACGCTCTTCAGGTACGGCACCTGCGAGTCGTTCGGCGTATCGCGGTAGAGGCCGCCGCGGGCCAGTGCGACATACACCGTCTTGCCCTTGAGCAGGCCTTCCGGGCCGGTGGCGGTGTAGCGGAAGGTCACGCCGGCCCGGGCGATGGCGTCGATCCAGCTCTTGAGCTGCACCGGCACGCCGAAGTTGTACATCGGCACACCCAGCACGATGGTGTCATGGGCCTGGATCTCGGCGATCAGTACATCGTCGAGCGCGACGCGGGCGGCCTGCTCCGGGCTGCGGGCATCGGCCGGGGTGAACAGCGCGCCCAGTGCGGCCTCGTCCAGCAGCGGATGCGGCGTCACGGCGAGGTCACGCAGCGTCAGGGTCGCGCCGGGATTGGCGGCTTGCAGGCGGGCGGTGACCTGATTGGCCACGCGGGTCGAATTCGCGCCGTCGCGGCGGGCACTGGCGTTGATCTGGAGGATGTTCATGGCGGTGTCCACAGTTTGGAGGAGATGACTGCACTTTAAGCGTCACCAATCTGCGGTGGAATCCGCCTGAATGGATATGATTGTTCCAATCATGGAACAATCCAAGCTCTCCACGGACGCCGCAATCGACCCAAACGACCTGCTCATCTTCGCCCGCGTGGCCGAGCTGGGCAGCTTCAGCCGCGCCGCCGACCAGCTCGGTTTGCCCAAATCGACCGTCTCGCGCCGGCTGGCCGGGCTGGAACAGCGGGTCGGCGAGCGCCTGCTGCTGCGCACGACACGGCGCCAGACCCTCACCGAGTTCGGCACGCAACTGCTGGAACACGCCCAGCAGGTGGCGGCCGAGGTGGCGGCCGTCACAGCCCTGAGTGCCCACCGGCAGGCCGAGCCGAGCGGCCGGCTGCGCGTGTCGATGCCGAGCGATTTTGCCAACCTGCTGCTGGTCGATGCGCTGGCGGCGTTTGTCGCTCGGCACCCGGCGATCTCGCTGGAGCTGGACCTCTCGCCGCGGCGGGTCGATCTGCTGGGCGAGGGCTTCGATCTGGTAGTGCGGATCGGCGACCTGCCCGATGACGGGCTGCTGGTGGCGCGCCGGCTGGCGGTGTTCCCCTCCGGCCTGTATGCCGCGCCAAGTTATCTGGCTGAACGGGCGGAGCCGATGGAGCCGGCCGATCTGGCCGCGCACCAGGCCGTGCGCAACCAGGGCAGCAACGGCGAGCCGGCTCCCTGGACGCTGATGCGCGACACGCAACGCTGGCAAGGTGTGCCGCCCGGCCGGGTCGGCGCCAATTCGCCCGAGCTGCTGATCCGGCTGGCACGCGCTGGTGCCGGCATCGCTGCAGTGCCGGACTATTTTGCGCAATCCGATGTACGCCAGGGGCGGCTGCAGCGTGTGCTGCCGGCGTGGTGCCTGCCAAGTCCGACGGCGTGGGTGGTGTTTCCGGGCCGGCGGTTGATGCCCGCCAAGACGCGGGTGTTCATCGACATGCTGCTGGCCGCGCTCGGCGGCGCGGATCAGCCGCCTGCGTCACCGCCCGCATCGCCGCTTACTTGACCGGAATCGGCTTGCCGACCGGCACCGCGGTGATGCTGTTCTTGGGCGAACCGTCGAGCAGCTTTTCCGAGTAGGTCATGTAGACCAGCGACTGCCGCTTCGCATCGACCACGCGCACGATGCGCAGCCGCTTGAACAGGATCGACAGCCGCTCGCTGAACACCTCGTCCTGCTGCGGCAGCGGCTGCTTGATGCGGATCTCACCGACCTGGCGGCAGGCGATGGAGGCATCCGACTTGTCGGTGGCGAGTCCGACAGCGCCGGTGATGCCGCCCGTCTTGGCCCGCGAGACGAAGCAGGTGACGCCCTCGACCAGCGGGTCGTCGTAGGCTTCGATGACGATCTTGTGGTTCGGGCCGATCAGCTTGAAGGCGGTGCTGACTTCGCCGAGGGTTTCAGCATGCGCAGGCAAAGCGAACGTGGCGGCCAGCACCAGCGCGGACAGGGCACCGCGGCCAAGGAAGGAGGTAGGTTTCTGCATGGACCGAGATGATGAACGAAAATCGTGGCGCCATGCACGCCCATCCCAAAGCCCCTGCCCCGCCCGCCGCACCCGCGGTCCTCCCCACCGTCCTCATCAGCGAAGTCGGCCCCCGCGACGGCTTGCAGAGCGTGCAGGCCGTGATGCCGACTGCGTACAAGCTGGCCTGGATCGACGCGCTGCACACCAGCGGTCTGCGCGAGATCGAGGTCGGCTCCTTCGTGCCAGCGCGCGCGCTGCCGCAGATGGCCGATGTCGCCGACGTGGTGCGCCATGCGACCGCCCTGCCCGGCTGGGTCGTGATGGCGCTGGTGCCGAACCTGCGGGGCGCGGAGGCGGCGCTGGCGGCCGGCGTCCACAAGCTGACGATCCCCGTCTCGGCCAGCGAGGCGCATTCGCTCGCCAACGTGCGCCGCAGCCGGGTCGAGATGGTGGCGGTGGTGCGCGAGATCGTGGCGCTGCGGGATGCGGTGGCGCCGGGCGTGCCGATCGAGATCGGCATGTCCACGGCGTTCGGCTGCACGCTCCAGGGCGCCGTGGCGGACGACGAGGTGGTCTGGCTGGCCGAGCAGCTCGCGGCAGCGGGCGTGGACGAGATCGGGCTGTCCGACACGACCGGCATGGCGAACCCGGCCCAGGTGCGGCGGCTGTTCCAGCGGGTGCGCGCTGCGGTCGGCGACAAGACCGGCTCGGCGCATATGCACAACACCCGCGGGCTGGGGCTGGCGAACTGCCTCGCCGCCTACGACGTGGGCGTGCGGACGTTTGATGCGTCGCTCGGCGGGCTGGGCGGCTGTCCCTATGCGCCGGGGGCGTCGGGGAATGTGGTGACCGAGGATCTGGTGTTCATGTTCGAGGCGATGGGCGTGGACACCGGGGTGAACCTCGGGCGGCTGATCGCGGCAAGGGAGGCGCTGAAGGCAGGGCTGCCGGGGGAGGCGCTGTACGGGATGACGCCGGAGGCGGGGCTGCCCAAGGGATTTGCCGGGCGCCGCACCGCCTGATCAGAACGCCCAGGCCGCCAACTCGAAGTAGTCGAATCCCCCGCTGCGCCCACCCAGGCACGCCCCGAGGAAGTCCTCGACCCGCCGCTCTGCCCGCAGCCGCTGCCCCCAGCTCCACGAGCGCGACAGGTGCCCCGCCCCGGACAGCAGCAGGTAGTCCACGGGCTGCTCCCGCGCCTGCATCGCGTTGACCACCATGTCCGACTGGTCCTGCCGCACACGCACGTCGTTGGTGGTCTGGATCACCAGCAGCGGCTTGGTGATCGCCGCCGTGCGGTGGACCGGTGATTTGGCTTTCATCACCTCGCGCTCGGACGGGACCGCCGGATTGCCGACGTAGCGGTGCCAGATCTGCATGTTCGGCTCCCAGTACGGCGGCACGTTCTCCACCAGCGACACCAGGTCCGACACGCCCACCGTGTCGACGCCGCAGGCGAACCGCTCGGGCGTGAACGTCAGCCCCACCAGCGTCGCGTAGCCGCCGTAGCTCGCGCCCATGATCGCCACGCGCTGCGGATCGGCCACGCCCTGCGCCACCGCCCAGTCCACCGCATCGAGCAGGTCATCGTGCATCTTGCCGGCGAACTCGCCGATGGCCGCGAGCTGGTGGCGCCGGCCGTAGCCGGTCGAGCCGCGGTAGTTGACCTGCAGCACCGCGTAGCCCCGGTTGGCGAGGAACTGCGTGCTGCCCAGGCCGTTGTCCCAGTAGTCCCGCGCCCACGGCCCGCCATGGACGTGCAGCACCATCGGCCCCGGCGGACGCCGCTCATGACCGGGCGGCAGCGTGAGGTAGCCATACAGCGGCAGGCCATCGCGCGCCGTGAACTGCACCGGCCGCGTCACGCCGAGCTGTCCGGGGTAGGCGTTGGCGGTGCCCTGCCCCAGCTCGGTCGTGCGGCCCGTGCGGCGGTCGAGCAGCAGGTAACGGCGCTCGGTGTCGGTGTCCGCCAGCACCGTCAGCAGGCGCCCGTCCTGGCTGATGCTGAGCAAGCCCAGCCGGCGCGGACGCTCGGGAAAGAAGCGGTCGAGATCCCGCGCCCACTCGGCATCCAGCGGGTAGATGCGCTGGTGGCCGGGATGGGACAAGGCCGCTAGCGGCTCGCGGGTCTGCGGGAGCAGCCAGACCCAGTCGATGTCCACGTCCGGATCGTCCTGGATCACCCGCTGCTGCCCGGTGCCCACGTCCAGATGCACCAGCGCCCGCCGCTCGCGCCCCTGGTTGGTGACGAGGTAGAAGCCGCGCCGCTGCGCATCCGGCCCGACCACCGTGACGAGGTCATCGGTGTGCCAGCGCAGCACCTCGCGGGCCTCGGCGATATCGGTGAACGAGGCGTGCAGGCTGACCACCTCACCCTGCTTGCGCACGACGCCCACCACCTGCCCCGCCCGGTCGGTCACGACGCCGAGCGCATCGCCGGGATTACGCTGCACCAGCGTTTCCTTGCCCGTCTCGATGTGCAGCCGGTAGAGGTCGAACAGCCGCCGGTCGCGCCGGTTGTGCAGCACCAGCACGTGTTTCGGATCGTCCTCCAGCATCTGGTGCAGATGCACCGCCACGCCCGGAAACGGCGTCAGATCCCGCGCCCGCGGCTCGCTCGCCAGCGTGTCGAGCGCCATGAGGTGGTAGTTCTCGTTGCCACCCTGGTCGCGGCTGAACAGCACATGCCGGCTGTCCTGCGCCCACCGGAAACCCCCCAGGCCCAACGCCACCACGCGGTCCACGCCCGTCGGCTGGCCGTCCGCATCGACCGGGCGGACGAACAGCGCCGGACCGGTGCCGTACACACCGATCCAGCCGAGCTGCCCGCCATCCGGCGAGAGCTGGTAGTCGCCGGCCGAGCGTTTGTTGGCGAAAAAATCGCGGGCAGGGATCAGCGGAGGCAGCGTGTCGCCTTGCAAGGCGGCGTGCTTCGGTGCGACGGCACAGCCGGCTTGCAACACGACCAGCAGCCACGGAAGACACCAGTTCAGCCAACGGGAACGGGCAATGGTCCGCATGAAAACCTTTCAGGTGCTGTCAAGTGGAAGGGGCGCGCAAGGCCCGCGCGTGGTGCGCCACATGGTCATCCACCACGCTGGCGATGAAGTAGTAGCCGTGGTCATACCCCGTGTGCCGCCGCAATGTCAGCGGCTGGCCGACCGACGCACACGCCGCCTCGAACGCATCCGGATGCAACTGCTCGGCCAGGAACTTGTCCGCCAGCCCCTGGTCGATCAGGATGCCTTCGGGGTACGGCGCCCCGTCCTGCCGCGCCATCAGCACGCTGGCGTCGTGGTCGCCCCAGGTCGATTTGTCTTGCCCAAGGTAGCCGGTGAACGCCTTGTGGCCCCACGGGCACTGCGTCGGCGCACAGATCGGCGCGAACGCCGACACGCTCGCGAACCGGCCCGGATGCCGCAGCGCCAGCGTCAGCGCGCCGTGGCCACCCATCGAGTGCCCGGAAATGCCCAGTCGCGTGCCATCCAGCCCGCACTGCGCCACCACCGCCGGGATCAGCTCGCGCAGCAGGTGGCTTTCCATGCGCCAGTGGCCGGCCCACGGGGGCTGCGTGGCGTCCAGGTAGAAACCCGCGCCGACGCCGAAATCCCAGTGGTCCGCTTCACCGATCACGCCGGCGCCTCGCGGGCTGGTGTCGGGCATCAGCAGCGCCAGCCCGTGTGCCGCCGCAGCGCGCTGGGCGCCAGCCTTCATCGTGAAGGTCTCTTCGGTGCAGGTCAGCCCGGCCAGAAAGATCAGCAGCGGCACGGCCTCACCTGCCAGCGCCTGCTTCGGCAGGAACAGCGCGAACCGCATCGGCAGGCCAATCTCCCGCGACGCATGGCGATAGAACCGCTGCACGCCGCCGAAGCAGCCGTGTTCGCTGACGAGTTCCAGCCCGTCTAAAGTGGTCGCGGGCACCATGCTCAGAACTCCACCACGGAGCGGATCGACTCACCGCTCTTCATCAGATCGAAGCCGCGGTTGATGTCCTCCAGCTTCAGCTTGTGGGTGATGAGGTCGTCGATGTTGAGCTTGCCATCCATGTACCAGTCCACGATCTTCGGCACGTCGGTGCGTCCGCGGGCGCCGCCGAACGCCGAGCCTTCCCACTTGCGGCCGGTGACGAGCTGGAACGGCCGGGTCGAGATCTCGGCGCCGGCTTCGGCCACGCCGATGATGATGCTGCGGCCCCAGCCCTTGTGCGTGCATTCGAGCGCCTGCCGCATCACCTTGGTGTTGCCGATGCACTCGAAGCTGTAATCGGCGCCACCGTCGGTGAGCTGCACGATGGCGTCCACGAGGTTGCCGCCCGCCGCCTCGATGTCCTTCGGGTTCAGGAAGTGCGTCATGCCGAACTTGCGGGCCATCGCCTCGCGCGCCGGGTTCAGGTCCACGCCGATGATCTTGTCGGCGCCGACCATCTTCGCGCCCTGGACCACGTTCAGCCCGATGCCGCCCAGCCCGAAGACGACGACGTTCGCCCCCGCCTCGACCTTGGCCGTGAACAGCACCGCGCCCACGCCGGTCGTCACGCCGCAGCCGATGTAGCAGACCTTGTCGAACGGCGCGTCCGGGCGGATCTTGGCCAGTGCGATCTCGGGCACCACGATGTAGTTGCTGAAGGTGGACGTGCCCATGTAGTGCAGGATGGGCTGGCCGTTCAGGCTGAAGCGGCTGGTGGCGTCGGGCATCAAACCCTTGCCCTGCGTGCCCCGGATGAGCTGGCACAGGTTGGTCTTGCGGCTCAGGCAGAACTTGCACTGGCGGCACTCGGGCGTGTAGAGCGGGATGACGTGGTCGTCCTTGCGCAGCGAGGTGACGCCGGGGCCGACATCGACGACCACGCCCGCGCCTTCGTGGCCGAGGATGGCCGGGAACAGCCCTTCCGGATCGGCGCCCGAGAGCGTGTAGTAGTCGGTGTGGCAGATCCCGGTGGCCTTGATCTCGACGAGCACCTCGCCGAACTTCGGCCCTTCGAGGTCCACGGTTTCGATGGTCAGGGGCTGGCCTGCTTGCCAGGCGACGGCGGCGCGGGTTTTCATGGCGGCGGTTCTCCAGGGTGGAAAAGGGATCCGGAGAAGATACATCGCAATTCGGTCCATCACGGCTTGGCCGCGCCTCCTTTGCGAACCGTCCAGCCGCTCGTCTGCATCGTCACCCAGCCACCGGCACGCAGGTTCGCGGGAAGGTCGGTGATCTCGATCTGGGTGCCATCCAGATTGAGCCAGGCCCCGACGTGCAGACCCGGGGGCAGCGCCTGCAGGAGCGTGTCACGCACATCCAGGTTCCCGGCGACGAACAGCCCCGTCGGCAGCGACCGGAACGGCGCCCCGCGCAGGTGGAGCGGGCCATGGATGCGCAGCATCCCCTCGGGCAGCGCACTCACCTGGGTGTGCGAGAGGTCCAGACCACCGCCCACCTGCAAGCCCTGCGGCAACGCTCGAACCTGGGTGCGTGCGATCACCAGCCGGCCGCCGACCACCAGGGCCTCGGGCAACGCCTCGATCAGCGTCCCGCCGAGGCACAAGCTGCCCCCGACGCTGAAACCGGCCGGCAGCGACCGGATCGGCAGACCACTCGCGTCGAGCGAGCCACGCACCACCAGGTCATCGGGCAATGTGTCGATCTGCGTTTTCACGAGACACAGGTCACCTCCCACCACCAGACCCGCCGGCAGCGACCGGATCGGCATGCCCCGCAGGTCCAGGTCCCCGCCCACCGACAGGCCGGCAGGCAAGGCCGTGATCAGGGTCCCTTGAACATGCAGATCTCCTCCGACGCTCAGCCCTGGCGGCAATGCCGCCACCGCCGTGTCGGTCAGATTCAGCGACCCGAACACCTGCAAACCTTCGGGCAATCGGACGACCAAGGTACCGCCAAGATTTAGGCTATCCCGCACCACCAGCCCCTCGGGCAGGTGCTCCACGAGCGTTTCGAGCAGGTCCAGCGAACCTTCGACCACCAGGCCGGCCGGCAGCTCACACATCGGCGTCAACCCCAGATCCAGCAATCCGCCCACCCGCACGCCGGGTGGCAGTCGGCTCACCTTCGTGCCCCGCAGGTCGAGGCGGCCTTCGACCGTCAGATGCTCAGGCAAGGCTTGCAGCGGCGTGTGGGACAGGTCCAGATCACCCCGGATCACCAAGCGCTCGGGCAGGGACTCGATCCGGGACAGGCTCAGGTCGAGATCGCCACCGATGTTCAGTCCTGCCGGCAGCGAACGCAGCCGGGTACCGGTCAGGCAGACCCTGCCGTCCACCTGCAGATCCGCCGGCAAGTCCTCGATCTGCAAGCCGGAGGCCAACAGGTTGCCAGTCACCCGCAGCCGCAACGGCAGGTGGCGAATCGACGAACCGCGCAACTGGAGGTTGCCCCGAACCTCCAGGCCGTCGGGCAGCCACTGGATCGCGCAGTATTCCAGATCCAGCGTGTCCCGGACCAGCCAACCCGTCGCGGTGCGGGTCATCTCGTCGCCCATTTCGAGGATCAAGTCATCCAGATCCTCCGTCATGTCATCCGGTTCCATGGGTACCTCCAGGTCAGGGCTTCGTGTGATCCGACTCTAGCCGGACCCCGGTGCTGCAGCCATCCCGGCCACCCCATAGACTGTCGCCATGAACCTGACTTCCCCCACCACCACCCTCCTCGTCACCGGCGGCAGCCGCGGCATCGGCGCCGCAGTGGCACGGCTGGCCGCCCGACAGGGCCACACCGTCTGCCTGAGCTACCACCAGCAGCGCGAACAGGCCGAGGCGCTCGTCGCGCAGATCCGCGCCGAGGGCGGCCATGCGCTGGCGGTGCAGGCCGATGTCGCGGTCGAGGCGGACGTGCTGCGGCTGTTCGAGCGCCTCGACGCCGAACCCGGGCGGCTGGTCGGGCTGGTCAACAACGCCGGCATGCTGGAGCGGCAGGCGCGCGTGATCGACATGGACGCCGCCCGGCTGCGGCGCGTGTTCGACACCAACGTCGTCGGCAGCTTCCTCTGTGCGCGGGAAGCGGTGCGGCGGATGTCCACGGCGCGGGGTGGCACGGGCGGTGCCATCGTCAACCTGTCCTCGCGGGCCGCCCGGCTGGGGTCACCGGGCGAGTTCGTCGATTACGCGGCGTCCAAGGGCGCCATCGACAGCTTCACCATTGGCCTGGCGCGTGAGGTGGCCGCCGAGGGCATCCGCGTCAACGCGGTCGCCCCGGGGTTGATCGAGACCGAGATCCACGCCAGCAGCGGCGAACCGGGGCGGGTCGAGCGGCTCAAGGCCGGCGTGCCGATGCAGCGTGGCGGGCATCCCGATGAGGTGGCGCGGGCCGTGTTGTGGCTGCTGTCGGCCGAGGCGTCCTACATCACGGGGACGGTGCTGGACGTGTCGGGCGGACGCTGAGGCTCAGGCCGAATTCCCTGCCGCAAGCTGCTCGCCCAGCGCGGTATCGATCCCTTTGGCCGTCACGTAGGCAGGCCGGGTGACCAGCCGGGCCGCGTAGTCCTCGAACTAGGGCCGGTGGGTGTAGAGGACAAGGTCGCACCAGGCATCATCGATGAGCGGCATGGTCAGGCTCCGGTAGAGGTCGGTGGAAATCGATGATAGCCAGACCTCGCCGGTCGCTCAGGAATTGCGCTGCTCCGCGCCCCGCAGCAGCTTGGCGGCGGTGGACATTTTCAGGACCACCTGCGACGGCATGAGGAAGGGGTAGCTGTCCGCCACGCCGATGCTCCGGTTGATGGCGTTCAGGAATTGCGCCACGGGGAGCCACTGGAACAGCAGCAGATCGCTCCAGGACTGGGCGTAGAGCAGGTCCGCGGACGGCTGGGACGTGGCGACCGGACTGGACAGCGACAGTCCCCATGCCTGTGCCGTCTCGACCGCGTCCTGCACCAGCAGCACATGGGCGCAGGTCTCGGCCCAGTCCTCGTGGGGATGCGAGCTGGCGTAGACGCTGATGTGGTGCTGGGCCCAGTCCGCCGGTGGACCGTCCGCGTGGTGACGGGCCAAGGCCTGACCATAGTCGGCCCGCTCGTCACCGAACACCTCGCGAAAGAGGCCGGTCGCTTCGCTGTCGGTCTCGATCCATCGGTACTGCAGGTAGTGGCTGGTTTCGTGGCGCACGTGACCCAGCAGAGTGCGCCAAGGCTCTCCGAAGTCGGACCGGACCGACTCGCGGTGCACGCTGTCGGCCTCGTCCAGGCTCAGGATGATCGTTCCACGGTCGTGACCCGTCATCACCGGCGGCTGGCACGGTTGAGACGCCAGGAAGTGGAAGGCCAGACCGAGACCGTCGCCGGGATCCTTCTTGGGCTCGGGCTTCAACCCGATCCGCAGGAGGCCATAGACCAGGCGGCGCTTGGCCTGCTCGTATTCGGCCCACATCTGGCGGTGACCCGCGACGCTCAGGTCCGGCCGCGTCAAGGTGAGCCGGCAACTCTGGCAGAGCTGTTGCGGATCGTTGTCCGTGACCATCCAGTTGCAGGCGGAATACGCGAGGCGGGTGCGGCAGGGCTGCATCGGCGGGCCAGCGTCCCCCGGAAGCCGCCCCGGTACGTCAGGGACACCTGGCAGATCGAAGGCCATCATCTGCATGCCCACGGGGTCAAACCCCAGGGTGGCACCGCAGTTCAGGCACTCGGTGTTTTCGAAGAAGAGGCTGTGCTGGCACTTCGGGCAGGTGTAAGGGCGCATGAATTCAGCCCTTGCGCATGAGCCCCATCAGGAAGGAAATGGCGGCGAAGACCAGGAACACGAGGAACAGGATCTTGGCGATGCCGGCCGCACCGGCGGCGAGGCCGCCAAAGCCGAGCACGGCGGCGATCAGGGCGATGACCAGGAATACGACGGTGTAGTGCAGCATGGTGACTCCTGTGCGAAGGGGGCCTTGAGGCTCCGGGAGGGGTGAGCGCGGCGTGGTGCGTGGGAGTTGCCGCGGTGGATCCACTTTAGGAGTCCCCCTGTCCGCTGGGAGGCAGACCGCGCCCCGGTGCGGTGTCGGATCGAGAGGGGCGTGGTCGTAGGTACCGTCCTACCCTACCCCTGCGCCATGCGGGGCAGACTCGCCTTCAGCTCGGTGCCTTGCCCGGCGCGGGAGGCAATGTCCAGCCGGCCGTTCTCGGATTCGACACGGAAACGCATGCCGCGCAGTCCGTGACTCCCGACGCGGGTCCGGGCCAGGTCGAAGCCCACGCCGTCGTCCTGCACGCGCACGCACACCCGCCCCGGCTCCGCCTCGTTGCACAATTCCACCTGCACGGTCGTGGCGTGGGCGTACTTGACGATGTTGGTCAGCGCCTCCTGCACCACCCGGTAGACCGTGAGATCGGCGCTGGATGACAGGCTGGCGGGTTCGAACCGGGTCTGGATGTCCAGGCCGGAGCGTTCCTTGACCTCCTCGCACAGGATCTCCAGAGCGGGGATCAGCCCCAGCGTGCTGAGGGTGGAGGGCCGGAGATCCTCGATGATGCGGCGCTTGAGGGCAATGCCGCTGTTGAGCGTGTCCGTCAGATGCGACAGGCAGGGCACCAGATCGGGCAAGGTCTGCTGCAGCTTCGGCCGGATGCGGGCTGCGTCGAGCTTGGCGGTGGTGAGCAGCGCGCCCAGCTCGTCGTGCAGCTCGCGTGCCAGGTGCGCGCGCTCGTCTTCGCGTGCGGTCTGGAGGTGCCGGGCCAGTTCCGTGAGGTCGCCGGTGCGCCGCAGGACTTCCGCTTCGAGCCGGTCACGCTCCTCCACGATCTCGGCTTGCCGCTGGACACGCTGCCGCTCCAGTTCACGCCCCTGCCGCACGAACAACGTCAGCACCAGCAGACTGATGAGCGTCATGGCGGCCACCCCGATCCGGCTCATCCACAGCGTCTCGTAGACGTTCTTCAGCCCGGACGCAATGCGGGCGTTTTCGTGCTGCACCAGTGCATCGGCCGCGACACGGATCTGGTCCATGAGATCCCGGCCGATGCCCGAGCGCACGATGTCCAGCGCCACAGAGGACTTTCCAGCCGCGTGCAGGCGCAACACTTCGTCCATCTCCCCGAACCGGGAGTCCACCAGCCGCGCCAGATCCAGGCGCCTGGCTTCACCCTCGGCATCGTGGAGTGCGGCGTACAGCCGTTTCATCTCCGTCAGTGCCCGCAGGACATCCTCGTGTGCGCGGACATAGGGCGCCATGTACTCGGCACCGCCGACGAGCAGGTACCCCCGCTTGCCCGATTCCGCGTCCGAGATGCGCTGGAGCATCTGCAGGGCCTGGACCCGGACTTGTCCCTTGAGGACGAGCTGGTCGAGTTGCCCGGCGGATTCCCGGTAGGACAGCTCACTGATGCCCAGCATCAGGGTGGCCACCAGCACCGCGGCCGGGACCGGGACCGACAGCCCGAGCAGAAGTGGGCGTTTCAGCACCCCAGAAATGGCATTCCACATGGCCTGCACTATGCCGGATATCACGAAACACCGAAAAATGACCGATGTTCCGCGTGGGCATCACGCACCAGTGCGCCGCTCCGTGTAGGACATGTCTGACAAGTGCGCGCGCGGGTGTCCCATCGCGCCAGACAGAAGGGCTGTCTATATTGACGGCAGGCCCTTCATCCGGACGTCCGGACGTCCGGATGGACCTCTCCAGGAGATCGCCATGTCCTGCCCGCGATGGATTCCCTATGTGCTTGTGGTCGCGATGTCGCTGTTGGTGTCGCTGTACCAGCCGGTGGATGTCCCGCAGCACGCGCCGCACGGCAGCGTCGCGCCGCTGGAATTCATTTCGCTCGGCTTGATCCGCTGAGGATTCCCCGGCTCCGTCAGCGCGGGCCTCAGCGTCAGCCCGCCCGCACCGCCAGCGCCTTCCCGATCCGATTCCGCCCCACCGACGTTTTCGGCACCTTGACCTTGAGATGCCCGAACCACGCCCGCACGTCCTCGTCCAGCCCGATCCCGTGCATGTAGTTGTAGAGCGCCTTCTTCAGCCCCACGCCCAGCGCGTCGTGGTCGGTGCCGGTCGGGTCGATGAAGCCGACATCGTTCTGCGCGAAGGTCACCGGCGGCAGCGGGCGCAGCTTCACGCCGTACTCCGCCGGGTTCAGCCCCACGGGGGAATGCACCGTGCAGGCGAAGCGGTGGAAAAACCCGCTCTGGATGCAGCCGTGTTCGAACAACTGGCGCACGTACTCCAGCGCATCGACCGTGTCCTGCACCGTCTGCGTCGGGAAGCCGTACATCAGGTAGGCGTGGACCAGGATGCCCGCGTCGCTGAAGCCCTTGGTCACCCGCGCCACCTGATCGACCGAGACGCCCTTCTTCATCAGCGTCAGCAGCCGGTCGGACGCGACTTCCAGCCCGCCCGACATCGCGATGCAGCCGCTGTCGGCGAGTTCCTGGCACAGCTCGGGCGTGAAGGTCTTCTCGAAGCGGATGTTGCCCCACCACGAGATCTGCACGTCGCGGCGCTGCAGCTCGGCGGCCAGCGTCTTCAGCGCCTTGGGCGGCGCGGCCTCATCGACAAAGTGGAAGCCGGTCTGGCCGGTTTCGGCGACGATGGCCTCGATGCGGTCCACCAGCGTCTCGGCGGTGGCCGTCTCGTAGCGCGAGATGTAGTCCAGGCTCACGTCGCAGAAGCTGCACTTCTTCCAGTAGCAGCCATGCGCCACCGTCAGCTTGTTCCAGCGCCCGTCACTCCACAGCCGGTTCATCGGGTTGAGCATGTCGAGCAGCGACAGGTACTTGTCCAGCGGCAGGCCGTCCCAGGTCGGCGTACCCACCTCGGAGAACGGCACGTCCGGCTCGACAAAGTTGATGTAGCGCACGAGGCCGGTGTCCGCGTCCCGCACGAAGGTGCGCACGAGGCGTTGCCGTGATCGCTTGCCGTTCAGATGCTCCAGCAGCGCCAGCAGCGGGCGCTCGCCGCTGTCGAGCATCACGTAGTCGATGTGGTCGAACACGCGCGGCTCGGCGAGTTCGCGCAGCTCCGTGTTGACGAAGCCGCCACCCAGGGCCACGACGATCGTCGGATCGACCGCCTTGACCGCCTGCGCAATCCGGAACGCCGCGTACACCGCCCCCGGAAACGGCACCGACAGCAGCACCAGCCGCGGCCGATGCCGCTCGACTGCCGCCTTGGTCAGCTCGGTCAGCACCTCGTCCATCAGATTCGGCGCGGCGGCCAGCGCGGCGGCCAGCGGCTCGAAGGTCGGCTGGCTGGTGGCGAGCGACTCGGCGTAGCGCACGAACTCGAAGCGTGGATCGACCGCGTCGCGCAGCACGTCGGCGAGGTCGTTCAGGTACAGCGTGGCCAGATGGCGCGCCTTGTCCTGCAGGCCGAGCGCGCCGAACGCCCAGGCCAGCGGGTCGCCACCGTCCTCGTCCACATAGACATCCAGCGTGCGGAACCGCGGCCCCTCGGGCAGGAAGGCGCGGCTGTTGATCCGGTGCGCCAGCGTTGCATCGCGGCCTTGGAGGAAGGCGATGACGCGGTCGATGGTCGCCACGTACCGGTCGAACTGCGCCATGAAGCTCTGCACCGGCTCGGTCGGTTGCGTTGGCGGCGCAGCCTCGACGCGCCGCCGGATTTCCAGCAACCCGCCCCGCGACAGCAGCCGCAGCACCAGCGCCAGCGCCAGATCCTCCTGCACCGCGTCCACCCCGCGCGAGCGCAGGAAGCCGGTCAGGTAGGCGGTGGACGGGTACGGGGTGTTGAGCTGGGTCATCGGCGGGATGACAGACAGCACGCGCAAGGGGGTATCGGGCATGGCGCGGCTCGGGGTGCAAGCAGACGACTGGGGGCGTACATTTTGCCAGCCGCGCGCATGTCCTTTGAATGAAGGATGCCTCGCCGCGCGCACCCTTGACTTCATGGCGAGGTACGTCTATGAACCATGTGGTGCGACGACCAAGGAGCGCGACATGGCAATCACCGTGGGCAATGTGCAGAAACGCATCGGGCTGGCCTTGTCCGGCGGCGGATTCCGGGCTGCGGCGTTCCACCTGGGGGTGTTCCGGCAGTTGCAGACCCAGGGGTTGCTCTGGAAGCTGGATCTGCTGACCTGCGTCTCCGGTGGCAGCATCGCCGGCGCCTTCCTGTGCCGGCACTGGGGCGACGACAGCGCGCTCGATCGGCTGGAACAATACCTGCGCAGCGCATCCATCGCGGTGTCGTCTGTCCTTGGCGGGATGTTGGACCCCTTCCATACCCGGCTGGACAAGCTGGCCGACACCTACGACCGCGACCTGTTCGGCGACTGCACGCTGAATGCGCTGTCCGCCGGCCCGCGCCTCTACCTGAACGCGACCAATCTGGCCACCGGCAACCTGTTCTCCTTCGTCACCGGTGGCGGCAAGCCAACCGAGATGGGTGAATGGGAGATGGGTTTCCAGCCCGCCGATGCCTTCCGGCTGAGCCGCGCGGTGGCCGCGTCATCGGCGTTTCCGCCGGTGTTCCCGCCGCTGCGGCTGGACCGGAGCGACTACCCGGCCGACGGCGCCGATTTCATCTGCCTGACCGACGGCGGCGTGTACGACAACCTCGGCGTCAACCCGCTGCTGCGCGACCGCAACGCGCTGGACTATGTGATCGTCAGCGACGGCGGCAAGCCTTTCTCGATCGTCGAGCGGCCCACGGAGACCGGCAGCGCGGTGCTGGTCGAGGCCATCGACATCCTGATGGAGCAGGTGCGCGGTCTGCAATTCAGGCGGCTGGAGCTGGGCATGCACCTCGCGCACGGACCGAAGCCGGTGTGGTTCTCGATCGACAGCGCCATCGGACAGGCGCAGGACGGGGACGCCGCGTTCGCCTCGGCGATCAGCACCAACCTGAAGCGCCTGTCCGCGCCGGAGATGGTGGTGCTGAAGCGGCATGCCGGGGCGCTGCTGATGCACCGCCTGCTGAGCTACACGCCCGAGCTGCTCCATGCCTGACCGGCTCGGCCTCGACGCGCTGGCCCCGCTGCTCGGTCTGGTGGACACGGATCCGGACCCGCAGGTCCGGCGCGTGGCGCTGGCGGTGGCCGCCCGTTTTCCGCTGGATGCGCAGGCCTGCGCCGAACTCGCCACCTACGGGCGCACGGTCGCGCCGTCCCCTGCGGTGCAGTCGCTGGACGCGGGCAGCGTGGCGGCCCGCATTCGCGCCGAGGTCGAGGTGATTCTGGACACACGCGACGTCGACGCCCGGCTGGCCTTGCTGTCCCGCCTCGGCCAGTACGGCGACCAGCTCAGCGGCCGCAAAGCCGGCGCGACACGGGGCATGCACCGCGGCGTGCGGGAGTCCGCGCACGAAGACCCGGGCGGTGCCCTGCCGGAGGAGCGTCGGGTGCAACTGCGCATCGTGCAGCAAGGGCACCGCCGCCGCACCTTCCTCGCCGGGGCGGCCCACGTCATCCGCTGCTGGATCGGCCCACTGGAGGACGACGAGATTGCCGCCAACCAACCCATTCCGGATGTCGCCCTTCCGGCCGAAGGCCTGCGGCTGCAAGCCCAGCTGTACTGGCGCGACGGCCTCGGCAACGAGCACAGCGACAGCCAGTTCCTGCTGCTGCCCGCCGCGCGCGACGCCCGCAGCGGCGACTGCGACCTGCACCTCACGGTACCGGAGGGCGAATCCTTCGTGGCGGCCGACATCGTGTTCCGCTACCGCGGGCGGATCTTCGAGGCGGTGCGGCTCGACGCGGCCGTGCTGGTCGCGGGCGAAACCGAGACGGCGGACCACCAAGTCCGGCTGCGGGTGCAGGCCAGCCGCCGCGAGGTGCTCGACATCGTCAACAGCCCCGCGGTCGACGGGACGCTGGTGCTGGATGCACCGCGATCGCCCTCGGCCGACCCCGGCGCCAGCCTGCTGCTGTTCGACGCCCACGGTGCCCATGCCGTCGACCTGGGTGGTTCGGCGACCGCGCTGCGCTGGCTGAACGACACGCTGCACCTGACCGAGACGGCCGTCGTGCGACGACAAGCCAGGTCGGGCTCGCCGGGCACTGAAGAACTCGACGCCGACGACCCCGACGTCCTCGGCCTGCTGCGCACCTTGGCACGCCACGGCGCCAATCTCTGGAACCAGTTGCGTGACAACGGCTTCCGCGATCCCGGAGAGCGCCTGCAACTGCTCAACCGCACGCGCGACCACGTGCCACTCGAATTTGTCTACGACCGCGGCGTGCCGGCCGAGGACGCACGGCTGTGCGACGGCTGGCGCGAGGCACTGCAGTCGGACACGGCGACCTGTCCGGTGTGCAGCCGCACGCCGTTGACGCAGGACCAGCGCGACAACGTCGCCACCCTGTGTCCATTGGGATTCTGGTCGTTGCAGAAGGTGATCGAGCGCATCGACCCGGACGCGCTCCCTGGGTCAGGGTCAGGCGCATCGGTGCCGACCGCGGCACGACGCAGCCTGCGCCCGATCGACTCGGCGCTGTTCGCCTGCAGCGACAAGGTGCCCGAAGCCGAGCGCACCCGGCTGTGGGAGACGCTCACCCAGTGCGTGCCCCGCGCCGCGCGGGCCGCGGACTGGCCGCAGTGGAAGGCGGCGATGCAGGCAGATCCTGCACTGCTGCTGGTCCTGCCCCACCACGACACCGACCAGGGGCTGGACTACCTGGAGATCGGCGCCGACGGCCTGGCACATGCCCAGGCACGGCTCGGGCGCGAACAGCTCTCGCCCAGCTACATCAACCCCGACGCCACCGAACCCGGCCCGATCGTGTTGATGCTGGGTTGCCAGACAGCCACCGACACCGAGAACCCGACCGGCTACACCGACCTGACCCGCCGGGTGCAGCAGCAGCACGCCGCCATCGTGCTCGGCACGCTGGCCAAGGTGCTCGGCCGCCACGCCGCACCGGTCGCGCAGGAGCTGGTCCGGCAGCTCGCCACGGTGCGCGATGGCGACACCGACTTCGGCACCGTGATGCGCCGGGTGCGCCGCCGCATGCTCGGGCGCGGCTACCTGATGGCCTTGTGCCTTGTCGCGCTGGGCGATGCGCAGTGGCGGCTGGCCCCGCTGCAAGCCGACACCACGCCCGCGCACTGAACCAGGAGTCCCCCATGTTCCGCATCGAAATGCTGCCCGCCGCCCACGGCGACTGCCTGTGGATCGAGCATGGCGACGCGGCCCACCCCCGGCGCCTGCTGATCGACGGCGGGCCGAGCCGCACCTACGCCGCCCTGCGCGCCAGGGTGCTGCAGGTACCCACTGCGGAGCGGCGCTTCGATGCACTGGTCATCACGCACATCGACGCCGACCACATCGAAGGCGTGGTCCGCCTGCTGCAGGATGCCGAAGCGCTGGGCTGCACCTTCGACCGGATCTGGTTCAACGGCCGCGACCAGCTCGACCAGGTGCCGGACCCCGCCGGCCAACCGCTGGGCGCCCTGCAGGGTGAACTGCTCGGCCTGCTCATCGCCGACTACGAACGCCGCACCGGCACCACGGTCTGGAATGTCGGCTGGCCCGACCGGCTGGCGGCGATCGACCGGGCAGACGGACGCCTGCCCAGCGTCGATTTCGGACCGGGCGGGTGCCGGCTGACGCTGCTGTCGCCCGACCACCGCCGCCTGCTCGCACTGAAGGACACCTGGCGCAGGGCGCTGGAGGAAGCCGGCATCGCGTCCGGCGACGAAACCGCCTTGCGCCTGCGGCTGGCGGCCTCGCCCCACCTTCGACCGCTCGGTGATGGGCTGGGCGCGGATGGCGCAGGGCCGGAAACGGTGGAAGAACCACCAGTCGCCGCCCCGGAGGCCGAACTGGATGACGCGCTGGGCGGCGCGGGTGAAGCCGGCTCCGCCTTCGGCAGCGATGCCAGCGAAGCCAACGGCAGCAGCATCGCGCTGTTGCTGGAATACCCCAGCGAGCGCCCCACCGTGCGCCTGCTGCTGGCTGGCGACGCCTGGGCCTCGGTGCTGGAGGCCTCGATCGGCTGCCTGTCGTCGTCCGCGCACGGCGAGCGTCTCACGCTCACTGGCTTCAAGCTGCCGCACCACGGCAGCGTGCGCAATCTCACCGCGAAGTTGCTGCGCGCCATCGACAGCGCACGCTATCTCGTGTCGACCAGCGGCGCCGTGTTCGGCCACCCGAACGCCCGGGCCATCGACCTGGTGCTGGCCGAACACCCTGGCCCGGCGGCACCGCAACTGCTGTTCAATTACCGGCGTGCGACCACCACGCCGTGGGCTGCGCCCGAGCGGCAGCAGGCCGAGCACTTCGTGGCCATCTACCCGCCGGCCGCAGCGCAGCCGACCGTGCTGGCGCTGTAAAGCAGCCGGACTCAGACGCTCGGGATCACTCCACCGTCGACACGAACCACCGACCCGGTCACGTACGACGCCCGCGCGCTCGCCAGAAACGCGACCACATCCGCGTATTCCTGCACATCGCCCACACGCCCCATCGGGATCGCCGCGGTGCTGTCGGCCTGCACCTGCGCAAGATCCTTGCCCTGCCGCTGCGCGGCCATCTCGTCGAGGAACTGGATGCGGTCGGTGGCGATGCGGCCGGGCACGACGATGTTGGCGGTGATGCCGTCACGCGCCACTTCGCGGGCCAGCGTCTTCGACCAGCCCACCAGCGACAGCCGCAGCGCGTTCGACATCGCCAGGTTCGCGATCGGCGCGACCACGCCCGACGAGGTGCTGGTGACGATGCGGCCCCAGCGCTGCGTGCGCATGCCGGGCAGCACGCGGTCCGTCACCGCGATCACGCTCAGCACCATCGCCTGGAACTGCGCCAGCCAGCGCTCGGGCGACTGGCCGGCGGCCGTGCTCGGGGGCGGTCCCCCGGTGTTGTTGACCAGGATCTCGACCGGACCGAAACGCGCCTCGATCTCGGCGATGTTCGGTTCGATCTGCGCCAGATCGGCCAGATCCCAGGTGAGCGCCAGCGCCTGGCCTCCGGCGGACTCGATCTCGGCCACGAGGGTGGTCAGCCGGTCCGTGCGCCGGGCCGCCACGGCCACGCGGGCGCCCTCGGCAGCCAGTGTGCGGGCGATGGCCGCGCCGAGCCCGCTGCTGGCGCCCAGCACGAGCGCCGTCTTGTTCTTCAGTCCCAGATCCATCGGATGCTCCGGTTCACCACGCGATGACGCGATCGGCCCGCGCCCGCGTCGATTCGATCAGCCGGGCGTTCGGCTCGTCGGTCGAGGCCACCCAGGCACGGGCCGCCTCGGCGCTGCGGCCGAACTGCACATGGCGGGCGATCAGGCGCTCCAGCCGCAGCGCAGGATCGACGTCCACGTACCACGCAGCATCCAGCAAGGCGCGCACGCCGCCCCACGCCCCCAGCCGCGGGTCGTCCAGCAGCAGGTAGTTGCCCTCGGTGATGACCAGCCGGGTTTCGGCAAACACGGGAATCGCGCCAGCGACCGGCTCCTCGATCTCGCGGCGGAACTCGGGTGCCAGCACGGTCTCGCCCGCTGGCTGATCGCGCAGGCGGCGCAGCAGCGCGACGAAACCGGCACTGTCGAAGGTGTCGGGCGCGCCCTTGCGTGCGGCCCGGCCAAGGCGGGCCAGTTCGACATTGGCGAGGTGGTAGCCGTCCATCGGCACCACCTGCGCCGTGCCCGGGTGGCGCGCCTCCCAGGCCGCGAGCAGCGCGGCGGCGAAGGTGGACTTGCCCGCCCCCGGCGGGCCGATCAGGCCGATCAGCACACGCCGTCGCCCATCGGCGAACAGCGCGTCAAGGTGGTCGAGACAGGCGACAGGGACGGTGGGGATTTGCATGGCCCGATTGTCGGCGAACCGGGCGGGCTGCCGAGGTCACAGGGTTTCGCAGCGCTTGTACCAAAGCCGGATCCACTCCGGCAACGCTTCCGCCGGCATCGGACGGCCAATGAAAAACCCCTGCGCGATGTCACAACCGGCGGCGCGCACGAAATCCCAGTCGGCCCGGTCCTCCACGCCCTCGGCCACCGCAGTCATGTCGAGCTGGTGCGCCATCTCCAGGCTGGCGGTGAAGATGGCGCGCTGGGTGGCGTGGTCACGGTTGCCATGCACGAAGCCGCGGTCGATCTTGAGTTCATCGAAGGGGATGTCGCGCAACTGCGCCAGCGACGAATGGCCGGTGCCGAAGTCGTCGATCGACAGGCCGATGTGCTTGAGCCGCAGCCGGGTGAGGATGTCCATCGGCACCCGGGCGTCGCGTGTCAGGCGCGACTCGGTCACCTCCAGCATCAGGTCGGCCAGCGGCACGCCGTGGTGCGTGGCCTCGCGCAGCACGAACTCCGGGAAGTCCAGCCGCGCCAGGTTGTCCATCGAGACGTTGACCGCCACCCGCAGCGCCATGCCCGCCGCCCGCCAGCGCCGGGCCTGGGCCAGCGCCTGCGACAGCACGTTGCGGGTGAGCGCGTCGATCTGGCCGCTGGATTCGGTCACGGCGATGAAGCTGTCGGGATACAGCAGACCTTCGGTCGGATGCCGCCAGCGCACCAGCGCTTCCACGCCGACCACCGAACCGTCGGACAGCGCCACCTTGGGCTGGTAGTGCAGCACCAGCTCGTTGCCACGCAGGGCACGCTCGATCTCTTCCGGCCGGCGCGTGCGGGCCGCCCGGTGGATCTGCGCCGGCACGAACCCGCGCCAGCGTGCCACCAGATCGCTCAGGATGGCCGACGGCACCGGCTTGTGCAGGTGGCTCAGGACATGGAGCTGGTAGGCGCTGGCGAGCTTGGCCGCCGTCTCCAGCACGCGGGTGTCGGCGCCGCTGATCAGCGCCAGCGCACCGGCGTAGTGCTGCTCGGCCAGGTGGCGCATGAACTCGACCCCGTCCATGCCCGGCATGTTCAGGTCGAGCAGCAACAGCATGGCCGATGTGTCGCGCCCGCGCAGCCGCTGCAAGGCCGCGGCACCGGACGTGCAGGACTGCACCAGCGGGACGCCCAGCGTGGCGAGCTGGCGCTGCAGCACCTGCAACTGGAACGGATCGTCGTCCACGAGCATCAGCTCGGGCTCGGCGCCGCAGAGCAATGGGGTGTCCCGCACCGCCGGTTCGTCGTCCAGACGCGCCACCAGCAGCGCCAGCTCGCTCTCGAAGCGCTGCAGCAGGGCCATGACCGCCACGCCGTCACCCGCCGCGCCAGCCTGTTCCAGTCCGGCGCAGCATCCCCCCAGCGCCATCGCCCCGATGGCACGGGCCGACGACACCAGACGGTGTCCCAGCGCGCCCACCTGTGACCAGTCGGTGCGGGCCACCGCCGTGCGCAGCACCTGGGCCGTGGCCCGCGTCGAGGCGAGGAAGTCACGCCGGAAACTGGCCAGCAGCACCGGATCGTCCCCGATGAGCTGCGCCAGCGCCGTGCTGTCGAACACCGGCAGCAGCGGGATCTCGGCGGGCAGTGGCCCAGCCGCAGCCACCTCGGGTAGACCGGTCAGCCAGCGCGCCAGCGTCGCGCCGAGCTGGTCGAGCTGCACCGGCTTGCTGAGGTAGTCGTCCATGCCGGCGGCGCGGCAGCGCTCGGCCTCGCCGCTCAGGGCGTTGGCGGTCAGCGCGATGATGGGCAGCCGCTGGCCGGGCAGTTCCTCGCGCCGCACGGCGCTGGCGAGTTCATAGCCATCCATGCCGGGCATGTGCAGGTCGGTCAGCAGCAGGGCGTAGCGTCCGCTGCGGGCGCGTTCCAGCGCATCCAGCCCGTTGCCGGCCACCTCGGCCGCCAGCCCGAGCAGTGAAAGCTGGCGGCGGATCACCTTCTGGTTGATGTCGTTGTCCTCGGCCACCAGCACCAGGCGGCCCTGCAGGCCAGTCTCGCCCTGGTCGGGCGCCAGTGCACTGCCCAGCGGCACGCTGGCGGCGAGGTCCATCGGTTCCGGCACGAGCCGGCTGGCGGCCAGCGCCACCGCCTTGAGCAGCGCGGCGCGGTGCAACGCATCGTGGTCGAGCACCACCAGCCCGGGGCCGAGCACCCGCGGGTTGCGGCGCTGGCCCGGCGCAAGCCAGACCCAGCGCAGCCCCGGCGCCCCCACCTCCTCGCGCAGCCGGTCCAGCGTGGTGTCCAGCGGCTCGCGGGTCTGGTCGGTCTGGCACAGCACGACGGTCGAGCGGTCCGGCGGCAACCCGGTCAGCGCCTGCCGCAGAGGGTCCAGCGCCGGCCAGCACTGCACCTGAGCGCCCGCGCCCGCCAGATAGGCACACCAGTCCCGGGCCTGCTGCGCGTCCCCCAGCACGATGTGGCAATGCAACCCCGACAGGTCATTCACCCGCTCGGCCGCCGCCAGCAACTGCCCCGGCACCGTGTCGCACCGGTGCATCGGCAGGGTCACCGTGAACACGGCGCCCTCCCCCGGCTGGCTCTCGACACCGATCTCGCCACCAAAGGCGCTCGCCAGACGGCGGCAGATGGACAGCCCGAGGCCGGTCCCGCCATAGCGGCGCGAGGTGCTGCCTTCGGCCTGCTCGAACGGATCGAAGATCCGGGTCTGGGCCGACAGCGGCAGTCCGACCCCGTTGTCGCACACCTGCAGGCGAAATCGGTCCACGCCGTGGGCCTCGACACGCACCCGCACCTGGCCGGGTCGTTCGATTCCCGCCGAGAACTTGATGGCATTGCCCACCAGGTTGTTGAGGATCTGACGCAGCCGCACTGCGTCGCTGCTGATCCAGTCGGGCAGCGTCGGATCGACGAACACCTGCAGCGCCACGCGCCGGGCCGCCGCCACCGGCTGCAGCGTGTCGCACACCCCTTCGGCCAGCCGCAGCAGCGCGACGGGCTCCGATTCCAGCGCCAGATGCCCCGCCTCGATCTTCGAGAAATCGAGGATGCCATCCAGAATACCCAGCAGCGCGAAGGCCGAGTCGCGGATCGTGTCGGCCAGATCGGACTGGTAGGGCGTGAGGCTAGACTGCCGCAGCACATCGACGATGCCGACCACGCCGTTCATCGGCGTGCGGATCTCGTGGCTCATGGTGGCCAGGAAGGCGCTCTTGGCCTCGTTGGCCGCTTCGGCGGCCTGCTTGGCCAGCGCCAGTTCGGCCGTGCGGCGGGCCACCCGGTCTTCGAGGTGGTGGAGGTGCAGATCCAGCG
Source organism: Sphaerotilus sp. (assembly GCF_031429695.1). Classification (GTDB taxonomy): domain Bacteria; phylum Pseudomonadota; class Gammaproteobacteria; order Burkholderiales; family Burkholderiaceae_C; genus Sphaerotilus. Next base: position 65,890 of record NZ_JANPAB010000030.1, read on the forward strand.
CCTGGGCCTGGCGCCAGCTCACCATCCAGTGGGCCGCCGCCCGGCCGAGATCGACCAGGATGCCGCGCTGCGCCTCGGTGAGGCGGCGTGGCTCGCGGTCGAGGATGCACAGCGTGCCGATCTTGTGGCCGTCGATGTCGATCGGCACCCCGGCGTAGAAACGCAGATTCGGTTCCCCGGTGACCAGCGGGTTGTCGGCGAACCGCTCGTCCAGCGTCGTGTCGGGCACCTCGAACACCGTGTCGCCAAGGATGGTGTAACCGCACAACCCCGTGGCACGGTCAGTCTGCGTGACGGGCAGCCCCAGAACGGCCTTGAACCATTGGCGGCCCGCATCGACCAGACTGACCATGGAGATCGGACAATCCAGCGCCAGCGCGGCACTGCGCACCAGCCCATCCAGCACTGGGTCGGCCGGGCTGTCGAGCACGTTCAGCCCATGCAGGGTGCGCAGACGCGCGGCTTCATCAAGAGGCTTCGGTGCCGGCATCATTTGCAGCTTTCATCTTGTTCTTGTGCCAGTGTCGCAACACGGCTTCCAGGTCAGCCCAGGCCCGCACCACCTGGTGACCGGGCACGGTGCGCGCACACACGTCGAACAGCAGCACCTCGGTGACCGGCGCCACGCGGGCCAGGTGGCGCACCACGATCGGCGCGAAGGCGTCGTCCACCGACAGGTCCAGCAGCAGCAAGTCGGCGGGTTTGCGCATGGAACACAAAAGCGCGTCCACCACCGAATCGGCCGACTCGACCAGCGCGCCCGGCACGGCACGGGCCAGTACCTCGCGCACCAGCGCATGCCGGCTCGACACGCCGACGACCATCAGCACCCGACAGGGCAAGGTGGCAGGCGCCGGGTCACCGGGATCGGACGGCCGCGCGAATTCCAAAAGGGTCTGGGGCATGCCATGACTCTAGGCGGGCGGCCCGTCACGGTCTGTGGGGAGTTCTGGATGCGTGGTGGCGGGAACCCGCGTCAACGCTGGAACAAAGTCACGGCTCGGCGGCATCGATCAGGCCGGCCCGGATGGCCAGCCGCACCAGCGCGGGCACATCCGCCACGGCGAGCTTGCCCATCAGGCGGCTGCGGTAGGAGTCCACCGTCTTGGACGACAGGTGCAGCAGCGCACCGATTTCGGTGCTCGACCGCCCGCGCACCACCAGCTCGGCGATCTGCCGCTCGCGCACCGACAAGGCATCGACCGCAGAGGACTCGTCGCGGGCCGTCAGGCCCTGCACGGCCAGATCGGCCACCTCGGGGCTGAGGTGGCGGCGGCCCTGCAGCACGGTGTCGATCGCGCCCATCAGTTCCGCCGACGACGACCCCTTGAGCACGTAGCCCGCCGCACCCAGCCGCATCGCCTCGGCCACATGCCGGGGCTGGGCCGACATGGTCAGCACGATGGTGCGGGTTGGCAGGCGGCGCCGCTGCAGCTCGGTGAGCAGCTCCAGCCCGGAGCGTTCGCCCAGGTGCAGATCAAGCAGCAACAGCGCGGGCACGAGCCGCTGCAGTTCCGCCAGCGCCAGCGTCGGATCCCCCGTTTCACCGACGATCCGGTGGCCGCCAGCCTGCAGCACGGCGCGCAGACCATCGCGCATCATGGCGTGGTCGTCCACCAGATAGACATCCGTCACGGCGCAGGCCCCTCCCAGTGCATGGAAACCTCGGTGCCACGGCCACTGCCAATCCCAGGGCCAATGCCGTGTGACACAGCAAAACGCGCGCCAATGGCAATGGCCCGTTCGCGCATGCCGACGATGCCGAGGTGCCCGGGCCGGCCGTGCAGCATCGGCGCCGGAATGCCTCGACCATCGTCGATCACGCACAGGTCGAGTCCCCCGTGCCCGGTCGGCGCCGACAGCAGCACGCGGATCAGGCTTGCGCCAGCGTGCTGGCGGGCATTGGCGATGGCCTCTCGTGCCACCATGAAGAAGCCGTATTCCACATCCGCCGGCCAGCGCCCCGCTACCACGTCATCGCCCGCTTCGACCAGCACGTCCGCCCCGTTGTCGATGCCGACACCGGGCAGCACCCGCGAGCGGATCTCGTTGTCGATCGCGGCGGCCAGCCCTTGCTCCTCCAGCAGCGGCGGGCGCAGGTCGGCCAGAACCTGCCGCACTTCGCGCACCGCCTGGTCGAGCATCTGCGCGATGCGGTCGCAGGCGAGGTGCAGGCCTTCTGGCATCGTCGCCCCAAAGGAGGTGTGGGCCGCGTCCAGGTGGAGGCGGACCACGGCCAGGGTCTGCCCGACCTGGTCGTGCAGCGACTGCGCCACGCGCTGGGTGGTCTCCTTTTCCTGCTCCAGCAAACGCCGGGTCAGCTCGGCCAGCTCCATCTGGTAGGTCAGCACGGCCTTCTCCGACGCACGCCGCACGGTGATGTCCCGCAGCACCTGCACGTGGCGCTGCGCGTCCAGCGACCGCATGCTGACCTCGGCCGGAAACTGCGTGCCATCGCGGCGCCGGTGTTCCCATTCGTCGAGGTGGGTACCACCCGCCGGCAGCCGCAGCATCTCGCTATCGAGCCGCGCACGTTCCTGGTCGGCCAGCAGGTCCGGCAGCGACAGCCGCAGCAACTCGTCGTGCGCGTAACCCAGCATGGCCAGCGCCTGGGGGTTAGCGTCGAGGATGCGCAGCGTGCGGTCGATCAGCAGGACACCGTCGGCCAGTTGTTCGAACACCAGGCGCCGGTAGGCCTCGGACTCGCGCAGCGCCTCCTCGGCACGTCGGCGCTCGGTGATGTCGAAGGTGGTGCCGGCCATGTAGGTGGCCCGGCCCTGCGCGTCCCACACCGCCTGGCCATGCGTGCGGAACCAGTGCCACGAACCGTCGGCATGGCGCAGGCGGAACTCCAGGCCGTACGGCACCCGCTGGCTCAGATGCGCCGTCAGGGCGTGCCGGAAACGCGACAGGTCGTCCGGATGCAGGCAGCTCTCCAGGTGCTGCAGGCTGCCCTCCGGGGATGGCGCGGTCTGCCCCAGACCTTGCCAGAATTCAGTGGCCACGATCAGTTCCCTGGTCTCTGCACTCCAGTCCCACACCTGCCCCTGGCGCGCCGCCAGCCGGTAGCGCAACTCGCTGACCTGCAGGGCACGTTCGGCGGACTTGCGGGCCGTGATGTCGGTGAAATAGATCGACAGGCCCTCTGGCGACGGGTAGATGCGGTTCTCGAACCAGCGGTCCCAGGGCTTGAAATGCTCCTCCAGCACAACAGGCTGCTGGGTGCGCATCGCCTGCTCGTAGGCCCGGTGAAACGGCTGGCCGATCCCCTCGGGAAACTCGATCCAGATGTTGCGGCCGATCAGGTCATCCGGGTGCTCTCGGCCCAGCAGGCGCGCAGCCTGCAGGTTGAGGTAGGTGTAGCGCCAGTCCTGGTCGAGCGCGACGAATCCGTCGTCCACCCGCGCCAGCACGTCACGCAACACGTCCCGCGCCTGGCTGGCCTCGGCCAGCGCCGCCTGCCGCTGCTGCGCCAGCTCGCTGCGTTCGGTGATGTCCCGGGAGATGCCGAACAGGCCCGTCACCTGCCCGCTGGCATCGCGCAGCGGTCCCTTGGTGGCGAGAAAGGTCATGCGGCCCTGAACGGTGTCGAGCACTTCCTCGAAGGTCTCCGGCCGGTCCTGCTGCATGACCTGCTGGTCATTGGCGCGGACCATCGCCGCCTGGTCGGCCGGAAAGACGGCGGTGTCGTCCAACCCGATCACCTGGTCCACCTCCAGTCCCGCCAGGCGGGCAGCCGCCCGGTTGAACAACTGGTAGCGGCCCTCGCGGTCCTTGGCGAAGATGGCGTCCGGCGAGCCTTCGGCCAGTGCCTGCAGCAGGGCCTGCGACTGCTGGTGGTGCTGCCAGACGGCCCGCTCGCGGTCGAACGCGCGGTGCAGGCGCTCGACACCCCGCGCCATCAGGCCGTAGAGCAACACCGCAGTGACTCCCACGAACCCCCAGCCCTTGACCAAGCCGGCCAGCACCCGCTGCTCCGGGTCTGCCAGCAGCAGCGCCACCACGGAGTCGGACAGACCGATCCACAGCGCCGAAACAACAACGTACCAGCCCACCACCCGCCGGACGTCGGCGAACGATTGCCTGCGGGCGTCCGAGTCGGTGGGAGACGGTGCTGGCACGGTGTTCATGGAATCCCCTTCAGAGGATGCGGGCCGCCGTGTCGAAGTCCAGACGCGGTCCGCGCGGACGGTTGCCAGCCGGATCGGCATGACCCAGATTGACCAGCAGATACGACTGGAAGCGCCCGTCCGGGAAAAACGCCGCGTCCACCTTGGCGCGGTCGAATCCACCCATCGGACCGACGCCCAGACCGAGCATCCGCGCCGCCAGGATCAGGTAGCCGCCCTGCAGCGTGCCGCTGATCCGGCCAGTTTCAGCGGCCATGGCCGGGTTGTCGGCAAATCGCTGGGCAGCCCCGGCACCGCCGGACGGGAACTGCGTTGGCAGGTGGGTGTGGAACGCGGTGTCGATGGCGAGGATGGCCGTCACCGGCGCGGCCATCGTCTTGTCCACGTTGCCGGGCGACAGCGTTGGCTGCAGCAGTGCCTTGGCCTCGGCGCCACGCACGAACACCAGCCGCATCGGCTGGCAGTTCATCGAGGTCGGGCCGAACTTGCAGAGGCCGTAAAGGGCGTGCAGCACCGCGTCGGTGACGGGCTGCGCAGTGAAGGCATTGGCCGTGTGGGCCTCGAAAAACGTCTGGTCGAGTGCGGTGGAATCGAGCGGTGTGGTCATCAGGCAGCGTCCAGTCAATGGAAGCCGCCGAGATTACAGGTTCCGGCCAATTCCCCACATGCCCAAGGGGCCTTCGCGAACCCGAAAAGCCGGCAGCACCACCCGGAACACCGAGCCCTTGCCCGGCACGCTGTCGATCAGCAGTTCGCCGTCGTGGCGCTGCACCACATGCTTGACGATCGCCAGCCCCAGCCCCGTGCCGCCGGTCTCGCGCGAACGGCTGCTGTCCACGCGGTAGAAGCGCTCGGTCAGGCGGGGGATGTGCTCGCGCTCGATGCCCGTACCGGTGTCGGTGACCCGGAACTCACCCGTCCCGTCCGGCCGCACCGACCATTGCGCCGTCACGCGACCACCGGCCGGGGTGTAGCGCAGCGCGTTGCTCACCAAGTTCCAGAACGCGCTGAACAGCTCGGACTCGATCCCGCCCAATTGCGCCGGACTGCCGGATTGCAGCTCGAAATGGTGCTGATCCCGGTCCGAGGCGCGGGCACTGATCTCGATCTGCGCCAGCAACTCTCCCACGTCGGTCCAGGTGTCGGGCAGTGGCCGCGGCGCGCCTTCGATCTGCGCCAGCGCCAGCAGATCGGTGACGAGGTTGCGCATGCGGTCGGTCTGCTGGCGCATCAGGGCGAGCACCCGCTGACGCTCGGAACCGGTCAGCGGCAGATCCGCCAAGGTTTCGATGAAGCCGGCCAGCACGGTCAGCGGACTGCGGATCTCGTGCGAGACGTTGGCGACGAAGTCGCGGCGCATCCGGTCGCTGCGCTCGCGCACGGTGATGTCCTGGGACAGGACGAGCTTCAGCGCATCACCATAGGGCCGCACCGTGACGGACAGCATCGCCTCGCCCCGCGGACTCGGAAAGCTCACGCCCTCGTCAAACCGCTCCGCCTGCAGGTACTCGACAAACGCGGGCGAGCGCACGAGGTTGGTCACCCGCTGGTCGCGGTCGCGCTGCACGTCGAGCCCGAAATGGCCCGCCGCGGTCTGGTTGATCCACTGCAACTGGTCCTGCGCGTCGAGCAGCAGGATGCCGTTGGGTGATGCGTCGATGGCGGTGAGAAAGGTCGCCAGCCGATGCGCGTGTTCGGCCTGCCGGACATCCGCGGCGCGCAAGGCCCGTTCAACCCGCTCCCCGATCTCGCCGAGCGTGCCCGGCAGATCGGGCGCGTCCTTGTCGCCCATGCCGGACGCCGTCCAGCGCAGCAGCACGCGCTGGCGCCGCCACATCTGCGAGGCCGCCACCGTGGCGCCAAACGCCAGCAGCAGGCTCAGCACCAGGGCGATGGTCATGCAGCGGCCTGGCTGGTGGCACCGGTGGCCGTCGGCCGGGCCAGCCGATAACCCGCACCACGCACCGTCTCGATCAGGTCCGAGCAGCCGACCGGCGCCAGCGCAGCCCGCAGGCGCTTGATGTGGACATCGACCGTGCGTTCCTCGATGAACACATGGTCGCCCCAGACGCGGTCGAGCAACTGGCTGCGGCTGTGGACCCGTTCCGGGTGCGTCATCAGGAAACGCAGCAGGCGGAACTCGGTCGGGCCGAGCGCGACCTCCTCGTGGCCGTGCCAGACGCGGCGCGTGGCCGGGTCGAGCCGGATCGGGCCAGCGTCGACCGGCGTGTCCAGCGCCTCAGGCAGCTTGCGGCGCAGCACCGCCCGGATGCGCGCCAGCAGCTCGCCGGGCGAGAACGGCTTGGTCAGGTAGTCGTCCGCCCCCGCATCCAGCCCCTGGATCAGGTCGCGCTCTTCGGAGCGGGCGGTGAGCATGATGATCGGCAGCTCCCGGGTGCGCACGTCACCGCGCCAGCGCCTCGCCAGCGACACACCCGACTCGCCCGGCAGCATCCAGTCCAGGATGACCAGCTCCGGCAGTTGCTCCGTCACCAGCCGCACGGCGGCATCGGCCGTGCCGGCGACCCGCACGTCATGGCCCTCGTAGCGCAGGTTCAGCGCAATCAGCTCGGCGATGGCCGGCTCGTCCTCGACGATCAGGATGCGTCCCATGGTGGGCCTCTGCGGAAGTTACTGGATAGCCGTCTCGACGCTGTCGAGCGGCGAGTGGCGCACGTCGGCGCCCTTGACGATGTAGATCACCTGCTCGGCGATGTTCTTGGCGTGGTCGCCGACGCGCTCGATCGCCTTGACGACGAACACGAGGTCGATGCTGGCGGAAATGGTCCGCGGGTCTTCCATCATGTAGGTGATGAGCTTGCGCATCAGGCCGTCGAACTCGGCGTCGATCTCGTTGTCCTGCTTGATGACCTGCAGCGCCTGCGACGCATCCAGTCGCGCAAAGGCACCGAGCGCCCGGCGCAGCGAGGTGGTGGCCAGCGCCGCCTCGAACGACACGTCGGCCACCGGCAGGCGGCTGGACATGCCCGTGGTCATCAGGCGCTGCACGGTGCGGGCGATGCGCGCCGCCTCGTCGCCGACACGCTCCAGGTTGCCGATGGTCTTGGACGTGGCGATCAGCAGGCGCAGGTCGCGGGCAGTCGGCTGGCGCCGGGCGATGATGGTCGAGAGATCGCGGTCCATGTCGATCTCCATCTGGTTGACCCGGTGCTCCTGGCGGATGACCTGGTCGGCGGTTTCGTGGCTGAAGTGGGTCAGCGCGTAGACGGCTTGCGCGACCTGGGCTTCGACCAGACCGCCCATTTCGAGCACGCGGGTGGAGATGCCGCTGAGTTCGGCGTCGAACTGCGTGGAAAGGTGCTTGTCGCTCATGGGGTGTCCTGGAAGGCGTGGATCCGAAGGCGGCGCGGACTCAACCGAAACGGCCGGTGATGTAGTCCTCGGTTTCCTTGCGCCTGGGCTTCATGAAGATGTCCTGGGTCGCGCCGTACTCGATGAGTTCGCCGATGTACATGTAGGCGGTGTAATCCGACACGCGGGCGGCCTGCTGCATGTTGTGGGTGACGATGAGGATGGTCACCTTGTGCTTGATCTCGCCGATCAGCTCCTCGATCGCGCCGGTGGCGATCGGGTCGAGCGCCGAAGTCGGCTCGTCGAACAGGAGGATTTCCGGGTCGGTCGCCAGGGCGCGGGCGATGCACAGGCGCTGCTGCTGGCCGCCGGACATGGCGGACGCCAGATCGTGCAGCCGGTCCTTGGCCTCGTTCCACAGCGCCGCGCTCTTCAGCGCCGCCTCGACCTTGTCGTCGAGGTAGCTGCGCGATTTCTCGCCCCGCACCCGCAGCCCGTAGGCCACGTTCTCGTAGATCGACTTCGGGAACGGATTCGGCTTCTGGAACACCATCGACACGCGCATGCGCACCTCGATCGGATCGACGTTCCGGTCGAGCACGTCGATGTTGTCCGGATAGAGGTGGATGCCGCCGCCACCGTAGCGGTGGCCCGGGTACAGGTCGTGCATCCGGTTGAAGCAGCGCAGGTAGGTCGATTTGCCGCAGCCGCTGGGGCCGATCAGCGCGGTGACCTTGTGCTCGTAGACGGGCATCGAGATGCCTTTGAGCGCCTGGAAGTCGCCGTAGTAGAAGTCGAGTTGCTTCGATTCGGCCTTGAGCGTCGGGGCGTTGTCGGGCAGGGTGATGGTCGAGGCCATGGAGGGTTTCCTGGTTACCACTTGATGTTCTTGCGCAGGCGGTAGCGCAGCCAGATGGCCACGCCGTTCATGCCCAGCGTCATGAAGACGAGCACGAAGCTCGCGGCGGCGGCGTTCTGGTGGAAGGCGGGGTCGGGGCGCGAAGTCCAGTTGAAGATCTGGATCGGCATCACCGTGAACGGCGAGAACAGCCAGTCGAACAGGCCCGCGACATGGCCCGCTTCGTCGGCCGTGAACGGCACCGGCGGCAGGAAGGCGATGAAGGTCAGCGCGCCGATGGTGATGATCGGGGCGGTCTCGCCGATGGCGCGCGACAGGCCGATGATCACGCCGGTCAGGATGCCGGGCGTGCTGTAGGGCAGCAGGTGGTCGCTGACAACCTGCCACTGCGACGCGCCGCAGCCATACGCCGCCTCGCGCACATGCTGCGGAATCGCCCGCAAGGCTTCGCGGGTGGTGGTGATGACGATCGGCAGGATCAGCAGCGCCAGCGTCAGCCCCGCCGTCAGGATCGACTGGCCCAGCCCGAAGGTGTAGACGAACAGCCCGAGCGCCAGCAGCCCGTAGATGATCGATGGCACGCCCGCCAGGTTGGTGATGTTCAGCTCGATCACGTCGGTGAACCAGTTCTTGCGGGCGTATTCCTCCAGGTACACCGCCCCGGCGATGCCCAGCGGCACGGCCACCAGCGCGGTCAGCACCATCACCAGGATCGAGCCGACCCAGGCCGACAGGATTCCCGCCTGCCCTGCGCGGCGCGAGGGGAAGTGGGTGAAGAAATCCGCGTCCAGCCGACCGAAGCCGGTGAGCGCCATGTCGGTGAACAGCGCCACCAGCGTCAGGATGCCGACCGCCAGTGCGGCCAGCCCGAGCAGGCCGAACAGCATGTCCCAGCGCTTGTGCTTGCGGATCAGGGCGCGCAGGCTGGCCAGATCGGTCTTGCGTGTGTGTTCCATGGGGAGATCCTCAGTCCGTAACTCAGTACGCTTCGCGGAAGCGACGGCGCAGCCAGTAGCCCGCCAGGTTGAACACCAGCGTCACGGCCATCAGCGTCAGGCCGGCGGCGAAGATGGTCTGGTAGCCGATGCTGCCGTGCGGCAGGTCACCGAGCGCCACCTGCACGATGTACGAGGTGATGGTCGCGGCGGGCTGGGTCGGATCGAGCGTGAGGTTGGGCTGCATCCCGGCAGCCACCGCCAGGATCATGGTCTCGCCCACTGCCCGGGAGATGCCCAGGATGTAGGCCGCCGCGATGCCCGACAGCGCCGCCGGCACGACCACCGTCACGGCGGTCTGCAGCCGCGTGGCGCCCATGGCGTAGGAGCCTTCGCGCAGGCTCATCGGCACCGAGCGCATCGCGTCCTCCGACAGCGACGAGATGTACGGGATGATCATGATCCCCATCACGATGCCGGCCGACAGCACGTTGAAACCCGGCAGCTCCGGGAACACCTTCTGCAGCAGCGGCGTCACGAACAGCAGCGCGAAGTAGCCGTAGATGATGGTCGGGATGCCCGAGAGCAGCTCCAGCATCGGCTTGAGCGTTTCCCGGGTCTTGTGGCCGGCGAACTCGGACAGGTAGATGGCGATCACCGTACCGAGCGGGATGGCGATCAGCAGCGCGACGACCGAGCTGGTGAGCGTGCCCGACAGCAGCACGCCGATGCCGAAGTGCGCGTCCGAGAACAGCGGCGTCCACTGCGTGTCGGTCAGGAAATCGACGATCGACACGGCCTGGAAGAACACCAGCGATTCCTTGACCAGCACGTAGACGATGCCCAGCGTGGTGAAGACCGACACGCAGGCCGCCGCCAGCAACACCAGCTCGATGGCCTTCTCGCGGCGCTGGCGCTTGGCCTTGGATGCCGCGTATTCGGCCAGTTTCGCCGCCCCCGAGAGGGCCGGCACGGAGGTCACGTTCATCACGTCATCCGGGGTTGCTGAGGTGGCAGACATGCGCGGTCTCCGGCGCTTACTTGGCTTCGCGCGCCTGCAGCGCCTCGATCGTCACGCCGACTTCGGCGACACCACCGAACACGGTGCCCTTCTTGCCCTTGGCGAGGTGCTCCAGGTTGGTGATGTACGCCTTCGGGGGCAGCGGCACGTACTTCACTTCCTTGGCGATCTTCGGGCCGGCCTTCATGTAGTACTCGACGAACTCCTTCACCTCCGGCTTGGCCAGCGACTTGGCGTTGACGTAGATGAAGATCGGGCGGGCCAGCGGCTGGTAGGAGCCGTCGATCACGGTCTGTTCGCTCGGCAGCACGCCCGGCTTGCCCGCCTTCTCGACGATCGGCACCGCCTTGAGCTTGGCGGTGTTCTCGGCGTAGTAGGCGTAGCCGAAGTAGCCGAGCGCGTTCACGTCGTTGGCCACACCGGTGACCAGCACGTTGTCGTCTTCGGATGCGGTGAAGTCACCGCGGCTGGCCTTGGCCTTGCCGTTGATGGCTTCGGTGAAGTAGTCGAAGGTGCCCGAATCGGCGCCCGCGCCGAACAGCTTGATCGGCGCCTTCGGCCACGCGGGGTTCACCTGGTCCCAGGTCATGACCTTGCCTTGCGCGGCCGGCTCCCACATCGTCTTCAGCTCGGCGACGGTGATCTGTTTCAGGAAGGTGTTCTTCGGGTTGATGACCACGGTCAGCGCATCGAACGCCACCGGCAGCTCGAAATACTCGACGCCCGCGGCCTTGCAGTCGGCGATTTCCTTGGTCAGGATCGGCCGCGAGGCGCCGGAGATGTCGGTCTCGTCGCGGCAGAATTTCTTGAAACCGCCACCCGTGCCCGAGATGCCGACGGTGACCTTGATGGCACCCTTCTTCATCTTCTGGAAGTCCTCGGCCACGCCTTCGGTGATCGGGAACACGGTGGACGAGCCGTCGATCTTGATGACCTGCGCCTGCGCCACGCAGGGCAGCACGCCAGCAGCGGTCACGAGGGCGGCGACGGTGGCCAGTTGGGTCAGCTTGTTCATCAGAGGTTCTCCTGGGGAGACGAATCGTTGTGGGACTCGGGCCAATGTAGGCAGAAGCTGTGAAAGTTTCGTGACACCCGGCGTCACGGATCCGCATCACGACCCGGCACTGAAGCGGTAGCCGATGCCGCGCACGGTGCGGATGACATCACCCGCCCCGGCGTCTTCGAGGCAGCGGCGCAGTCGCTTGATGTTCTGGTCCACGGTGCGGGCATCGACCTCGCTGCCCTCGCCCCAGACCGCGTCGAGGATCTGCCGCCGCTCGACGGCATGGTCCGGTCGCGCCATCAGGCACTGCAGCAGCTTCAGTTCCACCGGGGCCAGTTCGACCGGCGTGGTGCGCCCGTGGCGGTGGACGGTGATCAGGTGCCGCTCGGCGTCGATCTCGATCGGGCCGGCGCGCAGGCACCGCGTGTCATGTGCCGTGTGCGCCGAGAGCCACTCGCGAACCACCGCGTCGTCGACCAACATCACCACCATGCGCATCGCCATCGCTTCACCTCTTCACCGACCAGAAGCCGCCATGGTCGTGCTGACATGTGACAGTGTTTTGACAAGGAGGGGCCACCTTGAAATAAATCCACTATTCCAATAAAGTGGAAACATGGAATCAACCAGCGAAACAATGCAAGAATCCGCCGCTATCGCCGCGCTGGCCGCACTGGCTCAAACGATGCGGCTGCGCGTCTTTCGGGCCTTGATTGGCGCCGGGCCGGACGGCATGACACCGAGTGCGCTCGGCGTGCTGCTCGACGTGCCGGCCTCGACGCTGTCGTTCCACCTGAAGGAGCTGATGCACGCCGGACTCGTCACCCAGGAGCGCGACGGCCGCAACCTCATCTACCGCGCCGCGATGGCGCAGATGAACGCGCTGCTCGACTACCTCACCGCGCACTGCTGCGAAGGCGCAGCCACCGCCTGCGCCACGACCGCCCCACCCGACTGCGGCACCACCTGCCGCTGATCACCCGACCCAAGCCATCCCCACATCCCCACCGGAGTCCCGCATGAAGCGTTTCCACGTCCACCTCCACGTCAATGACCTCGCCAGGAGCATCGCCTTCTATTCGAAGCTGTTCGCCGCCGAACCCGCCCGCGTCGAGGGCGACTACGCCAAGTGGATGCTCGACGACCCGGCGGTCAACTTCGCCATCTCGACCCGCGGTGCCCAGCCCGGCATCGACCACCTGGGCATCCAGACCAACAACGCCGAGGAACTCGCCGCGCTGAAAGCCCGTGCCGAGGCCGCCGACATGGCCTTGCTCGACGAAGGCGCGACCACCTGCTGCTACGCCAAGAGCGAAAAGCACTGGCTCACCGACCCGCAGGGCATCGCCTGGGAGCATTTCCACACGCTCGGCAACATCCCCGTGTTCCGCGAGGCCCCGGCCGCAGTGGTCGAAACCGCCACCGCCTGCTGCACGCCAACGCCGCGTGGCAAGCCGATCGGCATCCCCGTCAAGTCGGCGGGCTCGTCCTGCTGCTGAGCAGAACGCTGAGCGGAACCCGCCATGACCGTCCACGTCCTGATCCTCTGCACCCACAACTCGGCCCGCAGCGTGCTGAGCGAGGGCATGCTCAACCACCTGGCGGCTCGGCTCGGTCGCGATGTCCGTGCCCACAGCGCCGGCAGCGCCCCGAGTGGCCGGCTCAACCCGTTCGCGCTGCAGGCGCTGAACGCCGCCGGCATCGACACCGCGGCCTGCCGCAGCAAGTCATGGGACGAGTTCACTGGCCCGGACGCGCCGCCGCTGTCCATCGTCATCACCGTGTGCGACTCGGCCGCGGCGGAAAGCTGCCCGGTGTTCCATGGCGGCAGTGGTTCGAACGGCGCCCCGCCCGTCAAGGTCCACTGGGGCTACCCGGACCCGTCGAACGCGGAAGGAGGCGACGCCGGCAAGGCCCGCGCCTTCGAGCTGGCCCGGCAGGCGATCGGCTACCGGATGCTGCAGTTGCTCGCGCTGCCGCTGGAGACGATGGACCGCGCTGCGCTGCAAGCGGCGCTCACCGCCATCGGGCGGAGCTGAGCCGATGCCGACTTCCACGACCACGCTTTTTCGTCACCTGAGCGCCGAAGCTCTCGGCACCGCGCTGCTGCTGGCCATCGTGATCGGCTCCGGCGTCATGGCCGAGCGGCTCTCGGGCGGCAACGTCGCGGTGGCGCTGCTGGCGAACACGGCGGCGACGGTCGGCGGGCTGTATGTGCTGATCGAGGTCTTCGGCCCGGTCAGCGGCGCGCACTTCAATCCGGCCGTCAGCGCCGTGATGGCGTGGCGTGGCGAGCTGCCCGCCACGCGCTTGCTGCCCTGCGTGCTGGCGCAGCTCGTCGGCGCCGTGGCAGGCGCGTGGCTGGCCCACGGCATGTTCGACTTGCCGGTGCTGCAATGGTCCACCAAGGTGCGCAGCGGCACGGGACAGCGGCTGGCGGAAGCGGTCGCCACGGCCGGGCTGCTGCTGGTGATCCTGCGCGCCGGTCCGGGCAAGGCACCGTCGCTGGTGGCGGCCTACATCGGCTCGGCCTACTGGTTCACGGCCTCGACCTCGTTCGCCAACCCGGCCGCCGCCTTCGGGCGCATGTGGAGCGACACCTTCGCCGGCATCGCCCCGGCGAGCGTGCCGGGGTTCATCGTGGCGCAGTGCGCGGGGGCTGTCCTGGGGGTGTGGCTGGACCGGCTGCTCGGGCATCCGGCACCCACACCGTCCCCCGGGCCCCTCAACGGCAGTCCACGACCTTGAACTCGACCCGCCGGTCCACGGCGTCCTTCAGGTCATCGCTGCCAGTGCCGACGAGGTTGTCGCGCCAGGCCACGCCGGCGGTGTCGATGCGGCGGGCCAGCATCGGGTTGGCGGCTTCGAGCTGCTCGCGCACGGCGGCGGCGCGCTGGGCGGACAGCGTCAGGTTGAAATCCAGCGCCCCGGTGCGGCTCGAATGGCCGATCACCTGCAGGCAGGACGGCGCCTCACCCGCCTGCCGGGCGATCTCGCGCAGCCAGTCCGGGTAGGGCTTGCGGATGGCAGGGTCGGCGATGTAGTCGGTCTTGCCGGGTGAGAACAGCAGCTTCACGCCCATCGCGCGGGTCTTCAGGCCGAGCGCGACGATGCGGGAGAAGGCATCGCGCGATTCGTCCTCGCGGCCCGAGCGGACGGACGCGAGGTAGGTGCCGACCAGCGCCTGCATCGTGTCCGCACCAGGCAAGGTGGCCGCCGAACGGTAGAGCATCAGCGCCCGGTCGTAGCTGCCGACGCTGTAGGCCAGCCCGGCCTCGTCCAGTCGGGCGATGGACACGGTGCGCTCACGCTCCGACAACACCGCGGCACCGGGTACTGCGGGTGTGGCACTGGCGTCTGCCGCCATCAGCGCAAACGGGCTTTCCCGAAAGAACGCCACCGGGGTTCCGTCCAGCGTGCCGTCGGCTATCGATGCATCGCTGCGCGCCAGCGTGCGGCCGTCTTTCAGGCTGACGAAGCGCAGGGCGAGCGTCATGCGGTCGGTGGCGCGGCGGCCGTCGGGCAGCGTGGCCGCGGTCAGCGTCGTGTCCAGGCGCACATCGCTCACGGCCGCCGCGGCCGCCGTGAACGGCACCAGCTCCAGCCCGCGGTGCTGGCTCTTGAGGTGGACCGCGATCAGTTCGCGCACGCGCACCGTGGTCGCCGTCTGCTGCCGGCTGATGGCGTCGAGCACCGGCGCGACGTAGACCTGCGTGGGACGGATGGTCAGGAAGCGCGCGAGACCGCGCTCGGTTTCCATGCGCCGCACAGCGTCGTCGGTGGCCATGCCCACCGCCTGGGCCAGCGGCAGCTCGGCGGTGATCGGCGGCGGGGGCAGTGTGCTGCAGCCGGCCAGCGAAAGCGCCAGCGCCAGCAGCACGGCGAAGGTCAGGTGGCCAAGGTGGCGGCTTGCGGCGTGGTGCAACGGGGGGCGCTGGGGCATGGTGGCAGCTCCTGGGTCAGGGTCAAGGACGCACGGTGTGCGCGGGTTCATTCGCAGGCGGGATTGCGCTCACGTTCGGCGCCACCGATCTCCAGCGAGCGGCGGCGTAGCCAGTCGATGCAGGCCTCAGACGGTTTTTTCTTGCTGGCAGCAGCGGTCTGGACTGGCGGAGGCACCGGCACGGGGGCTCGGCTGGCCGCAGCGACGGGTGGACGGACAGGCTTGGCGGTCTCGGCAGAGCGCACGGGCCTGGGTGGTGGCGCGGGGGCGGCGGTTGGCGGCGGCGCGATCACCACCGCCGACGCAGGCCGAGGTGGTGCGACCGGGGCAGCGACCGGGGGCACCAACTTGGCCGGCTCTGCGGTGCGGGCGATCGGAACGGGCGGGGCTTCGGGCGGGGCGGGCTCGTGGTTGATCCACAGCACCGAGAACACCGCCGAGAACGACACCAGCAACCCCACCAGCGTCACCACGCCTGTGCGGTCGGGCTTGACCGGCGCGGGGGGTGGCGCGGGCGGCGGCGGGGCCACCCCCGGTTTCGGCTCGGCAACGACCGGCGCGTGGTGTTCCGACCAGCCCAGGGCCATGCGCAGTGCCGCGACGCTGCCGAGGCGGTCCGCGGGTTTGAGTGCCAGCGCGCTGCGCAGGGCACGGCGGCGCAGCGGATCGGGCTCGACCCGCTCCAGCTCGGCCCAGCAGTCCGGCGCATCGGCCTGGCGACGTGACAGGCTGGGCGGCGCCGAGCCGGTGAGCAGCCAGTGGGCGAGTGCCGCGATGCCATGCACGTCGGTCCACGGGCCGGTGGCCAGCCCGGCGTCCCGGCCAGCGTCGGTCTGCTCCAGCGCCAGCCAGGGGGACAGCGGCTGGCGGCTGGGATCGGTGTCCGGCAGCGGCAGGCACCACGCCCCGCTGTCCTGCACGCGCACCCGCTCGGGTGTCAGGCTGCCGTGGACCTCGCCCAGGCGGTGCAGCGGCTCGACCGCGCTGCAGCATGCGTGCAGTCCGGCGTCCACGGTGGCGCGGTCCGGCCAGCCGGGGCCGTCCTCGGCCACCTGGCGCAGCGTGCGGCCCGTCACGGGCGTCAGGCAGACCCAGGCGGTGCCGTTGGCCTGCCCTTGCGCTTCGATGCGCACCAGCGCCGAAGGGGCCAGCCGGGCCAGATCGGCGGAGCGGCCGGCCTGCGCCCAGTGGCCGGTCAGCCGCGTCCAGCGCGCCAGCCAGTCGCGGAAATCGGCCTCGGCGTCTGGCAGCGGCACCACCTCCACACCGATGCGCTGCACCAGCCCGACCGGGCAGCCCTCGCGGACCGCCACGGTGCGGCCGCTGTGGCGCTCTTCGGCGGCGTAGTCGAAGCCGTCCAGGTCATCGCCCAGGCAACCCGTCAGCACGTATGGACCCAGGCAGGTACCCGGTGGCAGCGGGGTCGGGAAGGCGAGAGTGGCGTAATGGGATGGCATGAGCGGCTGGATTATGGAAACAATGCCCCGATCTGACATTGCGCATGGGACGTTTTCACACGCCGGCTTCAGCATTGGCAAAGTTTCGAAGGGATTCCCGCAATGAAAGAAGTGATCGATACCACAGTCGCCGATGCACTGAACCAGGATTGCCACTGCCTGACGCTCGACCCCGCCGCCCTGGCCCGCGCGCTGGACGCCGAACTCGGCGCGCCGGGCCTGTCCGCGGATGTGCAGGCACGCTGTCCCTACGTCTTCGCCGCGCAGCCGGTGTTCGTGGCCGCCAGCCACCTGCGGCGCATGGCCGAGGTGGTGCATGCGGTTGAATCGGTCGTCGCCCAGCCCGCCTGGCACGAGCGGGTGCTGGCCGCCGCGCCCGAGACCGCCCGCGTGGCGCTGGCGCCTGGGCAGGCACTGCCGCGCAGCGTCTTTTTCGGCCATGACTTCCACCTCGACCGCGACCAGCTCGGTCTGATCGAGGTCAACACCAACGCCGGCGGCGCGCTGCTGAACGCCGTGCTCGCCCGCGCCCAGCGCGCCTGCTGTCCGGAGACGGCCCCGCTGGTGCCCACCCGCGCCCACGCCGAGGCCTTCGAAACGGCCATCGTCGCCATGTTCCGCGCCGAGTGGGCGCACACCGGCCGCACCGCGCCACTGCGCACCATCGCCATCGTGGACGAGGCACCCGAGGCGCAGTACCTGCACGCCGAGTTCCTGCTCTTCCAGCAGCTCTTCGCGCGCCACGGCCTGCATGCCGTCATCGCCGATCCGACTGCGCTGGACTGGCGCGCCGGCCGCCTCTGGCACGGCGACACCGCGATCGACCTCGTCTACAACCGCCTGACCGATTTCTACTTCGACCAACCCGCCAGCGCCGCGCTGCGCCAGGCGTGGATGACACAGACCGCCGTCATCACGCCGCATCCGCAGGCCCACGCGCTCTACGCCGACAAGCGCCACCTCGCCGTCTTCAGCGACGAAGCAGCGCTGGTCGAACTGGGCGTGCCGGCCGAGACGCGGGCGCTGTTGCTGGCGCATGTGCCCCGCACCGAGGTGGTCCTGCGCGCCAACGCCGAGCGGCTCTGGGCAGCGCGGCGCGGGCTGTTCTTCAAGCCGGCAGGCGGCTTCGGCAGCCGCGCGGCCTGGCGCGGCGACAAGCTCACCCGGCGTGTCTGGGACGAGATCACCGCCCGCGACGGCGACTACGTGGCACAGGCCATCGCCGCTCCCGGCCAACGCCAGCTTCGGGCCGAGGATGCCCAGAACCTGATGAAGTTCGATCTGCGCGCCTACGCCTACGACACGCAGGTGCAGTGGGTCGCCGCGCGGCTCTACCAGGGGCAGACGACCAATTTCCGCACCTCGGGCGGCGGGTTCGCGCCGGTCTACAGCACCGGCTGAACCAGACCTGACCCGGGCCGGCCAAGCCGTACTTCAGTCGGGGACCACGGGCGGCACGGCGCCACAGAATCACCGCATGAACTCTCCCCTTTCGTCCCCGCACCGCTACGCTGGCTCCGGCCACGAAGCCTCGCCCGCCCGGGCTTGCGGGCGGCGCTTGCTGCACACGCGCCGCTACGTGACCTCGCTCATCCACCTGGCCAAGACGATGGACATCCACGCCATCAAGCGCCTGCGCCAGCGCGCCCGCCAGTCCGGTCGCGGCGCCGTGCTCGGGCTGACGGCACTGACCGAAACGCTGATCCTGCCGACGCCGGAACTCGGCCTGCCGCACCAGCCCACAGCGCGCTGAAACCGCCTCAGGGACACTGCGCCGCGGTGCGCGCGCGCGGCAGCACCTGCTCGCGGTAGCAGCCCTGCATGTTCGGCGTGGTGCAGTCCGACGCCTTGGTGCCGGACCAGTAGTTGCAGAAGAGGTTGCCGCCCGCACGGGCGCAGCCGAGGTAGCGCACGTCCTTCCAGATCAGCGCCGTGAAGTGGCCCGCAGCGCCGGAGGGGTCGCCCGGCCGGTATCCGGACACTTCCCCGTACCAGGCCCGCACCGCATCGGCGCCGGTGGGCACCTCCGACGAGCCGTACAGGTTTTCGCCCAGTGGCCCGATCGGGGCGTTGTAGGCATCGCTGTGCGCGAACCCGCCGCGGCTGACCCAGTTGCGGGCATAGGCCGCAATCCCCTCGTGCCAGGCCAGCGGCGGCGCGCCGTGCAGGCAGCGCACCTGGTTGTGGGCGCGCAGGATGTCCCGGGCAAACGCATCGTTGCCCGCCGTGCCGGCAGTGGCGCGGGGTGGCTGGGCGGACGGGGCCGGCGCTTGCGCGGCGGGCGCCACCTCGGCAGCGGCAGGCGCGCCGTCACAGGATTCCGTGAGCATGGAGAGCGGCAGCGTGCCACTGCCGCTCATGTTGCCCTCCCGCCAGCGGTAGGACGCCTGACCGTCGCCCGTGCGAACGAGGGTGACGCAGCGGTCATCGACCACATAGCGCTCGCCGGCCCGCGGCGCCGCGGCCGCCGTGCAGGCGAACGCAAGGCCCGACAACAGGGACAGGGTCAGGGATGGAACGCGCATGTCGAACTCCTCCGCCAATGAGCTGGCTGCCGGCATCTTCGGCCCGAACGCTGCCTGGCCGTGTGAAATCGTACCGGCACATCCTCAAGACTGAGGACGACAGGTACCACAACGAACCGCGCAGCGTGACGCAAAATCGCGGCCCATGAACCTCCTCCTCTGCACCGCCCTGGGCCTCGTCACGGCGGTGGCGCAAGCCGCCGTCACCACGCCAACCCCACCGCTGAAGGGCTACGGCATCGTTGCCTACAGCTCCCCCGACGCGGCCACCACCGCCTGGATGGACCAGCGCTTCGAGGTTCGGCTGGCCGGCCCGAAGCCGGGGTCGACCGCGGTGAAGTGGATGGGCTACCAGGACATCTATGGCCTCGGTTCGATCGCCGAGCTGCTGGAGATGAAGGACTGGGCGCTGTCGAAGCGGCTGGTCGCCGAGGACATGCTGCTGCACGCCAAGGCGGACTACACCGCCCGCATCGGCCGCATCTTCGACGGCCTGGACCGCTTCGACGCCTTCGAGGGCCGCAATGGCGTGCTGCGCAGCACGGACGGACGCACCTTCACCGACGTGTCCCCCCTCGCCTATGCAGGCCAGGTGGCCCTGTCCGGTGAAACCTACATCGGCTACGAGGAGCCGTATGCGGACATCCGGTTCACGCTCGCCATGGCCGGCGTGGAGGTCGTGCGCAGCGTGCAGTACTGGAACGGCAGCGCCTGGGCGAACCTGGTCAACGGACTGCAGGACGACACCGCCAGCCTCACCCGTTCGGGCAAGCTCTCGTTCGTGCCGCCAGCGGACTGGCAGCCGACGAGCCTGAACGGCTCGCGTCGCAAGTACTTCGTCCGCCTGGTCGTCAGCGCGGCCCGTGTCGTGCCGGTCAGCAGCCAGATCCGCGGCGACGACTGGCTGGGCGCCACACCGCAGAGCGGCCGGGGCTGGGACGCCAGCAGCCCAAGCATCGTCCACCGCGGCACGCCGCTGGCCTACAACCCCACTCCGCCGGCCGGCGCCACAGCGAAATTCCCTTACCAGGCCCGCATCTCGTTCTGGTCCGTCAACCACTTCGTCGCCAACCCGGCCGACCAGCAAGGGCTGGCCGACGGCACCTGGGCAACGTTCCTGGCCGACAAGATCGTCAAGGACAGCCGCAGCAGCGGCGCCGGCGGCGTGATGTGCGACGACGGGGAGCGCGATGTCGCCGACGACGGTGTCCCCGCCACGGCCACCGACTTCGCCGACAAGGCAGGCACCACCACCTGGGCCGCGGCGACGCTCGCCAAGTACCGCAACCTCGTGCGCCTGGTGCGCCAGCAGCAGCCCGCGCTGCTGCTGGGCGTGAACGCCGCCAGCACCGCGCTGGCCAAGGCCGGCCAGTGGAACATCGTCGAATACCACACCTTCGTCTGGAAAACCAACGACCTGCGGGGCATCACGTCGGGCGACGACGGCCGCCCGACCCGCATGGCCTATGACGACTACCTGCCCGCCAGCAACCCGGGTGGCACGCTGGGTGTCTTCCTCTACGCCGACACCGAGGCCACGGTTGCGGCCGGTGGCGCAGCCTGGGACCGCGGCAACCGCGGCCCGATCGCGGCCCTGTCCAAGCACCACATCGCCCGCAACGCCAACACCGTGTTCGCCTACTACTCGCGTGGTGGCTACATCTACAGCGAAACCGACGAGGTGCTGCGGGTGGATGGCGTGGTGCTGCACCAGGCGAAGCAGGCGCTGCCACGCCTCGACCAGGTGCGCCGCTGGGCGACGTGGTTCCCGGCGATGGGTGTGGACATCGGCGTGCCGGATGCACGCGGCTACCGCGCCGGGGTGCGCGATCTGGCGTGGAAACGCGGCGCCGACCTCGGCGGCGGGCCGGATGTCTGGCGGCGGGACTACACCAACGCCGTCGTGCTGCACCGCCCCGCGGCGTGGAACACCACGGCGGCGCAGTACACCGTCACATCGCCCGCCATCGACCTCGGCGGGCGCTACTACCCGCTGGCCGCGGACGGCAGCGCCGGCGCGGCGGTCACCAGCGTGCGCTTGCGGGCGGGGGAAGGGGCGATTCTGCTGAAGAGTCCGCGCTGAGCCGCAGCGGCGGCACGCCATCGATGGACATTGCCGAATCGACATAGCAGATCTGCGGGTGCAGCGCTGTCGATGGCGTCTCGCGCTCCATAGACTCGGTCCTCTGCGGGCACCCATGCCCGCCACGAGGAGAGAACATGGACGACCTGACCCAACTCGACGTCAGCATCGCTGACCATATCGCCACCCTGTCCATGAACAGCCCACCCGTCAATGCCCTGACGAGGGTGCTGAACGACGAGTTGACACTGGCGCTGGACCGCATTTCGGAGATGGACGACGTGCGCGTGGTGGTGTTGACCGGGGTCGGCAAGGTCTTCTGTGCCGGCGCCGATCTCAAGGGCCGCGCGGAGATCATCAAGGGGCCGGGCGACCTCCCCGCCCACTCGCGCCGGACCCGGGAGTGCTTTCATTCGATCCGCGAATGCGCCAAGCCGGTCATCGTGGCCATCAACGGCGCGGCGCTCGGATCGGGGTTGGCGATGTGTGCGTCCGCCGACATCCTCGTGGCCTCGGAAAAGGGCTCGCTGGGCATGCCCGAAGTGGATGTGGGTCTGCTCGGCGGTGCCCGCCATGCGATGCGCTTGTTCAGTCACTCGCGGCTGCGCCGCATGGCCCTGACTGGGATGCGCGTCGACGGCGCGGAACTCTACCGTCTGGGGATTGTGGAAGCCTGCACCACGCCCGAGAACCTGATGCCGACCGCGCTGGAGATCGCACGCACGATCGCCAGCAAGAGCCCGGTGTCCACACGCATGGGCAAGCACACGCTGAACGTGATCGAGGACATGAGCCTGCGCGACGGCTATCGCTACGAGCAGGACATGACCGCGGCCATCGGCAAGACCGAGGATGCCAGGGAAGCACAGCTCGCCTTCAAGGAAAAGCGCCCCCCGGTCTTCACGGGCCGGTGAGGATGCGAGGGCGCGCCACGGCCAGGCCGACGCGCCGTCAGGGCATTTCGCAACGGAAGCTGGCCGCGGCATCGACGCTGCCAGAACCGACGTAGCGCGAGATCAGCGGGTAGGCGCAGATGTTCCGGGTGCGGCCGGGAAAGCGCTTCCCCTTGGCCACCAGCACCTCGGGAGCCTGGCCTTTCTCGACCCAGTCCTGGATGGCGGCGACGGGATCGAACTGGTCGAGCGCAGCCCCGCCCGCGGAGTGGCCCATGCCGGGGAAGTTGAACAGGCGCGCGAACTGTTTGGTGGACTCAAGACCGCCATTGGCGGCAATCAGCGCGCGGTACCAGCGATTGACCCCGCTCGGATTGACCAGGGTATCGGCCAGCCCCACATACACGATGTGCTTGCCATTGCGTGCCTTGAACGCTTCGTACTGGGTCGAGTTGGTGGCCGTGAAGGCGGCCGATGCAAGCATGGAGGCCGGGTCGGTGTCGAAGTTGAACTTGAGGTAGTCGAAGTCCGGTGCCGCAGGCGTCATGAAGACGTATCGGATGGACTGGTTGGTGAACTTGCTGGCGTTCGGCACGGCGCCCGTCGCGCTGCCGATGTGGTCGGTGCGCCACTCCGGTTCACCGATGCCCGTGTCCCAGGGGGTGGGTGGGTAGAGCAAGGTGCCCGCCGAGTCACGTGGCCCGGACATCACCTTGTTGAACGCGGCCACCTGCTGGGCCGACAGACAGGTGTCGGCCTTGGCGCCGGGACACTGCAGCTCGCTGACGTCGTAGGTGCATGCCGGGTAGTTCTCGATCAAGCCGTCGACCACACCGTCCAGTGCGTCACACGTTCTCAGCACACCCGCGTTGATGAGTTTCAGGTCGCTGTCGGAATAGGCCTTGCTGAGGATCGGCTGACCATTGGCGTCCAGGGGCGCGATGGCCGTGAATTCCTGCAGCATCTGCATCGAGCCGGTCTGGGCCAGGTGCTGCTCCAGGATGGGGGCGCCGGAGACGATGCCGTCAAAGTGCTGCGGGAAGCGCTGCGCCATCATCATGCCCTGGCGTCCGCCGCCCGAGGTTCCGACGTAGTAGGCGTACTGGGGCGCCTTGCCGTAGAACTTGCCGATGACGTCCTTGGCCAGGACGGTCACCTTGTCCACCGCGTTGTAGCCCCAGTCGATGCGCGCCTGCGGATCGAGCCCGAAGGTGGCGTCACGCCCGCTGGTGCCGGTATGGCCCATGTCGCTGGTCACCACCGCAGTGCCTTGCGACAGCGCGGGGGCGCCGCCCGTGCGCTGGAAGCCGTAGGCCGGCGGAATGCTGCCATCGACGCCGCCGCCGCCCAGGAACTGGAATCGTCCGTTCCACGCGAGCGGCAACCTCAGTTCGAAGCCGATGCTGTACCGCACCCCGTTCACGCCTGTTCGCGGATGGATCTCGCCGGTGACCAGACAGTGCGCTGGCATTTTGGTGGTGCCCGAACTGACCGCTCCGGCATCGATCTGGACCGCGCTCTTGAATACGGTGTTCGCGAAGCTCAGCCCTTGTACTGCCGTGCAGTCGGGTGCCAGGACGGATGTGGCTGCGAGGGCGCTCAGCGCAATGATCATCATGGTGTGTCTCCAGTGTTTTGAACGCGCTGCTGCACAGCGGCGGCATTGGTCTTCATGTCGGCAGCGTGCGCGCCCAGGCCGTGAGGGCTGCGGCCACCGCTGCCGGCTGTTCAGGGAGCATGGCGTGGCTGGCCTGCTCCAGCAGCTGTACCGTCACTTTGGCGCCGAGGACTTCTTGCAGTTCCAGGCGGGTGGCAGCCGGGCGCCAGGGGTCGCATGCACCTTGCAGGTCTAGGATCGGTGCGTGGCTCACCGGCCACCACGCCGTCTTGGGCGGCGTCACGGCAGCAGCGCGATAGGTCTCCCGCAGCGCCGGATGCCATCCGTCCAGCCACACGCTGGCGTCGTTGCCGGGCGCGAAAAAAGCCCTTTGCAGCGCAGACAGGCGTTCGTCCCGCGGCCGGCTGGCATCGGCAGCCACATCCAGGGCCGCTGTCAGGCCGGGTGGAAACGTCCGCGCTGCGCCGGCCAGCACGGCCACCCCGCGCACCAACGCAGGATGGTTGAGGGCAGCTACCCGCGCAACGAAGTGACCGAAGGCGTGGCCGGCAACGATGGCGCGGCCGCCGCCCAGGCGTTCGATGACCAGCGCCACATCCTGTGCCAGCGCGTCCAGTGTCAGGCCCTGCATCGGCCCCTTGCTGTTCGCCATGCCACGGGGCTGCGGCCGCAGGACCGAGAAGCCCGCTGCAGCCGTGCGCCCGGCCACGTCGTCGAAGTCGAGTGAGTCGCGCTGCGACGACGGCAGCACCACGATGGCCGGGCCGATGCCGTCGACGAGCACGTCGACCTGCACCTGCCCGTCGACCAGCAATTCGCGTCGCTGCACAGGTCTAGTCCACCGTCGCGCCCGACTTCTTCACGATCTCCGCCCACTTCGGCAGTTCGGCACGCACGAGGGCCGCGAACTCCTCGGGTGTGCTGAAGGTCGGCTCGATGCCCAGCGCGATCAGCTGGCTGCGCAGCGCCGGCGTGGCCATCGTGCGCCCCAGCGCGGTGTGCAAGGTGGCGATGACCTCCTTGGGCGTGCCGGCAGGGGCGAGCACACCGAGCCAGTTCGACACGTCGTACCCCTTGAGTCCAGCCTCCGCGATCGTCGGGACTTGCGGCAACGCACCGATGCGGGTTTTCGAGGTGACGCCCAGTGCGCGCACCTTGCCGGCCTTGATGTGTTCCTCGTACACGGTGTACGAGTCGAAGGTCATGTCCACGCGCCCGGCGAGCACGTCCACCAGCAGCGGTGAACTGCCCTTGTAGGGCACATGCACCATGGTCACGCCGGCCTGGGACTCGAACAGCGCACCCGCCAGGTGGCTGGAGCTGCCGTTGCCGGCCGAGCCGTAGCTCAGACTGTCAGGCTTGCTCCTGGCCTGCGCAACCAGCTCGGCAACGCTCTTCGCCGCGACCGACGGGCCCACGATCAGCACGCGCGGCGTGATGTGCGTCAGGCTGATGGGGGCAAAGTCCTTCTGCGGGTCGTAGCGCAGCTTGGGGTAGATGGCCGGGTTGATGGCCTGGGTGCCCATGGTGCCGAAGAACAGCGTGTAGCCGTCCGCGGGCGACTTGACGGCCGCTTCGGCGGCGGTGGTGCCGCCGGCCCCGCCGCGGTTGTCAATGACGATCTGCTGCCCCAGTTCCTGGCCCAGGCGCTGCGCCATGCCGCGCGCCATCACGTCGGCAGCGCCGCCTGGCGGGAAGGGCACGATCAGGCGGATCGGCTTGTCGGGGTAGGCGGCGCTCGCGGCGGTCGAGAGGCCGCAGAGCCCTGCCAGAGCGAGCAAGCCCGCCCGCAGGACGGTGTGCACCGAGGTCGAGATGGGTGTGGTCATGTCGGAAGTCTCCTCATTCGAGGGTGATCTTGGCCTGGGTCACGACGCGGCGCCACTTGTCGAACTCGGCCTGCACCATGGCCTTGTACTCTTGCGACGTCGACGCGGTCGCGATGACGCCTTGCCTGGACAACTGCTCCTTCACGTCACTCGACTGCACCGCCGCCACAAGCGCGTCGCGGAACTTCTGCTGCACGGCCACCGGCACGCCGCTCGCGGCGATGACGCCATACGCCGTGTCCATCACCACGCCGGGGAGGCCCGCTTCCCGGGTGGTCGGAACGTCGGGCAGTTGAGGCGCACGGCTGGGGCTGGCCACGGCCAGCACTTTCAGTGCGCCGGAAGCGACATGCGGCAACACGACCAGCAGGTCCACCATCGCCACATCGATTTCGCCACCGAGCAGGCCGGTGACCGCGGGGGCCGCGCCCTTGTACGGCACGTGCGTCATGTCGATGCCGGCCTCCAGCTTGAGGAGTTCGGCACCGATGTGCGGCGTGGTCCCCGGTCCGGCCGAGCCATAGTTGAGCTTGCCAGGTGCCGCCTTGGCCAGCTTGATCAGGTCGGCCAGGTCGACCAGGTTCTTTGCGACCAGATTCTTCCCGACCACGATGACGGCAGGTCCGCGTGCGACGGTGGTGACGAACTGGATGTCCGCCAGGGCATAAGGCACCTTCGTCAGGTTGGGCATGCCGGCCAGCGGTCCCTGGGCGGTGAGCGCGAAGGTGTAGCCGTCTGGCGGCGCCTTCAGCATGAGGTCGACTCCGATGCTGCCGCCGGCGCCGCCCTTGTTGTCGACGAGGATGGTCTGCTGCAGGCCTTCGCCGGCCTTTCTGGCCACCAGACGTGCAATCACGTCGCCCGGGCCGCCGGCGGCGTAGGGAACCACCAGGCGGATCGGCTTGGTCGGCCAGGACTCGGCGTGTGCCGCCTGCATGGCCATCGACAGCGGTGCGGCGGCCATGCAGAGCGCGACGAATTTCAGTATCCGTGTCATCTTGTCTCCTGATCGAATGGACGCGAGTCTGGACGTCGGGGCCACATCCAGGAAGGCACTGGCGAGGCAACTCAGCTATGTACGGACTGCAAGGCGCGCTGCACGGTATGCGTTCCGGCGCATGCCAGCCTTGCCATCGGGTGGGTAGGCAAACCTGCGGTGCGTACCTAAAGTCCCCTCCCATGCACCGACCCGGAAAGACACCGCGATGAACGCCAACGCCGGCCCCCTGTCCCATGTGAAGGTTCTCGACCTGAGCCGCATCCTGGCCGCACCTTGGGCGGCGCAGATCCTCGCGGATCTGGGCGCCGAGGTGATCAAGGTCGAGCGGCCCCAGGTCGGCGACGACACGCGCGCATGGGGCCCGCCCTTCCTGAAGGGCCCCGACGGCAAGGACACCAAGGAAGCCGGCTACTACCTGGCCGTGAACCGTGGCAAGCGCTCGATCACGGTCAGTCTCGACAAGCCCGAGGGCCAGCGCATCGTGCGTGAACTGGCGCTGCAGGCGGACATCGTGCTGGAGAACTACAAGGCCGGCACGCTGGAGCGTTATGGCCTCGACGAGGCCTCGCTGCGCAAGATCAATCCCCGCCTCATCTACTGCTCCGTCACCGGTTTCGGCCAGACCGGACCGCGCCGCGACCAGCCCGCCTACGACTTCCTGATCCAGGCCATGGGCGGCCTGATGAGCGTGACCGGAGAGAAGGACGGACGGCCCGGCGGCGGTCCGCAAAAGGTCGGCATTCCCATCGTCGATCTGATGACCGGCATGTACGCTGCCGTGTCGGTGCTCGCGGCACTGGCCCGCCGCAACGAGACGGGCACGGGGGACTACATCGACATCGCGATGCTCGATGTGCAGGTCGCCACGTTGTCCAACCAGGCGATGAATTACCTGGTGTCGGGCAAGGTGCCCAGACGCAATGGCAATGCGCATCCGAACATCCAGCCCCAGGACGTGTACGCCTGTGCCGATGGCGACGTGATCCTGGTCGTCGGCAATGATGGCCAGTTCGCCAGGCTCTGCGAGGTGTTCGGGCGCACCGAATGGGCCAGCGATGAACGTTTCGCGACCAACGCACAGCGCGTGCGCCACATTGGCGAGTTGTCGGCCATGCTGTGCAGCGTGTTTGGCGCGTGGGAGCGCGAGCGGCTGATCGCCGCACTCGATGCCGCCGGCGTGCCTTGCGGGGCGATCAACTCGGTGGCCAACGTTTTCGAGGATCCGCAGGTGAAGGCCCGCGGCATGTTGAAGCATGTGCCGCATCCGAGCGGTGTCGACGTGCCGCAGGTGGCGACGCCGATGCGTTTCTCCGACACGCCGCTGCAGTCCCGGAGCGCGCCGCCGCTGCTGGGCCAGCACAGCGACGACATCCTTGCCGAACTGGGCTACGGCGCCGCCGACATCGCCGCGTTGCGCGCGACAGGAGCCATCGGATGAAGCTGCACTGGTCACCCAAATCGCCCTACGTCCGCAAGGTGATGGTCTGCGCCCATGAACTGGGGCTGGAGGACCGGATGGAGCTGGTGCGTTCGGTCGCGGCGATGCTCAAGCCGAACGAGCGCCTGATGCAGGACAACCCGCTGTCCAAGATTCCGACCCTGGTGCTGGACGATGGCTTCGTGTTGTTCGACTCGGTCGTCATCTGCGAGTACCTGAACGACCTCGGCGGCGGAACGCTGTTCCCCTCGCAAGGCACCGACAAGTGGCAGGCACTGCGGTGGCATGCCCTGGGCGACGGACTGCTCGACGCGCTGATCCTTTGGCGCAACGAGCGTGAACGGGCGGTGCCGCTCGCAGTGCTGCTCGATGCCTTCGAACTGAAGGTGCGGGCGACGCTGCAGCAGCTCGACGACGAGGCCCAGGCGCTCAACGAGACGGTCTTCTCCATCGGCCACGTTGCCGTCGGCTGCGCCCTGGGCTACCTGGACTACCGCTTCGACACCCTGGATTGGCGCGGCGCCGCACCACGCCTGGCGGAGTGGTACGCCGAGACCCGCGCGCGTCCGTCCCTTCAGAACACGGAACCGGTCGATGGCTGATCGGGTGCCGCCGGCTCAGCCGTACAGCGCCGACGGGTTGTGGACCAGGATCTGTTCGACCAGCGCGGGGCTGGCGGTCCAGCGCTTGAACGTGTCCAGCAGGAGGGCCGCGTCGGGACTGGGCACCACACGCAGATGCGGCCAATCGCTGCCCCACAGCAAGCGCTGCGGATTGGCCCGCAGCAAGGCCTCGTGGAAAGGCCGGCACGGCGCCAGGTCGGTGGCCGGCAGCAGGTTGCGATAGGCACACAGCTTGACCCAGGCGTGGCCAGCGTTCACCAGCGACAACAGGCAGGCAAAACCGGGTTCGTCGACTCCGGCGTGCGCATCGAAGCCCCCCATGTGATCGATGACCACGGGCACCGGCAACTGACGCAAGCGATCGGCAATGTCGGGCAGCACCTTGCAGTCGGTCCACAGCTCGGCGTGCAGCCCCGCATCGGCCAGTTGCGGCGCCATGCGGAGCAGGTCGTCTAACGAGGCACTGCCCGCGAAGTTGGCACCAGCGCCGCTGCGGTGGCTGAAGCGCGCCGCGCGGATGCCCTTGTCGCGCAGTCCCTTCAGCGTGGGCAGGGTGTCCGGCCGCAGCACGAGCACGCCGCGCAGTTGCGGATGGGCGGCCAGCGCATCGAAGACCAGCGAGTGGTCATCGCCGCAGGCGCTCGGATGCACGAGCACGCCGTGCGACAAGCCCAGGCGCGCCAGCAGCGCCAGGTAAGCCGGAGCCGGCGCTTCGGGCGGCGTGTAACTGCGCTCGGCCGCGAGCGGGTAGCGCGCGTACGGGCCGAACAGGTGGGCGTGGCAGTCCCAGCCCGCCATCACGACCTCTGCCTCTGCGGCAAGGGGAACGCAGGCTCCACGCCTTCGGGCAAGGGAATCTCGTGCGCATTGAGCGTCATCGCGACCATCGTGTAGTAACCCACCAGCGCCGTCAGCTCGACCAGCTTGCGCTCGCCCAGCCGTGCCAGCGCGTCGGCATAGGTGGCATCGGCAATCGAGTGGCACGCGTTGAGTTCGACAGCAACCTGCACGATGGCGGCGTCGTCTGCCGTCAGGCCCGCTGGCGGGGTTCGGGCCAGGATCGCTTCGATGACAGGCGCTTCGATGCCCACCCGCTCGGCCTCCAGGCGGTGCGCGTACCACTCGAAAGGTGAGTTGCAGGCACGGCCGGTGACAAGAATCGCCAGTTCCGACTGCCGCGGTGTCAAGGTGGTGTTGTAGCGCAGCAGTTCACCCAGGGCTTGCCAGCGGTCGGCAAGATCGGCGTTGTGCAGCGCGGCGCGCAACGGACCCTGGATCTTGCCGCGGCGGCCGGACACGATCTTGTCGTGGACGCGGCGCTGGTCGGCATCCATGGTTTCTGGCGTGGGCAAGGTGATGCGCGGCATGGGGTCTCCTGGGGCACGTCCGAGCTTAGCGGGCCGAACGGCGCGGGCCAACGCAGCCCCGTGAAACCCAGCTATGCCTGTCCGGTCAAGGCAGCGTGCCTGGCTGCCACATGCCGGCCCGCGCCATGTCATCGACGATCGCGACGATCTGCGACGCGACGGCGGTGACTGCGCGCGCCGGTCCCTTGGACTTCGAGCAGGCCATCGCCACCGTGCGCTGGAACGGCGGATCCACGATCCTGGCCGCCCGCAGGCGCCCGTCGGCGACCTCGCTCCACACGGCGTGCAGCGGCAGCACGGTGTAGAGCCGCTCGTTGGCGACGAGCGACTTCTGCAGCGGCAACGAGTCTGCCTCGATGGCTGGCACCAGCGTGATGTGGTGTTGCCGGGCCACGGCATCCAGCGCCGTGCGCAGACCGTTCGGCGCACTGGGAAGGATGAATGGCAATCCGTCCAATGCAGTGAACGGCACATCGGGGCCGGCGGCATGCCGGTCACCGGGAGGCCCGATGAGGTAACTGTCCACCACCGCCAGCGACTGTTCGGCGTCGGCCAGTGTTGGCCCGTAGCGGTACAGAATGGCGATGTCGATGCGTGCATCGGCGAGCCACTCTTCCACCTGACCGCTCGATCCTTCCAGCACCTTGAGGCTCACGGCTGGATGCCTGCTGCGCATTTCCGAGAACAGGCGCCCCACCAAGGGCTGCGCGATCGACGGCAGGAAGCCCACCGTCACGCGGCCAGCGGGCTCGCGCGCCTCGCCCCGAATCTCCTGCTCCAGCTGCTCGGCATCGGACAGCAAGGCCTTGACGCGGGGAAACAGCCGCTGGCCCACCTCGGACAGCTCGACACCTCGCCCCGTCCGGTTGAACAGGCGGGCACCGCATTCACGCTCCAGCGCGTTGAGTTGCCGGCTCAGCAACGATTGATTGCTGTCGAGAAACAGAGCGGCCCGCGTCAGGCTGCCGAGTTCTCCGATGGCGACGAAGGCCCGCCATTTCTGC
The DNA here is from genome assembly GCF_031429695.1 of Sphaerotilus sp. GTDB lineage: Bacteria > Pseudomonadota > Gammaproteobacteria > Burkholderiales > Burkholderiaceae_C > Sphaerotilus. Next base: position 96,930 of record NZ_JANPAB010000030.1, read on the forward strand.
AGGTCGGCGGCAATCTCGATCTTGAAGTCGGTGGCTTTCGGTGCTTGCATGAACGAGGCCGCCTGAACGGGTTTCCTTGAGCTGCCCATTTTGCGCTCGGCGCGGCACAGCCGTGTGGACTGCCCTTGCTCCTGGAATCCGCATCCCATCGCCGAGTTCATGCACGGGTGGTTCAGAGCACGTGCAATGCCGGACTGCGGCGCTCCCACGCGGTCTGTTCTGCAGCGCACAGACGCGTGCCCAGCCACGGGCGCACCGTGCTGTCCGGAGACCCCCCATGCCCACCCCTGTGACACCCGACACCCTGCAGAAGATGGACGCCTACTGGCGTGCGGCCAACTACCTGTCCGTCGGGCAGATCTACCTGCGCGACAACCCGCTGCTGGAGCGCCCGCTCACGCTCGCGGACATCAAGCCGCGCCTGCTGGGGCATTGGGGCACGACGCCGGGATTGAACCTGCTCTACGTCCACCTGAACCGGCTGATCCGGGAGAACGACCTCGACATGGTCTATGTCATCGGCCCCGGCCACGGCGGGCCGGGCATCGTGGCGCACAGCTACCTCGAAGGGTCGTACACCGAGCACTACCCGGCGATCGAGCGCAACCGCGACGGGCTGCAGCGGCTGTTTCGCCAGTTTTCCTGGCCGCAGGGCATTCCCAGCCATGTGTCGCCCGAAGTGCCGGGCTCCATCCACGAAGGCGGCGAGCTGGGCTACTCGCTGGCGCACGCCTACGGCGCGGCCTTCGACAACCCCGACCTCGTCGTCGCCTGCGTCATCGGCGACGGCGAGGCCGAGACCGGCGCGCTGGCGGCGAGCTGGCATTCCAACAAGTTCCTGAACCCCGCACGCGATGGCGCGGTGCTGCCGATCCTGCACCTGAACGGCTACAAGATCGCCAACCCCACGGTGCTGGCGCGCATCAGCCGGGAGGAGCTGACCGACCTGATGCACGGCTACGGCCACGAGCCGCATTTTGTCGAGGGGGACGACCCGGCGCGGGTCCACCAGGCGCTGGCCGGCACGCTGGATGCGGTGCTGGCCCGGATACGGCAGATTCAGGCCGACGCCCGGTCACTCGACCCCGCGCAGGCGCCGCCGCGGCCACGCTGGCCGATGATCGTCCTGCGCACCCCCAAGGGCTGGACCGGGCCGAAGCAAGTCGATGGCAAACCGACGGAAGGCAGTTGGCGCTCGCACCAGGTGCCGATCACCGAGTTCAGGACCGCCGGGCATGTGCAGCAGCTCGAAGACTGGCTCAGGAGCTACCGGCCCGAGGAGCTGTTCGACGCGCACGGCCGTTTTCAGGACGACCTGGCCGCGCTCGCGCCGACGGGCCGGCGCCGCATGGGCTGCAACCCGCACGCCAACGGCGGCATCCTGCTGCAGCCCCTGGACATGCCCGCCTTCCGCGACTACGCCGTGGCGGTGCCCGCACCCGGCGGCGTCGAGGCCGAGGCGACACGCGTGCTGGGCACGTTCCTGCGCGACGTCATGCAACGCAACCTGGCTGCGGCCAACTTCCGCCTCTTCGGCCCGGACGAAACCGCATCGAACCGGCTGGAGGCCGTGTTCGAGGTCTCGGGCAAGGTGTGGCTGGACGGCGTGCAAGCGGGCGACAACCACCTCGGCGCCAACGGCCGCGTGATGGAAGTGCTGAGCGAACACCTGTGCGAAGGCTGGCTCGAAGGCTACCTGCTCACCGGGCGCCACGGCCTGTTCTCGTGCTACGAAGCTTTCATCCACATCATCGATTCGATGTTCAACCAGCACGCCAAGTGGCTGAAGGTGTGCAACCAGATCCCCTGGCGCAAGCCCATCGCGTCGCTGAACTACCTGCTGACCTCGCACGTCTGGCGGCAGGACCACAACGGTTTCTCGCACCAGGACCCGGGCTTCATCGACCACGTCGCCAGCAAGAAAGCCGACGTGGTGCGCATCTACCTGCCGCCCGATGCGAACTGCTTGCTCTCGGTGGCCGATCACTGCCTGCGCAGCCGTCATTACATCAACGTGATCGTCGCCGGCAAGCAGCCGGA
>NZ_JANPAB010000031.1:0-48527 GCF_031429695.1 Sphaerotilus sp.
ATGGTGTCGCTTCCCAGGTGTGTCATGTCGAGGTTGATGTAGTCCTTGTTGGGGCCGCAACCGCGCCCTTCCTTGATTTCCTGATCCATGCAGCGCGAAACATAGTCGCGCGGCGCCAAATCTTTGTAAGCCGGCGCATAACGCTCCATGAAACGCTCGCCGTCGCTGTTGCGCAAAATCGCGCCTTCGCCCCGGCAGCCTTCGGTCAGCAGCACGCCCGCGCCGGCCACGCCGGTGGGGTGGAACTGCCAGAACTCCATGTCTTCGAGCGGCAGGCCGGCGCGTGCGGCCATGCCCAGGCCGTCACCAGTGTTGATGAAGGCGTTGGTCGAGGCCGCGTAGATGCGCCCGGCGCCGCCCGTGGCGAACAGCGTGGTCTTGCCTTCGAGGAGGTAGACCTCGCCGGTCTCCATCTCCAGCGCGGTCACGCCGAGCACGTCGCCTTCGCTGTCGCGGATGACGTCGAGCGCCATCCATTCGACGAAGAACTGGGTGCGCGACTTGACGTTCTGCTGGTAGAGCGTGTGCAGCATCGCGTGGCCGGTGCGGTCGGCCGCGGCGCAGGCGCGCTGGACCGGCTTCTCGCCATAGTTCGCGGTGTGGCCGCCGAAGGGGCGCTGGTAGATGGTGCCGTCGGCGTTGCGGTCGAACGGCATGCCGAAGTGTTCCAGCTCGTACACCACCTTCGGTGCTTCACGGCACATGAATTCGATCGCATCCTGGTCGCCGAGCCAGTCGGAGCCCTTGATGGTGTCGTAGAAGTGGTAGTGCCAGTTGTCTTCCGACATGTTGCCCAGCGAGGCGCCGATGCCACCCTGGGCCGCGACCGTGTGCGAGCGGGTCGGGAAGACCTTGGACAGCACGGCCACGTTCAGGCCGGCGCGCGCCAGCTGCAGCGAGGCACGCATGCCCGAACCACCTGCACCGACGATGACCACGTCGAACTTGCGACGCGGCAGGGAGCCGGTGTAACCGGCAGCAGTAGCGATGGACGCCATCAGAGTCTCCAGAGAACTTGCACCGCCCAGCCGGCACAGCCGACGAGCCAGACCAGCGTGAACACCTGCAGCGTCAGCCGCAGCCCGAGCGAGCGGGTCACGTAGTCCATGAAGATGTCGCGCATGCCGACCCAGGCGTGCCACGCCAGCGAGACGATCAGCACGAAGGTCAGCGTCTTCATCCACTGCGACGAGAAGATCGCCGACCAGCGGTCATAGCCCAGCGGGCCGCCAAACAGCACCTGCGCGAGCAGGGCGACGGTGAACAGCGCCATCAGCACCGCGGTGATGCGCTGCGCGAGCCAGTCGCGCAAACCGTAATGCGCGCCGGTGACGACGCGCTTGGAACCGTAATTTTGGGACATGGTGGGGAGTCGTCTTCCGATGATCTCGATGAATCAGAACAGGCCGAACAGCTTGGCACCGAGTGCCACCGTCAGCGCCAGGCTCAGCGCGAAGCTGACGATGGCCGAAGACCGGCCCTGTTCCTTGGACACGCTGTGGGTGGCGTCCATCCACAGGTGGCGCACACCGGCGCAGAAGTGGTGCAGGTACGACCAGATCAGCGCCAGCACCACCAGCTTCACGCACCAGCCCGGCAGGAACCCCCAGCCAGCCGTGAAGACCGAAGTGAAGGTGTCGTACGAAACTTCCGAACTCACGCTGGTGTCGAACATCCAGACGATGAACGGCAGCAGCAGGAACATCACGATGCCGCTGGCGCGGTGCAGGATGGACAACTGCGCGGCCACGGGGAGCCGGTACTGGGTCGCGTCGATCAGACGCATCGGGCCTGGTCGCTGCTTGATGGTGTCTGCCATGAGATGCCTTTTGTCTTGTGTAATGACGAAGAAACCGCCGAATTTTATTGCAATGCAGCAGGCCGTACACCCGTACAGGGGGTGCCGATCCACATCTTTTCAACTCAGTTCATTGCGGTAGTGGTGTGTCGAGGTGTTGTAGAAGCCTCGGCGCAACTCCACCGGCTTGTCGCCGTAGGTGAACGACAGGCGCTCGACGCTCAGCAGCGGGCTGCCTGCCTCGATGCCCAGCACACCCGCGACGTCCTGGTCCGCCGCCACCGCCCTGATCTTTTCCTCGGCCCGGATCATGCGGACCCCGAATTCGGATTCGAACAGGCCGTACAAGGGCCCCTTGTAGTCACCCATGCGCTGCACGGTCAGCCCGGTGAAGAGCTGGGCCGGCAGCCAGATGTCGTCCAGCACGATGGGGCGGCCGTGCTGCGAGAGCGTGCGGCGGATTTCCACCGCCATCTCGCCAGGCCGCAGCGACAGGGCTTTCGCCACGTCGGCCGGCGCCGGAATGCGTCGGCAGTCCAGAAACTGGCGCTGCATGGGCACCGGGTCAGCGCCGCCTTCCGGCTGCAGCCGCAGAAATCGATACTGGATCTTCTCTTCGCTGTGGGTGGCCACGAAGGTGCCTTTGCCTTGGCGGCGAACCAGCAGATTCTCGGCGGCCAACTCGTCGATAGCCTTACGCACGGTGCCCTGGCTGACCCGAAAACGCGCCGCGAGTTCGAGTTCGCTCGGGATCGCCTCGCCCGGTTTCCATTCGCCGGACTGCAGGCCGCGCATGATCAAGGTCTTGATCTGCTGGTAGAGCGGGCTGAAGGCCGGCGTGTGGTCACCCGCCGGATCGGAGGGCTGGAACTGCGCTGACGTGGACGCGGGAGGGGGCATGGGCGAGATTGCAGCACACCGGTGTGTCGGCCTGCAACGCAGTTCTACAAGATGTCTTATATAAGACATAAGATGATTGACAGCATTGGGGTCGATCCCTAGACTGATCGCCGATTTCGGATGTTTTCTGTCTTTTCGTTGACCCCGCGTCTCTGCACTCTTCCATTTCAGGAGCCTCGCCCATGAGCAAGAAGCCCGTCCGTGTTGCCGTTACCGGCGCTGCTGGTCAGATCGGTTACGCCCTGCTGTTCCGCATTGCCTCGGGCGAGATGCTCGGCAAGGACCAGCCGGTCATCCTGCAATTGCTCGAAGTGCCGATGGAAAAGGCCCAGGAAGCGCTCAAGGGCGTGATCATGGAGCTGGAAGACTGCGCGTTCCCGCTGCTGGCCGGCATCGAAGCCCACAGCGACCCGATGACCGCCTTCAAGGACACCGACTACGCGCTGCTGGTCGGCTCGCGTCCGCGTGGTCCGGGCATGGAGCGTGCCGAGCTGCTGTCGATCAACGGCGCCATCTTCACCGCGCAGGGCAAGGCGCTGAACGCCGTCGCCTCCCGTGACGTGCGCGTGCTGGTGGTCGGCAACCCAGCCAACACCAACGCCTACATCGCGATGAAGTCGGCCCCGGATCTGCCGGCCAAGAACTTCACCGCCATGCTGCGCCTGGACCACAACCGCGCCGCCAGCCAGCTCGCCGCCAAGACCGGCAAGCCGGTCGCGTCGATCGAGAAGCTGGCCGTGTGGGGCAACCACTCGCCGACGATGTACGCCGACTACCGCTTCGCCACCATCGGCGGCGAGTCGGTGAAGGACATGATCAACGACGAAGCCTGGAACCGCGACGTGTTCCTGCCGACCGTCGGCAAGCGCGGTGCCGCGATCATCGCCGCCCGTGGCCTGTCGTCGGCCGCTTCGGCCGCCAACGCCGCCATCGACCACATGCGCGACTGGGCCCTGGGCACCAATGGCGCCTGGGTCACGATGGGCATTCCGTCCGGTGGCGAATACGGCATCCCGGCCGAGACGATGTTCGGCTACCCGGTCACCTGCGCAGGTGGCGAGTACAAGATCGTCGAAGGTCTGGCCATCGATGCGTTCTCGCAGGAGTGCATCAACAAGACCCTGGCCGAGCTGGAAGGCGAGAAGGACGGCGTCAAGCATCTGCTCTGATCCTGCGCCACAGGTCCACAATGGAAGGCCGGTCGCTTCGGGCGCCGGCCTTTTTCTTTGCGCTCTGAGCTTTGAGGTGTGAGATGCACAAAGTCCATCCCCGCGATGCCCTGTTTGACGCAAGCGAGGCCGCCGTGCCCGAGCTGCCCGTCTGCGACCACTACGCTGGCGTCGAACTGCGCATGCGCAAGAGCCTGGAATTGCAGGCGGAGCTTGGTCCGGTCTTTGACATCACGCTGGACGGCGAGGATGGTGCTCCCGTGGGCGGTGAAATCGAGCACGCCCACCTGATCGCCGAGCTGGTCCAGTCGCCCCAGAACCACTTCGGCCGGGTAGGTGCCCGGGTGCAGGCCGTCGATCACCCGGCGTTCGAGCGCATGGTGGATGTCGTGGTCGGGCGGGCGGGCGAGCGGCTGGCCTACCTGATGGTGCCCAAACCGCGTGGCATCGCTGATCTGGCGCGGGCGATCGGCGTGATCGACGAGGCGATCGCACGCCACGGCGTGTCGCGCCAGATCCCGGTGCATGCCCTGGTCGAGACCCACGGCGCCTTGCGCGAGGTGCAGGCGCTGGCGGCGCATCCGCGCATCGAATCGCTGTCGTTCGGGCTGATGGACTTCGTGTCGGACCACCGCGGCGCGATTCCGCAAAGCGGCATGACGGTCAAGGGCCAGTTCGAGCATCCGTTGGTGATGCGGGCCAAGCTGGAGATCGCCGCGGCGTGCCACGCCTGGCGCAAGGTGCCCTCGCACTGCGTGGTGACCGAGTTCAAGCACATGTCAGCGTTGCAAGAAGCGGCAACCATGGCGTGCCGGCAACTCGGCTACACCCGGATGTGGAGCATCCACCCCGACCAGATCCGCGCGATCGTCGATGCCTTCTCGCCCACCACGGCCGAAGTCGATCAGGCCGCCGAGATCCTGCTGGACGCCCAGGCCAACGGCTGGGGCCCGATCCGCCACCGCCACCATGGGCAGGACACGCTGCACGACCGGGCCAGCTACCGCTATTTCTGGCATGTGCTCGAACGGGCGCACCGTACCTCGATTCACGGTGCAGGGCAGATGCCGGGCGAGGTGCGCCTGGCCTTTTTTGACCTGGAGTGACGGTACCGAGACGGTACTTATTGGTTTCAAACGGGAACCCGCGGCTACGCCCTGCTACAGGCGGGGACATGCGGTGCGGCAAACTGCACGTCCCCGTGTTCCGCGGTCACCCTGTCCCGTGGGTGCTCCGATATGGTTCGCTCCCGCCCGTCCGTCTTCGGAGTCCTTGATGTTCCACGCTGCTGTTCGTCCTTTGATCGCCGCCCTGATTGCTGCCACCTGCGCGCTGACCGCCGGCCCAGCGCTCGCCGTCACGAAAAAGGCCAAGCCCGCGCCTGTCCAGCCGGCGCCGCTCGCTGACCTCACCGAAGAACAACTCGCCAATGCCGAACGGGTGCTGACCGGCGCCCAGGAGTGCGAGTTCAACCAGACCATTGCCGTCGAAGGCGCGCCAGAAAAGGCAGGCTACTTCCGCATCCAGCACAAGGGCAAGAAGTACCTGCTCGCGCCCGAGCCGACCACGACCGGCGCTGTCCGTCTGGAAGACAAGAAGGCCGGTGTGGTCTGGCTGCAAATTGCCAACAAATCCATGCTGATGAATTCCAGGATCGGTCAGCGCATGGTCGATGACTGCGTTCATCCGACACAGAAGATCTGATGCAGGACAGTCGCACGGCCGCTGGCATGGCGAGATCACCACGGACAGTGCGTACTTTCCCTTGGCAAGTCTTATATAAGACATAAAATACCGGACTTACCCCAAGCCCAGCCACCCCGCACGGAGCCCCCTCATGCTGCAAGCCTATCGTGAACACGCCGCCGAACGCGCCGCCCTCGGCATCCCCCCGCTGCCGCTGGAAGCCAAGCAGGTCGCCGACCTGATCGAGCTGATCAAGAACCCGCCGGCTGGCGAGGACGCGTTCCTGCTGGACCTGCTGACGCACCGTGTTCCCCCCGGTGTGGACGATGCGGCCAAGGTCAAGGCGTCGTTCCTGGCCGCTGTCGCGCACGGCGACATCGCCGTCGCGCTGGTCTCCAAGGCCAAGGCCACCGAGCTGCTCGGCACCATGGTGGGCGGCTACAACGTGCATCCGCTGATTGAGCTGCTCGACGACGCGGAAGTCGCGGGCGTCGCGGCCGAAGGGTTGAAGAAGACCCTGCTGATGTTCGACTTCTTCAACGACGTCGCCGAGAAGGCCAAGGCCGGCAACGCCAAGGCGCAGGAAGTCATGCAGTCGTGGGCCGACGCCGAGTGGTTCACGACGCGCCCCGAAGTGCCGCGGTCGATCACCGTGACCGTGTTCAAGGTGCCTGGCGAGACCAACACCGATGACCTGTCGCCCGCTCCGGATGCGTGGAGCCGCCCCGACATCCCGCTGCACTACCTCGCGATGCTGAAGAACACCCGCGAAGGCGCGGCGTTCGTGCCCGAGGACGACGGCAAGCGCGGCCCGATGCAGTTCATCGAAGACCTGAAGAAAAAGGGCAACCTCGTGGCCTACGTCGGCGACGTGGTCGGCACGGGTTCTTCGCGCAAGTCGGCCACCAACTCGGTGATCTGGGCCACGGGCCAGGACATCCCGTTCGTGCCGAACAAGCGCTTCGGCGGCGTCACGCTCGGCGGCAAGATCGCCCCGATCTTCTTCAACACGCAGGAAGACTCCGGCTCGCTGCCCATCGAAGTCGATGTCACCAAGCTCGAAATGGGCGACGTGGTCGATGTGCGTCCCTATGACGGCAAGATCGTGCGCAACGGCGAGACGGTCGTCGAGTTCAAGCTCAAGAGCGACGTGCTGTTCGACGAAGTGCGCGCCGGCGGCCGCATCAACCTGATCATCGGCCGCTCGCTGACCGCCAAGGCCCGCGAGTTCCTGGGTCTGCCCGCCTCGACGCTGTTCCGCCTGCCCTCGACGCCCACCGCCACCAAGGCCGGCTTCACGCTGGCTCAGAAGATGGTCGGCCGTGCCGTCGGTCTGCCGGAAGGCCAGGGCGTGCGCCCAGGCACCTACTGCGAGCCGAAGATGACGACCGTGGGTTCGCAGGACACCACCGGCCCGATGACCCGCGACGAGCTGAAGGACCTGGCTTGCCTGGGCTTCTCGGCCGATCTGGTGATGCAGTCGTTCTGCCACACCGCGGCCTACCCGAAGCCGGTCGACGTCAAGACGCACCGCGAGCTGCCCAAGTTCATCTCCAGCCGTGGCGGTGTCTCGCTGCGTCCGGGCGACGGCGTGATCCACTCATGGCTGAACCGCCTGCTGCTGCCCGATACCGTCGGCACCGGTGGCGACTCGCACACCCGCTTCCCGATCGGCATCAGCTTCCCCGCTGGCTCCGGTCTGGTCGCCTTCGGCGCGGCCACCGGCGTGATGCCGCTGGACATGCCGGAATCGGTGCTGGTGCGCTTCAAGGGCCAGATGCAGCCGGGCATCACGCTGCGCGATCTGGTGCATGCGATCCCGCTGTACGCCATCAAGGCCGGTCTGTTGACGGTCGCCAAGGCCGGCAAGATCAACGTGTTCTCGGGCCGCGTCCTCGAAATCGAAGGCCTGCCGGACCTGAAGGTCGAACAAGCCTTCGAGCTGAGCGACGCTTCTGCTGAACGCTCGGCCGCGGGCTGCACGGTCAAGCTGAACCCGGCGCCGATCAAGGAATACCTCACCAGCAACACCGTGCTGATGAAGAACATGATCGCCGACGGTTACGCCGACGCCCGCACGCTGGCCCGCCGCATCGAGAAGGTCGAAGCCTGGCTCGCCAACCCGAACCTGCTCGAAGCCGACGCGGACGCCGAATACGCGGCCGTGATCGAGATCGACCTGAACGAGCTGACCGAGCCGGTGCTCTGCTGCCCGAACGACCCGGACGACGCCAAGCTGCTGTCCGCGGTGGCCGGTGCCAAGATCGACGAAGTCTTCATCGGTTCCTGCATGACCAACATCGGGCACTTCCGTGCAGCCTCCAAGCTGCTCGAAGGCAAGCGCGACATCCCTGTGAAGCTGTGGATTGCCCCGCCGACCAAGATGGATGCGCAGGAACTGACCAAGGAAGGCCACTACGGCGTGTTCGGCGCGGCCGGTGCCCGCACCGAAATGCCGGGCTGCTCGCTGTGCATGGGCAACCAGGCGCAGGTGCGTGAAGGCGCGACCGTGGTCTCGACCTCGACCCGCAACTTCCCGAACCGCCTGGGCAAGAACACCTTCGTGTACCTGGCCTCGGCCGAACTCGCCGCGATTGCGTCCAAGCTGGGCCGCATCCCGACGGTGGCCGAATACGCCGCCGACATGGGCGTGATCAACAAGGACAGCAGCAAGATCTACACGTACCTGAACTTCGACCAGATCGAGGAGTATGCGGACGTGGCCAAGGGCGTGACCGCCTGAGGTTCCGCTCCGAAGTGAGGTGACAAGCCCGCCGGGGTCACCCGGCGGGCTTTTTTCTGGCTGAATAGGGGCTATGGTGAAGCCGCACGGACGTGGACTGGATGCGCCGATGCCTCGGCTGCTGCTGCTCGGCGACGCCGCCTGGACGCTCGAATTCGGGCGCGAGATCGACCCGGTGACCCACGCCCGGGTTCTGCAATTGGCCGAGCGGGTGCGCGCAGCGCAGGGCACGCAAGCCGCCTTCGCCGGTGTGCAGGACGTGGTGCCGACCTTCCGCTCCCTCACGGTGCTGTTCGACCCGCTGCGCACCGAGGCCGACGTGCTCGGTGCCCGTCTGCTGGCGCTGTGCGAGGCGGACGACACCCCCGTGCCAGCCGGGCGCCGCTGGCGCTTGCCGGTGTGTTTCGACCCGGCGCTGGCCCCGGACCTCGGTGAGGTGTGCGCCGCCACCGGGTTGCCCGACCACGCGGTGGTGCAGTTGCTCACCACCACGCGGTTCCAGGTCGGCATGATCGGCTTCATGCCCGGCTTTCCCTACCTGAGCGGCTTGCCCTCCGCGCTCGCCATGCCGCGACTGGCCACCCCGCGCAAGGCGGTGCCGGCGGGATCGCTGGCGGTGGCCGGGAGGATGTGCTGCGTGTATCCGTGGGAGAGCCCGGGCGGCTGGCGTTTGCTGGGACGCATGCCGCTGCCCTTGTTCGACGTGCAGCACAGCGAAGCGCCGGCGTGGCTCGCGGCCGGCGACACGGTGCGCTGGGTGGCGATCGACCGCACCGGACACGATCGCCTGACGGCCGATTGGGCGCGCGGTGCGCTGACGCGGCAGGACTTTCTCGATCCCGAGGCCCCTGCGTGTCCGGCGGTCTGATCGAGGTCGTGTCGGGTGGGCCGGGCTGCACGGTGCAGGACGCCGGACGTGTCGGCCACCGACATGGCGGCCTTGCGCAGGCAGGGTTCCTGGCGCCACCGCTGGCAGAGGCGGCCAATGCGCTGGTGGGCAATCCGGCGGGTGTGGCGTGTCTGGAGTGGCGCGGTCCGGGTCTGGTGCTGCGGGTCGATCGCGGCCCGGTGCAGGTGGCCATCGCCGGGCCAGTCACGGCGGCCGTGTCACGCAGCGAAGGACCATGGCGCCCGATGGCCGCCTGGCACAGCGCCACGCTTGCCGCGGGCGACCGGCTGCAGCTCGGCGCGGCGGTGGGTGGCTGCGCCTACCTCGCGCTGGGCGGTGGTGTGCAGGTGCCGCTGGTGCTGGGCAGCCGGTCCACGCATGTCCGTACGCGCCTCGGCGGGCTGGAGGGCCGGATGCTGCAGCCCGGTGACCGGCTGCCGTGTGACCGGCGCCCGGACGGCCAGACCGGTGAACGCATGGCCCGCGTGCCGCATGTGCTGGCGGACGGCCCGATCCGCGTGCTCTGGGGGCCGCAGGACGACCACTTCACGGCGCAGGCGCTGGGGCAATTCCTCGCCACCGAATGGCGCGTCACCGCCGAGCAGGACCGCATGGGCATGCGCCTGGCCGGTCCGCCGCTGGCACACCGCAGCGCGGCGGCGGCCGACATCGTCTCGGACGGCGTCGTGCCCGGCGCGGTCCAGGTGCCGGCCAACGGACAGCCCATCGTGCTGCTGGCCGACGGGCAGACGGTGGGCGGCTACCCGAAGATCGCCACGGTCATCCGGGCGGATCTGCCCCGCCTGGCGCTGGCGCCGCCGGGCAGCACGCTGCGCTTCGCGGCGGTGGACGCCGCGACCGCCCGGCGCGCGCTGCTGGCGGCCCACGCCGACTGGACCGCGTGGGCCGCCGCGCTGGTGCCGTGTACACCGCAGGGCTGGCTGGATGAAGCGGCGCTCTACACCGAGAATCTGGTGAGCGGCCTGGTGCGTGCCGAACCTTGAACTTGCGAGAACCCCCGTGGAACCACGCGATGCCATCAATCTCAATGCCGACCTGGGAGAAAGCTTCGGCGCCTGGTCGATGGGTGACGACACCGCCATGCTCGACGTGGTGGCGAGCGCCAACATTGCCTGCGGTTTCCATGCGGGCGACCCACTGGTGATGCGCCAGACGGTGCGTGCGGCGCTGGCGCGCGGGGTCAGTCTGGGTGCGCACCCGTCGTTTCCCGACCTGCAGGGCTTTGGCCGGCGCCGCATGGACCTGTCGCCGCAGGAGCTGGAGGCGGTGCTGGTCTACCAGATCGGTGCGCTGCAAGGGCTGGCTGCGGCCGAGGGCGGCCGGGTCACGCATGTGAAGCCGCACGGGGCGCTGAGCAACATGGCCTGTGCGGACGCGGTGCTGGCCGAGGGCGTGGCGCGTGCCGTGCGGGCGGTGGACCGGGCGCTGATCCTGCTGGCCCCTGCTCATTCCGAGCTGGCCAAGGCGGGCGAGCGCACCGGTCTGCGGGTGGCGCTGGAGGTGTTCGCGGACAGGGCCTACCAGGACGACGGGCAGCTCGTGCCGCGCCAGCAGCCTGGTGCGGTGGTCCACGGTGCCGACGCCTGCTGGCAGCATGTGCGGCGCATGCTGGACGCGCAGGCGCTGGTGAGTGTCAACGGCCGGCACCTGCCGACGGCGATCGACAGCGTCTGTGTGCATGGCGACGGCGCCGATGCGGTGGCGACGGCGCGGGCGATCCGCGCCGGGCTGGCCGAGGCGGGGATCGCGGTGGTGCCGCTGCCGCAACTGCGGCTCCAACGCCAACGCCTATAGGACACCCTCGGTAGAGAATTCCACCGATCGGCGCTATCTTGTCGCAGCAGACTCCCGCCCTTGGCAGTCGACTTACCCTGGAGCACCTTGATGGCCCTTTCTTCCGGCAGGCGTGCCGCGATCACCGTGCTGGTCACCGCGGCATTCGGCGGCGCCTTGTTTTTTGCCCTGCGCGGGCAGCAGCAGGACAAGGCCGTGCAGATCGAGCAGCAGGAGGCGGCTGCGGCGGTCGTGCTGCGCGGTGTGATTTCGCTGGATGTCGAGGGTTACTTCAAGGATCCCCGCGTGCTGAAGGTGCTCGCGGCCCGGCGGCTGCCGGTCGAGGTGGTGCGCGTGGGCAGCCGCGAGATGGCGGGCAAGGTCGTGGCCGGATCGGCGCCGGATTTCCTGTTCTCCTCGGGCGTGGTCGCCGCCAACCAGATCGTCGAGGCGGCGCGCAAGGCGAATCTGCCTGCCGTTCAGGTGGCGCCGTTCCACTCGCCGCTGGTCATCGCCTCGTGGGAGCCGATCGCGAAGATCCTGGTGGCCAACGGGCTGGCCAAGGCGGTGTCACCCAAGGTCTACAGCATCGACACCGAGCGGCTCACCCGGCTGATGCTGGCGCGCAAGAAGTGGAAGGAGCTGAAGGACAGCGCCGGTTACGACGTTTCGCGCAGCGTGCTGGTCTCGACCACCGACCTGCGGCGCAGCAACTCCGGTGCGCTGTATCTGGCGCTGACCAGCGCGGCACTGAACGGCGAGGTCGTCACCGACCGCGCCACCGGCCAGAAGCTCGCGCTGCAGCTCACCGAGCTGTTCAAGCGCCAGGGCTACCAGGAAAACTACGTGGACGGCAACTTCGACGACTACGTGTCCATCGGCCTGGGCAAGACGCCGATGGCCTTCCTCTACGAGTACCAGATGGTGCGCCACGCCCTGCAGAAGAAGGACAAGGGCATCGGTGCCGACATGGTCCTGATGTACCCGCAGCCGACCATCGTCAACAAGGAAGTCTTCGTCTCGCTCAACGAGCGGGCGAAGGCGCTGGGCGAACTGCTGGCCAGCGATCCAGAATTGCAGGGCATCGCGGTCGAATACGGCTTCCGCATCGCCGACACCGAGCGCTTCGTCGCGGCGGTGAAACCGACCGGGCTGGCGGTGGAGCCGCGGGTCACGCAACTGGTCGATCCGCCGTCCGCCGAGGTCATGGCCGAGATGATCGACACCGTCGCCAGGGAGATGACGCAATGAACACCCCAATGATCCTGAGGCGCTTGGCCGCCACCGTGCTGGTGCTGCTGGCCGCTGCCTGCGGCAAGAAGCCGGAGGCTCCCGCGCCTGTCGCCGCCCCGGCGCCTGCCGCGCAGGTTGTGGCCGCATCCGAATTCACCGTGCTCGCCACCAGCGACCTGCGCGACATCCAGCCGCTGGAGCAGATGGTGGACAAGGCCACCGGCGTGAAGCTGCGGTTCCGCTTCGGCGGCACGATGGAGAGCACGGAGGCGGTGCTGAACGGCGAGGCGAAGGCGGACGCGGCGTGGTTCGCGAACGCACGCTACCTGCTGTCGAACCCGCAGGGCCAGTCCCGCGTGAAGCTGCAGGAGAAGATCATGCTGTCGCCGATCGCGGTGGGCGTGAGCGAATCGGACGCGAAGCGATACGGCTGGGACAAGCCGGACCTGAAACTCACCTGGAAAGACATCGCGATGGCAGCCAAGGCCGGTAAGCTGCAGTACGCATTGTCGAACCTGGCCACCTCGAACCAGGGCTTCATGGCGCTGATGGGCGTGGTGGCCGCTGCCAGCGGCAAGGCCGAGGCGCTGTCCGCGGCGGACGTGGACCGCGGCGCGATCGCCGATTTCCTCAAGGGCTACAAGCTGCCGGGCGACAACTCGACCTACTTGTCCGAGCAGTTCCTCCTGCAGCAGGGCACGCGGGTCAACGCCTTCATCAACTACGAAAGCTGGCTGCTGAGCCTGAACGCCAGCGGCAAGCTGCGCGAGAAGCTCCGGCTGATCTACCCCCACGAAGGCGTGAGCACGGCGGACTATCCGTTCATGCTGCTCGACGAGGGCAAGCGCGCCGACTACCTGAAGGTGGTCGAGTACCTCAAGGGCGACGAAGCCCAGACCTGGCTCGCGCGCCAGACGCTGCGCCGGCCGATCCGGCAGGACGTGGCGGCGCGGGTGGAGGATCTGCTCCCGAAGCAGGGCTTGCAGGTGGAGCTGCCGTTCTCGCCAGACCGGGCGCTGGCGGACGGCCTGATCGCCGCCTACCTGAACGAATTCCGCACGCCGATCGCCAGCACCTTCGTGCTCGACACCAGCGGCAGCATGCAGGGCGAGCGCCGCCGCCAGCTCCTCCAGGCGATCGACTACATCGCTGGTGCCGACAGCTCGCTGACCGGCCGCATCGCCAAGCTGACCAACCGGGAGCGGATCTGGCTGCAACCGTTTGCCGAAGCACCCTACGGGCTGCAGGGCTTCGAGGTACCGGCCGGAGCCGCCGCAGCCCAGGGTGTGGCGGAGCAGGCCGACAGCGACGCCAAGCGCCAGGTGCTCGCCGACGTGCGCAACGCGGCCGACCAGTTGCAGATGAAGGGCGGCACCGCCGTGTACGACGCCGTGTACGAGGCGCTGACGCACATGCTGGCCGAGCGGCAGAAGAACCCGAAGTTCCAGTATTCGGTCGTCGCACTCACCGACGGCGAGAACAACAAGGGCCGGACTCTGGAGGACTTCAAGCGCGACTACGCGGCCTTGCCGGAGGACGTGCGCGGCATCCCGGTGTTCTGGGTGCTGTTCGGCGAGGCCAACGAGGCGGCGTTGAAAGAGCTGGCCAAGCTCACCGGCGGGCGCGTGTTCGATGCGCGCAAGACGCCGTTGTACAGCGTGTTCAAGGACATCCGGGCTTACCAATGAAGGGGCTGATGCGGTGGCTGGCCTCGCCGGCGAACTGGTGCGGCCTCGGGCTGGCGAGTGTCGTGCTCGGGCTGAAGGGCGCCGGGCTGCTGGGTTCGCTCGGGCTGGGCATGGCGGTGCTGGGCTACGGCGCCGGGTTCGTGGTCGGCGGGCTGTGGTTCGGATTCCCGTCGAACCGGGAGCCGGCGTGGGACGCGCTGGAGTTCAGCGACGAGGGCGACACCCGCGAGGCGATGGAGCGTGCGCTGACGGGCGTGCGTCGGCTGGTCGAGCAGAACCCCGGCCAGCGCATCCCGGCCGCGCTGAAGACGCGGGTGCTGGCGCTGTGCCAGTCGCTGGACACGCTGCTGACGCAGTGGGAAGGCTCCAAGGGCACGCTGTCGCTGCAGGACAGTTTCCACGCCCGCCACATCGCCATCCGCTACCTGCCCGAGATGCTCAACACCTACCTGTCGATCCCGGCCGAGTTCGCCGCCACGCAGCAGCTGGACAACGGCAAGACGGCGGTCGAGACTTTCCAGGGCACGCTGGCCGAGCTGGAAGGCAAGGTCCGTCAGCTGCGCAGCGACCTGGCCGGACAGGACGCGCAGGCCTTCCTCGAACACTCCCGCTTCCTGAACCAGAAGTTCGCCCCTCAGGGGCTGGACGCCCCTGCGCTCAATCTTCCATCGACCTCTCGCAAGGACGCTTCGACATGAGCCAACCCGTTCCCACCACGACCACCGTGGCCCCGGCCTTCACGCTGACCCCGCCCGAGGTGCTCGCCCCGGTGCCGGTTGAAGCCGCCCGCGAGGCCGTGCCGCTGCAACCCGAGCTGCGCAAGCAGGTCGATGACCAGGTGCTGCGCTTCATCGACGCGCTGGCGACCGAGGACATCCACTCCGACACCTTCAAGGCGCGGCTCGACAGTGCCTTTGCGCTCGGCAAGGAAGAGATCTCGAACGCCTCCAGCCTGATGCAAGGCCGGTTCATGCAGACCAACTTCGTCGGCGTCGAAAGCAGCCCGGCGTTCAAGGCGCTGCAGGACATCCGCGCCCAGCTCGATGACCTCAATCCCGGCAACGACGGCGACCTGATGCAGCCGCGCAAGCTGCTGGGCCTGATCCCCTTCGGCAACAAGCTCGAAGCGTATTTCCGCAAGTACCAGAGTGCGGCCGAGCAGCTCAAGACCGCGATGGGCCAGCTCTACGCCGCCCGCGACGACATGCAGAAGGATGTGATCGCCATCGAGTCCACCCGCGGCAAGCTGTGGGAGGCGATGACCAAGCTGGCCGCCGCGTCACGCTTTGCGACGCAGTTGGACGCCCAACTCGACGAGCGCGTGCGCACGCTGGAGCCGACCGACCCGCAGCGGGCGCAGGCGCTGCGGCAGGAGGTGCTGTTCTACGCCCGCCAGAACCTGCAGGACATCCAGACCCAGCAGGCGGTGTGCGTCAATGGCTACCTCGCGCTCGACGTGCTCAAGAAGACAGGCCGCGAGATGATCAACGGCTGTACCCGCGTGGCCACCACCGGCATGAGCGCGCTGGCGGTGGCGCAGACCGTGGCGCGCGCGACGGGCAACCAGATCCGGGTGATGGAGATGCTGCAGGGGGTGAACGCCACGATCGGCAACCTGATCAGCGAAACCGGCCGCCAGCTCAACCAGCACGTCGACCAGACCACCCAGTTCGCGCAGAACCCGATGCTGGGCATCGAGAAGATGCAGGAGATGTTCGACCAGACCTTCCAGGCCATGGACACGATGGACAGCTTCCGCACCAAGGCCATCGAGGTGATGGGCCAGAACAACGCGATGGTCCGCGATCAACTGGCCCGGGCGGACGGGTATGTGGACCGCACCCGCCAGCAGCAGGCGCGCGAGGCGGCTTCCGCTGTGGTGGTCACCGGCGGGCCGGTGAAGCTCTGACGGGGGTCAGGGGCGCGAGGTCGCGAGCTGGGTGGTCGCTGATGCACCAGCCGGGGGCGCCTGGGTGACGAACGCGAGGTTGTACTGCGCGCTGGTCAGACCTTGTGCAATGGCCTTGCGGTACCAGTCGGCGGCCACGGCTGGGTCACGGGGAACGCCTTCGCCGCGTTCGTGCATCAGGCCCAGACTGCGCTGGGCGCGGGCATCGCCGCGGGCGGCGGCATCGCCAAATTCCTTGAGCGCCACGTCATGTCGGCCACGCTGGTACGCCGACACACCTTCGTCATAGCCGGCCCAGGCAGAGGTCAAGGGGATGCCGGCCAGCACAAGCACGCTGAGACTTCGGCGCAAGGAGGGGGTGTAGAGGGTACGCATGGCTGCGATCCTGATTGGTACTATCCCGAGCTTCAAGGTCGCAATGCACAACCGATGGACACATGCCGGAAACATGGGGTCACATTCACCGCTTGTTTCAGTTTTTCCGCATCGCTTGTTTGGATAGCCACACCGCGATGCCCTGCGCGTTCAGCGTCACGTCCATCTGCAGCAGGGTGCGGATGGTGTCCTCCGGTAGCGTGACGCCGGCTTGGCGGGCCGAGGCGAGCAGGGTGGAGGTGATCAGCGCCTCCAGGCGCCGCAGGCGCTCCGCTTGATCCGCAGGGACTTCGCCGTACACGGCGAGCGCACCCGGCACCCAGACGTCGAGCAAGGCGCGGAACTGGGCCGCGACACGCGGCACGTCGTCCACCCGGCTGAAGTGGGTCGGATACAGCCGCTGCGGATCGGCCGCCATCAGCCGGTCGATCGACTGGCGCAGTGCCTCGGGGTCGAACTGCACCGGCGTGGTGCTCGGAAACATCCACGGCCCCGCCGCGGTGTCGAACTCGCGGTAGCTGATGCCGAAGGTGTCGCCGGTGAACCAGCCGCGGCTGCGGGCGTCCCACACGCAGTGGTGGTGGCGGGCATGGCCGGGGGTGTCGATCAGGCGCAGCGGTCGCTGGCCGACGAGGATCTCCATCCTGTCGTGGCTCTGCACCACCCGCTCCTGCGGAATCGGCTCGATGGTGCCGTAGGTCTGGCGAACCACCTCGGCGCCGTAGACGGCGCGTGCGCCCTCGACCAGCGCCAGCGGGTTGACGAGGTGCCGGGCGCCATGCGGGTGGATCAGCGCGCGGGCCTGCGGCAAGTGCTGCATCAGCAGGCCGGCGCCACCCGCGTGGTCGAGGTGGACATGGGTCGGGATCACCCAGTCCACTGCATCGGGTGGCAGACCCAGCGCCGAAAGCGTGCCCAGTAGCCGCGGCACCGCGGCGTTGTGGCCCGTGTCGATAAAGGCCGCCCGGTCGTTGTCGATGACCAGGTAGGCGGCGTCGAAGCGGGCGCGTTCGAAACCGGTGTCGATGGCGTAGATCTGGTGGCCGAGATCGTCGGCGTAGGCGGGCAGCGTCATGCCGTCAGCATGCCATGCCGGCGCGATGAGCCTGTCGAATGGCGCGCTTATTCCGGTCCTGCACGGGTGGTGTGGGCCGTAGTCTGCGAAGCAGTTTGTAACGGAGTGTTTGCATGTGGGTCTCCAGGTCATTCGGTCCAGATCCGCGGCGCTGTCTGCGGGGCAGCGCCGTGGCCGCGGTGCTGCTGCTCGGGGCCACGGGTCTGGTGAGGGCGACTGGCGCTCCCGCTGTGGCACTGGCCGGCACCATGGGCGACAAGGTGGTGCTGGTGATCGATGGCCGCACCCGCGTGATGACGGTGGGCGAGACGGTGGACGGACTGCGTGTGCAGCGCGGTGGTGCCGGGCAGTCGGTGGTGATCGACGCGGGCGGCGCACGGCAGGAACTGGTCGTCGGCGCTGCGCCGGTGACGGTTGGCCTGTCGGGCGGGCGCAGCGGCGCCGGACGCACGCTGGTGCTGCAGGCGGGCAGCGACCAGCTCTTCCACTCCGGTGGCGAAATCAACGGCCAGACGGTGCAGGGCGTCGTCGATACCGGGGCCTCGGTGGTGGTGTTGTCCACACAGGCCGCACGCCGTCTGGGCGTGGACTGGCAGGCCGGCACGGCCGCCCAGGTGCAGACCGCCTCCGGGCGCAGTGCGGGCCGGCGCGTGCGGCTGGCGCAGGTCAGCCTCGGGCCGCTGCAGGCGCGCGATGTCGAGGCGGTGGTCATCGACAGCGACATGCCCTTCGTGCTGTACGGCAACAGCTTCCTGCAGGGCTTCCGGCTCCAGTGGGAGCAGGGCCGGCTCTCGTTGACGCCCTGAACCGGCTGCGTACTACCATCGCCGACATGCAGACCATGAGGAGCGCAGCGATGACATCCCAGGCGACGAGACGCAGCGGGCTGGCCGGCTTGCTGGTGGCGGGATTGGTCGGTGCCGCATCGGCGCAGTACAAGGTGATCGGCCCGGACGGCCATGTCACCTACACCGACCGTCCGGCAGCGGGCGCGGTGGCCCGTCCCCTCGGCGCCGTGAACCGTCCGACTCCGATTGCCGAGCTGCCCTACGCGCTGCGCCAGGCCGCCGGGCGCTACCCGGCCACGCTCTACACGGCGCCCCACTGCAGCCCCTGCGACAGTGCGCGGGCGCTGCTGCAGCAACGCGGCATCCCCTTGCGTGAATGGACCATCGACCGGGCCGAGGATGTCGCTGAACTGCAGCGCCGCGAGGGCCGTATCGAGCTGCCCATCCTGCGCCTGGGCGCTCAGCGGCTGCAGGGTTTCGAGGCGGGCGACTGGCAGGCCACGCTTGACGCTGCCGGTTATCCGCGCACGTCGCAGCTGCCGCCGCACTGGCGTGCCACCCCCGCGCAGCCCCTTGTCCCGCCCGAGACAGAGGCCACGCCGCATGACACCGACGCCGCCCCGCAGCGTCCGATCGTGCCGGCACCGGTGCTGCCGGCCGCCTCAGGCAGTTTTCGCTTCTGATACCGGCCAGCGGCTGACGCGGTTGCGCCCGGTGCGCTTGGCGTCGTAGAGCGCCTGGTCGGCCCGGTCGACCAGCTCGGCCAGACCGACCAGGCCCGGCTCGAACAGCGCCATGCCGAAGCTGGACGTGACCCGCAGGCCCGCCACCGACTCGACCTGGCTGCCGGCCGTGTCCTCGATGTCGCGGCGCAGCCGCTCGGCCAGCGACTGCACATCGGCCGCTTCACGCTGCGGCAGCAGCAGGCAGAACTCCTCGCCGCCATAGCGACACACCAGATCCGTGCCCCGCACGCCGCTGCCCAGGATCTCCGCCACCGCCTTGATCACCTGGTCGCCGGTGGCGTGGCCGTGGCGGTCGTTGAACTGCTTGAAGTGGTCGATGTCGGCCATCACGCAGACGAGACCCTCGCCGCGCTGGCGGGCCAGCTCGAACAGCCGGGTTGCCTGCTCGAAGAAGGCGCGCCGGTTCAGGCAGCCGGTCATCGGGTCGCGGGTGGCCAGCCGGCTGAGTTCCTCGTTGCGTTCGCGCAGTGCCTGCTGCGAGGTCTGCAGCGCGCGGTTGAGCTGGTGCAGGGCGCTGACGTCACGCAGCCGCAGCATGCTGCCGCGCACCTGTCCGCCCGGATCAAGCACGGGTGTGCATTTGACGAGCACCTCGCGCGGATGCGCCGGATCAGGAATCTGCGCGATGCGCACCTCGCGTTCGTCGGACGGCGTTGCCGTGCGGGTGGCGGTGGTCCACGGGGCTTCGGTGCCGTCGGCGGCGAATGCATTGCACAGCCAGTCGAATTGTGTGACCGGCTGGCCGATGTTCACGGCTTGCCGCTGCGGGCGCAGCGGCGCGAGGCGCCGAAACGCCTCGTTGGCCATCATGACGCGGGCCTGCGGATCGAGGATCACGATGCCCTCGTCGAGCACGTCGAAGGCGTCGCGCACCCGCTCCGGGATCACCTGGCCCGGGTCGAGGTGTTGCAGCACCCGGCGCAGGTAGAGCCAGATCGCCAGCCCGCTCAACACCGCGATGGCCAGCAAGGCCCGCACCGTCGGGGCGGCCAGCACACCCGCCAGCGTGGTCGGATAGATCGGCCGGAAGGCGATTTCCAGCGTGCCCCAGGGCTGCTGCCGGGCGTCGTGGATGGCCACGCGCACCTGGGTCAGCGTCGAGCGTTCGCCGGGTGGCAGTAGCCAGTGCGCGGCGTGGTCACCGACCAGCGTGAGGCGGGCACGGCCCTGCTGCTGCAGCGCGACCGACAGCAGCTCCGGATCCTGCGCGACCAATTGCCGGACGGCACCGTGCGGCAGGCGACCGCCTCCCTGCTCGATGCCTTGCGTCACCAGCAGCGCCAGCGCCGTGCTGGTGGTCTGTCGGGCGATGAGTTCGGTGCGTGCGCGGTCCGGGATCAGGCCGAACAGCACATCGAGCAGGAAGATGACCGCCAGAAAGATCGCCACCAGCCCCAGCGTCAGGCGCAGCTCGACCCCCGCACGTGGCCACCAGCCGGGCAGGGCGCGGCGGCTCATCGGCGGGCTCCCTTGCCCGCGGCGGCGGGGGTGTCGATGCTGTCGTCGGCTTCGGACGCCTCGCCGGTGGCGGGTGTCGAGTCGCGTCCGAGCACTTCGGCCGCGGAGGCTTCTTCGTTCTGCGGATCCGGCCCGGCCGGGTCGGTGTCACGCCGAGGGGCACGCACAGGTGGCGGCCGCGTCAGCACGGGCAGCGGATCGAAGAACTGCCATGTCGGCACCGACACCAGCAGCGATCCTGCCACCCCGCCCAGCCGCACCGTCCACCACACCAGGCCGACCGTCAACGCGAGCCCGGAGGCCTCGATCGGGTCGATTGCCGACTGCAGCCGGCCAGCCTCGTCGGCCAGATCGGCGCGCAGCAGGCCAAGACCGTCGCTGACGATGGTCGGCAACCCGGTGCCACGCCCGAGCGCTGCGGGCAGGTCGTAGCCCGCTTGCAGCGCGGCCAGCGCGGTGTCGGGCATCACCAGCGACAGCGGGTCGGGCGGCGGGGTGGCGTCGCTGGCGTGCGGCGTGCTGGCTGCTCCGGCCGCGCCCGGGCGGGCCTGTGCGCTCAGTGCGGCGATGTCGGCCGAGCTGGCCGCCCGAACCTGCGCCAGCCACTCCTCCGCCGCGACGGCGCGCACCTCGCGCGACAGGGTCAGGCGGTCGCCGGACAGCGTAGGCATGGCCGTCGCCAGGCGCTCGGCGGCGCGTGGGTCGCCCGGGATCGGCGCGGGGATGGTGAGCAGCGGGGGCGGTTCCAGCTCCGGCTGCGGAGAAGCGGCGGGCGCAGGCGCTGCGGGTGTCCATTCCACGCCGACCGTGGTCCACGCGCTGCTGGCGCTGCCGTCGCTCACGCGCAGGGTGACGGTGGGCGCCTGGCTCAGCGCGGTCGCCACGAAGCGGATCTGGCCCGACTGGAGTGCCGCCACGCTGAAATGGTCGATCGCCACGCCGGGCGCGTCCACCGCCTCGAAGCGCCCGCCGGTGACGGGGCCGACCTCGACTTGCAGCGCGGTGGTGGTGCCGTCAGGATCCTGCGCGCCCAGCACCTCGGGGCCGAGTGTCAGCGGCGCGCCGGTCTGGATCTTCCAGGGCGACAGGGTGAGCGCGGGCGGCTCGTTGACATCGTCGATGAAGACGGTGAGGGTCTGCGGCGCGCTGGTCAGGCCGCCGTCGCCGACGGTGGCCGTGAGGGTGACCACTGCCTGTCGTTCGTGGTCGAGCGCCGCGGGATCGACCACGCGGATGGTGCCAGTCGTGGCATCGACCGCCAGCGCGCTGCTGCCGCTGAGTGTCCAGCCGGACAAGGTGCTGCCGGGGTCGGGATCGCTGGCACGCAGGGTGCCGACCACGGTACCGGCGGCGCTGTTCTCGGCGATGTGCAGCGTCTGGGCCGCGTCGACCACCGGCGCGCTGGGCATGGCCTGCACCGCCACCGCGTTGCCGAACTCGGAGCTGTCGCCCCAGGGTCTGGGCGTGTCGGCGCCAGAAAGCTGCACGGTGGCGGTCGCCGTGACCACGTGTCCGGCCTGCAGCCGCACACCCGCCAGCGTGGTGTCGATGCGCGCCAGTCCGCTGGCGTCGGTGGTCACCTGCGTGCTGCCGAGGAAGGTCCGGCCCTCGCCGTAGCCGAGCGGATCGGCCTGTGCGCTCACGAAAAACTCGATGCGCAGCGCCGTGCCTGCGGTGGTGCGCAGTTCGCCGACGAGGCGGGTGGCGCCGGCCACGGTGGTCGCGCTGCCGAGCACGGGGTAGTTCAGCAGGTTGTTGGGGCCGCCGTCGGTGTCGGCCTCGCGGTTGCCGTTCACGCCCTCGGCGCCGAGGTCGATGCCCAGCCCCGCGTTGTCGTGGAGCGCATTGCCGAGCACCGACACACCGCTGGCCGTGCCGACGATGGAGATGCCGGCGCCGGATTTCTGCCAGGCGATCAGGTTGCCTGCGCCGGGTGTGGTGCCGCCGATCAGCACGGCGCGGGTGTTCTCCACGTACACGCCGTACGCGCCGTTGCCCACGGCGCGGGTGCCGCTCAGGTCGGTGCCGATCAGGTTGCCCTGCACGCTGGCCCCGCTGGCGCCTGCCAGCAGGTAGACACCCTCGTAGCCGTTGCCGCTGACCAGATTGCCGACGACCGTGGCCGCGGGCGCGTCGAGGTAGACGCCCACCGTGCGGTTGCCCAGCGCGGATTCCCCGCGCGCGTCGGTGCCGATGTAGTTGCCTTCGATGCGAGCGCCGGTGGCCGCTGCGCCGCTGACCGACACGCCGGCGTTGTTGCCGGAGAGCAGGTTGCGGTCGGCCTGTGTCGGACCACCGACCAGCGCCTGCGCGGCGTTGATCTCGATCGCGTTGCCGCCGTTGCCCGGCGCGAGCAGCCCGGTGACGTCGGTGCCGATGCGCAGGCCGGCCAGCGTCACGCCGTCCGCGCCCGCACGGATCTGGATGCCGATGCCGCCGAACTGGTGGATCACCAGGCCGCGCACGAGACTGTCGTCGCTGCCATCGGCCAGCACCAGCGCCGAGGCGCTGCCGCCCGCATCGGCGCCGACCAGCTCCACCACGGGCCGGCCCAGCGCCAGCGCGTCCGGCTCGCGGCTGGCGTCGAGCCAGACGGTGTCGGTGATGACGGGCAGCGCCGAGCGTGGGGTGATGGTGTGCGCGCCGTTGACCAGCGGAGCGCTGATGTCGAAGCGGATCGTGTCGGCGCCGGGGTGCAGATTGGCCTGCGTGATCGCGTCGCGCAGCGAGCCGGCGCCGCTGTCGGCGGTGGTGCTGACGACGAAGGTGCTGCCGATGTCGCCGAGACTGGCGAGGGCGGCGGTGTCGGCGGCGTAGAGGATGCGCGGCTCCAGCTCCTCGCACTGCCAGCGGCGGCGGGGCGGGCGGGTCATGGCGACTTCAGCCCCAGAT
The DNA here is from genome assembly GCF_031429695.1 of Sphaerotilus sp. Lineage (GTDB taxonomy): Bacteria > Pseudomonadota > Gammaproteobacteria > Burkholderiales > Burkholderiaceae_C > Sphaerotilus. The sequence goes on from NZ_JANPAB010000031.1 coordinate 23,144, forward strand.
CGATCTGGCAGCGCGCACCGGCCGGCACGGCGCGGTCGGCGTTGTCCAGCGCCAGCCGGACACGGAAGGTGTTGCTGGCGGCGTCGATCACCTGATCCACCTGCGTGACCGTGGCCTCGCGCGCCGGCACGCCGGGCACTTCGGCCTTCACGGCGTGGCGGGCGCCGGTGCGGACCTGGCCGAACTGGCTGGCCGGCACGACCACCTCCACCCGCAGCCGCGCCACGTCGGCGATACGCAGCAGCGGCTGCAGCTCCACCCGCTCGCCGGGCTGTGCCATCCGGTCGATGACCACGCCGTCGAAGGGGCTGCGCAGCGCGCGCTGGTTCAGCTGGGCCAGCGCCTGCGCGGATTCGGCCTGGTAGACCGCGCGCTGGTCCTCGGCCTGCTTCAGCGCCTGCCCGGCCACGCTCAGTTCGGTGCGGGCCTGGTCGAGCGCGATGTCGGAGATGAACTGCTCCGTGTGCAGCGATTCGGCGCGCTGCGCCTTCTGCCGTGCCAGGGCCAGCGTGGCCTGCGCGGCGCTGACGGCGGCCTGTGCCTTGGCGCGGGCGTCGGCGGTGCGCACGGAGGCGCGCTCGCCCGCGGCCTGCAGCAGTGCCAGCGGCTGCCCCTGGCGCACGGAGTCGCCGCGGTCCACCAGCATCTGATCGACCACGCCGGCCTGCGGCGTGCCGATTTCGGCGACGCGGGCGGGCGTGATGAGGCAGCCCAGGGTGAGCGCGGACACCTGGGCGGGGAGCACCAGCCAGAGCAGCAGTGCCAGGAGCGGCCGTGCGTGCCAACCGGCGGCAGCGGGAGGGGCAAGTCGGAGTCGTTGCATGGGGCAGCGTGTCATGGGGCGTTGGAGGGGCCGGGGCTCAGTTGCCCGTGGCGAGCCGGTCGAGGCGCTGGCGCACCAGGTCGTCGCCGAGGCGGAGCCGGCGGCGCTCGTCCGCAGCACGGGCTTCGCGGGCCCGCTGGCGCAGGCGCCAGACCAGGTCGCGCCAGGCGCCGAGTGCGCCGACGGCGTAGAGCATGCGCATCGGGCCGATCCGCCAGTGTTCGACGCTGCCGGGGTCGCCCTGGCGGGCGCTGCGGCCGAAGAGCTGCTCGTCGAGGCGGCGCGCCGGGTTGTCCTGGCAGTTCAGCACATGCAGCCCACCGGCCCGCGCTGCGTTCGGATGCAGGCGGATGTCCACGCCGCGGCCGGCCATGCGGGTGGACACCGTGATGCAGCCGGGCTGACCGGCCTCGGCGATGCGCGCGGCTTCACAGGCATCCTGGCGGGCATCGAGGCACTGGAGCGGCCGAGGTGTCGCCCCTGCCGCAAACGTGGCTTCAAACGCTGCAACCAGCCGCAGCGACTGCGGCACGCCATCGGTGCCGATCAGCACCGGGCGCCCGGCACCGGCCAGCGCGAGTGCCCGCGCGACCACGGCGTGGTCGCGCGTGGCCTCGTTGGTGAACCAGCGATTCGGGCCGCGCGCACGCTGCGGCGGGGCATGGGGCGGCACGCGGGTGACCTGCAGCCCGTAGAGGCGGTGCAACTCGCGGCGCTGGTCGTGCAGGGTGGCGCTGGTGCCGCCGATCAGGCGGTAGCGGCGCAGGAAGTGGCCGTAGGTGGTGCGGGCGGCGGTTTCGGTCGGCGGCGGCGGCGGGCAGCCTTCCTTGAGGCAGACCAGCTCGTGCAGCCCGTTCGACCACACCCGCCCCGCCGCGATGCGGCCGGTCACCGGATCGATCAGCCGGACCTGGGATTGCCGGACCAGGTAGTCGCGCTGCGGTTGCAGCAGATGCGCCGACACCAGCGCCAGCCGCACCAGTTCCTCCCGGTGCAGGCGGTGGCGCCAGAGCCGTGACCGATGGGCGCAGAGGGTGTCCAGCCGCAGCGCGCCGGCGGGCGTCAGCACCGCGTCGCGGGCGACAGGCAGCAGCTCGAAGTCACGGCCGGGCTGCAGTTGCGCCGCCAGATCGAGCGCCGTGCCGAGCTGCGACAGGCGCTCGCCGGCCTCGCCGGGGCGGGCCAGTACCAGTGGCATCACGGCCTCGTCCAGCAGGATGCTGTCGGCCTCGTCGATCAGCGCCACGTCGAACGCGGGCACGGTCGCCGTGTCGTCGTCCGGCGGTGTCTGGGTCAGCGCGCGGGCGTGTTCGCTCAGGCGGGCGTCCCGCGCCGAGGTCGACCACGCCGAACGGCCGGCGACCTGGTCGCGCAGGCTGTCGAAGACCAGTTCCCGCGCGCTGACGTACACCACGTCGGCGCGGTAGGCGGCGGCGCGTTCGGCGGCGGTGCTGTCGGCGCCGACCGCGGCCACGCGCAGGCCGAGCTGGGCGTACCAGGGGTGCAATTGCCGCGCGTCCCGCGCGGCGAGGTAGTCGTTGGCGGTGAGCAGGTGGACAGTGCGTCCGCGCAAGGCCAGCAGCGCGGCGGCCAGCGCGAGCGCCAGCGTCTTGCCTTCGCCGGTGGCGAGTTCGGCGAGGCGGCCATCGACCAGCGCCAGCGCCGCCTGCCACTGGTTGGGACGCGGCAGCAGACCGAGCGTGTCGCGGCAGGTGGCGTCCAGCCGTGCCTTCAGCGGGGGAGGCGTGTCCGCGCCCATCAGTCGCGCGCCCGGAACTGGCCGAGGAAGGTCTGCCGCAGCCAGCGCCCGACCTGCCATGCGGCGGAACGTGGCGCGAATTCGAAGCGCACCCACAGGCGGCTGCCGACCCGCTCGCCCAGCGGCTGCTCGCTCGCCAGTTCGAGCACGGACACCGGGTCGCGGCTCGTGAGTCCCTGCGTGTCGGCTGGATCGGTGATGACTGCGCCACCGCCCGTGTCGCCCAGGCTGCGCGTCGGCAGGCGCCGGGTGGCGGCGGGCAGGGTGGTCGTGCGCAGCCGGGCGGTCAGCGGCTCGGCCGGGCGGTCGCTGCGCCGCAGCGTGATGCCTTGCAGCGCGTCCTGCACCAGCAGCGCGTCCTCGTGCGGCAGCACGACCCGCACCGTGCGGTTGTCGTCCGGGCGGACATGGCCGAGCGTGTCGCCGCGGCGCAACCAGCGCCCGCCGAGCCGCGTGGCCTCGTCCAGCACCAGCGCGCCGGTCAGCGGCGCGCGCACGGCCAGTCCGGCGATCTCCGTGTCGATCTGCTGGCGCTGGGCGCGCAGGGCGGCGGCCTGCTGCTGCAGCGCCGCGGCCTGACCCGGATCGCGGGCGAGCGCCTCGAAGCGCCGGGCGTCCAGTCCGGCGAGCTGCTCGCTCAGCGTGTCACGGCGGGTGGTCAGGCGGTCATTGCGGAGTTGCAGCACCACGTCGCCTGCGGCCATGCGGCGGTCGGCCGGCGCGGGTGCGGCGGTCACGAAGCCCTCGGTCTGTGGCCGTATCCAGGCCGATTCGGGCAACCAGACCACGCCTTGCGCCGTGGTCGCGTGTGGCAGCGGCCAGAAGAAGAACAGCCCCAGCAGCGCTGAAGCGATCAGCGCCACCCGCCCCAGCGCGACCCGGCGCACCGACGCGGCCAGCATCGGCGCGTTCAACTGCCGCCACAGCGCCACGAGCGGCAGGCCCAGCACCAACCCGCCCAGCACGGCGGCTGCGGCCAGCCCCAACCCCGCGTGTACGCCGCCCAGCCAGCGCACGATCACCAGACTGAGCACGGCGCGGTAGCTCCACGACAGCGGTGCATAGGCGATCAGCCAGCCGCGTTCGCCCGGCGCGCAGGCGGGGGGCGCCGCCGCCCGGCCCGGACCGTTGACCAGCCGGCTGCCCACGCGCAGCCACCAGCGCCGCGAGCGCGCCGCCAGATTCGGCAGGTCGAGTGCATCGCACAGCGCGTGGTAGCCGTCCATGCGCAGCAGCGGGTTGCCGTTGACCAGCAGGCTTGACACGGCGCCGATGCACATCACGACAAAAGCGAGGTCGTGCAGCCAGCCGTTCTGGGTGTGCTGCCAGACCACCAGCGCCCCCGCGGCCATGGCCAGCTCGGCCATGATCCCCGCCAGACTCACCAGCAGCCGCTGACCGCGGCCAACCAGCGCACTGGCGGCGCGGGCATCCACATGCGGCACCGGGGTGAACAGCATCACCGTCAGCCCGAAGGCCCGCACCTCGCCCCCGAAGCGGTGGAGCGCCAGTGCGTGGGCGGTCTCGTGCAGCAGCTTCATCACCGGGTAGGCCGCCCAGAGCAGCCCGAGGTGGTGCGGGCTGCTCAGCCAGTGGCTGGCGTGGGCGGACAGCGCGGGCCAGTCGGTCAGCGCCGCCAGCCCGGCCGCGGCCACGGCCAGCGCCCACAGCACCAGCAGCGCCGGTTGCAGCACCGGGTGCAGCCAGCGCTCCAGCCGCCGCACCAGCGCAGACGGATCGCCCAGCGTGACCTGGAAATACAAGGGGTTGGCGGCATTGACCATCGGGCGCGGCCGCGGCGGCTGCCAGTCGTGGTCGGGGCGGGACGGGGCGCCGGTCTCCGCGTCGATCGGCGCCTGCAGCAGGCCAGCCTGCTGCAGGTGCGTGAGCAGCTCGATCACCTCGCCCTGGGTCGGCGCGTCGTCGCCCTGTTCATCGAGCAGGGCCTCCCAGAGCCGCTGGACCGTGCGTTCCCCGTTGCAGCGCCCGATCAGCGCCCAGGCTGCGGCGTCCAGCCGGTGGGTGCGCTGCGACAGGCCGTCGGTGAGCAGCATCCAGCGTTCGCCGCGCGTGATCTGGCGTTGCAGCCGGATGTGGCCGCGCAAGCGAGGTTTCAGCGGCGCGACACGGTACCAGTGGGCGTGCAGCAGGGCGTCGGGGGAGAGGGGCGTCATGGCATCGCTTCCGGTCAGCCATTCCAGCGCCACCACTGCAGGCGCAGCCAGTCCGCCACCCGCGTGCCCAGCGTCAGCAGCCGGCTTTGCCGGCCGACCTCGATGCGCGCCACCCCTGTGAGCCCCGGGCGCAGTGCGGACCCCCCGGTCTCGCCGCCGGGCTCCAGGCGGGCCTCGACCTCGAACACGTTCGCGCCCTCCACCGAGCGCGCCGCTGGCTGCACCCGCTCCACCTGCAGCGCCAGCGTGTCCCAGGGCAGCGCCGACAGTGCAAGCCGCGCGGGCTGACCGGGGCGCACCGCGTCGATGTCGCGCTCGTCGATCTCGATCACCACCCGCGGCGCCTGGTCCGGTGTCAGGCGCATCAGCGTGTCGCCGCGCCGCACCGGCATGCCCACCGAGCGGGTCAGGTCGCCGTCGAGCACCAAGGCGTCCATCGGCGCTTCGATGTGCGTGCGGCCCAATTCGCGCCGCACGAGTTGCAACTGCGCGCCGACCTCGTCGCTGCGGGCGAGGTGCAGCCCCATCTGCGCCCGGTCCGAGCGGGCGAGTGCGGCCATGTAGGCGTTCTGGTGCTGGGCGATTTCGCTCTCCAGGCGGCGGGCATCGACCTCCAGATCCTGCGGCGCCAGCTCCAGCAGCGGCTGGCCGGCGCGGACGCGGTCGCCCGGCCGGGCGTGGACCGCTTGCAGGAAACCGTCCGTCGGCGCGGTGAGGCTGCGCTCCTGCCTGCCCTCAAGCCGGGCCCGTCCACCCAGTGCGTGCGGCACCGGCCACAGCAGCCACCCAGCCGCCAGCACGGCCAGACCTGCGCCCAGCCCTCGGCGCAGCCAGGACGACTGGCGCCAGCGGCGCGACACGTTCCCGGCCGCGCGTTGCCACAGCGGCTGTTCGTGGCGGTGCAGCAGGTCCAGCCAAGGCGCCATCAGCGCGAGCTGGTGGCGCAAGGTGTCCGGCTCGAATCGGGCGAGCGCCTGCGGATCGTTCCAGCACAGCGTGAGCGCGCCCACCACGCGGCCGCAGGCGTGCAGCGGCAGGCTGGCCACGGCGACCGTGTCACCACCCGGCGACTGCACCAGCGCGGCGTGGGTCAGCGTGACGCGGAGCGTGCTGTCGGCGGGTTCGGGAAAACGCACCACGCCGCCCTGGTCGACACATTCATCCATCGCCGCCTCGAAGGCCCGCGCGGCGCGGACCGCACCGGCTTCGTCACCCAGCGCCGTGGGGGCCGACACGGCCAGCAGATGGCTGCGCTGCCGGTGCCACCAGCCGAGCGCGACCTGGTTGCAGCCGAAGCTGGCCGCCAGGTCTGAAACGAGTTGCATGGCCGCCGGGCCGAGTGTGTCCTGCGACATCAGCGCAGCCTGCCAGCCAACCAGTTGGGTCAGCGCGGGCAGGCTGTCGGATTTCGCTGTGTCTTGTGCCGTTGTCGTTCTGGGGGCGGGCAGGGAACTCGTCATGGCAAACCGCCGGGTCAGTGCCCGGCGGTTGAAAAATGCGAAAAATCGGGCGACTCCATTGTAAAGGTGCGAATTCCGTCACAACCTTTGCGCTGCCTTGCGTAACGGCACCGGACCAGCTCGCCAGTCAACCGCCCGAATGTTCCGTGCTCAGGTGCCGATGCGCCCGCCGTCGTTCTTCGTGATCACGACGGTGGCCGAGCGCGGGCGGGCCGCGCCGCCGTCCGGCCAATGGCTGCCGTACTTGCTTGGGTCGGCGATGGCGGTGGTGAGCGTTTCTTCACCCGGGTGCTGGATGTTGATGAACAGCGCCTTGCCGTCCGGCGTCTCGCAGATGCCTGTGATTTCCGCTTGCGCCGGGCCGACCAGGAAGCGTTTGAGCGTGTCGGCCGTGGGTTTCTTGCCCAGGTAGGTGTCCACGGCCAGCGTGGTGGTGTCGAGCGTGTTGTTCACCGTGACCCTGCCGCCGTCGCCGCGTGTGCCGGCGACGGCGCCCAGCAGCATGCAATTGGTGACGTCGGTGTAGGCACCATCGTCCGTCTCGATCCAGGCCAGGCCCGTGCTGGGCATGAAACGCATGCCGTCCGGGCTGGAGAAGTCCTGATCGGCGGTCAGGCCGGACAGGTTGATCGCCGCGGCAGCGGTCGATTCGGCGCCGAAGAGGTACACGTCCCACTGGAAGGCCACGGCGGCTGGGTCGCGGCCGTTTTCGGACATGCGGATGATGTGGCCGTTGACGTTGCCCTTCTGGGCGGTGGCGGCGCCCTTGGTGTCGTTGTAGGCGCGTGGGTTTGCCGCATCGACCTTGGCCTGCGAACCCGTCGGGGTGCCGAGCACGCGGTTCGAGTTGTTGGTCAGCGTGAAGTAGATGTCGTCGGTGGACGGGTTGACGGTGCTCCACTCCGGACGGTCCATTTTGGTTGCGCCGACGGCATCGGCCGCCAGGCGGGCATTGACCATCACGTCGGCCTGGTTGGCAAAGGTGTAGGTGGCGTATCCCTTGATCGCACCGATGCCGATGTCCAGCAGCAGCCATTCACCCGAGCCGTCGGCGTTGAACTTGGCGACGTAGAGCTTGCCTTTGTCGAGGTATTTGTCCCCCGTGGCGGTGCGATCGGCCGGCGCTGCGTCGGCGGCCGACCAGCTGGCTTCCGACACGAACTTGTAGATGTACTCGCCGCGCGAGTCGTCGCCCATGTAGAACGCCAGCGGCTTGCCGGCCACCGGGGTCAGGTAGGCGGCGGCCTCGTGGGCGAAGCGGCCCATCGCGGTGCGTTTCTTCGGGGCCGAGGCGGGCAGGTAGGGGTCGATCTCGACGTTCCAGCCGAAGTTGTTCGTGATGTTGCGGTAGTCGTCAGTGCCGTCGGTGGCGGTGCCGGACTGGCTGGCGTTCCAGCGGGCGTAGAGGTCGGCGGTGCCGCCGGTTTCCCAGCCGTAGCGGCTGGCGGCACCCGCTGCCAGACCGTAGCGCTTGAGCGAAACCACGCTGCGAGCGGTGGCACCACCGCGGGCGGTGTCGTCGGTGGCGGCGCGGGTGAAGTAGCCGATCCAGTTTTCTTCGCAGGTGATCAGCGTGCCCCACGGGGTCGTGCCGGTGCCGCAGTTGTTCTGCGTGCCGCGGGTGGTGGAGCCATCGATCGAGTACTTCGTCTTCATCAGCGCGTCACCGGCAGCCGGGCCGGACAGCATCATCGTGGTCGCGGCGGTGATGCGGCGGTTCAAGGCCGAATCCTGCACATAGCTGACCACCGTGCCCGTGCGCTTGACTTCGACGATCGACAGACCGTGGACGGCGACTTCCTTGTCCACTTCGGCGGCCGGGCGCGGGTTGGCGGTCGGGCCGTTCGGGAACAGGAAGAGGTTGTTCTGGTACTCGTGGTTCATGCCCAGCAGGCCGCGCGTGCTGCTGCTGGCGTCCGGGCCGGTGCCGGCGGCGTTCAGGCCGAAGTACTCGATGCCGTCGTGGCAGTCGCCGGCGCGCTTGTCGAAGCTGGCATCGGTGCCGTCGTTCTTCGCGGCGGTGACGCCGGCCGCGATCGGGTCGCCGCAGCGGTAGAGCACGGTGGCCGTGTAGCCGGCGGGCACGGTGACCGTGTCGGCCAGCGACTTGCCGACAGCAGCGTAGCCGAGCGAGGAGAGCGCGGTCACCGCGGGGGTGACCACTGCGTCATCGCCGCCACCGCAGGCGGCGGTGGCAAAGCTGCCGAACACGGCGGTGGCTGCCGTGCTGACGCTGCCGCGCAGCACCCCCCGGCGGCTCAATCGCGCGGACAGAACCGACTCGAAGGTCGGATTGCCGCTCGTGTTGCTGTTGTCTTCTTCGTGGTGATCGACGGGCTTGTTCATGGCAGATCCAGTGCGGAGGGCAGAAGTTGTGACTTTCCGCATCGTCTGCGCGGACTGTGAAAACTCCGTGACAGCATCAAGGCAGATCGGTGACGCGCGGCCCACTGGACAATACCGTGCTTGTGCCACTGCAACCTCTGTCCGGAGTCCCGTCCATGACCGCCAAAGTCCGCGCCCTTTCCTTTCCCATCACCGGCCGCCATCTGGCGGGGGCCACGCTGCTGACCGTCGCCTGGGCGCTGAGCGGTTGCGGCGTGATGGCGGTGGCCGGCGCCACGGCTGGTGCTGCGATCTCGGTGGCCGGCGCCGTGGTCTCCACCGGCGTCAAGGTCACCGGCAAGGTGATCGAGAAGACGATCGACGTGGTGACCCCGTCCAGCACCGCGCCTGCGCAGTAAGCGCACCGGCAGCGCCCGTCAGTCGATCGGCGTCAGCTTCGCCACACTGAGCGCCAGCCACTTGGTGCCGTGGCGGCCGAAGCTGACCTGGGCACGGGCGTCCTGCCCCTTGCCTTCGAGCGCGAGCACCACCCCCTCGCCGAACTTGTTGTGGAACACCGCTTGTCTCACCCGCAGGCCATGTCCGGCGGAGTCGGCCGCACTGCGCACCATCGCGGCCGGCACCGGAGCGGCCCAGGACGGAGGCGGCGCTGAGGCGGGTGTCCACGCGGGTTTGGGTGTGCTGCCGTAGCTGCTGCCAAACCCACTGCCGAACCCGCTGCCTGAACCCGACCCGAAGCTTTGCCGCTTCGGCGTGAGCCACTTCAGCGACTCCTCGGGCAACTCGTCCAGGAAGCGGCTCTTGACGTTGTAGCGCGTCTGCCCGTGCAGCATCCGCGTCTGGCTGTGGCTGATGTAGAGCCGCTGGCGCGCCCGGGTGATGGCGACGTACATCAGCCGGCGCTCTTCCTCCAGCCCGTCCGCTTCTGTCGCCGCGTTCTCGTGCGGGAACAGCCCTTCCTCCAGCCCGGTGATGAAGACGGCGTCGAACTCCAGCCCCTTGGCGGCGTGGACGGTCATCATCTGCACGGCGTCCTGCCCGGCTTGCGCCTGGTTGTCGCCGGCTTCCAGCGCCGCGTGCGTCAGGAAGGCGGCCAGCGGTGACAGGATCTCGCCGGTCTCCGCGTCCGGCAGCAACGCGTTCGCGGTCTGCCCCATCTCGTCCACCGGCAGCGCCACCGCATCCTTGCCGAAGCCCTCGATCGTCACGAACGCTTCCGCCGCATTGACGAGTTCCTCCAGGTTCTCGATGCGGTCCTGGCCTTCCTTCTCCGTGCGGTAGAAGTCCACCAGTCCGCTGGTGGCCAGCACCTGTTCGATGATGACCCGCAGCGTGTGGCCCTGGGTGCTTGCGCGCAGGCCGTCGATCAGGCGGTTGAAGCCGGCCACCTTTGCGCCCGCCGTGCCGCTCAGGCCGCTGACTCCTTGGTAGAGGCTGCGTCCGCTGCTGCGCGCGACCTCCTGCAGCTGCTCCACCGAGCGCGTGCCGATGCCGCGGGCGGGGAAGTTGACGACGCGCAGGAAGCTCGTGTCGTCGTTCGGGTTCTCGATCAGGCGCAGGTAGGCCAGTGCGTGCTTGACCTCGGCCCGCTCGAAGAAGCGCAAGCCGCCATAGACCCGGTAGGGCACGCCTGCATTGAACAGCGCGGACTCCAGCACCCGCGACTGCGCATTGCTGCGGTAGAGCAAAGCGCATTCCGAGCGCGCCATGCCACCGCGGTGCAACTGCTGCAGCTCTTCCAGCAGCCACGCTGCCTCGGCGAAATCGCTGGTGGCTTCGTAGACGCGCACCGGCTCGCCCGGCCCTGCCTCGGTGCGCAGGTTCTTGCCCAGACGCCCGGTGTTGCGCGAGATCAGCGCATTGGCCGAGTCGAGGATGTTGCCGAAGCTGCGGTAGTTGCGCTCCAGCTTGATGAGTTTCGCGACCCGGAATTCGCGCTCGAAGTCGGCCATGTTGCCCACACGGGCGCCGCGGAAGGCGTAGATGCTCTGGTCGTCGTCGCCCACCGCGAACACCGCACACGGCACGTCGCCCTTGGCCGGATCGCCGGCGAACATCTTCAGCCAGGCGTACTGGAGCCGGTTGGTGTCCTGGAACTCGTCGACGAGGATGTGCTGGAAGCGCTGGCGGTAGTGCTGGCGCAGGGCGGCATCGTCGCGCATCAGCTCGTAACTGCGCAGCATCAGCTCGGCAAAATCGACCACACCCTCGCGCTGGCACTGGTCTTCATACGCCTGGTAGACCTCGGCGAGCTTCTGGCTGTGCGGGTCGTGGATGTCCACGTCCTTCGGGCGCTTGCCTTCTTCCTTGGCGCCGGCGATGAACCACGCCACTTGCTTCGGAACAAAGCGTTCCTCGTCGAGCTTCATCGCCTTGATGACCCGCTTGACGGCACTGAGCGAATCGCCGCTGTCGAGGATCTGGAACGACTGCGGCAGGGCGGCCTGTTTCCAGTGCGCGCGCAGGAAGCGGTTGCACAGGCCGTGGAAGGTGCCGATCCACATGCCGCGCACATTGAACGGCAGCATCGCGCCGAGGCGGGTCAGCATCTCCTTGGCGGCCTTGTTCGTGAAGGTCACCGCCAGCAGCCCGGCCGGCGAGACCTGCCCGGTCTGCAGCAGCCAGGCGATGCGGGTGGTCAGCACGCGGGTCTTGCCCGAGCCAGCGCCCGCCAGGATGAGCCCCGGCTCGGGCGGCAGCGTCACCGCGGCGAGCTGCTCCGGGTTGAGGTTCGCCAGCAGGCGCGACGACACCGGCGCGGAGGGATCGTGGGGAGTCGGGGTATCGAGCATGGGGAAATTCTACGTGCCGCCCGGTACTGGCTCATGCCCTGCGCCTGTGACGGGAAAAACTTTCAGTTTTACGATATCGGGAAGAATTTCTTTGCAAATTACCTGAATGCAAGTGATAAAAACGAATCTGTTGTCACAGTTTGTCGCCAAATCTCCGTTTGTCGCCGTGATTTTCTAGACGAAATCTTCGCTAAAGTTCACGCGAAGGTGCGAAGTGTTACCACATCCGGTTAGCCTTTGAACCACTGAAAAAGCGGCTGGGTGGCTCGCCCTGTGAGGCTCCCGAATGGATTTCAGCGGCATTGGTGCGTGCGCCGGCCGCTGTGGCGCATGGTCCGTACGCTCGCTCACCAACAAGAAAATCAAGGCTGGATATGTCCTCGTACACCGCAGGTGCTCGTCGTTTTCTCACGGTTCCGGTTTCCGTCCTCCGGGCGCTGGCTCGATGGGCTGTGCTGCTGCTGCTGGGCGGTCTGCTGGCCCCGGTGGCGCAGGCATCGTCATTCAACTGGGCATCGGCCAGCTGCGTCGGCGGTGGCAGCTGCAACACGGTGGGCAGCATCACCCGTTTCAGCAACGCGGTGGCTGGCGCGAATCCGCGCGACATCCTGCTGGAGGTGATCTCGACCACCAATGGCGCGACCGTCTATGAAGCTGCCGTCGGTACGGTGGGTGCTGGCGCGTCCTACATCGACGGCAAGGTCGGCACGAACCTGGCACCGGGTGCGGTGTCGCAGGTGCGGTTCCGCCTGCGGTTCGTCAACCCGGGCACCACCACCGACAACCCGCTGCCGGGGCCGGTGTACTTCACCAGCCTGGACACCGATGGCATGCAGAGTACCGTTTCGGGCGGCTATCGGGAGCGGTTCGAGATCATCACCCCCACGGTCAACGTCGTGATCGGGCCGCAACTGGAAAGCACCACCGCGCTGAACGCAGGGGGCGTGGCCTATTCGCCCGTGGTCTGCGCAAACGGCACAGCGGTCGGCTGCAATGATTCGAACTATGGCGGCACGGGCAACTACGTCTTCTATCCGCTGCTGAGCACCACGCCCAACGTGGCCGCGACGGCGGTCTACACCGGCATGGTCGGCAACATCGACTTCGCCTTCGGTCTCGAAGTGGCCGCCGTGGGCCCGGGCTCGGTGCGTGAAGCGTTCCGCCAGTACGGCATTGCCGGCGGTGTGCCGGATGCGGACATGGTGCCGACACCCATCGTGTGCACGCCCGGAACGGTGGCGGCCGGAGCGCCGACGAGCTGCGCGCTGACCTGCACCAACAACGGCCCGGACGTGGCGATCAACCCGTCCTGCGATTTCACCGGCACGCTGCCCGTCGGCGCCGTGCGCAGCGCCGGCTGCGGCACGCTGACCGGTCTGCTCGCCAGCGGCAGCAGCCGTGCCTGCAGCATCACCTTCACGCCCACGGTCAGCGGGCTTCTCAACCTGACCGGCGGCACCGGCGCACTCAATGACACCAATGGCGGCGCCGTGCCGACCGCCGGCAACAACCCGAGCGCCGGGTCGGTGAACGTGACCGTCCCGACGACGGCGGACATGAGCCCGGTGTTCAGCAACCTGCCTGCACTGCTCAGTCCGGGCGTGACCACGTCCGGCCTGACCTTGACCTGTTCGAACGCCGCCGTCGGTGCCGCCGCGCTGGCCGCGACCTGTGTGCCGACCGCCTCGGCGGGTGTCGTCAGCGCCGTGAACTGCGCGCCGGCCTCCGGCAGCACCGTGGTGGCGGGTGCCAGCATTGCCTGCACCTTCAGCTACACCGCGCCTGGCACGGCGGGTGGCAGCGACACGGTGGACACGGCCGTGCTGTTCACCGGCACCACCGGTGCCACCAACGACGCCACCGCCGCGAACAACACCACCACCGCCTCGGTCCCGCTGATCGATGCCCTGGACGAGACCACGACCACGCCGTACGGCACCGCGGTCTCGCTGGCCGTGCTGGCCAACGACACCCGCGGCGTGGCCGCCGTGACCTTCGGCAGCGTGTCGTTGACCGTGCTCGCCGGACCGACGCCCGGATCGTCGATCGACCCGTCCAGTGGTGCGTTCAGCACCACCGCCACGACGCTGCCCGGCACCTACACGGTGACCTACCAGCTCTGCGCCAGTCCGGCGCTGACGCCCGCGGTCTGCGACACCGCCACCGCCACCATCGTGGTCGGCCCTGGCGCCGACATGGTGCCGACCTTCGGCGCGTTGCCCGGCGCCGTGCACCCGGGGCAGCTCTACACCGGTCTGACCCTCAACTGCACCAACGTCGCCGGCGGCACCAGTGCGGCCACCGCGCGCGGCACACTCTGCCAGCCGCAGGCCAGCGTCGGCACCGTCGGCAACGTGGTCTGCGCACCGCTGGTCGGTGCCGATGTCGCCAGCGGGGCCGTGCAGGCCTGCAGCTTCTCGTACCAGGCCCCCGGCACCCAGGGCGGCGCCGACGAGCCGACCACCGCCGTGACCTTCACCGGCACGACCGGTGCAGCCAACGACCTCAACGGCGGTGTGACCACCGGTGGCAATAACCTCGTCACGGCCGCTGCCGTTGTCATCGATGCGCTGGACGAATCGACCACCCGCCCCGGCGGGGCGACCGGCCAGACCACCGCGCTCGACGCCAACGACCAGATCCCCCTCGGCAGCGTCTACACCCCGCGCGTCGGCGGCACCTGCGCCAACGCCAGCGTGTCCGCGTCCGGCCTCGCCACCTACGACGTGCCGGCCAGCGGTTCCTGCACCGTGGCCTACCAGGTCTGTGCGCCGGCACCGAACTCGACCGCCTGCGACACCGCCACACTCACCGTGACGGCCACTGGCGCCGACATGTCCGCGACCTTCAGCGGCCTGCCAACCGTCGTCCGCCCCGGTCAGGCCCTCACCGGCCTGGGCCTGACCTGCACCAACATCGCCACCACCGGCGCCGCCACGGCCGCCAGTTGCGCACCGACGGTCAGCGCCGGCACGGTCTCCGCCGTGGTCTGCAGCCCGGCGGCGGGGGGCTCGGTCGCCGTCGGCGCCGCGATCGCCTGCACCTTCAGCTACACGGCCCCCGGCGTGCAGGGCGGGGTGGACGAACCCGTGCTTTCCGTCCTCTTCACGGGCACGACCGGTGCCGCCAACGACACCAACGCCGCCAACAACGTCGTCCAGTCGCCCGCGACGGTGATCGACGCGGTGGACGACAACGTCGGCCAGCCCGGGGGCACCACCGGCCGCACCACACCGCTGGCACCGAACGACCAGTACCCCACCGGCAGCACCTTCGCCGGCACCGGCGGCACCTGCGCCAACGCCAGCGTGGGCCTGGCCGGTCTGGCCACCTACGACGTGCCGGCCAGCGGCAATTGCACCGTCACCTACCAGCTCTGTGCCCCGGCACCGGCCCAGACCACCTGCGACTTCGCGACCCTCACTGTCACGGCTGGCGCAGCCGATCTGTCGCCGACCTTCGGCAGCCTGCCGCGTGTGGTCGGTCCCGGCCAGCGCTACACCGGCCTGACGCTGACCTGCACCAACGCGGCGGGTGGCGCGGTGGCGACCTCGCCGACCTGCGCGCCCGACGCCTCGGTCGGCACCATCGGCGATCTGGTCTGCACGCCTGCACCCGGCGCCGAACTCGCGGCCGGTGCGGCCATCGCCTGCACCTTTGCGTACACGGCGCCCGGCAGCCGTGGTGGTGCCGATGAACCGGCCACTGCCGTCGTCTTCCGCGGCCAGACCGGCGCAGTCAACGACAGCAACGGTGGCACCAGCGCCAACGGCAACAACCTGACGCTGGCCTCCGCCACCCTGATCGATGCGGTCGACGACGCCGACGCCCATCCCGCCAGCCTGACCGGCCAGACCACCAACGTCGCCGACAACGACCAGTTCCCCACCGGCAGCACCTTCACCCGCACCGGCGGCACCTGCGCCTTCGCCAGCATGGGCCCGACCGGCCTCGCCACCTACGACATGCCCGCCAGCGGCGCCTGCACCGTCGTCTACCAGGTCTGCGCACCGGCGCCGGACGCCGCGTCCTGTGACACCGCGACGCTCACCGTCACGGTGAACTCGTCCGACATGACACCGACCTTCTCGGGCCTGCCGACGGTTGTGCGCCCGGGTCAATCGCTGTCGGGCCTGAGCCTGACCTGCCGCAATGCGGTCGGCTTGTCGGCTGCCACCGGTGCGCTGTGTCAGCCGAGCGCCTCGGTCGGCACCGTCACCAACCTGCAGTGCGCACCGGCCACCGGCGGCACCGTCGCTGCGGGCACCGCCACCGTCTGCACCTTCGGCTACACAGCCCCTGGCGCTCCGGGTGGCAGCCGTGAAACGGCCACGTCGGTGGTCTTCACCGGCACGACCGGCGCGACCAACGACAGCAACGGCGGTCTGACCACTGGCGGCAACAACAGCGTCAGCAGCACTGCCGCGATGATCGACGCCGTCAGCGACGGCCCGGCCACCGTGCCGAGCACCGGCGCGCGTGTGCCGCTGTACGGCAATGACACGCTCGGCGGCAGCGCCGTCGGCGTGGCACAGGTCGTGCCGACGCTGGTCGACACCAGCAGCCTGATCGGCGCGACCCTGGACGCCGCGACCGGCGAACTCGTTGTCCCGGCTGGCACCGCTCCGGGCAGCTATGCGCTGACCTACCAGATTTGCGCGGCCAGTTCGTCTGCCGTGTGCGACCAGGCGACCGTGCTGGTCACCGTGCAGGGTGCCGACATGGTCCCGTCCTTCGCGGGCCTGCCTGGCGCAGCGTCACCCGGCAGCACCGTCACCGGTACGCTGACCTGCAGCAACAGCGGCCCGACCGCGGCGACGCAGGCCACCTGCGCCGCCACGGGGGCCAGTGTCGGCGCCTGCACGGTCGGCGGCGTGGCCGTGACCTTGCCGGTGGCCAGCCTGCCGGCGGGCAGCGCCATCGTCTGCGCTCTCACGGCCACGGTGCCCGCCAGTGGCGTGGTCGCCCTGACTGGCCTGACCGGTGCCACCAACGACACCCAGGGCGGCACCGGCCCCGGTGGCAACAACAGCACCTCGGCTTCACTGCCGGTGATCGACGCCGTCAACGACGGGCCGGCGACCGTGCCCGCCACGGGCAGCACCCTTGACCTGCTCGTCAACGACACCCTCGGTGGCGCCCCGGTCACGCCCGCCCGGCTCACGGTCACGCTGACGAACCCGGGCGGCCTGACGGGCGCCGCGGTCGATGCACAAGGTCGTCTCACCGTGCCGGCCAACACGGCGCCCGGCGCCTACACGCTGACCTACCAGATCTGTGTCAACCCGGCCACCACCCCGGTGGCCTGCGACACGGCCACGGTCACGGTCAACGTGCTCGGCCAGCCGGACCTGCAGGTCAGCAAGACCCACAGCCCGGCGACCTTCACCGAGCGCCACACCGGTACCTACACCATCACCGCGCGCAACACGGGTGGTTTCGCGACCAGCCTGCCGTACACGGTGGTGGACACGTTGCCGGCCGGCATGGCGGTCGCGGCCGTTCCCACGGGTATCGGCTGGGACTGCAGCCCGACCGTGGTCGGCGCGACGAGTGCCACCTGCACGTCGGGCGTGGTGGTCGCCGCTGGCGCCAGCGCCGCGCCGATCACGCTGGTCGTGAACGTCGCCGCCGGTGCCTGCGCGACGCCGGATGCCGGCGGGCTGTGCTCGGTGGCGGCCGGCACGGCGCTGGTCAACCAGGTCCGTGTCAGCGGCGGTGGCGAGTCTGGCGCCGGCGGTACGGCGGACAACAACACCGGCACCGACCCGACCCCGGTCCAGCAGGCCGGTGCCGTCACCGGCCGGGTCTGGCTGGACGTGAACCATGACCGTGCGCAGAACGGGGGGGAGTCGGGCGTGTCGGGCATGCAGGCCGAGGTCTATCTCGTCATCGGGGGCCTGGAGGTGCTGCAAGGCTCGGCGGTCACGGACGCGCTGGGCGACTACCGCGTGGACGGCCTGGTGCCGGGCAGTGGCTACCTGGTGCGTTTCCTCGACAAGGTCAGCGGTGCCTACTACGGCCGCCCGGTCTCCAACGACCCGGCAGGTGGCAACGACCCGACCGCCGCCACCGGCACCGGTGTGGTGACCAGCGGCACGATCCGCAACCTCACCGTGCCGGCCGGCCAGCGCGCCCGCATCAACCAGAGCCTGCCGCTGGACCCGAGCGGGATCGTCTACGGCACGGACACCCGCGTGCCCGTGGGCGGTGTGCGCGTCGAGTTGCTGGACGCGGCTGGCGCGGCTGTGCCGGCGAGCTGCCTGGTCGGCGGCGCGACCAGCGTCGTCACCTCGGCGGCCGGCCCGCTGGCGGGGGCGTACAGCTTCCTGCTGCACAACCCGGTGCCGACGGGCTGCCCGGGCGCGGCGACCTACCAGCTGCGCATCACGCCGACGAGCGACTACGTGGTCAGCCGCACGCTGACCGCGCAAGCCGGCACGCTGACCCCGCCGGTCGGCTGCACCAATGGTGCGGCGGGGGGCATCTGCACCGTGCAGACGCAGAACGCCGCACCCACCGGCACCGAGTCCACGGCGTGGTACACGTCGCTGCGGCTCGATCCGGCCGCTGGTCCGGACGTGGTGAACAACCACATTCCGCTCGACCCGTCCGTCGTCCCGGCGCTGCTGGTCATCAAGACCGGCGACCGTGCGCAGGTAGAACTCGGTGATTCGGTGCGTTACACCGTGGTGGTCAAACGCTCGGACAGCGGCCGCGCGCTGTTGCCGGCGCTGGACGTGGTGGACACGCTGCCGGCCGGCTTCCGCTACATCGATGGCACGGCGCAGGTGAATGGCGTCAGCGTCGCCGACCCGATCGGCAAGCCCGGCCCTGTGCTGCGCTTCTCGCTGGGCGCAATGGCCTCGGGCAGCACGGTCACGCTGACCTACCGTGTCCGCGTCGGCGTTGGCGCATTGCAGGGCACTGGCATCAACAGCGCGCAGGCCACCGGCAACCCGGGCGCCACCTGCGGCACCACGCCGAACGCGCTCTGCTCCAACGTCAGCCAGTTCCGCGTCCGGGTCACCGGGGGCGTGTTCGCGGCCGAGGCCTGCGTGGTCGGCAAGGTGTTCGTCGACTGCAACAACAACCACGTGCAGGACGACGAGGAACTGGGCATTCCGGGGGTGCGCCTGTACCTCACCGACGGCACCAGCCTCATCAGCGATGTGGAGGGCAAGTACAGCGTCTGCGGTCTGGCGCCGCGCACGCAGGTGATGGTGGTCGACCAGACGACCCTGCCGCGCGGCAGCCGCCTGACCACGACGTCCAGCCGCAATGCGGGCGACGCCGGCAGCCTGTTCCTCGACCTGAAGAACGGCGAGCTGCACCGTGCCGATGTGGTCGAGGGCAGCTGCTCGAACCGTGTGCTGGAGCAGGTCAAGGCCCGCCGCGCCCGCGGCGAGACGCAGGCCGCGGACACCGAGAAGCGCGGCCAGGTGCTGCGTTTCGATGGCAAGCCGGTCACCGCCCCGGCCCAGGCCACCGACAGCGCCCGACAGCGTGGCGGCACGGTCAGACCGCGCCAGCCAGACAGCGGCTCCGCCACCGGAGCTGCGCAATGAGACAGACCACGATGCCAGTTCAGACCCGTGCCCTCCACGCCGTTGCGGCGGTGGTGGTGTTGCTTGGTGCCGGCGCGGCACGCGCCGAGCCGGGCGACACCACCTCCCGCTACCAGCCGCTGTTCACCCCGGTCACCAGCACGACCGCCCCGGCGATCGTGCTCGACGGCCAGTACGCCGCCAATGCCCGGGTCGGGCAGCTCAAGGTCGAGGTGCGCGGTGCCGGTGCCACGGCCGACGGCGTCACGCCGGTCACCCTCACCGTGACGGTGCACGACCGCGATGGCGCGCTGCTCAAGGAGCCCGTGCTCGTCACCATCGAGCACAGCGGCACCGCCCGCCTGCAGATGCAGGGCACGGCCACCGACGAGTTCGGCCCGAGCCGCAAGGACGCCGACCGCCGCGTGCCTGGCACGCAGCTGAAGGTCGTCGGCGGCACCGCCACCTTCAGCCTGATTGCCCCGAGCCAGCCCGAGGACGTGCTGCTGCGGCTCACGGCGGGCGAGGCCGAGGTGTCCGGCCTGATCGGCTTCTCGCCGGACCTGCGCGAGATGATCGCCGCCGGTCTGGTCGAGGGCGTGATCGGCAGCACCCGCCGCCGCTACGACAGCGCCATCACGCCCGCCCGCGTGGACGACGGCTTCGAGACCGAACTGCGCCAGTGGAGCCGCAGCTTCGACAACGGCCGTGGTCTGGCGGCGGCGCGGGCCGCGCTGTTCCTGAAGGGCAAGATCCGCGGCGACATGCTGCTGACCATGGCCTACGACAGCGACAAGGACACCCGCGCCCGCCTGCTCAACGACATCAAGCCGGAAGAGTTCTACCCGGTCTACGGCGACGCCAGCGTCAAGGGCTTCGAGGCGAAAAGCTCGTCCAAGCTCTTCGTGCGGCTCGACAAGGACCGCCATTTCCTGCTCTACGGCGACTTCTCGACCGGTGACGCCTACACGGCTGCGGCTGGTGGCGGCGTCGTGGCCGGTACCCGGATGCGCCAGCTCGGCGCCTACAACCGGGTGATGACCGGCGTGCGCGGCCACTGGGAAACGCCGACCGGCGTGGCCAATGCCTACGCCAGTCGCGACACGCTGCGCCACGTCGTCGAGGAGGTCCAGGCCAACGGCACCAGCGGCCCCTTTGCCGTCAGCGGCACGCAGGCGCTGGAGAACAGCGAGCAGGTGCAGCTCGTCGTGCGCGACCGCAACAACCGCGACACCGTGCTCTCGGTGACGACGCTGGTTCGGCTCAACGACTACAGCTTCGAGCCCTTCAGCGGCCGCATCCTGCTGACCCGCCCGGTGCCTAGCCAGGACGCCGACGGCAACCCTGTCTCCCTGCGCATCAGCTACGAGATCGACCAGGGCGGCGCGGCCTTCTGGCTGGCTGGCGCCGATGCGCAGGTCAACCTTGGCGAGCGGCTCACCGTCGGCGGCAGTGCCGTGGAAGACCGCAACCCGAACGCACGCTTCCGCCTGGCCAGCGTCAACACCGGCGTCAAGCTGAGCGCGCAGACCAGCCTGATCGCCGAACTCGCGTTCACCGACGCGGACCTCGCCGCGCTGCGCCCGACGCTGACCGGCGTCGGCAACACCCCGCTGCCCGGCGGTGACACGACGATCGGCCGCGCTGGCCGCATCGAGCTGGCCCACCGCAGCGACACGCTCACCGCCAAGGTCTACGCCAGCCGCACGGGTGCCGGCTTCGCCAACACCGCTGCGGGTGTGCAGCCCGGCAGCCAGCAGGTCGGCGCTTCGGCGGCGCTCAAGACCACCGACACCGTCACGCTCAAGGCCGATGCCCAGCGCACCGAGGACACCGGCAACGACGCCCGCCGCACCGGCCTGACCGTCGGCGCCGAGGTGGCGGTGACACCGGCGCTGACGCTCGGCGGCGGCCTGCGCCGCATCGAAGAGCGCGGCCGGATCAGCGGCGCACTCGCCACGCTCGGCGCCAACCCGAGCGCGGGCAGCTACTTCACGCCCGGCGCGGAAGGCGGCTTCAGCGGCGCGGGCAGCAGCACGCTGTTCAACGTCAACAACGCGCTGGCGACCACCGGGGCCGCGCCCGGCACCGTGCCCGATCTGGAGGCCACCACTGCGTTTGTCACCGCCGCGTTCAAGGCCACCGACCGGCTCACGCTGCGTGCGCTTGCCGAAGCCGACGTGACCGGCGACGACCGCCACCGCGTGGAACTCGGCGCCAGCTACCAGCTCGCCGAGCGCACGCGGCTCTATCTGCGCGGCGAGTCGCAGACCGGCCTGTCCTCGCAGTACGCGCTCGACAGCGCCGCGCACAGCAACGCCATCGCGCTCGGCATCGACGGCAGCTACATGGAAGGCGGCAACGTCTTCAGCGAATACCGGCTGCGCGACGCCAGCGACGGCCGCGCCTCGCAGGTCGCCACCGGCGTGCGCAATGTCTGGCACGTCGCCGAAGGCCTGGCGCTGACCACCGGGCTGGAGCGGCTGAAGATCCTCGATGGCACCGGCCAGAACGCCACCGCCGCCGCGCTGGGCGCCGACTACACCGCCAGCGAGTGGTGGAAGGCCTCGGGCCGGCTGGAATGGCGCCGGCTGGATGCCGTGTCGACCAACGTGACGCAGGACAGCTGGCTCTCCACGCTGACCGTGGTGCGCAAGCTCGACCGCGACTGGACCGCGCTGGCCCGCAACTACTACCTCGCCACCGACAACCACGGTGCCCGCCCGGACGGCTGGCAGGACCGCTTCCAGATCGGCTTCGCCTACCGGCCGGTGGACCACAACCGGCTCGATGTGCTCGGCAAGTATGAATACAAGACCGAGGACAACATCAACGCCACCGACGAGGCGCGGCGCGTCCATGTCGGCGCGCTGCAGGCGAATTTCCACCCGAGCCGGGTCTGGTGGACCTCGGCCCGCGTCGCGGCCAAGGACGTGCGCGAGCGCTTCCCGAACACGCAGGGCGGCGGCGACGACCGCTACCAAGCGTGGCTGCTCGGCGGCCGGCTGATCTACGACCTCACCGAGGACTGGGACCTGGGCCTGCAGGCCAGCGTGATGCGTGGCAAGGCCGATGGCCAGAATGGCGCGTCGCTGCAGAAGTCGATCGGCGTCGAGGCCGGCTACCTCGTCAGCACCAACCTGTGGCTGTCTGCCGGCTTCAACTGGGCCGGTTTCAGCGACCGTGACCTGTCGAGCGACTACACCGCCCGAGGCGTCTACTTGCGCCTGCGCTACAAGTTCGATGCCGACCTCTGGGCCGGCAGCAACCCCGACATCAACCGCAGCCTGCCGCGATGAACCACAACACCTCTCCCCAGCGCATGGCACTGCGCCCTCTTGTGCTCGCCCTTGGCCTGCTGGCGGCTGCACCGCTGGTGCACGCTGACGCGGTGACCGACGGCGCACTCGCTGCCGACCACCGCGGCTACAAGGTCCAGCAGGACGCGATCCAGGCCCTCAACGACACCGGCCGCCACCGCCTGGCCAGCTATCCGCTGGCCAAGGCGCAGTGCTGGCTGGACGTGGGCTTCCATGAGTACACGCGCAACGACCGCTCGGCCTTCCCGCAGGGCGCGCTCGACGCCTCGCGCCAGATCACGGACTACCTTGCCCGCGGCGGTGCACCCGGTGCCGCCGAGAATCCCGCGCAGCAGACACCGCTGGTCAATGATGCGCTGAAGCTGCGCGATGACCTGTGGGCGCAGGCCGCGGCGCTCAAGCTGCATCCCGGCTGGGGCTGCGTCGAACAGCTCGTCGCCTGCGGTGAAGTCGAACTCGTGCACGCCGGCAACGAGCACCGCCAGCAGGGCTGGCGCCACGCCAAGCCTTATGTGCAGATCGCCGAAGACCTGATCGGCGATGCCCGTCTGGCCACTGATGCCTGCCCGGCGAAGCCCATGCCCGTGGTGGTGCCACCCGAAAAGCCTGTGGCGCCTCCGCCTGTGGCCCCGGTTGCTTCGCCGTCTCCACCGCCAGTGGTCATTCACAAGACCACACTCAGCGCCCACGTGCTGTTCGCGTTCGACCGACGCGGTCTCCAGGATCTCCTGCCCGAAGGCCGCGGCGAGCTTGACCAGCTCGCGGCGCAGCTGGACCGCGTCTACGCCCGGGTGGACCGGCTGGAACTGGTCGGTCACACCGACCGCCTCGGCACCGACGCCTACAACGCCAGGCTGTCCACCGACCGCACCGAAACGATCAAGGCGTACCTGCAGCAGCAGGGTGTGAAAGCCGACATCGTGGCGATCGGCCGTGGGGCGACCGAACCGCTGTCGCACGTCACGTGCGCGCAGCGCACCCAGGCAGCGCTGGCGAAGTGCCTGCAGCCGAACCGCCGCGTCGAGATCACCATCACTGGCGTGCCACGCTGAGGCGATCTCCGAATCCGGTTTTCCTGAAGGCGCCCTGGATTCGGGTGTCGGTGGCGCCGTGAATGCCGTTATGCTTCAAAACGATCGAGCACCATTTTCGACGCGCTGAAACAGCGGCATATGACGACCCAGATTTGGCATCAGGTGATTCGACAGGGCATCGACGACGTGGTGGACAACCCGCATGTCAGTGAGCTGCTGCGCCATTGGCAGCTCACCCGCCAGGGACGCGCGCGGGCCTCGATGGCGATGTTCCATGCCGGACGCTGGCCGGAGCTGTATCCGCGGATGATGCTGCTGCGGCGCGAGGGTGACGAGTTCGTCTACGGCCACTACGGCGCTGAAATTGCCCGCTACTCGCAGGGCGACATGACCGGCCGGCGCGTCTCGGATTTCGGTGGCCGGCTCTCCGCGTTCTTCCAGACGTGTTACCTCGACGCACTGGCGCACGACCAGCCGCTCTATACCGTGCACGTTTCGGACCGCTCGCTGGCCGTGTTCACCTGGGAGCGCCTGATCCTGCCGCTGGACAACCAGGATGGCGATGACTGGCTGCTGGTCTACGGGCATCCGCTGCAGATGCGCCACCAGTTGCTCGAATCGGTGCTCGACGCCACCAGCGACGCCTTGCTGGCGCTGCGCCGGGTGCGCGATGCGCAGGGCGCCGACCTGGGCTGGATGGTGCTGGTGGTCAACCCGGTATTCACGGAGATGTTCGGCGTGGAGGCGCGGGAAGTGATCGGATTTCTGGTGCATGACGCGCTGGTGGACTGGGTGGCGCTCAACATCGAGGCCGAGTGCCTGCTGACCATGCAGGCGCACGGACACCGGGCGGTGACCCGGGTGCTGCTGACCAGCCAGAACCAGCTGCGCTATCTGGACATCCAGATCCGACCGCTGAAGGATGGCGTCGTCATCAGCCTGACCGACGCCACCGACCTGCACGAGGCCCAGAAACGCCTGAGCCACCTCGCGACGACCGACGCGCTCACCGGGCTGGCCAACCGGCGCGAGTTCGACGACCAGCTTCACCTGGAGGCCCAGCGCGCCCGCCGCTCCGGCGAGCCGCTGACGCTGGTGATGGCCGACATCGACGCCTTCAAGGCCTACAACGACCACTGCGGCCATGCAGCCGGGGACG
Source organism: Sphaerotilus sp. (assembly GCF_031429695.1). GTDB lineage: Bacteria > Pseudomonadota > Gammaproteobacteria > Burkholderiales > Burkholderiaceae_C > Sphaerotilus. Next base: position 47,558 of record NZ_JANPAB010000031.1, read on the forward strand.
ACTGCCTGCGCCAGTTCGCGCTGATCCTGAAGTCGATCTTTGCCCGCGAGCTGGACGTGGTCGCCCGCTACGGCGGCGAGGAGTTCGCCATGCTGCTGCCGGGCACGGGGGTGGAGGGGGCGCTGAACCTCACCGAGCGGCTGCTGCTGCGGCTGGCGCGCGAGGCCCTGCCGCATCCGGCGTCGCCGGTGGCCGGGATCGTGACGGCCAGTTTCGGCGTGGCGGCCTTCCTCGGGCAAGGGGAAGACGATGAGATCCGCCTGCTGCGCCGCGCCGATGCGGCCTTGTATGAGGCCAAGCAGACCGGGCGCAACCGGGTGTGCCGGGCGCGCTGAGCGTCACGGCTGGCGGGTGGCCGCCCGCGCCTGGTTCAGCGCCAGCAGGCGCCGCAGGATCTCTTCCTCGGTGAGCGCCGCGTCGTCCTTCCAGCCATAGGCGGCGGCGACGGTGGCATCCAGCGCCGTGTGGGCCTTGGCGAGCCAGGTCGGGCGCTCGTTGTAGAGGTTGGTCAGCGTGCGCTTGGCGAGTTCCTTTTCGTGGCCGGGCTTGGCAACGAGGCGATCCGGGTAGGGCGAGTGGTCCATGCCCAGCGGCACCACCTCGGGCACGCGGTCGCACCACTCGGGCGGGTTCAGCCAGCGTTCGCGCAACTCGTTCAGGCGCTTGGCGGCGCGGGCGATGGCCTCTGCATGGGCGCGTGTCGTGGCGTCCAGGTCGGCCGGGATCAGCGCACCGTCGGCGAGTGGCTCGGTGCGCTGGTGGGCGGTGTCGGCGGGGGTCAGGCCGGGTGGGAACGGGAAGGTGCGGAACGTGGTGGTGGAGGTGTAGCGGAGAGTGTCCGGATTTCTGTGTGTGAGGCGGTTGGTTGAACTGGCCAGTTGGCCGGGTTATCGAAAGCCGCCGTAGGCGGCGTGGGTGAACCGCTCGCCGTAGAGTATCGCGAACTGGTTCATGGCGGACTTCCAATCCT
>NZ_JANPAB010000032.1:0-2792 GCF_031429695.1 Sphaerotilus sp.
AGGATTGGAAGTCCGCCATGAACCAGTTCGCGATACTCTACGGCGAGCGGTTCACCCACGCCGCCTACGGCGGCTTTCGATAACCCGGCCAACTGGCCAGTTCAACCAACCGCCTCACACACAGAAATCCGGACACTCTCCCGCCCTGCAGGCCGGCTGCGACGAGTTATGGACCCATGACCAGCGCCTGCAGCGTGCCGCGCAGGATCGAATTGCTGTCATCAGTCTTTGAGGCTCGTTTGTGTCTGTTGCTACCTTGCCCATCGCCCGCTACCGCTTCACCGCCCGCCTCGCCGCCGACCTGTGCCTGCCCGACTACGCCGGCTCGCTGCTGCGCGGCGTGTTCGGCGCGGCGTTGCGGCACACCACCTGCATGACCGGGCTACCGGTGTGTGCCGAGTGCCCGTTGTGGCGCAGTTGCTCTTACCCGGCGCTGTTCGAGACCCCGCCGCAGCCGACGCAGTTCGCCCAGCGGTTCACGCAAGTGCCCAACCCCTACGTCATCGAGCCACCCGCGTCCGGCGCTCGCGATCTGCTGGCGGGCGAGCCGCTGGTGTGGCACATGGTGCTGATCGGCGAGCCGACGCTCGGGCGGTTGCCGCTGATCGTCCACGCCTGGGAGCGTGCCTTGCGCCAGGGCCTCGGACCGCAGCGCGTGACAGGCGAGCTGCTGGCGGTCGAACGCATCGATTCCGCGGGCGAGGTGGCGACCGCCGTGGACGCCGACACCGGCCCCCACGCCGAGGCCACTCCCGCCCGCGTGACCCTGCACTTCCACACCCCCTTGCGCCTGCAGCACCAAGGCCAGGTGCTCCGCCCCGACCAGCTCGATGCCCGCACGCTGCTCAGCCAGATGTTGCGCCGCACGAATCTGGTGCTCGACCTGCACCTGGGCATCCGGCCGGCGCCGTTCGATGCCTCGGCGCTGCTGGCCGCCGTGGTGCCGACGTTGACCGACGACCGCAGCGGCCTGCGCTGGCAGGACTGGACGCGCTACTCCGGGCGCCAGCGGCAGGAGATGAACCTCGGCGGCGTGGTCGGCGCGTGGACGCTGACGGGGGCGCTGGGGCCGTTCGTGCCGTGGCTGCGGCTTGGGCAGTGGCTGCACCTGGGCAAGAGCGCGACGATGGGGCTGGGCGGCTATCAACTGGAGATGCACACCGCATGAGCGCCCTGTTTTTCATCAGCCGCCACCCGGGTGCTGTCGAGTGGGCACGCCGGCAGGGGCTGGCCGTCGATCACTGGCTGACGCACCTCGACCCGGCCGCCGTGCGACCCGGCGACACCGTGGCCGGGACGCTGCCGATCCACCTTGCCGCGCAGGTTTGTGCGCGGGGCGGGCGCTACCTGCACCTGAGCCTCGATCTGTCTGCGCACCTGCGTGGGCGGGAGCTGTCGGCCGAAGAGCTGGTGCAAGCCGGGGCGCGGCTGGAGCCGTACACCGTCGCACACCTTGACCACCGTCATTCTGTTATCTGACTGAAAGTTGAATCACCATGACCTTGCCTGTTGTTCACATCTGCATCGCCACCGGCCAGAACGCCGCCAACCTGATTCCGCTCGAACAGTACGACGCCCGTGAGGTTTGGATACTCCAGACGCCGGCCATGCGCCACAGCGCCGCCAATCTGGCGATGGTGCTCAAGCGCGAAGGCCGTGTGGTCGAGCGGCTGGATTTTGATGACAGCAGCCCGGGTGTCATGGCACACCGGGCGACCGAGATTGCGGAGCGGCTGGACGGTCGTCATGTGATTCTGCACGCCACGGGCGGCACCAAATTGATGGTGCTGGCGCTGCGCGATGGGTTGCGGTATGTCGAGGCTGGCGAAGGGCGGCTGGATATTCTGTATGCGGAAACCCAGCGCCAGCAAATCGATTGGCTGGGGGCCGAGGCGCGGACGGATGCGATGGCGGATGTGCTGGACCTGCGGCAGATGCTGCTGGTGCAGGGTTATCGGATCGAGGGCGACAATCGCCATGCTGCCGCGCAGCAGCGCGCCGCGTCACGCGCTGACATTACCCGCGACATGGGGGACAACGCTGGGCGCTATGGCAAGTTCTTCAGCTCGCTGGCCACGCTCGCGAGCCGGGCTGCCGAGGGGGCATCCGAGCGTGATCGAACCCAGGCGTTTCATTATGCGCCGGGTGGTCAGTCGGCCGTTCTGATGCGCAAGGCCCATGACAAGGGATTGCTGCAGTGGGACGGGGAAGAAACCGTGACATTTGCCAGTCAGGAAACGGCCCAGTATTTTGCGGGTGGCTGGCTGGAGGAGTTTGTCTTGCTCAAGCTCACGGGCGGACTGGTTCGGCCGGGTCGTTTCAGCAGCAACCTGCGCATTCTGTCGGTGGACAAGAATGTGCCCAATGAAATCGACGCGATGGTGGTGCACCGCAACCGGGCGCTGCTGATCGAATGCAAGACGGGGCGCCAGACCAAGGCGCAGGACGCGATTTACAAGCTGGCCCAACTCCGCCAGCAATTGGCCGGCAGTGTCGGGAGTGCGCTCTACGTGAGTGCGCAGCCTGTCGATGATAATGTGCTGCAGCGGGCGACCGAGTACAAAGTGGACGTGCTGTGCGGTGCCGACGTTGGCCGGCTTGTTCCGTGGCTGAAAGACTGGTTGGCCCGCTGAGCTGATCCGCTACAATAGCTTTCGCCGATTCAGACCGAAGATGTCAGCCGACCATCAGCTCCACGCCCCGCCGAAAGTTCGACAAGCCCTCTCGCAAGTGCTTGTCAACATTGAGGAATTCGGTGTGTGGAGTCTGAATCGGTTCCCTGGAGTTGAAGG
>NZ_JANPAB010000033.1:0-4235 GCF_031429695.1 Sphaerotilus sp.
GAGCCTATCCGGGATTTTGTGTGCGAGGCATAGCATGAGAAGAAGGAGCATGTATGCCAAGCAGGAAGACGACGAAGGCGGCGCTGGCCGCAGTGGCGGCGATGCCGGCGATACCGAAGGAGCTGATTGATCAGTTCGTGACGGGGCCGATGAGTCCGCAGGCGGTGGAAGCGGCGTCACTGGCGTTCAAGAAGGCGCTGATCGAGCGGGCGCTGGGGGCGGAGCTGTCACACCACCTGGGCTACCGGGTGGGCGCGGACAAGCCCGAGGACCGCAGCAACCACCGCAACGGGGCGAGCGCGAAGACGGTGCTGACGCAGGACGGGCCGGTGAGGATCGAGGTGCCCAGGGACCGAGAGGGCAGCTTCGAGCCGCTGCTGATCGCCAAGCACGAGCGGCACTTCACGGGGTTCGACGACAAGATCGTGGCGCTGTACGCACGAGGGCTGACGGTGCGCGAGATTCAGGCGTTCCTGCGGGAGCAGTACGGCACGGAGGTGGGGCCGGACTTCATCAGCGGGGTGACGAATGAGGTGATGGCGGAGGTGGGGGCGTGGCAGACCCGACCGCTGGAGCCGATGTACCCGGTGGTGTTCTTCGACGCGCTGAGGGTGAAGATCCGGGAAGATGCGGTGGTGCGCAACAAGGCGGTGTACCTGGCCCTGGGCATCCTGCCGGACGGCACACGCGACATCCTGGGGCTGTGGATCGAGAACACCGAGGGCGCGAAGTTCTGGATGAAGGTGTTCAACGACCTGAAGACCCGTGGGGTGGGCGACATCCTGATCGCCATCACCGACGGTCTGAAGGGCATGGCCGAAGCCCTGGAGGTGGTGTTCCCGGCCACCACGCTGCAGACGTGCATCGTGCATCTGATCCGCAACAGCCTGGCGTTCGCCAACTGGAAGGACCGCAAGGGGCTGGCTGGCGCCCTCAAGGCGGTCTACACCGCCGCCAGCGCCGAGGCCGCACTGGCCGAACTCGACGCCTTCGAGCAGGGTCCGTGGGGCCAGAAGTTCCCCACCGTGGTGGCCGCTTGGCGCCGGGCCTGGGACAAGGTCATCCCCTTCTTCGCCTACCCGCCCGCCGTGCGCAAGGTGGTCTACACCACCAACGCCATCGAGAGCATCAACGCCCGGCTGCGCAAGATCATCAAGACCCGCGGGCACTTCCCCAGCGATGACGCCGCCAGCAAGCTCATCTGGCTGGCCCTGCGCAACATCACCGCCGACTGGGGCAACGCTGCCCAGGATTGGAAGTCCGCCATGAACCAGTTCGCGATACTCTACGGCGAGCGGTTCACCCACGCCGCCCTCGGTGGCTTTCGATAACCCGGCCATCCGGCCGTTTCAACCAACCGCCTCACACACAGAAATCCGGACACTCTCGTGGGGTGCGGCGCTGCAATCCCACCGTGCCCGGTCGACACCGACAGCGCAGGCGGCATTGCGTGGGATCATGTCGGCATGACCTTGCTCAAACGCCTCTTTCTGGGCCTGCTGGCTGTTCTGGTGCTGCTGGCATCCGTGCTGGTGGTGAACATGCTGCGACAGGGGTCGCGCCAGGCCGGTGTGGCGCCGCTCACGCCCCTCGTGCTCGATGCAGGGCCCATCGCGGAGTCGGTCGCGGTCGCCGTGCGCGCCAGAACGGTCAGCGGTCTGCAAGACCCGGAGGGCACGGTCGCCGCCTTCTCCACCCTGCACCAGCACCTGAAGGTCCGTTATCCGCGCGTCCACGCGGCGCTGGAGCGCGAGGTCGTGGGTGGCCGAAGCCTGCTCTACACCTGGCGCGGCAGTGACGCCAGTGCCCGCCCGATGGCGCTGCTGGCCCACCAGGACGTGGTGCCCCTTGCGCCCGGCACCGAGGCATTGTGGAAGCACCCACCGTTTTCCGGGCGGGTGCAGGACGGGATGGTCTGGGGCCGCGGCACGCTCGATGACAAGAGCAACCTGATCACCCAGCTGGAAGCCGTCGAGCGGCTGCTGGCCGACGGTTTCAAGCCAAAGCGCACCGTCTACCTGGTGTTCGGGCATGACGAGGAGATGGGCGGACGCGACGGTGCGCTGCAGATCGTGGCCTTGCTGAAGCAGCGCCAGGTCCGGCTGGAGTTCGTTCTGGACGAAGGGCTGGCCGTCACCGAGGGTGTTCTGGCGGGGGTGAAGGCGCCGCTGGCGCTGATTGGATTGGCCGAGAAGGGCGGCGTTTCGCTGCGACTGACGGCCAAGGTGGCGCCCGGCCATTCCTCGATGCCGCCCCCGGCGCCCGAGGCCAGCGCCATCGGCATGCTCAGTGCCGCGCTGACCCGGCTCGACCACACGCCGGTGCCCGGTGGCATCCGCGGCGTGGCGGCCGACATGTTCGCCACCATTGCGCCCGAGCTGCCCCTGGCACAGCGGTTGCCGATGGCCAATCTGTGGCTGTTCCGGCCAGTCGTGGAGCAGCTGCTTGCCAAGGGCTCCGCCACCAACGCCATGCTGCGCACCACCACGGCGCTCACCATCGTCAACGCCGGCAACAAGGCCAACGTGCTGCCGGGCGAGGCCAGCGCGGTGGTCAACTTCCGGCTGCTGCCCGGCGACAGCACGGCGTCCGTGACCGAGCATGTCCGGCGCGTGGTCGCTGACGCGCGCATCGAGATCCAGGTGCTCGACACGCCGGCCGAGCCGTCCCGCGTGTCCGCCTCCACCGCGCCGGCTTACCGGCTGGTCGAGCGCACGGTGCGCGAAATATTCCCTGACGCGATGGTCGCGCCCGGTCTGGTGCTGGCCGGCACGGATTCGCGCCACTTCGAGGACATCGCCGACAACGTCTACCGCTTCATGCCGATCCGCTTCAAGGCGGAAGACCTGCCGCGGGTGCATGGCACGGACGAGCGCATCGCCGTTGCGCAACTGGCCGACATGGTTCGCTTCTACCACCGGCTCCTCTCGCAGGCCGCCACGCCGTGACGGCCGCTGCCGCGTTCCCGGGGTTTGCTTCGCCTGCGGTCGGCTTCGACCAGCCGTTCGAGATGCTGCAGGCTTGCCACGAACGGGTCGAGCGCAGCCTCGCGCTGCTGGATCGGCTGGTGGCCCACGTGCGCGACCACGGCCACGGCGACACCTCGCGCAGCGCCGCCCGTGACGTGCTGCGTTACTTCGATCTCGCCGCACCGCACCACCACCAGGACGAGGAATTGCATGTCCTGCCAAGGCTGCTGGCCAGCAACGACGCGGACCTGCGCGCGCTGGCGGAGCAGCTTGTCGCCGAACATCGGCGGATGGAGGTGCTCTGGGCTGCGCTGCGCGGGCCGTTGCAGCAGTGGACGGACGATCGGCCAGTGTCGACCGTGTTTCCGCTGCTCGACGCGCTGGCCGAGTTCAAGTCGCTCTACGCCGGCCACATCGCCCGCGAAGAGGACCACGCCTACCCGCAGGCCCGGGCTGCGCTGGATGGCGCCGCGCTGGCCGGCATGGGTGCCGAGATGAGCGCCCGACGCCGCGGCATGGTGTCGCGATGAACACCCTCCTGAACGCGGTCGTGCTGACCGCTGCGCTGCTTGCCCCGATCCTGACCCTGGCCGCGGCTCCGGATCTGCCCACCGCCCGCCCCGTTCCAGGTGGTGTCGTGACGATTTCGCTCGGTCCGTCCAACCAGCCGCCGACCGTGCGCCACGCGGGGGTGCCGGTGCTGGTGGTGGGTGATCCGATCGAGTGGACGGCGGTGCTCGGCCTGCCGCTGGGCGCCAAGGCGGGGGCGGACGAAGTCACCGTGCAGCGCGAGGGCGCCCCTCTGAAGCGCCAGTCCTTCACTGTCGACCCGATGCGCTACGCCGAGCAGCGCCTGAGCGTCGCGCCCAAGCACGTCGAACTCACCGCCGCCAACCTCGCCCGCCACGAGCGCGAGCGCACGCACCAGGCCGAGGTCATCGCCACGTTCAGCGAGCCGCTGCCCGCCACGCTGCGCCTGCGCCAGCCGGTGCCCGGTCCGCGCTCCAGCTCCTTCGGCCTGCGCCGGGTCTTCAACGGCCAGCCTCGTGCGCCGCACAGCGGCATGGACATCGCTGCGGCCAGCGGCACACCGGTGGCCGCGCCGTTGGCGGGCCGGGTGATCGATACCGGTGACTATTTCTTCAATGGCAATACCGTGTGGATCGACCACGGCGCCGGCCTGTTGTCGATGGTCTGCCACCTCAGCGAGATCAGCGTGCAGGTGGGCGATGCGCTGGCCGCTGGTGACATGGTGGGCACGGTGGG
>NZ_JANPAB010000034.1:0-101617 GCF_031429695.1 Sphaerotilus sp.
GCGACCCCCTGGCTCTCAGCGCCTTCGTGTAGGGCGACCAGTTCTTCGTCGTGTACTTCTTCTTCGCCGGCTTGCTCATCCCGTCAGCCTACCTCACCGCTCGACCACCGGCCGGCTGGGTGGGTTGTGCAACAAAGCCACCAGGATGCGCAGCAACGAAGTTTTCAATCTTCTTGACTTGCCGAGCAACGGCTTCAGAATTAATCATGTAACCTCCAAAGAAATTATCAATAGAATCGGTATTGAGAATTAGTTCAACCGAAACACCTTCATCACCTCATCCCCAAGATGATTGATGACTTTAACCGCGATCCGCCCCGACTTCAGCCGCGCAAATGGCCGCGAGGTGTCGATGAACCAGCAGGCGATGCCATCACGGCGGACTTCGCCGAGGCCGGTGCGAGGGCGGAAGACATTGACGCCGTTGACCTTGCCCTGCAGTCGCCCGCCGGATGCCTCCTCCTGACGCCCCTGGCAGGCATGAGGCAAGTCGAGAATCGGTTGTTCGAAGACAGGGCTGTTCATAAAGGGTTGGCGTTTGGCCCGGACTTTAAGTGCAAATCCCCACCGCTTGGCTCGGCGAAGCGCCAGAACCGTGCGTGCAGGCAAAATCCCCTCCTTCACTCGCCGATGTCACCCGACCCAACCACGCCATGCCCCAAGCCGCCGCCTCCCCCGCCCTCACCCAGCTCGCCCACGGCGGCGGCTGCGGCTGCAAGATCGCCCCGGGCGTGCTCAGCGACATCCTCTCGCGCAACACGCCCGGCCTGATCCCGCCCGAGCTGATGGTCGGCATCGAGACCAGCGACGACGCGGCCGTCTGGCGCCTGAACGACGAGCAGGCGCTGGTGGCGACCACCGACTTCTTCACCCCGATCGTCGATGACCCCTACGACTTCGGCCGCATCGCCGCGACCAACGCGCTGTCGGATGTCTACGCGATGGGCGGCCGGCCGATCATGGCGCTGGCCATCGTCGGAATGCCGATCAACACGCTGTCGCCCGAGGTGATCGGCCGCATCCTCGAAGGCGGCGCCAGCGTCTGCCGCGAGGCGGGCATCCCGATTGCGGGCGGGCATTCGATCGATGTGGTCGAGCCGATCTACGGGCTGGTGGCGCTGGGACTGGTGCATCCGAAACGCGTGCGCCGCAACGCCGACGCACAGGCCGGCGACGTGCTGGTGCTGGGCAAGCCGCTGGGCGTGGGCGTGCTGTCGGCGGCGCTGAAGCAGGGTTTGCTGGACGCGGACGGCTACGCCGAGATGCTGCGCCACACGACGAAGCTGAACCGTGTCGGCGCCGATCTGGCCGGGCTGGACGCCGTGCATGCGATCACCGACGTGACCGGCTTCGGGCTGGCCGGGCACCTGCTGGAGATCTGCCGGGGATCGAAGCTCGCGGCCGAGGTGCGCTGGGACGCGCTGCCGCTGATCGCCAGCGCCGTCGCCCATGCGCAGAACGGCCTCTGGACCGGCGCCTCGACACGCAACTGGGCCAGCTACGGCGCCAGTGTCACCCTGCCCGACGGCTTCCCGGACTGGCAGCGCGCGCTGGTGACCGATCCGCAGACCAGCGGCGGGCTGCTGGTGAGCGTGGCGCCGGACGGCGTGGACGCGGTACTGGCGATGTTCCGCGAGGCCGGCTTCGGCGAGGCAGCGGTCGTCGGTTCTTTGCGTGAAGGGGTACCGGGTGTGCAGGTGCTCCCCTGAAATCAAGCATCAAGCGGCGAGTGGGTCTATCAGGACCAAACCTGGCACACGCTTGAAATCGTTCAGGTTGTGGGTCATCAGTGGCAAACCGAGCACCTGGGCAGTCGCAGCGATCAGGGCGTCGGGCACCTTCAGCCGATGAAGTCGCCGAATGCTGATCGTCGCGGCGACGATCGGCTCGGTCACCGGCTCTTCGCACAATGCAGACAGGAGTCGTTCGGCCACAAGCAAGGCGTCGGCCCGATCGCTGAAACCTGGCCAGCCCAGTACTTCGATGCGGGTCACCACCGACACCACGGCACCGACCCGCACAGCTTGTTCGAACCGCTGACGAAAGGCTTCACCACCAGCCTGATTGAGGAAATAGACGACCGCATTGGTGTCCACCACACAGGCGCCTTGGACGCTCAGGGCCGACTCTGCCACAGTGCCTCCCGAGACCATTCCTCACGTACAGCCGCCAGTTCCGCGTCAATGGTCGAGACGGCTGCCTGCCCCCAGGCCCCCCAGGAACCTTTCAGGACGTCCTCCAACCGGTCGTGGTCTGACGCCCTGGCAAGCGGCTGACCGGCCACTGCCTGAACGAAACGCAAGACCTCGGCCTGCTGGTCTGGCGATAATTCCAGCAGTTTGTGGGCGATCAGATCGATGTACCCCATGGATGCGACTCCCGGTTGTTGGCGATCCAGTGTGCCAGCATCCGACAAATCGAGGCAACCCAGACCCATGTTCACCGGCATCGTCCAATCCATCGCCACCGTCGCGGCCCTCACCGACCGCCCCGGCCTGCGCAGCTTCACGCTCGAATTCCCGCCCGGCTTCCTCGACGGCCAAGCCATCGGCGCGAGCGTGTCCTGCGACGGCACCTGCCTGACTGTCACGCAGCACCGCGACGCCCGCCACGCCGACTTCGACGTGATGCTGCAGAGCCTCAACCTCACCACGCTCGGCACGCTCCAGGTCGGCAGCCGGATCAACGTCGAGCGCGCCGCCCGCGACGGCGTGGAGATCGGCGGCCATCCGCTGTCCGGCCACATCGACTTCCAGGCCACGCTCGCCGAGGTCCGCCAGCCCGAGAACAACCACGTCCTGCGCCTCAGCGTGCCCGCGCCGTGGATGCGCTACGTGTTCCCGAAGGGCTACATCGCCGTCAACGGCGCCAGCCTGACGATCGCCGAAGCCGACCGGCGTGCCGGCTGGTTCGAGGTCTGGCTGATCCCCGAGACGCTGCGCCAGACGACCTTCGGCGACAAGCGGGTGGGCGATGCGCTGAACATCGAGATCGAGCGGCAGACGCAGGTTCTGGTCGACACGGTGCGCGACACGCTGGAAGAGAAACTCGGGCCACTGCTGCCCGCCCTGAAAGACCTGCTGCGCGAGCGCGGCGTGGAGATCGACGCATGAGCCAGGACACGACCCGCCCGAACGACACCCAGGTCATCGCCGACACCGTCGAGTGGTTGGAAAAGGCCGTCATCGGCCTGAACCTGTGCCCCTTCGCCAAGGCGGTGCATGTGAAAGAGCAGATCCGCTATGTGGTCAGCGCGGCGACCACGCCGGAAGCCCTGCTGGAGGACCTGGTGAAGGAGCTGGAAACGCTGGCCGAGGCCTCGCCCGAGAAGACCGAGACCACGCTGCTGATCCACCCGCAGGTGCTCGGCGACTTCATGGACTACAACGATTTCCTCGATGTGGCGGACGCGGCGGTGGAGGAACTGCAGCTCGACGGCATCCTGCAGGTCGCGAGTTTCCACCCCGATTACCAGTTCGACGAGACCCACATCGACGACATCGAGAACTTCAGCAACCGCGCGCCCTACCCGACGTTGCACCTGCTGCGCGAGGACAGCATCGACGCCGCGGTCGCTGCTTTCCCAGACGCCGGAGACATCTACGAGCGCAACATCGAGACGCTGAAGGCGCTCGGCCACGCGGGCTGGAAGCGGCTGTTCACGCGCTGAATTGCCAGGGGAAGGCGGTGTAAGTCCGCGCTGCAATTGAACAATCTGGATTGCCCCCTCGCTTTTCCCTGTTTCGCGGATGTTGCGGATGCCGTTAGACTGCGCTCCCAATCCACCCTCGGACGGAGATCGACATTGATTCCACGCACCGCGAAGACCCCCCTGACCTGCCTCAGTCTCGCCGCCGCGCTATTCGCGGTTGCACCCGCCAGCCGGGCCGCAGAAGAGCAAACCGTCAGTGAGGTTTCCCGGGCTGTGGCCGCCGAACCGTCAGAGTCCGCCGCCTCGACGGTCTCGCAGTTCGAGCGACTGGTGGAACGTCCGATCGAGCGCATGACCAGCGCAGCCACTTCCGCCGCGACCACGGCCGCCAATGTCGCGACGACCGTCGCGGTGACCGCCGCCAGCACGGCGACCAACGCCGCGATGGGGGCCGCCACGGCCGCGACAGCCGCCGTGTTCAGCGTCGCCAATGTTGCCACCAGCACCGCAGTCAGTGCCGCCACCGCTGCGGCCACGCTGTTCCAGACCGGCCGCGTGTCGTTCTATGCCGACAAGTTCCACGGCCGACCGACCGCCAGCGGCACCCCCTACGACGCCAGCGAGATGACGATGGCGCACCGCACGCTGCCCATCGGCACGCAGGTCATGATCACCAACACCGCCAACCAGCGCAGCGTGGTCGTCACGGTCAACGACCGTGGCCCGTTCATCGGCGGCCGTGTAGCGGACCTTTCCCGCGCTGCAGCCGAGAAACTCAACATGCTCCGCTCCGGCATCGCCGAAGCCACGCTGTACGTGCTGCCAGCCTCCGGCAACAAGCAGCAGGATGGCAAGACCCGGAATCGCTGATCAGCCGCGCTTGGCGAGCAGCGCCCGCGCCACCCGCGAGCCCGAAACCCGTCCCAGCTCCGCGCTGATCCAGGCGCCGCAGTCGACCAGCGTATCCAGATCAATGCCGGTCGTTGCACCCAGCCCGTGCAGCAGCCAGACGATGTCCTCGGTGGCGACATTGCCGGTCGCGCCCTTGGCATAGGGACAGCCGCCCAGCCCGGCGACCGAACTGTCGAACACCCGCACCCCCATTTCGTAGCTCGCGCAGACGTTGGCCACGCCCATGCCGTAGGTATCGTGGTAGTGCCCGGCGAGGTGGGCCATCGGCACCCGCGCCGCCACCGCTTCGAGCATCCGCCCCACGCTTGCCGGGTTACCGATGCCGATCGTGTCCCCGAGCGAAACCTCGACGCAGCCGAGATCCCGCAGCCGCCACGCGATGTCGGCGACGGCCTGCGGGGCGATGGCGCCCTCGTAAGGACACCCGACCACACACGAAAGGTAGCCCCGCACCCGCACACCCGCCGCCTGCGCAGCCGCCAGGATCGGCGCGAAGCGGGCGATGGACTCGGCGATCGAGCAGTTGATGTTCTTCTGCGAGAACGCTTCGGAGGCCGCCGCGAACACCGCCACCTCCTGCGCGCCAGCCGCCACCGCCGCCTCGAAGCCCTTGAGGTTCGGCGTCAGCACCGGGTAGTTCACACCCGGAAACTCGGCCTGTGACGGCAAGCCGGCCATCACCTCGGCATGGTCGGCCATCTGCGGCACCCACTTCGGCGAGACGAACGCGGTCGCCTCGATGTCTCTCAACCCGGCGGCAGCGAGCTTGCGGATCAGCGCCAGCTTGGTCGCGGTCGGGATGGGCTGCTTTTCGTTCTGCAGGCCGTCGCGCGGGCCGACTTCGACGATGCGGACGTGGTTCATGGCTGCACCTCGACGTCGAAATCCACCAGGTCCACGCCATCCGTGACCTGATCGCCGGCCGCGAAGTGGAACGCCTTCACCAGCCCCTTGGCGGGCGCGCTGATGGTGTGCTCCATCTTCATCGCTTCGAGTACCAGCAGCGGGGCGCCCTTCTCGACCACGCTGCCAACCGCCGCGATCAGCGCGATCACCTTGCCGGGCATCGGCGCTTTCAGGCCGCCCGCATGGTCATCGCCGCCGCCGCCCGCACTGAGCGCGCCCACGACCGTGATCGGCCACGAGCGGCCCTCGAAGAACACCTGCCGCCGCTCGCCGCTGGTGACGACGGCCGCGCTGACCCGGCGCTCGCCGAGCTGCGCATGCACCGTGCCGCTCGGGCCGAACTGGCCGCGCACGGTCAGCGACTGGCCGCCAATCGTCAGGACATGGCCCTGGCCGCCGCTGACGTAGGCCACACCGACCGGCTGCACCTCGTCACCCAGGCGCAGCGTCAGCGTGCGCTGTGCGGTCGAGTTCAGGCGCCAGCCGTCGAGCACCGACCACGGGGAATCGTCGCGCACACCCTGCCCCTCGCGCTGCAGTTCGGCCAGCGCCGCCAAGGCCCAGACCGCCTGCGGCACTGGCTGCGGCGCGGGGAACAGCACGGCGCTCTCCCGCTCGATCAGCGCCGTGTCCAGATCGGCGTTGGCAAACGCGGGCGCCGTCACCAGCCGCTGCAGGAACTCGATGTTGTTCGACACGCCGACGACGCGGTACTGCGCCAGCGCCGCCCGCATCCGCGCCAGCGCACGCGGCCGGTCGCGGTCCCAGACGATGAGCTTGGCGATCATCGGGTCGTAGTGCGGCGAGATCTCGTCGCCCTGCTCGACGCCGGTATCGACGCGCACATGGTCGCTCTCGGCCGGTGGCGCCAGATGGACCAGCCGCCCGGTGGACGGCAGGAAACCGCGGTCCGGGTCTTCCGCGTAGATGCGGGCCTCCAGCGCGTGGCCGTCGAGCGTGAGCTGCTCCTGGCGCAGCGGCAGCGGCTCGCCGGACGCGACGCGCAGTTGCCACTCCACGAGGTCCAGCCCGGTGATCATCTCGGTGACCGGGTGCTCGACCTGCAGCCGGGTGTTCATCTCCATGAAGTAGAACGAACCGTCCTGGTGAGCGATGAACTCGACCGTGCCGGCGCCGACGTAGCCGACCGCCTTGGCCGCCTCCACCGCCGCCCGGCCCATCGCGGCGCGGCGCTCGGGGGTCATGCCGGGCGCGGGCGCTTCCTCCAGCACCTTCTGGTGGCGGCGCTGCACCGAGCAGTCGCGCTCGAACAGGTAGACGCAGTCGCCCTGCGTGTCGCCGAAGACCTGGATCTCGATGTGGCGTGGTCGGAGCACGTACTTCTCGACCAGCACATGCTGATCACCGAATGCGTTGATCGCCTCGCGCTGGCACGAGGCGAGCGCGGACTCGAAGTCCTCGGCCCGATCGACGCGGCGCATGCCCTTGCCGCCACCGCCCGCGCTGGCCTTGATCAGCACCGGATAGCCGATGTTGGCGGCCTGTTCGGCGAGGAAGGCGGGTTCCTGGCGGTCACCGTGGTAGCCCGGCGTCAGCGGCACGCCGGCCTTGTCCATCAGCGCCTTGGCCGCGGACTTGCTGCCCATCGCCCGGATCGCCGACGCGGGCGGGCCGATGAAGACGATGCCGGCTGAAGCGCAGGCGTCGGCGAAGGCGTCGTTCTCGGACAGGAAGCCGTAGCCGGGATGCACGGCCTGCGCTCCTGTGGCACGGGCAACTTCGAGAATCTTGTCGGCGCGCAGGTAGCTCTCCCGCGCTGCCGCCGGGCCGATCAGCACCGCCTCATCGGCCATGCGGACGTGGCGGGCATTGGCGTCGGCTTCGGAGTACACCGCGACGGTCGCGATGCCCATGCGCCGCGCCGTCTTGATGACGCGGCAGGCGATCTCGCCACGGTTGGCGATCAGGATCTTGGTGAACATGTCAGTGTCCCGTGGGGTTCGGTGCAGGCGCGGAAGTCATCCAGGCAGGCGGGCGTTTTTCCAGGAAGGCGCTCAGACCTTCGCGGGCTTCCGGCGTGCTGCGCAGCGTGGCGATGCGGCGGGCGGTGTCGTCCACCACGGCATCGGTCACAGGCTGGTTGGCCACGGCGCGGATCAGGTCGGTGGCGGCGGCCTGCGCGTGCGGGCCACCCGTGAGCAAGGCATCGACGATGGACTGCACCTGCGCGTCGAGTCCTTCGCTGTCGGTGACTTCATGGACCAGGCCGATCTGCTGCGCCCGGATGGCGGAGATGCGCTCGGCGGTCTGGAAGTAGCGGTACGCCTGTCGCTCGCCGATGGCGCGGATCACGTAGGGGCTGATGGCGGACGGGATGATCCCGAACTTCACCTCGGAGGTCGCGAACACCGCCCGGTCGCTCGCCACGCAGATGTCGCAGGCGGCGGCCAGCCCCATGCCGCCACCGAGCGCCGCGCCGTGGACACGGGCGATCGTCGGCTTGGCGAGCGTGGACAGCGTGCGGAACAGCGCGGCGAGGCGGCGGGCGTCGGTGAGGTTTTCGTCCACGCTCGCCGCGCCTTGACGCTGCATCCACGCCAGATCAGCGCCCGCCGAGAAGCTCTTGCCCTCGCCCGCCAGCACGATCACGCGCACGGCAGGGTCGGCGTCCAGCGCCAGCAGCGTGGCGGTCAGCTCGGTGATCAGCGTCTCGTCGAAGGCGTTGTGGACCGCGGGTTTCGCCATCCAGACCCAGGCCACGCATTGCGCAGCCTCGCCACGTCGTTCGATCTTCAGTGTGTTCAATGTCGTCAGCGTCATGGCGTCGGCCTCACATGCGGAACACGCCGAACTTCGTCGGCTGGATCGGCGCATTCAGCGACGCCGACAGCGACAGCCCGAGCGTGCGCCGCGTCTGCGCCGGATCGACCACGCCGTCGTCCCACAGGCGGGCGGTGGCGTAGTACGGATGGCCCTGGTCCTCGTACTGCTGGCGGATCGGCGCCTTGAACGCCGCTTCGTCGTCCGCGGACCACGCGCCGCCCTTGCCTTCGATGCCGTCGCGCTTGACGGTGGCGAGCACGCTGGCGGCCTGTTCACCCCCCATCACGCTGATGCGCGAGTTCGGCCACATCCACAGGAAACGCGGCGAATACGCCCGGCCGCACATGCCGTAGTTGCCCGCGCCGAACGAGCCGCCGATCAGCACCGTGAGCTTGGGCACCTGGGCCGTCGCAACCGCCGTGACCATCTTGGCGCCATCCTTGGCGATGCCGGCGCTCTCGACCTTGCGCCCCACCATGAAGCCGGTGATGTTCTGCAGGTAGACCAGCGGGATGCCGCGCGGGGCGCAGAGTTCGATGAAGTGCGCGCCCTTCTGCGCCGACTCGCCGAACAGGATGCCGTTGTTGGCGATGATCCCGATCGGCATGCCGTAAAGCTGCGCAAAACCGGTGATCAGCGTCGTGCCGTAGCGGGCCTTGAACTCGTCGAAGCGCGAGCCGTCCACGACGCGGGCGATGATCTCGCGCACGTCGTAGGGCTTGCGCGGGTCGGCCGAGACGATGCCGTAGATCTCCTCCGGGTCGTACAGCGGCGCCTCGCTCGGGGCGAGCACGAGCTGCGACGGCTTGCGGCGGTTCAGGTTGGCGACGATGCGCCGGCAGATGAACAGCGCGTGGCTGTCGTTCTCGGCCAGGTGGTCGGCCACGCCGGAGACGCGGGTGTGGACATCGCCGCCGCCCAGGTCTTCTGCGCTGACGACCTCGCCGGTCGCGGCCTTCACCAGCGGCGGGCCACCCAGGAAGATCGTGCCCTGGTTCTTGACGATGATGGTCTCGTCGCTCATCGCCGGAACGTAGGCGCCGCCCGCCGTGCAGGAACCCATCACGACGGCGATCTGCGCGATGCCCATCGCCGACATCGTGGCCTGGTTGAAGAAGATGCGGCCGAAGTGGTCGCGGTCGGGGAAAACCTCGTCCTGTTTCGGCAGGAAGGCGCCGCCCGAATCGACAAGGTAGATGCACGGCAGGTGGTTCTGCATCGCGATCTCCTGCGCACGCAGGTGCTTCTTGACCGTCATCGGGTAGTAGGTGCCGCCCTTCACCGTCGCGTCGTTGGCGACGATCATGCATTCGACGCCCTGCACGCGGCCCACGCCGGTGATCACGCCGGCCGCCGGCGCATCGTTGTCGTACAGGCCGAATGCGGCGAGCTGGCCGACCTCGAGGAAGGGCGTGCCCGGGTCGAGCAACTGGTTCACCCGCTCGCGGGGCAGCAGCTTGCCGCGGGCGGTGTGCTTGGCGCGGGCCGACTCACCGCCGCCGAGGGCCACCTTCGCGGCTTGCACGCGCAGGTCTTCGACCAGGGCTTTCATGTGAG
Organism: Sphaerotilus sp.; assembly: GCF_031429695.1. Lineage (GTDB taxonomy): Bacteria > Pseudomonadota > Gammaproteobacteria > Burkholderiales > Burkholderiaceae_C > Sphaerotilus. The sequence goes on from NZ_JANPAB010000034.1 coordinate 9,812, forward strand.
CCGCGTTGGCACGGAAATCGTCCGAACGCGGGTTGATCTTGCTTTGAAGGGCTTGCATGGGGTGGTCGCTCGGCTTTTGGCTGGTGACGTTCAGCAGGTCTCGTTGAACAGCTCGCGGCCGATCAGCATCCGGCGAATCTCGCTGGTGCCGGCGCCGATCTCGTAGAGCTTGGCGTCGCGCCAGAGGCGGCCGACGGGGTATTCGTTCGTGTAGCCGACACCGCCGAGCGCCTGGATTGCCTCGCCCGCCATCCACGTCGCCTTCTCGGCGGTGTAGAGGATCACGCCGGCCGCGTCCTTGCGCAGCGTGCGGCTGTGGTCACCCCGGTCGCAGGCGCCGGCCACCGCGTAGCCGTAGGCGCGGCAGGCCTGGAACGTCGAGTACATGTCCGCCAGCTTGCCCTGCATCAACTGGAACTCGCCGATCGACCGCCCGAACTGCTTGCGCTCGTGGACAAACGGCACCACCACGTCCAGGCACGCCGCCATGATCCCCAGCGGCCCGCCCGACAGCACGATGCGCTCGAAATCGAGGCCCGACATCAGCACCTTGGCGCCGTTGCCCTCGCCGCCCAGCACGTTTTCTTCCGGCACCTCGCAGTTGTCGAAGAACAGCGGCCAAGTGTTCGAGCCGCGCATGCCCAGCTTGTCGAGGTGGTGGCCGTGCGTGAAGCCGGCCATGCCCTTTTCGACGATGAAGGCCGTCATGCCACGGGCGCCCATTTCCGGCTCGGTCTTGGCGTAGACGACCAGCGTGTCGGCGTCGCCGCCGTTGGTGATCCACATCTTCGAGCCGTTGAGCACGTAGCGGTCGCCGCGTTTCTCGGCCTTGAGCTTCATGCTGACCACGTCGGAACCGGCGCCCGGCTCGCTCATCGCCAGCGCGCCGATGTGCTCGCCGCTGATGAGCTTGGGCAGGTACTTCTGCTTCTGGGCTTCGGTGCCGTTGCGGTTGAGCTGGTTGACACACAGGTTGGAGTGCGCGCCATAGCTCAGGCCGACCGAGGCGCTGGCGCGGCTGATCTCCTCCATCGCGACCATGTGGGCGACGTAGCCCAGGCCGGTGCCGCCGTATTCCTCCGCCACGGTCAGGCCGTGGACACCGAGGTCGCCGAGCTTCTTCCACAGCGCGTGCGGGAACAGGTTGTCGCGGTCGATGTCGGCGGCACGCGGGGCGATCTCGTGCTGCGCGAAGTCGCGCACGGCGTCGCGCAGCGCGGCCACGTCGTCGCCGAGGGGGAACTGGAAGGTGGATTCGAACATGGGGGTTTTCCTGGCTGGGAGCGGTTCAGGCGGTCTTGTTTTCGGTGCGCTGGAGTTCTTCGGTCATGGCGCGGCGCATGACGAACTTCTGCACCTTGCCGGTGATGGTCATGGGCATTTCGGCGGCGTCCACGAAGCGGATGTGGCGCGGCACCTTGTAGTGGGCGATCTGGTCGCGGCAGAACGCCTGGATCTCGTCGGCGGTGCAGAGAGCGCCCGGCCGCAGCACGATCCACGCGCAGACCTCCTCGCCGTACTTTTGGTCCGGCACGCCGAAGACCTGCACCGACTGCACCTTCGGGTGGCGGAACAGGAACTCCTCGATCTCGCGCGGGTAGACGTTCTCGCCACCCCGGATCAGCATGTCCTTCACGCGGCCGACGATGTTGCAGTAGCCCTCGGCGTCGATCGTGGCGAGGTCGCCGGTGCGCATCCAGCCGCCTTCGACGATGGCCTCGCGGGTCTTGGCCTCGTCGCCCCAGTAGCCCTGCATGACGAGGTAGCCGCGGGTCCACAGCTCGCCGGGCGTGCCGACCGGGACCGTCTTGAACTCGGCATCGACCACCTTGGCCTCGACGTGCGGCTGCACGCGGCCGACGGTGGTCACGCGGCGGTCGAGCGGATCGTCGGCGCTGCTCTGGAACGACACCGGGCTGGTCTCGGTCATGCCGTAGGCGATGGTGATCTCGGCGAGGTGCATCTGCGCGATGACCTTCTTCATCGTCTCGATCGGGCATGGCGAGCCGGCCATGATCCCGGTGCGCAGCCGGCTGAGGTCGAACGTGGCGAAATCAGGATGGTCCAGTTCGGCGATGAACATCGTCGGCACACCGTGCAGCGCAGTGCAGCCTTCCTCGGACACGGCGGCCAGCGTTGTGCCCGCGTCGAACACCTCGCCCGGGAACACCATCGCCGCCCCGCTCGCCACGCAGGCCAGCACCGCCAGCACCATGCCGAAGCAGTGGTACAGCGGCACGGGGATGCAGAGCTTGTCCGCTTCGGTGAGGCGCATCGCCGCCGCGACCGCGATGGCGTTGTTGACGACGTTGTGGTGCGTCAGCGTCGCGCCCTTGGGGTGGCCGGTGGTGCCGCTGGTGAACTGGATGTTGATCGGGTCATGGCAGCCGAGCGGGGATTCGATCGCGTCGAGCGCCGCCACATCGACGGCCTCCGGCGCGGCCAGCACGTCGGCATAACGCAGCATCCCCGGCGTCGCGCCATCGCCCATGCGGAGGATGAACTCCAGCGCCGGCAGCTTCGGCGCCACCGTCTGCAGCATCGCCAGGTAGTCCGCCGTGCGCAGCCGCTCCGCCGCGATCACCGCCCGGCAGCCGGAGAGCTGCAGCGCGTATTCCAGCTCCGCCAGCCGGTACGCCGGGTTGATGTTGACGAGCAGCACGCCCAGCCGCGCCGTGGCGAACTGCGTGACCAGCCACTCGACCCGGTTCGGCGACCAGATGCCCAGACGCTCGCCGCGCCGCAGGCCCAGCGCGTGCAGCCCTGCGGCCAGCCGATCGACCTCCACCGAAAACTGCCGCCACGTCCAGCGCACGCCCTGCTCGCGGAACACCACCGCCTCACGATCGCCGAAGCGGGCCACGGTCTGCGCGAGCGCCTGTGCGACGGTCTGGCGCGACAAGGGGTGGTCGGTGGGGCCGTGGACATGGCTGAGTCCGTCGAACGGATGCATCGCGGTCATGGGTGTCTCCTCGTTATTGAGTATCACTCAATTATTATCCACCCACCCGCACTAAGATGACAAGATGCCCGCAGAAACTCCGTCGACCGTCCAGCCCGCCCGCCGCCGTGCCCCCGCCAGCGCCAAGTCCGAGCAGCGCATCCGCGACCTGCTGCGCGTGGGCCGCGAGGTCTTTGCCGAGAAGGGTTACGAGCGCGCAACGACCACCGAGATCGCGCAGCGCCTGGGCGTGAGCGAGGCGACGGTGTTCACCTATTTCCACGGCAAGCGGGCGCTGTGCGTGGCCGTGATCAGCGACTGGTACGACGAGATCATCGCGACGATGGAGGACGGCCTGCCGCGCGCGCAGCCGATCCGGACGCAACTGCTTTACCTCGTCGAGACGCATCTGCGGCTGTTCCTGGTGCAGGGAACGGGCTTGTGCGCGCTGGTGCTGTCCGAAGGCCGCTCGAAAGGCCAGGAACTCGGCGAGAGCTTTTTACCGCTGCAACGCCGCTACACCGCCCCGCTGATGGACCTGCTCGCCCGCGGTCAGGCCAGCGGGGAGATTCGGCGCGACGTGTCGCTGCGGCTGCTGCGCTCGGTGGTGCTGGGGCCGATGGAGCACCTCCTGTGGGAGGTGGTCGCTCAGGGCAGGCCGGCCGACATCGAGGCGGCGGCCACGGATCTGGTGGCCGTGCTGTGGTCGGCCTTGCGCGTACCCATCGCCTGAGACGGTGTCAGTGCCTCCTGCAGCCACCAGCCGGCCAGCAGACTCGCCCCCCAGGCGACACCCAGACCCAGCAGGTTCATCCCCGGCGAGGTCGGCCACAGGCGGTAGAACGCAGCACCCACCACCAGAATGACCGGGTAGTGCAGCAGGAACACGGTGTAGGAGATGCGGGACAGGAAGGCCACGGCCTCGCGAGCGGGACCGGCATTCAGCCAGCGCCAGCCACGGCCGACATCCAGCGCCAGCACCAGCGCCACGCAGCCCGCCAGCGCCAGCCGACTGCGCCATTCCACCAGCAGCGCCAGCGCAGTCAACACCACGATGAGCGCGGTCCACAGCGCCCGCTGCCGCGCCGCGCGTGCCCACTGCGCCAGCACGCCCAGGCCGTAGGAGCCGAAGAAGTACGGCGCCCAGGCATCCAGCTGTCGGTCACGGTTGAACCAGAGCAGCGACGCGCCGGTCAGCAGCACAACGGTCAGCGCAGTCATGCGCCCGCGCTCGGCCGCATCCCCGCCCCACCAGCCACGCACTGCACACAGCAGCGCCAGCACGGCGAAGAGCTGCGCATCGATCGCGACATACCAGACGCCGGCCGAGAGCGCGTTCTCCTCCAGCACGTCTTGCAACATCAGCGCGTTGGCGACGAACTGCCAAGCGGTCGGCGCATCCGGAATGGTCGGATAGTCGATCAATGTGCGTGCACACAGCGCGCACCACACCGCCGCCAGCAAGGCCACGATGTACGGCGGCATCAGGCGCCGCAGCCGGCGAAGCAGCGTGCGAGGCAAGTCACCGGAGACATGGCGGCTCGGGGCATCAGGTGCGGGCAACAGGCCGCGGGCGGCCAAAAAGCCGCCGATCACCAGGAAGACCTGCACCGCCAGTCGCGCATGGCTGACCAGCCACACCATCAGGCCGCCAGTCAGGTCGCCCACGACATCGGACATGGGACCGTACAGGGCCAGGTGGTGCCAGACAATGAGTTGGGAGGCCACTGCCTTGCCCAGATCGACCATCGGCAGCGAGGGTCCTTGAGAGTTCCGGTTTGAAAACTGCATCGCCAGCATCCTAGCCGGCGACGCTTGCGCGGAAGTTATGCCAAAACGTTCACTTCAGACGCGCTTCAGGCCAGGGTGTGGACCAACCGCGTGGCGGTCAGCCGGCGACGCAGGCCGGCACACAGGCTCCAGCGCGCACGGCCGTGGCGGGCTCGGGTCTCGACACGCTCGGCGGTGCAAGTGATCAACCAGACATTGGCGCCGATGGACCGGACGGGGACCATCGGACGTTCCTGGGCTGATGACGGGAAAACAGACATGCACTGACTCCTGTAGCAGAACCGAACGCGATGCAGACAACTGCTTGCGACTTCTTTCAGTTCCGGCTTCGAAGTCTGCAGGAGGCCGGTGGTGAATGCCACCGTCGGATCCCCCTCGAACACGGGCCGAAGGGACAGGTCCGCGTGAAGATGACGCGCTTTGGAGCGTGTAGAAGCCACGATCCCCCCGGATCCATGGCGTACCGATCGACACCAGGTGGGACCACCTCCCAGAATGAATTCAAGCAAAGAGGCCACCTGACATGACCCACAACAACAGCACCCCCACCTTCCGCACTTGTAACTTCGCCCGCTGGATCGGCACCACACTGCTCTTGAGCCTGTTGAGTGCCTGCAATGTCGGCGGAGAGGAAGAACCCGTTCAAGCCACCACCAGCGCCGCGCTGTCCACCGGCGCTGGATCCACCATGGCAGGCGCCACCGTCACCCCGGCCAGCATCACCCTGGCGGCCGCCACGACCTGCAGCATCACCGCCTTCCAGGCCGCAGTCGTCGCCGAGGTCAACCGGCGGCGTGCCGGCGCGCAGTCCTGCGGCAGCCGTGGCGCTTTTGCCGCAGCCAGCGGCCTGCGCTGGAATGGCACCCTGTTCCGTGCGGCGGCGGCACACGCCATCGACCTGGTGACGAACAACTTCTTCGCGCACACCGGCAGCAATGGCAGCACCGTCAGCGACCGCATCAACGCGATTGGCTACTCCTGGGCCAGCGTCGGAGAGAACATCGCTGCCGGCCAGCCAACGGTGACGCGCGTGGTCGACGCCTGGATGGGCAGCGACGGCCACTGCGCCAACCTGATGAACCCGGCGATGGAGGAGTTCGCGGTGGCCTGTGTGTACAACACGGCCAACCGGTCGAACTACTGGGTGATGGAGCTGGCCAAGCCGCGTTGAGGTGGCACCGCGCCGCCGCGGGTACTGCATGCCCCAGGACGCATCGGATGGGCGTGTGCGCCACTTCGGGTGCGGGCGTACAGTTAGCGCCGACCCTACCTGCCCTCCAACTGCCCACCCCCAATGACGATCACCCCGACCTCACCCCTCGCCCTGCTCGCCGACCCGTCGCTGGTCAAGACCGATGCCCTCATCAACGGCGAGTGGGTCGCCGGCCGTGACCGCTTCGACGTGACCGATCCGGCTACCGGTGACAAGCTGGTCGATGTCGCGCTGCTGGGCGCCGCCGAAGCCGAAGCCGCCATCGTCGCCGCGAACGCCGCCTGGCCCGCCTGGCGCAGCAAGACCGCCAAGGAGCGCGGCGCAATCCTGATGAAGTGGTACGCGCTGCTGGTCCAGCACGCCGACGACCTCGCCCGCATCATGACCGCCGAGCAGGGCAAACCGCTGGCCGAAGCCCGCGGCGAGGTGGTCTACGGCGCGAGCTTCGTCGAGTGGTTCGCCGAGGAAGCCAAGCGCGTCTACGGCGAGACCATCCCCTCGACCGACAACAACAAGCGTTACGTCATCCTGAAGCAGCCCATCGGCGTCTGCGCAGCGATCACGCCGTGGAACTTCCCCATCGCGATGATCACGCGCAAGGTCGCCCCGGCGCTGGCCGCCGGCTGCACCGTCATCATCAAGCCGGCCGAGCAGACACCGCTGTCCGCGCTGGCCTGCGCCGAGCTGGCCCAGCGCGCCGGCATGCCGCCCGGCGTGCTCAACATCCTCACCGGCGACGCCGACTCGTCCATCGCGATCGGCAACGTGCTGTGCGCCTCGGACACCGTGCGCCACCTGAGCTTCACCGGCTCGACCGAAGTCGGCCGCATCCTGATGAAGCAGTGCGCCCCGACCATCAAGAAGCTCTCGCTGGAACTCGGCGGCAACGCGCCCTTCATCGTCTTCGACGACGCCGACATCGACTCGGCCGTCGAGGGCGCGATGGTTTCCAAGTACCGCAACGCCGGCCAGACCTGCGTCTGCGCGAACCGCATCTATGTACAGGAAGGCGTGTACGACGCCTTCGTCCACAAGCTCGCGGCCAAGGCGGTGGCCATCAAGGTCGGCAACGGCTTTGACGCCGGCGTGACCCAAGGTCCGATGATCGACGCCCATGCCATCACCAAGGTCGAGGCGCATGTGGCCGACGCACTGGCCAAGGGCGCCCGCATCGTGGTCGGCGGTACCCGCATCGGTGAACGTTTCTACACGCCGACCGTGCTGGCCGACGTGACCAGCGACATGCTGTGCTCCCGCGAGGAAACCTTCGGCCCGGTCGCCCCGGTGTTCCGCTTCAAGACCGAAGCCGAGGTGGTCGCACTGGCCAACGCCACCGAGTTCGGGCTGGCAAGCTACTTCTACAGCCGCGACATCGGCCGCATCTTCCGTGTCGGCGAGGCGCTGGAGTACGGCATGGTGGGCATCAACACCGGGCTGATCTCGGTGGCCGAGGTGCCGTTCGGTGGCGTGAAACAGTCGGGTCTCGGACGCGAGGGTTCACACCAGGGCATCGAGGACTACGTCGAAACGAAGTACCTCTGCATCGGCGACATCCTGCGCTGAACAGCCTTGGGGCGCTGCGTCAGTCGTCGTTGGCGGCGGGCGCGGCGCCCCGTTCCTGGCGGTCCGCGAAACCCTGTCGGCCCAGCCCCCTGCGCGCGGCCGCGGCGGAGAGTGCCAGCTTGAGCAGCGCTTCCGGCTGCCGGCCGTCTGTGGGATACACCGCCAGGCCGGTCGACACGGTGACCACGGCCGTCTGCGCGCTGACCATGAACGGCTCTCGCAGCAACTGCGACAGTTTCTGCGCCACCCGGTCGCTGTCCTGGGGCGATTCCATCCGCGTCAGCACCACCGCAAACGCATCCGGCGCCAGGGCCGACACGACATCGCTCGCCCGCAATCCACTGCGCAGGCGCACCGCCAGCTTGCGCCGCAGTGCCTGTGCGGCCGCCACGCCAAGGCGGGCTTCCGTGCTCGCCAGCCCGTCCACCCGGATCACCAGCAGGGCCATCGGCGCCGGCTCGCGTTCACGCAGGGCGCAGAGCTGGTGCAGCAGCTCCATCAGCTGGACCCGGTTCGGAAGACCCGTGGCCAGGTCGATCGACCAGGCACGGCGCAGCTCCTGCTCCTGCCGCTTGCGCTCGATCGCCAGACACAGGCTGCGCCCGATCGACTCGTCGTCGGACTGCTCGGACGGCAGCACGTCCTGCACGCCGGCCCGCAGCAGGCTCAGCATCAGTTCCCGTGAGGGTTTTGGTGTGCGCACCACCACGGCCGCCGCCAGAACCGCCTGGGTCCAGGCAGCCCAGTACGGCAGCGTCCTGGCTTGCGCTTCATCCACGCACGAGATCAGGATCGCCTCCGGTGTGGATTCGGCCAGCGCCGCCTGGGCCATCTCCAGCGTGGGACACAAGCGCCAGACGCAGCGCCCGAAACGGGAATCCGAGGCTTGCGGTGCATCCGCACCGACGTGGAGAACGGAGATGGAGGCGCTCATGAATCGCTCTGAAGTGGTGCCGGAATCATGCAATAAACCTCCGTGTACCATCGTTTGAATTGGCATGAATAGCCCGTGCAATACCGCACATACCCTGTGAGAAACAGGGGAATTCTCGCCATTCCGGACGTGGATAGTTCACACCCCAAGCCAATGCGCGACATGCCCCCTGGGGTGTCTTGCCTGCGCACGGCAAGGTCGGTACGATCCGCAGCCTTGCCTTGACCAACGACCACATGACCTTCGACTGGACCCATTTCACGCCCGGTGCTGCACTCGCTGGCGGTGCCCTCATCGGCCTCGCGTCTGCGCTCTATCTGCTCGGTGTTGGCCGAATTGCTGGCATCGCGGGCATCGTCGGCGAGCCGCTGCACGCGCTGTCGCGCGGACAGCTGGCGTGGGCCCCGCAGGCCACGCGGCTGCTGTTCCTGCTCGGCCTGCTGATCGCACCCTGGATCTGGCGGTTGGCGGCGGAGTTGCCGCCGATGCAGTCTGGTGCATCCACGGGAGGCCTCGTCGCCGCGGGGTTGCTGGTCGGCTTCGGCTCGCGCATGGGCAATGGCTGCACCAGCGGCCACGGCGTGTGCGGCTTGAGCCGGTTGTCGCTGCGCTCGCTGGTCAACGTGCTGGTGTTCATGGGGACGGGCTTCGCGACCGTGTTCGTCAACCGCCACCTGATGGGATGAAGGCCATGCAGAACCACACCTCTGCCACCGACACCACCACCGGCAACCACACGATGCGGTCACTGCTCGCACTGCTGGCCGGTGTCGTCTTCGGACTGGGCCTGATCGCAGCCGGCATGACGCAGCCACTCAAGGTGCAAGGTTTCCTGGACCTGGCAGGCGCTTGGGATCCAAGCCTTGCACTCGTGATGGGCGCCGCCGTGTGTGTGGGACTGGTGGCCTTCGCCTGGGCGCGCCGCCGCGGCACCACCTGGGATGGACAGCGCATCGACTGGCCGAAAGCCACGCAGATCGACCGGCCGCTGGTCCTCGGCGGCGCCCTGTTCGGCATCGGCTGGGGCATCGCCGGTTTCTGCCCGGGGCCGGCCATCGTCGCCCTCGGCAGCGGGTGGGGTGACGCGGCCATTTTCATGGTGGCCATGCTGGTGGGCATGGCCGTGCACGACCGCGTCAGGCGCTGACGGCCTGGGCGGGTTGGGCGGCCGGTGCCTGGATGCGGTCCAGCGCGGCGTCCAGTGCCGCGACGCTGCGGTCGAGGTGGCAGAGCTTCTCCAGCCCGAACAGGCCGATGCGGAAACTGCGGAAGTCCGCGGGCTCGTCGCACTGCAGCGGCACGCCCGAGGCGGTCTGCAAGCCCTGCGCGATGAATTTCTTCGCCGACTGGAGATCCGGGTCCGTCGTGTAGCTCACCACCACGCCCGGCGCCTGGAAGCCCTCGGCCGCAACACTCGGAAAGCCGCGGCGCACCATCAACTCACGCACGCGGCGGCCGAGTTCCACCTGCTGCGCCTTGAGGTAGGTGAAGCCGCCCGCACGCGTTTCCTCCATCGCCTCCAGGCATTTGGCCAGCGCATCGGTCGGCATGGTGGTGTGGTAGACGTGGCCGCCGCTCTCGTAGGTCTCCATGGTCTGCAGCCACTTCTTCAGGTCACAGGCGAAGCTGGTGCTGGTGGTGGCGTCGATGCGCGCCCGCGCCAGTTCGCTCAGCATCACGAAGGCGCAGCACGGCGAACCGCTCCAGCCCTTCTGTGGAGCGCTGATCAGCACGTCCACGCCGGTCGCCACCAGGTCCACCCACATCGCGCCCGAGGCGATGCAGTCGAGCACAAACAGGCCACCAACCGCGTGCACGGCGTCGGCCACCGCCTTCAGGTAATCGTCAGGCAGGATCATGCCGCTGGCGGTTTCGACGTGCGGGGCGAAGACGACGCCGGGGCGGAACTCGGCGATCGCGGCGACCACCTCGTCGATCGGCGCCGGCGCGAACGGCGCCTGTGAACCACTGGCGACCTGGCGTGCCTTGAGCACACGGGTTTCCGAGGGAATGCCGCCCATGTCGAAGATCTGCGACCAGCGGAAGCTGAACCAGCCGTTGCGGATCACCAGCACCCGCTGCTGCGTGGCGAACTGGCGGGCCACCGCCTCCATGCCAAACGAGCCGCTGCCGGGCACGATGATGGCCGAGCGGGCGTTGTACGCTTCCTTCAGCACAGCCGAAATGCCGCGCATGACACCCTGGAAGCGCTGCGACATGTGGTTGAGGGCGCGGTCGGTGTAGACGACCGAGTATTCGAGCAAGCCGTCGGGATCGACATTGGGCAGCAGGCCGGGCATGTTCAGTCTCCGTGAAAATGGAAATGCTTTTCTGAGGGAGCAAGCATTCAACCACAGAGCAGTGCGGATGCCTCTTGGCAATGACCCCGAAACCCATGCGCCGATCGCATCACGTGTCATGCCTTGTCGGTGGTCAGCAGCAGGCTCGTTTCCGTGTTCGAGATGCCCTGGATCAGCCGGATCGCGCTCAGCACCTTGTCGAAGGCTTCGAGCGTGTCGGCGCGCAACTCCGCCACCAAGTCCCAGCGGCCATTGGTGGTGTGCAGCGCCACCACGTTGGGGTGTCCGCGCAGCAGGCGGCGAACCTCCCCGCCGCGGTGGCCCTCGACCTCGATGCTCATGATGGCGCGGATGCGCTGGGCTTCGGCCTCGGGGCGCAGGCGCACGGTGTCGTCCATGGAGTAGTGGGCAGAGTGGCAATCGAGATGGGCAGATTGCCATATCGATGTAGCAAATGGACAAGGTGCATGCTTCATTCTGGTGCGTCCGGGCGAAAGAATTTCCACCATGCACAGCCTCCTCCTCCTCCGCTCGACACAAGCGCCTGCCGCGATCGTCATGGTCCGGCCGCACCGCTTCACCCCCAACCCGGAGACCACCGCCGACAACACCTTCCAGCGTCCCGCTGACCCCCAAGCCACGCAGGCCGTGGCCGACGCCGCGTACCGCGAAGTCACCGCCGCCGTCGCACGTCTGGAGGCCGAGGGCGTGCGGATCCACCTGTTCGAGGACCACGGCGAGCGCGACACGCCCGACTCGATCTTTCCGAACAACTGGTTCTCGACCCACCCGGGCGGCCACGTCGCGCTCTACCCGATGGCCCTGCCCAGCCGACGCCGCGAGCGCCGCGCCGACGTGATCGAACTGCTCAAGGCCGAGTACCGGGTGCAGGACGTGATCGACTATTCCGGGCTGGAGCCGGATGGCCTGTTCCTCGAAGGCACCGGCGCGATGGTGTTCGACCACCTCGCCCGCGTCGCCTACACCGCACGCTCCAGCCGCGCCGACCCGGTCGCGCTGGAGCGCTTCTGCACCCACTTCAACTACGAGCCGATGGTGTTCGACACCGCCGACGCGGCCGGCCGGCCGGTTTACCACACCAACGTGCTGATGTGTGTGGCGACCGCGTTCGCGCTGGTCGGGTTCGAGTGGATGGCCAACGCGCGGCGCGCAGCCGAAGTGCGCGCCCGGCTGGAGGAATCGGGCCGCGAAGTGATCGCGCTGAGCGCGGCGCAGATCGCCGATTTCGCGGGCAATGCAATCGAGCTGTCGGGCCGCGGTGGGCGCCTGCTGGCCCTGTCACGGCGTGCGTTCGACAGCCTGACCACGGCGCAGAAAACCGCCATCGAGCGCACGGCCCGGCTGGTGCCGCTGGACGTGCCGACGGTGGAGCTGGCGGGGGGGTCGGTGCGCTGCATGATGGCCGGCATTCACCTCGCCCCGCGGCGCTGACGCTCAGCCCGCCTTCGCCTTCTTCGCCACCAGCGTCAGGATGTCGTAGCTCGCCACCAGCTCCCCGAGCTGGTTGCTGACCTCCACGTCCCACGCCACCACGCCCTGCCCCACGCCGCTCGAATCGACCCGGTTGCGGTCGATCTTGCGCTTGCAGGTCAGCCGCGCCCGGATCGTGTCGCCGATCGCCACCGGCTTGACGAAGCGCAGCGTGTCCAGCCCGTAGTTGGCCAGCACCGGCCCCGGCGCGGGCGAGACGAACAGCCCCGCCGCCGCCGACAGCACGAAGTAGCCGTGCGCGATGCGCTGGCCGAACTGCGTCTCCTTGGCGGCGATCTCGTCGAAGTGCATGTAGAAGTAGTCGCCCGAGACGCCGCCGAAGTTGACGATGTCGGCCTCGGTCACCGTGCGGCGGTGGGTCAGCAGCGACTCGCCGATCTGCAGTTCCTCGAAGTGGCGGCGGAACGGATGCACCTCGGTTTCGATCAGCTTCGCGCCGCGCACATGCTCGCCCGTGACCGCGGCCAGCATCGTCGGAGAGCCTTGGATGGCCGTGCGCTGCAGGTAGTGCTTCACCGCCCGCACACCGCCAAGTTCCTCGCCACCACCCGCCCGACCCGGCCCACCGTGCTTGAGCACGGGCAGCGGCGAGCCGTGGCCGGTCGATTCCACCGCCGATTCGCGGTCGAGGATGTGCAGCCGGCCGTGCAGCGCTGCCGCTTCCGGGATCACGCGGGCAGCAGTCCGAGGATCGCGGGTCACCAGCGTCGCCACCAGCGAGCCGCGACCGCGAGCGGCCAGCGCCACCGCCTCGTCCAGCCCGTCATACGCCATCAGCGTACTGACCGGGCCGAACGCCTCAATGTCGTGGACCGCATCGTGCGCCATTGGCTGGCGGCTCAGCAGCAGCGTCGGCGCAAAGAAGGCGCCACCCGCCGTGCCTTCGCCGACCGGACGCACCGCGCCGGAACCACCGCAGGCCAGCTCCGCGCCATCCGCCAGCAGCATCGCCACGCGCTCGGCCACGTCGGCGAGCTGCGCATGGGACGCCAGCGCCCCCATGCGGACGCCCTCGGCCGACGGATCGCCCACCGTCACCTTGGCCAACCGCGCCGCCAGCCGCTCGGCCACGGCGTCGAGGTGCTGCCTCGGCACGATGGCGCGGCGGATCGCGGTGCATTTCTGGCCCGCCTTGACCGTCATCTCGCGGGCGACTTCCTTGACGAAGAGGTCGAATTCCTCGTCGTCCGGCGTCACGTCCGGGGCCAGGATCGCGCAGTTGAGCGAGTCGGCCTCGGCGTTGAACGGCACCGAGTGGCGAATCAGGTTCGGGTGGACACGCAGCCGCGCCGCCGTGTCGGCCGAGCCGGTGAAGGTCACCACGTCCTGCCCATTCAGGCGGTCGAGCAGGTCACCCGTGCCGCCGATGACCAGTTGCAGCGCCCCGTCCGGCAGGATCCCGGATTCGACGATCAGCCGCATCGCCGCTTCGGTCAGGTAACTGGTCGCCGTCGCCGGCTTGCCGATGCAGGGCATCCCGGCCAGGAAACTCGGCGCGAACTTCTCCAGCAGACCCCAGACCGGAAAGTTGAACGCGTTGATGTGGACCGCCACGCCACGCCGCGGCACGAGGATGTGCGTCCCTGCAAAGCCGCCCTTCTTGCCAAGCGGGATCGCCGGTCCCTCGTGAACGACATTGCCGGACGGCAGTTCATTGCTGCCCAGACCGGCGTAGGCGAACAGCGTGCCCGCGCCGCCTTCGATGTCGATCCACGAGTCGGCCCGCGTCGCCCCGGTGTGCGCGGACACGGCGTAGAGCTGCTCCTTGCGCTCCATCAGGAACTTCGCCAGCGCCTTCAGCCGCTGCGCCCGCTGCTGGAAATCCAGCGCCAGCAGGTTCGGCAGGCCGACGCGCCGGGCGTGGTCCACCGCCTCGGCGAAGTCGATCGCCTCGGCGTGCGTGTGCGCGACGACCTGGCCGTTGACCGCGCTGCGCAGCGGCTGCGCGGCGTCCTGGCCGATCCAGCGGCCGGCGATGTGGCTTTGCAGCGCGGCCACCATCACTTCGCCAGCTTCCAGGCGCCGTTCTCGATCGTGACCATCACGCGGGCGCGCTGGTCGAGGCCGAGGTGATCGCTGGCCGAGGTATTGAAGATGCCATGGGCACCCGGCATTTCCTTGACCGATTCCAGTGCGTCGCGCAGCGCAGCGCGGAACTCGGGCGTCCCCGGCCTGGCCTTCTTCAGCGCCACTGGCACCGCGGCCGTCATCAGCAGGCCCGTGTCCCAGGCGTGGCCGCCGAAGGTCGAGACCGTGCCCTTGCCATAGGCCGCTTCATAGGCAGCAACATAGGCCAGCGCGGACTTCTTCACCGGATGGCCGGCGGGCAGCTGATCGGCCACCAGCACCGGACCCACCGGCAGGAAGGTGCCCTCGACATCCTTGCCGCCAACGCGCAGGAAGTCGGCATTGGCAACCCCGTGCGTCTGGTACATCTTGCCGGTGTAGCCGCGCTCCTTCAGCGCCTTCTGCGGCAGTGCGGCCGGCGTGCCCGAGCCGGCGACCAGCACGGCATCCGGCTGCGCGCCCATCAGCTTGAGCACCTGCCCCGTCACCGAAGTGTCGTTGCGTGCATAGCGTTCACTGGCGACGACACGCAGCTTCTTCAGCTCGGCCGCCTTGGAAAATTCCTGGAACCAGCCTTCGCCGTAAGCGTCCGCGAAACCGATGAAAGCCACTGTCTTCACGCCGCTGTTGGCCATGTGCTCGGCGATCGCCAGCGACATCTGGATGTCGTTCTGCGGTGTCTTGAAGACCCAGCGCTTCTTGGCGTCCTGCGGCTCGACGATGCGCGCGGAAGCCGCCATCGAGACCATCGGCGTCTGCGCTTCCGAGACGGCGTCGATCATCGCCAGCGAGTTCGGCGTGGTGGTCGAGCCGAGGATGATGTCTACCTTGTGCTCGGTGATGAGCTTGCGGGTGTTGGCGACGGCCGCCGTGGTGTCGGACGCGTCGTCCAGCACGATGTAGTTCACCGTCTGGCCCGCAATGGTCTTGGGCATCAGCGCGACGGTGTTCTTCTCGGGGATGCCGAGCGAGGCCGCCGGGCCGGTGGCGGAAACGGTCACGCCGACGGTGATGTCGGCGAGTGCGGCGGCGCTGGTGAGTGCAGCGGCCAGCAGGGTCAGGATCTTGTTGAGTTTCATCGGGGTGTCTCCTCTTGGGGTGGAACTGGGGTCGGGGAAATGCGGTGAATGCCGCCAAAGAACAGGTCGGCCACGATCGGCGCCATCCGGTCGTAGCCCAGGCGGCCGTCGGGTTTCAGCCAGGTGAACATCCAGTTGATCATGCCGAACAGCAGCATCGAGACCGGTGTGGCGAGCTGTGCGTCGTGGAACTCGGGCCGCAGTTCAACCAGCGCCCGCGCAAAGCCATCGACCACCTGCCGCTCCATCACCAGCACGCGCGCCCGGTCTTCCGGCTCCAGAAAACGCACGTCTTCGGTGAGGACGCGGTGGGCGTGCTGGGCGTCGGCGTATTCCTCGACGAAGCGGATGATGAGCCGGTGCAGCCGCGGTTCGGCGGGCAGCCCTTCCGCCTCGATGCCACGCACCAGCTCGGCCAGCCGCGCCACATGGCCCTCGGCGATCTGGACCAGCAGCGCGTACTTGTCGCGGTAGTAGTGGTAGAGCGTCGGTTTCGACAACCCGCACGCTTCGGCCAACTGGTTCATGGACGTGGCCGGATAGCCGCGCTGCGAGAACAGCTCCGCCGCGTGGGCGAGGATCATCTCGCGCTGGTCGTCGTAGCCGGCGGAACGGGTGCGTGCCAAGGGGATGCGCCTCGTTCAGCGTTCGTCGAAGCTCAGCACCACGCGCTCGGTCAGCGGGTGCGACTGGCAGGTGAGCACGAAACCGGCCGCCACCTCGTGCTTGTCGAGCGCGAAATTGCGGTCCATCCGCACCTCGCCTTCGAGCACCTTGGCCCGGCAGGTGCTGCACACGCCCGACTTGCACGAGTACGGCATGTCCAGCCCGGCGAAGGCCGCGGCGTCGAGGATGCTCGGGTCCGAGCGGCGGAAGGCGATCTCGCGGGTCAGCCCGTCGCGGATGATCACCACCCGCGCCTGCTCGGCGTCACCCGGCAGCGCCTGATGCACCGCGGCGGCCCCCGGAGCGGCACCCGGCACGCCGAACCGCTCGACATGCAGCCGCTCGGCCGGCACGCCCGCATCCAGCAGCGCGGTTTCCACCTCGTCATTGAAGCGGTGCGGCCCGCAGACGAACACCTCGTCGATCGACGCCACCGGCACCAGCGTGCGCAGGAACAGGCCGAGCTTGTCGCGGTCGAGCCGGCCGCTGTGCAGGGGGCTGTCCACCTGCTCCGCCGAGAAGACGGGGTGCAGCGCCAGCCGGCCCATGTGGCGGTTCTTGAGGTCTTCGAGTTCCTCCTTGAACATGGTCGAGCGCGGCGTGCGGTTGCCGTAGAGCAGCGTGAAGCGGCTGCGCGGCTCGCGGGCCAGCAGCGATTTCATGATCGACAGGATGGGCGTGATGCCACTGCCGCCCGCGATGCCGACGATGTGGCGCGGCGTGGCTTCGGCGGGCAACGCCAGCGTGAAATGCCCCTGCGGCGGAAATACCTGCAGCGTGTCACCGGGCTGCAACCGATCGTTCGCCCAGGTCGAGAACACGCCGCCCGGCACCTTGCGCACCCCCACGCGCAACGCGCCGTCGTCCAGCCCCGCGCAGATCGAATACGAGCGGCGCAGATCCTGCCCGTCGATGTCGCTGCGCAGCGTCAGGTACTGGCCGGGCTGGAAGCGGAAGGTCTCGCGCAGCTCGTCCGGCACGTCGAAGGACACGAGGACTGCCTCGTCGGTGTCGGGTTGCACGGCGCGCACGCGCAGCGGATGGAAATGCAGGCTCATGGCGATCTCGTGTGGTGTCGTGCCGGTTCAGATCGGCTTGAAGTGTTCGAACGGCTCGCGGCAGCTCAGGCAACGCCACAGCGCCTTGCACGCGGTCGAACCGAAGGCGGACAGGCGTTCGGTCTGCAAACTGCCGCACCGCGGGCAGGCGATCGACGCGACCGGCGCCCCGCGGCGCACCAGCCGAATCGGCACAGCGGCGCCCGCTTCTACGGGTCCGGGCGGGGCGATGCCGTACTCGCGCAGCTTGCGGCGACCGTCGGCGCTGATCCAGTCGGTGGTCCAGGCCGGGGCGCGTTGTAGCGACAGGCGCACCGGGCCGAGTCCGGCGGCGACCAGCGCGGCCGTGGCGTCCTGCTCGATCTGCTCGGTGGCGGGGCAGCCGGAATAGGTCGGCGTCAGCACCACCTCCAGCGCGCCATCGTCGCCGCGCCGCACGTCGCGCACGATGCCGAGGTCGCACAGCGAGATCACCGGCACCTCGGGATCGGGCACCCCGTGCAGCACGGCCCAGGCGCGCTCGATGGCGGTGGCGCTGGCGCCGGTGTCGTTCACCACACGCCTCCGGGGAAGGTGCGCTGCAGGGTCTGCAAGTCGGCGAGCAGGAAGCCCATGTGCTCACTGTGTACCCCGCGCTTGCCGGTGCTCAGGAAGGCGGACGGTTTTGGCAGCGTCAACCCGGCTTCGGCCAGCAGCGGGTGCATCACCGACTGCCAGTCGTCGCGCAGGTCCGACCAGCGCGGCCCGAGGCCAGACGCGGCCGCAGCCTCGTCGATCGCGTCAGCGTCGAACAACTCCGCGCTGTAACGCCACAGCGTATCCACGGCGGTAGCCATGCGGCGGGTGGATTCCTCGGTACCGTCGCCGAGGCGCACGACCCAGTCGGTCGCGTGCTGCTCGTGGTAACGCGCTTCCTTCACGGCCTTGCCAGCGATGGCGGCCAGTTCGGCGTCGCTCGACTGCGCCAGCCGCGTCCACATCAGGCGCAGGAAGGTCGCCACCATCGCGTTGCGCAGCACCGTGAAGGCGAAGTCGCCGCGGGGCAGCTCGACCAGCGTCGGGTTCAGGTAATCCCGCTCGTCGCGCAGGAACGCGAGCTGGTCCTCGTCGAACAGCGGCGCGCCGGCCGCGGCGCCCACCTGCCCGGCGCGGGTCAGCAGCGCCCGCGACTGGCCGATCAGGTCCAGCGCCATGTTCGTCAGCGCGATGTCCTCTTCGAGGATCGGCGCATGGCCGGACCACTCGCCCAGGCGCTGCGCCAGGATCAGGCAGGTGTCGCCCAGGCGCAGCAGGTACTGTGCCGCCGGGTCGCGGCTCGGCTGGATGGAGGGTGTGCTCATCTCGTGCGGCCCTTGCTCACATGTGGTCCACGGACTCGGGCAGCACGTAGAAGGTCGGGTGGCGGTACACCTTGTCTTCCATCGGGTCGAAGTACATGTCCTTGTCGCCCGGATCGCTGGCGGTGATCTGGTCCGAGGGCACGACCCAGACGCTGCAGCCTTCCTGCCGGCGGGTGTAGACCTCGCGGGCGAGCTGGATCGCCATCTTCGCGTCCGGGGCGTGCAGGCTGCCACAGTGCTTGTGGTCGAGTCCCGCCTTGCTGCGGACAAAGACTTCCCACAGGGGCCATTCGTTTTGAGTCGTCATGCGGATGCCTTCATCGGTTCGGTTTGCTTGCGGGCATGGGCCAGCGCGGCCTCGCGGACCCAGGCGCCGTCTTCCCACGCCTTGACGCGCATGCCCAGCCGCTCGCGATTGCACGGCCCGTCGCCCGCGATCACGCGCCAGAACTCGGCCCAGTCGATCGCCCCGAAGTCGTGGCAGCCGCGCTCGGCGTTCCATTTCAGGTCCGGGTCCGGCAGCGTCACGCCCAGCAACTCGGCCTGCGGCACCGTGGCATCGATGAACTTCTGGCGCAGATCGTCATTCGAGAACCGCTTGATGCCCCAGCGCATCGACTGCGCCGAGTTCGGCGACTGGTCATCCGGCGGCCCGAACATCATGATCGACGGCCACCACCAGCGGTTCACCGCGTCCTGCACCATCGCCTTCTGCGCCTCGGTGCCCTGCTGCATCATCGTCAGCAGACTGTCGTAGCCTTGGCGCTGGTGAAAACTCTCCTCGCGGCAGATCCGCACCATCGCCCGCGCATACGGCGCATACGAGCAGCGGCAGATCGGCACCTGGTTCATGATCGCCGCGCCGTCCACCAGCCAGCCGACCACGCCGATGTCGGCCCAGGTCAGCGTCGGGTAGTTGAAGATCGAGCTGTACTTGGCCTTGCCCGAGTGCAGCGCGTCGAACAACTGGTCGCGGCTCGTGCCCAGCGTCTCGGCGGCGGCGTAGAGGTACAGCCCGTGGCCACCCTCGTCCTGCACCTTGGCCATCAGGATCGCCTTGCGCTTCAGGGTCGGCGCCCGGGTGATCCAGTTGCCCTCGGGGAGCATGCCGACGATCTCGCTGTGGGCGTGCTGGCTGATCTGGCGCACGAGCGTCTTGCGGTAGTGCTCGGGCATCCAGTCCTTGGCCTCGATGAAGGCGCCGTCGTCGATGCGGGCGTCGAAACGCGCTTCGAGCTGCTGCTCCTCGACCGAACGCACCGCCTTCAGACCGGCACCCGTGCCCGTGCCTGCCTCGCGGGCCATCGTGTCCATTGCCTGGGTGTACATGGGGAAATCCTTTCAGCGTGTGTGGACGCTTCAGCGTTTGCGCAGATCGAAGACGCGGCGGGCCTTGCCGACCAGCGTGCGCTCGATCGAATCGGTGGGCAGCACCTCGACCCGCGTCGAGATCCCCACCAGCGTCTTGATGCGGTGCGTCACCCAATCCGCCACCGCCTGGTGCTCGGTCGGCGACAGCACCACGCCGGGCTGCAGCTCGCAGCGCACGCCCACCTGGTCCAGCGCACCGTCGCGGCTGACGTGGATCTGGTACTGGCCCGAGAGCTGCGGATGCGCCAGCACGATCTCCTCGATCTGGGTCGGAAAGACGTTGACGCCGCGGATGATCAGCATGTCGTCGCTGCGGCCGACGATCTTGCCGATGCGGCGGAACGCGCGCGACGTGGGTGGCAGCAGGCGGGTCAGGTCGCGGGTGCGGTAGCGGATGACCGGCAGGGCTTCCTTGGTCAGCGTGGTGAAGACCAGTTCGCCTTCCGCGCCATCGGGCAGCACCTCGCCCGTCTCCGGGTCGATGATCTCGGGATAGAAATGGTCCTCCCAGACCACCGGCCCGTCCTTGGACTCGATGCACTCGCTCGCCACACCCGGCCCCATCACCTCGGACAGCCCGTAGATGTCCACCGCGTCGATGCCCGCCTTGCCCTCGATCTCGCGGCGCATCGCCTCGGTCCACGGCTCGGCCCCGAAGATACCGACCTTGACCGACATCTCCCGCGGGTCCATCCCCTGGCGCACGAACTCCTCGACGATCACCTGCATGTAGCTCGGCGTGACCATGAGGATGTCGGGGCGGAAATCGGTGATGAGCTGGACCTGCTTCTCGGTCTGGCCGCCGGACATGGGGATCACGGTGCAGCCGAGCCGCTCGGCGCCGTAGTGGGCACCCAGGCCGCCGGTGAACAACCCGTAGCCGTAGGCCACATGCACGATGTCGCCCGCCCGGCCCCCCGCAGCGCGAATCGAACGCGCCACCAGATCGGCCCAGCGGTCGATGTCGCCCTTCGTGTAGCCGACGACCGTGGGCTTGCCGGTCGTGCCCGATGACGCATGGATGCGCGTCACCTGCGTGCGCGGCACAGCGAAGAGGCCGAACGGGTAGTTGTCGCGCAAGTCCTTCTTGGTGGTGAAGGGAAATTTGGCGAGATCGGCCAGCGTCTTCAGGTCGCTCGGATGCACGCCTTTTTCGTCGAACGCGGCGCGGTAGTGCGGCACGTTGTCGTAGGCGTGCTGCAGCGTCCAGCGCAGGCGGTCGAGCTGCAGCGCCGCCACTTCGTCGCGGCTGGCGGTTTCGATCGGCTCCAGTTCACCGGGAGCAGGTTGGCGCACGGGCATGGGGTCTCCTTGTCTTTTCAGGCAACGGGCGGCACGGTCGGCCGACCTTTCATGCGGTACGAACGGCCGCGGAACACCGCGATCCGCTCACCGCGCTGGTTGGTCACGGCCACGTCGTACACGCCCGTGCGGCCCGCCAGCGAGACCTCCTCGGCCACGGCGGTGAGCACGTCGTCCTCCCGACCCGGCGCCACGAAGTCCACCGACAGCCCCGAAGCCACGGTCAGTTCGTTGTACGAGTTGCAGGCGTAGGCGAAGGCCGAATCCGCCAGCGTCGTGATCAGCCCGCCGTGGCAGATGGCGAAGCCGTTGAGCATGTCCGGGCGCACGGTCATCGTCATCGTGGCGCGGCCCGGCGCGATGTGCGTGACGCGGATGCCGAGCGACTGGCAGGCTTGGTCGTTGGCCATCATCCCGGTGGCGACGAAATCGGCGGTGTCTTGGGGCGTCGTCATGGCAGTGGTTTCAGCGGTCGGTGAAGGTCGGGGCACGTTTCGCCATGAACGCGGCCACGCCTTCCTGGTAGTCGTGCGCACTGCCGAAATGGCGTTGCAGCGTGCATTCGGCGTCAAGCGCACTGGGCAGGTCCATCCCTTGCGCGGCGTCCATGGCCTGCCGCGTGGCGACCAGCGCGGCGGTCGGCATCGCAGCGAGTTTCTGCGCTAGAGCCTGCGCGTCGGCCTGCAGCGCGGCGTCATCCACGCAGCGCCAGATCAGCCCGATCCGCTCCGCCTCGGCCGCCGGCAGCTTGTCGCCCAGCAGCGCCAGCCCGAGCGCCTGCGCCCGCCCGACCAGCCGCGGCAGCAGCCAGGTGCCCGCGGTGTCCGGCACGAGGCCGATCTTGGTGAACGCCTGGATGAAGCTCGCCGAGCGCCCCGCCAGCACGAGGTCACAGGCCAGCGCCAGATTCGCTCCCGCCCCGGCCGCCACGCCATTGACCGCCGCGACCACCGGCACTGGCATCGAGCGCAGCCGCAGCACCAGCGGGCGGTAGAAATGTTCGATCACGTGGCCGAGATCCTTGGGTGGCGCGCCCGGCGTCAGGTCCGGCGCGACCACCGGATCAGACAAATCCTGCCCGGAGCAGAACGCCCGCCCTGCCCCCGTCAACACCACACAGCGCACACCGGCATCACCAGCCGCATCGTCCAGCGCGGTGAACAGTGCGCGGTGCAGCGCCGTGGTGAAGCTGTTGAGCGCCGCGGGGCGATTCAGTGTCAGCGTGAGCACCGCGCCTTCGCGGGCCTGTAGCAGCAGTGGTTCAGACACGGGAACTCCTGGGTTTCTGGGATTTTCTCGGATTGACCGACCGTTCGGTAGAGAATAGATTGAATCCCCACGCTCTGCAACTCAGGAAATCCCCACCATGCCCTGCTACAGCCTTGAAGGCGTCACGCCCGTCGTCCATCCAAGCGCCTACGTCCACCCCACCGCCGTGCTGATCGGCGACGTGATCGTCGGCCCGGACTGCTACATCGGCCCTTGTGCCAGCCTGCGCGGGGACTTCGGGCGCATCGTGCTGCACCGGGGCGTGAACGTGCAGGACACCTGCGTGATCCACGGTTTCCCGAACCAGGACACCCTCGTCGAAGAGAACGGCCACATCGGGCACGGTGCGGTGCTGCACAGTTGCACGGTGCGGCGGGATGCGCTGGTCGGCATGAACGCCGTGGTGATGGACGAGGCCGAGGTGGGCGAGGCGGCGATCGTGGCGGCCTGCGCGTTTGTGCCGGCGGGCAAGAAGGTGGCGCCACGCACGCTGGTGGTTGGCTCACCGGCCCGCAAGCTGCGGGATCTGACGGACGAGGAGGTGGCGTGGAAGCTCGAAGGCACGCTCACGTACCAGGAACTGACGAGGCGCTGCATGGCGTCAATGGTGGAAGTGGCGCCACTGACGGAGGTCGAGGCGGATCGGCCGCAGTTGCAGGGGTCGAAGGTGCTGTCGCTGATCGCCACCAAGCGCAGTTGAAGTGCGGTTGGTCAGGGTGTGCGGCGCAGCCAGGCGCGGCCGACGCCCCATTCCAGCAGCACCGCCACCGCCATCAGCCCCGCCCCCAGCAGCACCCGCACCGGCGACCATCCCTGCACCGCCCACCAGAACCCGCCCAGCGCCAGCATCCGGAACGCCCACAGCACGACCTCGCGCACGACGATCCGGTCCGCCAGCGCGCCCTCCAGGTCGAGCACCCGCTGGTTGAGCACCTGCTCGCTGGCGAACCAGAACGGCTGCACGGTGGCGAGCAGCAGCAGGTGGGCGATGTAGAGGCCGGGATGCCAGATGCTGGCGCCTAGCAGCGCGTGGGCGGCGACCATGCCCAGTGCGGCCAGTGCCATCCAGCGCAAGCGGTTGCCGGCGTGGCGGCGGCGGCGCAGCGCGAACAGACCCAGTCCGCCCAGCACTGTCGCCGCGCTGGCTGCCCAGCCGTAGTGGCTCACCACACCCAGCGCCTGCACCGCGCCGCTGGCCCCGAGCACCATCCCGATGCCCAGCAAGCCCGATTCGAGTCCGTACAGCGGCAGGCACCGCGAGAACCCCGGCTGCCGGACCACCGCCCAAGGGTTGTCCCAGTGGATGGCGGGCGTGTCCGGCAAGCGGTGCGGCGCCCAGAAGGCCGCGACCAGCGCCAGCACCGCATAGCTGGTGTAGACCGCCGCTGCGCGCTCGCCCGTCATCGACAGGAACAGCGTGACCGTCAGCGTGGCACACAGCCCGGCGAAGACGGTCCAGACGGTGGTGTGGGCGGCGTAGGGGTCGCGGTCGGCGTCGGCTAACAGGCTCAGCTCCAGCCAGAGCCGTGCGCCCCAGGTCAGACCCATGAATGACCCGATCGCCATGGCCAGCCACAGCGGCTCGCCCTGCGCTCCGAACAGCAGGAGGGCTGGGGCCAGAAAACCGGCGCGGATCAGGTGCGCCGGCCGAAGCGACAGCAGCCGGCCCAGCGCAAACGACCCCACGATGCACACCATCGCCACCGTCAGCATGACCGCCGTGAACTGCACCGCTTCTGACCAGCCGCGCTGCGCAAACACCAGCACCTCCGCGAAGCCGATCAGCGTCGAAAAGGCGCCTTGGCAGGCGATGAACGGGAGGAGGCGGCGTTCCAGCGGAGTGGACATGCGCGGGGAGAAACGGGGAGTGGGTGTGCCGACTGGCCTGCCCGGAGAGACTCGAACTCCCGACCCCCGGCTTAGAAGGCCGGTGCTCTATCCAGTTGAGCTACGGGCAGTGTGCTGTAGAAGCAAAAAAGAGTTCTTGGTCGGGGCGAAAGGATTCGAACCTTCGACCCTCTGGTCCCAAACCAGATGCGCTACCAGGCTGCGCTACGCCCCGACAAGAGCCTTAGATCATAGCTGATTTTCAGACAACTGCACGAAGTTCATTTCGACGCGGCAAATCAGGGCCGCGGCGGGTGCAGGTGATGGCCGCCGCCTGCGCCGCAAAGTCGGCCACGCGGCGCACCTCGTCAAGCGTGATCGCCGCCAGCCCCGCTGGACTCAGGCGCCCGATTTCCGCCAACGCCACGAGGGTGGCGGCCTGGAAGGTGTCCCCGGCGCCGACCGTGTCCTGCACCTGCACCTTGGGTGCGGACACTTCGCACTGCCCTTCGCGGGTCCACGCCAATGCACCCTTGCCACCACGGGTCATCATGACCAGCGACACGCCTGCCGCCAGCCAGCGCGCCGCCAGATCCGCCGGATTCAGCTCGGGGTACAGCCGCTCGAAATCCTCGTCGCTGAGCTTGAGCAGGTGCGTGCGCGAGGCCATCCACTCGATGTTGTCGCGCCACGCCTCCAGCGATGGCTCGACGTTCAGGCGCACGTTCGGGTCATAGGAAATGACAGCGGACGTGTGGCGCTGCTCGACCAGTGTGCGGATGGTGGACGCGATCGGCTCGACCACACAGCCGAAGGAGCCGAAATGAATGGCCGCCACGTCAGCCGGCAGGCGCGCCAGGTGCTCGGGCAGCAGTTGCCGATCGGAGCCGCCCGTACCGTAGAAACGGTAGCTGGGCACACCATTGGCATCGACACCCACCAGGCTCAGCGTGGTCGGCGCGTCATTGAGCACAACGGCCTCGGTCGAGATACCCTCGTCCACCACGCTCTTCAGGATGCGCTCCCCCAGGAAGTCACGCGAGATGGCGCCGAGGAAGACAGCCGGCTGCCCCATGCGCTGCACACCGGCCGCCACGTTCAGCGGCGAGCCGCCGACCACGGCGTCCAGATGCAGGCCGGTGGGCGTGGAGCCATCCTGGAACACATCCAGCAGGGACTCGCCACAGATGACGATGGGCAAGTTCGCGGGCGCAGGCGTAACACTCGGGGCACTCATGGCACTCATGGTTTTCTCGGTCAACGGAATCGGGGTCGCGATCGTCTCATCCATCGGGAGCGATGACACTAGGGAAATCACTAAATCAAACTGGTTGATTTAATTAGTCGAGCCGCTACCATCTGTTCTGCAGGTTCACCACAGAACGGACCTCACCTCACCACCTGGCTCGTCCTGCGAGTCCTTACCTTCTTCGGAGACAACACATGTCGCGTCTTTCCACCCTGGGCTTCGCTGCCGCTCTCGCCTGTTTCGCCACCTCGACGATGGCCGCACAGCCCGTCATCGGCCTGATCACCAAGACCGAAACCAACCCGTTCTTCGTGAAGATGAAGGAAGGCGCCGAAGCCGAAGCCAAGAAGCTGGGCGCCAAGCTGCTGTCGGCTGCAGGCAAGCAGGACGGCGACACCGCCGGCCAGATCACCGCGATGGAAAACATGGTCGCCGCCGGCGCCAAGACCATCCTGATCACCTCGTCAGGTGACGCGATCGTTCCGACCATCAAGAAGATCAAGGCCCAAGGCGTGCAAGTCATCGCCCTGGACAGCCCGGTGCCGGAAGCGGACGCCCTGTTCGCCACCAACAACTACAAGGCCGGCGAGCTGATCGGCGCCTACGCCAAGGCCATGCTGGGCGGCAAGAAGCCCGTCATCGCCACGATGGACCTGTTCCCCGGCCACCCGGTCGGTGCGCAGCGCCACAACGGCTTCCTGGCCGGCTACGGCCTGAAGACCCTGCCCGCCGACAGCAACGAGCTGGCCCAGCCGGCTGAAGTCGTCTGCATGGCCGACAGCTTCGGTGACGCAGCCAAGGGCCAGACCGGCATGGAAAACTGCCTGCAGAAGAACGGCGACATCAACGTCGTGTACGCCATCAACGAACCCGCAGCCGCCGGTGCCTACAAGGCGCTGAAGGCCGCTGGCAAGGAAAAGAACGTCGTCATCCTGGGTGTGGACGGCATGTGCTCCAACGGCGTGGGCAACGTCGAGAAGGGCGTGATCGCCGCGACCTCGATGCAGTACCCGCTGAAGATGGCCGCAATGGGCGTCGCTGCTGGTGTCAAGTTCGCCAAGGATGGCAAGCGCCAGTCGGGCTACACCGACACCGGCGTGGACCTGGTGGCTTCCAAGGCAGCCGCTGGCGTCAAGAGCATCGACACCAAGAAGGCCCGTGGCCAGTGCTGGGGTGACTGATCTGGTGTGAAGCCAGATCCGTCAAAGATCCTTCCAGATCTCTGACCGCACAGGGGCGGTCATTCGATCCCCCTGGTCCGAAAGCCCCGTCAACGCGGGGCTTTTCTTTCATGCACGCCACCAGCGAGCCAAACCCATGAATTCGCTCAAAGCCAAGCTTCCCCCGATCGGGACACTGGGCCCGGCCATCGCCCTGATCCTGGCCTGTGCCTTCTTCTCCTTCCAGCACGAACGCTTTCTCACGCTGCAGAATTTCTCGCTGATCCTGCAGCAGGTCATGGTCGTGGGCACCATCGCCATCGGCCAGACCCTGATCATCCTGACCGCCGGCATCGACCTGTCCTGCGGCATGGTCATGGCACTGGGCTCCATCGTGATGACCAAGGTCGCCGCCGACTACGGCCTGAACGCCCCGCTGGCCATCCTCTGCGGCGTCGCCGTGACGACCCTGTTCGGCCTGATCAACGGCCTGCTCGTCACCCGCGTCAAGCTGCCGCCCTTCATCGTGACGCTGGGCACGCTGAACATCGCCTTCGCCGTCACGCAGCTCTACTCGCACGCGCAGACCATCACCCAGATCCCGGACGGCATGAACCTGCTGGGCGAGACCTTCGGCCTGGGTGGCGCCCGCGTCGCCTATGGGACCGTCCTGATGCTCGCGCTGTACATCGCGACCTGGCTCTGGCTGCGCGAGACTGCGCCGGGCCGCCATGTCTACGCCGTGGGCAACAACCCTGAAGCGACGCGCCTGACCGGCATCCCGACCGACCGCGTGCTGCTGACCGTCTATGCGCTCGCCGGCACGTTCTACGGCATCGCCTCGATGCTGGCCGTGGCCCGGACCGGCGCGGGTGACCCGAACGCCGGCCAGACCGAAAACCTCGACGCCATCACGGCCGTGGTGCTCGGCGGAACCAGCCTGTTCGGTGGCCGCGGCATCCTGCTCGGCACGCTGATGGGCGCGATGATCGTCGGCGTGTTCCGCAACGGCCTCACGCTGATGGGCGTGTCGTCGGTCTACCAGATCCTGGTGACCGGCATCCTGGTGATCCTGGCCGTGGCCACGGATCAGATGTCTCGCAAGGGGGGCCGCTGACATGAGCGCACAACCGCAAATCGTGATGCAGGCCAAGGGCCTGGTCAAACGCTACGGCCAGGTCACGGCCATCGACGGTGCTGACTTCGAGCTGCGCGCCGGTGAAATCCTGGCGGTGATCGGTGACAACGGCGCGGGCAAGTCCTCGCTGATCAAGTGCCTGTCGGGGGCCACCATCCCCGACGAAGGCGAGATCTGGCTGGACGGCAAGCCGATCCACTTCAAGAGCCCGATCGACGCCCGCCGCGTCGGCATCGAGACGGTCTACCAGGATCTCGCCGTGGCCCCGGCCATGACGATTGCCGAGAACCTCTTCCTCGGTCGTGAACTGCTCCGCCCCGGCTTTGCCGGGAGCGTGCTGCGCATGATCGACAAGAAGCGGATGCTGGAGCAGAGCATCACCCGCATGAACGAGCTGAAAGTCGGTATCCGCTCGATGACGCAGGCGGTGGAGACGCTTTCCGGCGGCCAGCGCCAGTGTGTGGCGGTGGCGCGGGCGGCGGCGTTTGCCGAGCATGTGGTGATCCTGGACGAACCGACCGCGGCGCTGGGCGTCAAGGAAGGCAACATGGTGCTCGACCTGATCCGCCGGGTGCGCGACAAGGGCCTGCCGGTGATCCTGATCTCCCACAACATGCCGCACGTCTTCGAGATCGCCGACCGCATCCACGTCGCCCGGCTGGGCAAGCGGGCCGCAGTGTTGAACCCGAAGAAGATCAGCATGAGCGACACCGTGGCAGTGATGACGGGCGCCATGCCGGCCGACAAGATCCCCAAGGAATGCCTGGCCTGAGGCGGCGCAGCGCACCACACGAACCGACCAGACCATTACAGGAGACGACATGCTCAAGGGGATCGACCCACTGCTGACACCGCAGTTGCTGCAGGTGCTGGCGGAGATGGGCCATGGCGACGAGATCATCGTGGCCGATGCCAACTTCACCGCGGCCAGCCTCAGCATTGGCCCGGATGGACGACGCAAGCCCATCATCCACCTGCCCGGCGCTGGTATCCAGCGCACGGCGCAAGCCCTGCTCAGCCTGCTGCCGCTGGACGTGGCGGTGACACAGCCGATCGCCTACATGAAGGTCTGCGACACGCCCGACGGCTACCGCAGCCGCCTGCAGCGTGAGGTGATCGAGCTGATCGAAACGGGTGGTCACGCGCGCGCCGAGCAGTGCGAGGCGATCGAGCGGTTTGCGTTCTACGACCGCGTGCGCACGGCGTTTGCCATCGTGCTGACCAGCGATCTGCAGCCCTACGGCAACTTCCTGTTCAAGAAGGGTGTCATCGGCGAGGCGCTGGACGCTTGAGCCTGATCCGCACCCGGTTCGGTGCTCATCCAGAAAAAAGGCCGGCGACATGCCGGCCTTTTTCCGTTTGATGGCCCGGGCGTCAAGCGCCCTTGAGCTTGCCGACCACGAACAGCAGCACCGCCGCGCCGACCACTGACGCGATGTAGCTCGCCGGCTGTCCCTGGGTGTACCAGCCGAGCATCTGGCCAGCGTATCCCGCGACGAACGAGCCGGCAATGCCCAGCAAGGTCGTCAGGATAAAGCCCAGCGACTGCGCGCCGGGGATGATCCACCGTGCCACGAGGCCAATCAGGAAGCCCACGATCACCATCCAAACAATGCCCATGTCTCATCTCCTCAGATCAGAAGTCAGGTGTATCCGCCACCATGGCGGCACTGCACTGTAGGAGAAAAACGTGAAGTTTGTCACCTATTTGGCGCGATGCGATGCAACCCGCTGACTGAACGGTTGACGATCTATCCGATTTCCCGTGCTTCTATTCATGGCGCAAGGCCTCGATCGGGTCCATCTGCGCCGCGCGCCGCGCCGGGAAGTAGCCGAACACCATCCCGATGGCCGCCGAGAACACCAGCGCCACCAGGTTGATGACAGGATCGAACACGTAAGGCACGGCCATCAGCATGGCGCCACCATACGACGCCGCCGTCGCGATCGCCACGCCCACCAGTCCCCCGAGCGCCGACAGCACGATGGCCTCGATCAGGAACTGCAGCAGCACCTCGCCTTCCAGCGCCCCCACGGCCAGCCGCAAGCCGATCTCGCGGGTGCGCTCGGTGACGCTCACCAGCATGATGTTCATGATGCCGATGCCACCCACCAGCAGGCTCACCGCCGCCACCGCCCCGAGCAGGCTGGTCAGCACGCCCATGGTGCTGCTCAGCGTGTCGGCCAGTTGCTGGGTGTCGAAGATGTTGAAGTTGTCATCGTCGCTGTCCGCCAGCGTTCGGCGTTCGCGCATCAGTTGGCGCAGGCCGGCCTTGAGGGGCGCGCTGTCGGCCCCGTCCTGCATCGACACCATCAGCGTGCTGACCTTGCGGCTGCCGGTGACGCGCCGCTGCAGCGTGTGCAGCGGCAGCACCACGGTGTCGTCCTGGTCGCCCATGCCGCCCTGCCCCTTGGCCGCGAGGATGCCGACCACGTCGCAGGTGAACTGCTTGACGCGCAGCAGCTGGCCCAGGCCGGTTTCGCCCGCCGTGCCGCCGTAGAGTTCGCGGCGCACCGTCTCGCCGACGATGCAGACGGCAGCACCGGAGAGCTGCTCGTCCGGCGCGAACAGGCGGCCGCTGGCGAGTTGCCAGTTGCCGGTCTCGAACCAGGCGTTGGTGCTGCCGGTGACGCTGGTGGACCAGTTGCGGCCGTTCGCGACCACGGTGGCGTTGGTGCGGCCCTGCGGGGCCACAGCCGCCACGCCACCGATCTGCGAGGCGATGGCGTCGGCGTCGGCCTCGGTGAACTGCGGCACGCCACCGCCACCCCCGCCCCCACCGATGCGCTGGCCGGGGCTGACCATCAGCAGGTTGGTGCCCAGGCTGGTGATCTTTTCTTCGATGGCCTGCGTGGCGCCATTGCCCAGCGTGACCATCGTGATCACCGCGCTGACACCGATGACGATGCCCAGGATCGTGAGGAACGAGCGCAGCAGGTTGCGGCGCACCGAGCGCAGGGCGAGCATGAACACGTTGAACAGCATCGCGGCGCCCGATCAGACGGTCTCGGCCGGCTCGATGGCCGGTGCCGACGTGGTGGGGTTCGGGTTGGCGACATCCTTGGCGATGCGGCCATCGACGAAATGCACCATGCGGCGGGCGTAGGCGGCCATGTCCGGCTCGTGCGTCACCATCAGCACGGTGATGCCGTGGTCGCGGTTCAGCGCCATCAGCAGGCCCATGATTTCGTGGCTGCGCTGGGTGTCGAGGTTGCCGGTGGGCTCGTCGGCCAGCACCACGGCGGGCTGGGTGACGATGGCGCGGGCGATGGCCACGCGCTGCTGCTGGCCGCCGGAGAGTTCTGCCGGCGTGTGCTGCTCCCAGCCACCCAGGCCCACGTCATGCAACGCTTTCGCGGCAGCGGTGCGGCGCGCCGTGGCGCTGTCGCCGCGGTACAGCAGCGGCAGTTCGACGTTCTCCTGCGCCGAGGTGCGCGGCAGGAGGTTGAAGCCCTGGAACACGAAGCCCAGGTAGCGCCGGCGCAGGCGGGCGCGCTGGTCACGCGACAAGGCTTCGACATGGGCGCCCTGGAACAGGTACTGGCCGGCCGTGGGCGTGTCCAGGCAGCCCAGGATGTTCATGGCGGTGGATTTACCCGACCCGCTCGGCCCCATGATCGCGACGAACTCGCCAGCCGCGATGGCGAGGTCGATGCGGTTCAGCGCCAGCAGTTCCGTCGCACCTTGCCCGTAGCGCTTGCTCACGCCGAGCAGTTGAATCAGGGGTGAGGCGGAGGGTGTCGTCATGGCGCGGCGGCCGTCTTCTGTGCCGTGACGACCTGCATGCCCGCCTTCAGGTCGCCGCCCGTGATTTCTGTCATGTGGCCATCGCTGATGCCCGGCGTCACGGCCACGGCCACCGGCGCAGCGGCAGCCCCCTTGCCCCCTGGCGGCAACACCCACACCTGGCGCGCGGTGGCGGTGCTGGCGCTGTCGGCGGCGCCCTTGCGCCGGCTCTCGGTCTTCGGAGGCCCGAAGGCGATGCCCGATGCGATACCCTTCCTGGCGGTCACTGCCGCGGTCGTGGGCGTGTAGCGCAAGGCCGCGTTGGGCACCAGCAGCACGTCCTTGCGCTCGGTGG
This sequence comes from Sphaerotilus sp., assembly GCF_031429695.1. Lineage (GTDB taxonomy): Bacteria > Pseudomonadota > Gammaproteobacteria > Burkholderiales > Burkholderiaceae_C > Sphaerotilus. Next base: position 41,674 of record NZ_JANPAB010000034.1, read on the forward strand.
CAACGATGGTGGCTGTGGCCGTCATGCCCGGCCGCAAGCGCAGGTCGGCGTTGTCCACGTCCAGGTAGGTCAGGTAGGTGACGACGTTGTCGGTGATGGTCGAGCCGAAGCCCACCCGCGTGAGGCGTGCCGGGAATGGCCGACTCGGGTAGGCGCTGACGGTGAAGGTGGCGTGCTGCCCCACCTGCACGGCGCCCACATCGGCCTCGTCCACGTACACCCACAGGCGCAGGCGGGTGAGGTCTTCGGCCACGGTGAACAGCGTCACCGCCTGCAGCGAGGCCGCCACCGCGTTGCCGGGGTCCACGGTGCGGGTCAGCACCACGCCGTCGGCAGGCGCCGTGATGGACGCCTTGGACCAGTTGATCTGGTCGGTGGACAGCGCCGCACGGGCGTCGCTGATGCTAGCGCGGGCACTGGCTTCGTCGGCGATGGCGCGGGCCAGCATGGCACGGCCAGCGCCGAGTTCGGCCTTGGACGGCACCTTGCCACCGGACAGCACCGCCACCGCTTCGAGCCGGCCGAAGGCGGCCTGCGCCTCGCTGACGGTGGCGGCCGTCTGCGCCAGCCTGGCCTGCGCGCCCGTCAAGGCCGCCTGCGACCGCAGAATCTGGCCGCGCAGCTTGGCGGTGTCCAGCACCACCAGCACCTGGCCCTTGCGGATGTGGTCGTTGACATCGACATGGACCTCCAGCACCGTGCCCGACAGCTCGCTGCCGATGTTGATGGACCGCGTGGGCTGCACCGTGCCATTGGCGGTGACGGTGAGCGTGAGGTTGCCGCGGGATACCGCCTGCGTGGTGTAGCTGGGCAGCGCACTGGCGGCGCGGCGGGCCAGCCACCACGCCAGTCCCGCCGCCAGCAGCACCACGACCACCACCGTGGCCCACAGCCCGGAGCGGCGGTACCAGGGCTTGGCGGCAGGTTCGTCCAGCAGCGTCGATGGCGCAGGCGCAGGCACCCCGGGCGGTGGGGCGGCACTCACCGCGCCGCCGCCTGTTGCGCGTCCACCCTGCGCCAGCCACCGCCCAGGGCAGTGAACAGCCGCACCTGGTCGTTGCCGAGATCGGCCCGAGCGCCGACCACCCCGTCCTGGGTGGCGAACTGGTTGCGCTGCGTTTCCAGCACGGTCTGAAAGTCCACCAGACCGCTGCTGTAACGCTGGCGGGCCAGCCGTGCGGCGTTGCCCGCCGCGTCGGCGGCCATGCGCAGGCTGGCCAGCCGCAGCCGGTCACCGCGCAGTGCCACGAGGGCGTTTTCCACGTCCTTCAGCGCCCCCAGCACGGCCGCGCGGTACGCCTGCTGCGCCTGCTCCAGCGCGGCCTGCTGGACTTGCACCTGGGCATGCGCCGTGCCGCCGTCGAACACCGGCAGGCGGACGCTGGCCAGCAGGCTGCCGAGCACCGAGGCCCCGTTGGTCAGCGCGGCCATGCTGATCGCGCTCCAACCGAGGGAGCCGCCGATGGCAAAACTCGGCCAGCGTTGCGCCTCGGCCTGTCCGACACGGGCCAAGGCGGCGGCCACCTGGTACTCGGCCGCCTGAACGTCGGCGCGCTGGCGCAAGGTGTCGGCGGGAATGTCCAGCATCAGCACGAGGTCGCCGCGCGGTATCGGCAGGGTGTCCGGCATGGCATTCGACACGGTCCCCAGTTCGGTTCGCAAAGCCGCCGGCGGCTGGCCCACCAGCACCGCCAGCGCATGCAGGGTCTGGTCGATGCTGGTCTGCAGCACGGGTAGCAGCGCCTGCGTCTGCGCCGCCGCCGCCCGCGCCTGCTCGACTTCCAGCACCGTGACCAGGCCCGCCTGCTGGCGCCAGTCGGTGATCTGCCAGGTTTCCTGCTGGTTGGCCAGGTTGTCGCTGGCGATGGCCCGACGCGCCTGCACCGCACGCAGCAGGAGGTAGCTCGACGCCACCGAGGCGGCCACCTGCACCTGCACATCCCCCAGGCTGGCCGCACTGGCCGCCGCCACGGCCTCACCCGCATCCAGTGCGTCACGGCGAGCACCGAACACGTCGGGCACCCACTGGGCATCCAGTCCAAGCTGAAACCGGTTCCCGGTGCTGGCGCCGCCGGCCGTGCCACGCTGCGCCGAGGCCGAGCCGCCCAGCGTCGGCCGCAGTGCGGCAGCAGCCACGTCGCGCAAGCCCTGGGCTTGGCGCAACGCCGCCTGGGCGCTGGCGACACTGGTGTTGGACCGCAGGGCGCGGCCCACCAGATCGGCCATCAGCGGGTCGTCGAAGCTTTGCCACCAAGTCACCAGCGACTCGCCGCCGACACCACGGGTGCCCGCGCCTGCGGCCTCTGCAGCCGACCATCCCGCAGGAACGTCGATGGCCAGCAGTGTCGGCGCCGACGGTGGAACGGAGGGCGCCCATGCGGTGCAGCCAGAGACTGCAGTCAACAGAACCACCCTCGACAGAACGGTGTACCGCATGGCGTCTTCAGGCTTCGATGAGCACTTTGAGCGCGTGCGTTTCGGCCGCGTGCGCAAAGGTCTCGTAGGCGTCGAGGATCTGGTCGAGCTTGAAGCGGTGGGTGATCAGCGGCTTCGGGTCGAGCTGGTGGGCGCACAGCGTCTTCAGCAGCATTGGCGTGCTCACGGTGTCCACCAGCCGCGTGGTGATCGTGATGTTCCGGTCCCACAGGTTTTCCAGGTGCAGATCGACCTTGACACCATGCACGCCGACGTTGGCGATGGTGCCGCCGGCCGCGACGATCTGCTGGCACAGCTCGAAGGTGGCGGGCACGCCCACCGCCTCGATCGCGGTGTCCACGCCGCGCTGCCCGGTGAGCTGCATCACCGCGTCAGCCGCCTGACCGTTGCCGCTGTTGAGGGTGGCCGTCGCGCCGAACCGCTTGGCGACCGCCAGTCGGCCGTCGTCGAGGTCGATCATGATGATCTCGGCGGGCGCGTAGAACTGTGCCGTCAGCAGCGCCGCCAGGCCGATCGGCCCGGAGCCGACGATGGCCACCGTGCTGCCGGGCTGCACGCGCCCATTGAGCACGCCGCACTCCATCGCGGTCGGCAGGATGTCGCTCAGCAGCACCAGCGCCTCCTCGTCCGCGCCTGCCGGAATCGGGTAGAGGCTCATGTCCGCATGGGGGATGCGCACGAACTCGGCCTGCGTGCCGTCGATGCGGTTGCCCAGGATCCAGCCACCGGTGCTGCAGTGCGAATACATCTGGCGTCGGCAGTTCGCGCACTGACCACAGGCGCTGACACACGAGATCAGCACCGGATCGCCGGCCTTGAACGCCGTGACGGCCGACCCCACCGTCTCGACGATGCCCACGCCTTCGTGGCCGAGGATGCGGCCGGGTGTGCAGGTCGGCACATCACCCCTGAGGATGTGCAGGTCGGTGCCGCAGATCGTCGTGCGCGTCATCTTCACGATGGCATCGGTGGCGGCGGTGATGACCGGCTTGGGACGGTCCTCCAGCGCCTTCTGGTGCGGACCGAGATAGACAAGTGCTTTCATCCGGAGTCTCCACGCGCAGCGGGGTGTGCGCAGTGCAGCGTGCGCGCCGGAAGCCGTCAGGTCTGTTCGCTAAGGCACCAAGCCGGAGGTCATTGGTTCAACTGCGCCCACACCTTGTCCAGCCGCTTGACGCTCACCGGCTGCGGCGTGCGCAGCTCCTGCGCGAACAGGCTGACCCGCAGTTCCTCCAGCAGCCAGCGGTATTCGGTCAGGCGGCTGTCGTCGGTGCCCTTGAGATCGGCGAGGCGGCGGGTGTAACGGGTTTCCAGCGGGCGCAGCTCGGTCAGGCGCTGCGCATCCCGGACGGGGTCGGCGCGCCACTTGTCCAGCCGCAGCACGACGGCCTTGAGGTAGCGCGGCAGGTGGTGGAGCTGTGACCAGTGCGTCTGCGCGATGAAGCGCTTCGGCACGAGGCGCTGCAACTGGCCGGTGATGTCGTCGGCCACGTCCTTGGGCACGCGGGTGTCCTTGAGCTTGCGCAGCGCGGCGGCGTAGTCGATCAGGATGGTGCCGGCCGTGCGTGCGACTTCCTGCGCGATCAGGTTCAGGCGGGGCCGGCCTTCGTCGAGACGCTGCTGGAAGGCGCGGGCGTCGGTCGGCAGCGGATCGGCCAGGAACGCCCGCGTCAGCGCCACGTCGATGATCTGGTCGCGCAGTTCCTCCTGTGTGCCCAGCGGCATGAAGGACACCGACATCTTCTGCAGGTCAGGATGTTCTTCTCCAGGTACTTCAGCGGCTCCTTGAGGTTCAGCGCCACCAGCCGGCGCAGGCCCGCATGGTGTTTCGCGGCCGCCGCGTCCGGTTCGTCGAACACCTCGATCTCGACGTGGGTCGTGCGGTCGATCAGCGCCGGGAAGCCGATCAGCGTCTGGCCGGCCTTGCGGATCTCCATCAGCTCTGGGAGTTCGCCGAAGGTCCAGGTGGTGTACTGCGCAGCCGGTGCAGCAGGAGCAGCGGATGCAGCGGTCGGCCTGGCCTTCGCCGCCGTCGGTGCGGCGACAGGTGCAGGCGCTGCCGAAGCCGCCACCTTCAACCCCGCCAGCGCCTGAAACGCCGTCCGCGCCTGCCCGCCCAGCTCCGCCTTCAAGGCCGCCAGATTCCGCCCCATCCCCAACTGCCGCCCGTGTTCATCGACGACGCGGAAGTTCATGAACAGGTGCGCCGCCACCATCTCCAGCTTGAAATCGTTGCGCTGCACGGCGATCTGGCTCCGCTCGCGCACCGCCTTGAGCAGCACATCGACCAGCAGTCCCTGTGCGAACGGGTTCAGCTCGACGAACTCGGCGACGTAATCCGGCAAGGGCACCAGCCGCGAGCGCGGGCGCTGGTGCAGGCTCTTGACCAGCGCCAGCACCTTGGCCTCCAGCATGCCGGGCACCAGCCACTCGCAGCGTTCCTCGCTCACCTGGTTCAGTGCGTAGATCGGCACCGTCACCGTGACGCCGTCCTTGGCGTCGCCGGGGCTGTGCAGGTACTCGGCCGTGCAGTCGATGCCACCCAGCCGCAGCGTCTTCGGGAACGCGGCCGTCGTGATCCCGGCCGCCTCGTGGCGCATCAGCTCGTCGCGGGTCAGGTGCAGCAGCTTCGGCCCGGACAGCTCCGCCTTGCTTTCGTGGCGGCACCAGCGTTCGAAGGTCGCACCGCTGACGACATCCCGCGGCAGTTGCGCGTCGTAGTAGGCGTGGATCAGCTCGTCGTCCACCAGCACGTCCTGCCGGCGCGACTTGTGCTCCAGCTCTTCCACCTGCCGGATCAGCTTCTGGTTGTGGGCGAGGAAGGGCAGCTTGGTCTCCCACTCGCCATTCACCAGCGCCTCGCGGATGAAGATCTCGCGCGCGGCGGGTGCATCCACATTGCCGAAGTTCACGCGGCGATTGGCGTAGATGACGATGCCGTAGAGCGTCGCCCGCTCCAGCGCGGTGACTTCGGCGGCCTTTTTCTCCCAGTGCGGCTCCAGCAACTGGACCTTGAGCAGGTGCCCCGCGATCGGCGGAATCCACGCCGGGTCGATGGCGGCCAGCCCGCGCCCGAACAGCCGCGTCGTGTCCACGAGTTCGGCCGCCACCAGCCAGCGGCCCAGCTTCTTGCTCAGGTGTGCGCCCGGGTGGCGCCAGAACTTGATGCCGCGGGCGCCCAGGTACCAGTCCTCGTCCTCGGACTTCAGCCCGATGTTGCCGAGCAGGCCGGCCAGCATCGACAGGTGGATCTGGTCATAGGTCGCCGCCGAGCCGTTGAGCCGCCAGCCGTGTTCGGCGACCACGGTGTGGAGCTGGCTGTAGATGTCGCGCCACTCGCGCACGCGGCGCGGGCTGACGAAACTCTCGCGCAGGCGCTGTTCCTGCTGGCGGTTGCTGAGCTTGTGCGCGGCGCCTTCGGTCGGTGCGTGGTGGCCCCTGCCCTCATCGATCCACTTCCAGAGCTTCAGGTAGCCCATGAACTCGGAGCGTTCGTCGTCGAACTTCTTGTGCTTCTCGTCGGCGTTCTGCTGCTGGTCCATCGGCCGGTCGCGCACGTCCTGCACGCTCAGGGCGGACGCGATGACCAGCACCTCGTTGAGCGCCTCGCGGTTGCGCGCCTCCAGGATCATGCGGCCCACCCGCGGGTCGAGCGGCAGCCGCGCCAGCTCCTGGCCGATCGGCGTCAGCTCGTTGGCGTCATCCACCGCGCCGAGTTCGCCCAGCAGCGCGTAGCCGTCGGCGATCGCCTTGCGCGGCGGTGGCTCCAGGAACGGGAAATCCTCGACCAGCCCGAGCCGCAGCGACTTCATGCGCAGGATCACGCCAGCCAGCGAGGACCGCATGATTTCCGGGTCGGTGAAACGCGGGCGCCCCAGGAAATCCTTCTCGTCGTAGAGCCGGATGCAGATGCCGTTGGCCACGCGCCCGCAGCGGCCGGCGCGCTGGTTGGCCGCCGCCTGCGAGATCGGCTCGATCTGGAGCTGCTCGACCTTGGTGCGGTAGCTGTAACGCTTGACGCGGGCATGGCCGGTGTCGATGACGTAGCGGATGCCGGGCACCGTCAGCGAGGTTTCCGCGACGTTGGTGGCCAGCACGATGCGTTTGCCACCACCCGTCTCGAAGACGCGGTCCTGCTCCTGCTGCGACAGGCGGGCGAACAGCGGCAGGATGTCGGCGTGGCGGTGCAGCGGCTGGTGGCTGAGGTGCTTGCGCAGGTGCTCGGCGGCATCGCGGATCTCGCGCTCGCCGGGCAGGAAGATGAGGATGTCGCCCGAGCCGCTGCGCCAGAGGTCGTCCACCGCGTCGGCGATGGCGTCGTCGAGGCCGTAGTCCTTGCTGTCCTCGAACGGTTTCCAGCGTTGCTCGACCGGGAAGGTGCGCCCGCTGACCAGGATCACCGGCGCCGGCCCCTTGGCGGAGGCGAAGTGCTGCGCGAAGCGGTCGGCGTCGATGGTGGCCGAGGTGACGACGATCTTCAGGTCGGGCCGCCGCGGCAGGATCTGGCGCAGGTAGCCGAGCAGGAAGTCGATGTTGAGGCTGCGCTCGTGGGCCTCGTCGATGATCAGGGTGTCGTAATTGCGCAGCAGCGGGTCGGACTGGGTCTCGGCGAGCAGGATGCCGTCGGTCATCAGCTTGACCGAGGCGCCGGCCTGCAGGCGGTCCTGGAAGCGCACCTTGTAGCCGACCACCTCGCCGAGCGGCGATTTCAGCTCGTCGGCGATGCGCTTGGCGACGGAGCTGGCGGCGATGCGGCGGGGCTGGGTGTGGCCGATCAGGCCCGAGCCGCCCGCGCCCAGACCGCGGCCGAGTTCGAGCGCGATCTTGGGGATCTGCGTGGTCTTGCCCGAGCCGGTTTCGCCGCAGACGATGATGACCTGGTGGTCGCGCATCGCCTGCGCAATCTCGTCGCGCCGGGCCGAGACCGGCAGCGCGTCGGGATAGGTGATCGGCGGAACGGGGTTGGCGGGGCGGCGCGTGGGCGCGGCGGCGGCAGCGGTCCGCTTCGGCGGCGCGGCGGGAGGGGTGGGGAGCGTCGGGTTCACAGGGGCCGGATTATCGCCGCCCAGCCCCGACACCCCGGACGTTCAGGTCGGTGCGTCGCCCGGCATGCCGTATTCCATGATGTTGAGCACCGCGCCCTGCGGATCCTGCAGCACCGCGAAGCGCCCGATGCCAGGGATGTCGGTCGGCTCGATGAGCACCCGCCCGCCCAAGGCCGCGCATTCGCCCGCGGTTTCATCGGCGCTGTCCACGGTCACATAGGGACACCAGTTGGGCGGCATTGCCGGCGGAGCGGTGGGCGGGATGCCCATGATGCCGCCGATGGCGGTGTCCCCGACCTTGAGGATGCGGTACGGGCCTTGCGGCATCGGCATCGTCTCCACCGTCCAGCCGAAGAGCTGGTGGTAGAAATCGGCCGAATGCACCGGGTCGGTGGTCATCAGCTCGTTCCAACTGATCGCGCCGTGGGTCTTGAAAACGTCCATGCGGGTCTCCTCGTGGGTGGTGCATCGCATCGTGCGACGATGGATTCACCGCGTCAAGTTGAGGAAACCAGCCCCTGACGCCGATCCAGTGTCCACCCGGTCACACCCGCAGAATTCCGCCAGCGCCTGCAATGCCTCGGTGAACGCCGGCAGAAACTCGTCCCGTTCGGGCAGCGGCTCCTCGACATGCACGCTCAGCAGCTCGAAACGCCGCTCGCGCCGATGGGCCTTGCAATCCACCCGCCCCACGAACCGGTCCCCGAACAGGATCGGCAGACAGAAATACCCGTACACCCGCTTCGGCGCCGCCGTGTAGCACTCCAGCCGATAGTCCAGCCCGAACAAGCCGCTCAGGCGCTCGCGGTGGATCACGACGTTGTCGAATGGCGAGAGCAGGTGCACCTCCCGGCTGGCCGTGGGTGCCGTGCGGTCAAGCGCCGCGGCATCCACATAGGCGTCCGGCAGCGTCGCGCCCTCCAGTGGCACCAGCGACCGATCTGCAAGCCGCTCATCCAGTGCGCGGCGCACCGCGTCCCGGATGGCCTGCCCCGTCCTGAGGTGCAGCAATTGCGCCCAGGTCACGACCCCATGTGCCCGCACCGCCGTGTCCAGCAGGTAGCGCGCAGACTCGTCCACCGTCGGCTCCCGCAGATCCAGCCCGCCGGGCAGTACCCGCTCGGCCAGGTCGTAGACCTTCTCCATCCCCTGGCGCTCGCACACCATCAGGTCACCCTGCATGAAGAGTCGGTTCAGCGCGTGCTTGACCGGCCCCGCGTTCCACCAGCCGCCCTTCACAGCCGAGGGCTGATGGTCCAGGCTGCGCAGCGTCAGCGGCCCGTCGAGGCGCACCCGGTCCAGGAGCTGGCGCATCACGGCGGCATCGGCCTGGGCGGAATGCCGGTTGTGCCCGTCGCGCGCCGACGCCATCAGCGGCAGGGAAAACCGGTAGTCGCGCATCGGCAGGCAGGACGCGGCGTGGAACCAGTGCTCGAACACCCGCCGCTCGCGCAGGAGCTGGTTCAGGTGTTCCAGTTCATACCCGGGCACGCGGCTCCACAGGACATGGTGGTGCGCCCGCTCGATCACGGCCAGCGTGTCGATCTGGACATACCCGAGGTGTTCGATGGCCTGCAGCGCCCCAGCCGCCCCATGACCAAACGCAGTCGCTGCGCCTAGCCCTTGCTGGTTCAAGGCCAGTGACCTCAACAGTGTTTTCACGGCGTGCCCCTCTTGCTTGTCTTGCTGCGCCGCATTGTCCATGGCCCGGGCCATCGGGCGTCCGCGGCAGGTGCTCAGGCACAATCCCGACCCCATGAGCCTCGTCTTTCCGCATACCTTCGTTCCGTGGTTCCGCTCGGTGGCGCCGCACATCCATGCGTACCACGGCAAGACCTTCGTGATCGCCATGGCCGGCGAGCTGATCGCGGCCGGCAAGCTCAACGCGTTTGTCCAGGATCTGTCGCTGCTGCATGCCATGGGCATCAAGCTGGTGCTGGTCCACGGCTTCCGCCCGCAGGTGAACGAACAGCTCCGCGCCAAGGGCCACGCCTCGCGTTTCAGCCACGGCAAGCGCATCACCGACCCGGTGGCGCTCGACTGCGCGCAGGAAGCCGCCGGTCAACTGCGCTTTGAAATCGAGGCCGCGTTCTCGCAAGGGCTGCCGAACACGCCGATGGCGAATGCAACCGTGCGCGTCGTGTCGGGCAACTTCCTCACCGCCCGCCCGGTCGGCATCGTGGACGGCGTGGACTTCATGCACAGCGGCGTGGTGCGCAAGGTCGATTCGGCCACCATCCGCCGCGCCATCGACATCGGCGCGCTGGTGCTGCTGTCGCCGTTCGGTTTCTCGCCCACCGGCGAGGCGTTCAACCTGACGATGGAAGAGGTCGCCACCGCCACCGCCATCGCGTTGCAGGCCGACAAGCTGATGTTCATGACCGAGATCGCCGGCATCCGCGAAAACCTCGACGACCCGGAAAGTCCCATCGACACCGAGCTGGCACTGGCCGACGCCCGCCGCCTGCTGGCCCGCCTGCCCGAGCCGACCCAGCCCAGCGATCCTGCGTTCTACCTGCAGCACTGCGTGCGCGCCTGCGAGGGCGGGGTCGAGCGGTCGCACATCCTGCCGTTTGCCGGCGATGGCGCAGTGCTGATGGAGATCTTCACCCACGATGGCGTGGGCACGATGGTCGTGGACGAGAAGCTGGAGAGCCTGCACGAGGCCACCGCCGACGACGTGGGCGGCATCCTGCAGCTCATCGAGCCCTTCGAGCGCGACGGCACGCTGGTCAAGCGCAGCCGCACCGAGATCGAGCGCGACATCACCACCTACACCGTCATCGAGCACGACGGCATCATCTTCGGCTGCGCGGCGCTCTATGCCTACCCGGAAGCGAAGACCGCCGAAATGGCCGCGCTGACGATCTCGCCGCAGGTGCAGGGCCAGGGCGACGGCGAACGCATCCTGAAACGCATCGAGCAGCGCGCACGCGCGATGGGCCTCGACAGCATCTTCGTGCTCACCACGCGCACGATGCACTGGTTTGTCAAACGTGGCTTCCAGCAGGTCGATCCCGATTGGCTGCCCGAAGCCCGAAAACGCAAATACAACTGGGACCGGCGCTCTCAGGTGCTGGTCAAGAAACTCGGCTGAACCGCCCCTTGCATTCCCTGAAAGGAAAACCCCCATGGCACGCACCATTCAATGCATCCTGCTGAAAAAGGAAGCCGAAGGACTCGACTTCCCGACCTATCCCGGCGAGCTGGGCAAGCGCATCTACCAGAGCGTGAGCAAGGAAGCCTGGCAGCAATGGCTCAAGCACCAGACCATGCTGGTCAACGAAAACCGGCTGAATCTGGCCGATGCACGCGCACGACAGTATCTGGCCCGCCAGATGGAGAACTATTTCTTCGGCTCCGGTGCAGACCAGCCGCAGGGATACGTGCCGCCATCGGCATGATTCGAGATACCCTGGTCCCGATTCGGTACTGGACAGAAGGAACACATTGTTTCTAGAATCCGCCCCGGATCAACCGTTGGGGAATTACACATGACCACCTATCAAGAACTCATCGCGCAGAAGGCCGAACTCGATCGCCTGCAAGCCGACCTGGACAAGCAGATTGCCGAAACCCTGCGCAATGAACGCGCAGGGGTGATCAGCCAGATCAAGGCGCTGATGGCCGAGAACGGCATCACCGCCGCCGACCTGACGTCCGGCAAGCCCGGTCGCCCGCCGAAAATCGGCATCGCCGAACCCGGCACGACCCGCAAGGTCGCTGCCAAGTACCGCGATCCGAACACGGGTGAAACCTGGTCCGGCCGCGGTCTGAAGCCCAAGTGGCTGACCGCAGCGATCGAAAACGGCCACAGCCTGATCGATTTCGCGGTCTGATCGCTGGCCCGACGGGCCGTTCAACCCCCGGAGCAGGTTCGCCCTGCTACCGACAGACCACCTCCGGGTGGTTTTATTTTTTCATTTCAGGCAAACTGTACGGCTGACCAAGCCTTAAGTATTGAGGAGGGGTTCTGGATTGACAGTCCAGAGGCCCGTCCCTATGCTCCGCCGGTGACTTTTTTCACACTCCAATCCCCCATGCAAGGTTTGTACTCGGCACTACGCACCCTGATCCTGACTGGACTGGCCGCATCCGTGCTGGCCCTGACCAGCCTGCCTGCCCGCGCGTTGCCAGAAGCCACCGACCCGATCAGCCGCTTTCTGCAAGACCGTTTCACTGCCGACAGCACAGGTGCATCGGCCAGTCGCACGGCTGAAGACCTGCTGGGCGGTGTGCGCGAGACAGCCTCTGATCTGGTGCTGTCCGCGATGAACTTCCTCGGCGTGCGCTACCGTTTTGGTGGCACCAGCGAAGAAACCGGATTCGATTGCAGCGGGTTTACCCGCCATGTATTCGAAAACAGCGTCGGTCTGCTGCTGCCGCGCCGCTCCTCCGAACAGGCCAATGCGCCCGGCTTGTTGTCCATCCGACAGGATGACCTCAAACCCGGCGATCTCGTGTTTTTCAACACCATGCGCAGTGCGTTTTCCCATGTCGGCATCTACGTCGGCGAAGGCAAATTCATCCACGCCCCACGCACGGGCAGCACTGTGCGCGTCGAGGACATGCGCCAGGATTACTGGACCCGCCGCTTCGACGGTGCGCGCCGTGTCCCACAATTGAGCACCGGCACCGCCCCGCGCAATCTCAACGCCACCAACCTTGGCAACTGATCGGCGCCCACATCGCCCTGCTCGCATCGCACCCGGCCTGAAACAGGCACAATGCGGCGGCCATGTCGGAACGAAACACCATTGCCATTGTCGATCAGCGCAGCGCCTCGGCCTCTTCCGCCGCACTGCCGCGGATTCCTGACACGATCACCCTGCCCTCAGGCCTGCTGAGCGACGGTCTCGGCCGACCGCTGCGTGACTTGCGAATATCCGTGACGGACCGGTGCAACTTCCGCTGCAGCTATTGCATGCCCAAGGAAGTATTCGATAAAAATCACCAGTTTCTGCCGCAATCCGCGCTGCTCAGTTTCGAAGAGATTCTCCGGCTGGCGCAGATTTTCGTGGCCCATGGCGTGCACAAGATTCGCCTGACCGGCGGCGAGCCGCTGCTGCGCAAGCACCTAGAGCGGCTGATCGAGATGCTGTCCGCCGTGCGCACGCCGGATGGCACACCACTGGATATCACGCTCACCACCAACGGCTCGGTGCTCGCGCGCAAGGCCGCCGCGCTGAAAGCCGCCGGTCTGAACCGGGTAACGGTCAGCCTGGACGCGATGGACGACACCATTTTCCGGCGCATGAACGATGTCGATTTTCCGGTCGCCGACGTGCTGGCGGGCATCGACGCGGCGGTGGCCGCCGGCCTGGGACCGATCAAGGTCAACATGGTTGTCAAGCGTGGCACCAACGAGCAGGAGATTCTGCCCATGGCGCGCTATTTCCGCGACCATTACGACGGCCACGTCATCCTGCGTTTCATCGAATACATGGATGTGGGCGCCACCAACGGCTGGCGAATGGACGAGGTGATGCCTTCGGCTGAGGTGCAGCGCCTGCTGGACCTGCATTTCCCCCTGGAGGCGCTCGACCCCAGCCAGTCCGGGGAAACCGCGGAGCGCTGGCGCTACCGCGACGGGCGTGGCGAGGTCGGTTTCATCTCCAGTGTGACCCAGGCCTTTTGTGGCGACTGCAGCCGCGCCCGGCTGTCTACCGAGGGCCAGTTATATCTGTGCCTGTTTGCGCAACAGGGGTACGATCTGCGCAGCCTGCTGCGGCAGCCGCACCCGACAGGTCGCCCATACACCGACGACGACATCGCAGCCGCGGTCGGGCTGATCTGGCAGGAACGCGACGACCGCTATTCGCAGTTGCGCGCCAGCCAGCCGGCCAGCTCCAGCGCATCCGGCCGACGCATCGAGATGAGCTACATCGGCGGCTGACGCTGCCCAGGGCGAGGGCCGGTCAGCGCGCCAGCAGGCAGACCGCGCGGGCCTCGATCGATTCGCCGCGCCCCACCGGCCCCAGCCGCTCGGCCGTCTTCGCCTTGACGTTCACGCAGTCCACGCCGATTTCCAGCGCCACCGCGATGGCCGCGCGCATGGCGGGGATGTGCGGCGCCATCTTGGGGGCCTGCGCGACGATGGTGCTGTCCACGTTGACGATGGACCAGCCTTCCGCCCGCACGCGCCGCGCCGCTTCCGCGAGCAGGCGCCGCGAATCCGCTCCCTTGAACTCGGCGGCAGTGTCAGGAAAATGCCGGCCGATGTCGCCCAATCCGGCGGCGCCGAACAGCGCGTCGGTGATGGCATGCAGCAGCGCATCGGCATCCGAGTGGCCCAGCAGCCCAGCCACATGCGGGATGGTCACGCCGCCCAGCACCAGCGGGCGGCCCGCGACCAGGGCGTGCGTGTCCCAGCCCTCACCGATCCGCAAGGCACTCAGGTTCATGCCGACACCGCGGAGCCGCTGCCGTAGCTCGGCTTGTCCTTGTCGATCGCCGGGTGCATGTCGTCCATCCACAAGACATGGTCGGCGTAGCACTGCAGATCCGTGGACAGGTTGGACATGGCACCGTGCAGCCAGAACTCCTTGTGCAGCTCGGACTTGATGTAGGTGATCGCGTCCTCGAAATCGCCGTCACCCGCCGACAGGATCAGGCGGTCGTACACGCCTTGCGCGGCCAGCTTGATGATCAGCGTGGCGATGCCCACGTCCACACCCTTCTGCACCGAGCGGTGGAAAGGATGCGCGCAGCTCGGGCACGTCGTGTTGAGGTCCTTGATCGTGTAGAGCTGGACCCGCATCTTCGGGCCGCGCGGCGGGGCCGACTTGAGCCAGCTGTGGAAGGCGTTCTGGCTCTCGGTGGCGGCGTCCGGGGTCGAGTTGAGGTAGTACGACTCGTAGATCGGCCCGCCGTTCAAGCGGGTCATCTCCGCCTTGAGCTTGAGGTAGTCGAAGGGGCGGTTGCGGCCATAGTTGAACAGGTAGGCCCCGTCCACGATCCATACGGTTTTCATGGTGTTGTTGTCCGGAAATAGGAGGAAATCAAGTCAGGAAGGAAAGTCAAGCGAGGAAGACACAGCGACCGCGACATCCCGCGGTCAGGGGATTCCATTTAAGCCTTTCATCAGCCTCTCGGCGAGGACAAAGTCCTCGGGCCAGGTGACTTTCAGATTGGTGTGATCCCCAAGTATCAATTTCGGCGCATGCCCGAGCGCTTCGACGGCGCTGGACTCGTCCGTGACGGCATCGCCAGCCATGCGCAAGGCGGGCAACAGCAATCCGGCACGGAACATCTGGGGCGTCTGCGCGGCCCACTTGCCGGTGCGATCGACCGTCGATTGCACCCGCCCTCCCTCGGCCTGCTTGAGCGTGTCGGCCAGCGGCAGCGCCAGCAGACCACCCACTTCGTCGTCCAGACAGGCGTCGATCAGGCGATCGACCCAGGCTGGCTGCAACAGGCATCGGGCCGCATCATGCACCAGAACCCAATCGTGCGGCTGAACACCCCGGGCCTGCAATTCGACCAGTCCGTGCGCCACCGTCTCCGCGCGCGTGGCGCCGCCGCAGCGTGCGACCCAGGCCCGCGCGCCAGCATGGTCCGGCGCAGCGGCTTCGAACTGATCGTCCTCCGGCGACAGCACGACCAGCGTGGCCTCGATGCGCGCCACCTGCGCCAGCGCGGCCAGTGTGTGCGCCACCATGGCCCGACCGGCGACCGGCTTGTACTGCTTGGGACCTGCGGCGCCAGCGCGCTGGCCAACACCCGCGCAGGGCACAAGGGCGTAACAACGGGGAAGGGTTCCGATCTGCATGCCCCCGATTGTCGCCGCTGCGGACCTGCGGCCTAAAATCGCCGCCGACCTCGCTGACCGCCCCGCCGCTTCTCCCCACACCATGCCCATGCAGCTCCCCAAGATCGCCCCCGGCCACCGCTACACGCTGCCCCGCCCGCTCGGATCGGCCGACGCGCTGCTGCTGGCCCGGTTCGCGCAACAGCACAAGGCGGCCGGAAAGGTGCTCGGGGTGGTCACGGCCGAACCCGCCGATGTGCAGCGTCTGCCCGATGAGCTGGCCTTCTTCGCGCCCGAATTGCGTGTGGCCGTGTTCCCGGACTGGGAGACGCTGCCCTATGACACCTTCAGCCCGCACCAGGACCTGATCTCCGAGCGGCTGGCCACGCTCTGGCGCATCCGCTCGGGCGAGGTCGATGTCGTGCTGCTGCCGGCGACCACGGCGCTGACGCGGCTGGCGCCGCCGTCGTTCATGGCTGGCTACACCTTCCACTTCAAGCAGAAGCAGAAGCTGGATGAAGCCGGCCTGAAGGCACAGCTCACGCTTGCCGGCTACCAGCACGTCAGCCAGGTGGTGTCGCCGGGCGAATACGCCGTGCGCGGTGGGCTGATCGACCTGTTCCCGATGGGGTCGGTGGTGCCGTACCGCGTGGACCTGTTCGACAACGAGGTGGATTCGATCCGTGTCTTCGACCCCGACAGCCAGCGCAGCCTTTACCCGGTGCCGGAAGTGCGGCTGCTGCCTGGGCGCGAATTCCCGATGGACGAGCGTGCCCGCCAGGATTTCCGGGCCCGCTGGCGCGAACGCATGGACGGCGATCCAAGCCGGGCGCGCCTCTACAAGGACATCGCCCAGGGCATCGTCGGCGGCGGCATCGAGTACTTCCTGCCGCTGTTCTTCGACGAGACAGCCAGCATCTTCGACTACCTCGGCCCGGACGCCGTGCTCGCACTGCACGGTGAGGTCAACGAGACGCTGGAGCGCTTCTGGACCGAAACCCGCGAGCGCCACCGCTTCCTGCAGCACGACCCCGAGCGGCCGATCCTGCCGCCCGAAGAGCTGTACCTGAAGCTGGAAGAGTTTTTCACGCGCTGCAACGCCCACGCCCAGTTGTCGATCCGCGGCAATGAGGCCGTGGACTGGGCGCGGCCGCTGCCCGATCTGGGCATCGAGCGTGGCGGCCAGGATCCGCTGCGCAAGCTGGAAGCCCACCTCGCCCGCACGGCACGCAGCCAAG
Organism: Sphaerotilus sp.; assembly: GCF_031429695.1. Taxonomy (GTDB): domain Bacteria; phylum Pseudomonadota; class Gammaproteobacteria; order Burkholderiales; family Burkholderiaceae_C; genus Sphaerotilus. The sequence continues at coordinate 58,143 of NZ_JANPAB010000034.1, forward strand.
GCGAGGCGCGCTCCGCCACCCGCGTGCTCATCGTCGCCGAGAGTGCGGGGCGGCGTGAAAGCATCCTCGAACTGCTGCGTGACCACCGGCTGGAACCCGCGCCGGTCGATTCGCTCGCCGCCTTCCTCGCCAGCGATCACCGCTACGCGATCACCACGTCGCCGCTGTCGTCAGGGTTCTTCTGGACCGACGAACACGTCCAGCTCGTCACCGAGACCGAGCTGTTCGACAGCGCCCCGACCACGCGCCGCCGCCGTCGCCAGGAGGCCACCAGCGATGTCGAGGCGCTGATCAAGGACTTGTCCGAGCTGAAGGTCGGCGATCCGGTGGTCCACGCCAACCACGGCATCGGCCGCTACCAGGGCCTGATTGGCATCGACCTCGGCGAAGGCCCGACCGAGTTCCTGCACCTCGAATACGCCGACAAGGCCACGCTCTACGTCCCCGTGGCGCAGCTCCACCTGATCAGCCGCTACACCGGCGTCAGCGCGGACGAGGCGCCGCTGCACCGCCTCGGCTCCGGCCAGTGGGAAAAGGCCAAGCGCAAGGCGGCCGAGCAGGTGCGCGACGCTGCGGCCGAGCTGCTCAATCTCTACGCCCGCCGCGCTGCCCGCGAAGGCCACCCCTTCCGCTACTCGGCACAGGACTACGAGGCCTTCGCCGCCAGCTTCGGCTTCGAGGAGACCGCCGACCAGAACGCCGCGATCCACGCCGTCATCCAGGACATGATCAGTCCGCGCCCGATGGACCGGCTGGTGTGTGGCGACGTGGGCTTCGGCAAGACCGAGGTGGCGCTGCGGGCGGCATTTGTCGCGGTGACGGGCGGCAAGCAGGTCGCGATCCTGGCCCCGACCACCCTGCTGGCCGAGCAGCACCACCAGACGCTGGTGGACCGCTTCGCGCAGTGGCCGGTGAAGATCGCCGAGATGAGCCGGTTCCGTTCGCCCAAGGAGGTCAAGGCCGCCATGGAGGGGCTGGCGAACGGCACAGTGGACATCGTGGTCGGCACGCACAAGCTGCTCAGCCCGGACACCAAGTTCAAGAACTTGGGGCTGCTGGTCATCGACGAGGAACACCGTTTCGGCGTGCGGCACAAGGAGCAGATGAAGGCGATGCGGGCCGAGGTGGACGTGCTGACGCTGACCGCCACGCCGATTCCGCGCACGCTGGGCATGGCGCTCGAAGGCTTGCGCGACCTGTCGGTGATCGCGACCGCGCCGCAGCGGCGGCTGGCGATCAAGACGTTTGTGCGCAACGAGAACAAGGGCACGATCCGGGAAGCCGTGCTGCGCGAGCTGAAGCGCGGCGGGCAGGTGTATTTCCTGCACAACGAGGTGGACACGATCGAGAACCGCCGCCAGTCGCTGCAGGATCTGATCCCCGAGGCACGCATCGGCGTTGCGCACGGCCAGATGCCCGAGCGCGAGCTGGAGCGGGTGATGCGCGACTTCGTGGCGCAGCGCCACAACGTGCTGCTGTGCTCGACCATCATCGAGACCGGCATCGACGTGCCGACTGCCAACACGATCATCATGGCGCGTGCGGACAAATTCGGTCTGGCCCAGTTGCACCAGCTCCGCGGGCGCGTCGGCCGCAGCCACCACCAGGCCTATGCCTACCTGCTGGTGCCCGACATCGAAAGTCTCACCAAGCAGGCCCAGCAGCGGCTGGACGCGATCCAGAGCATGGAGGAACTCGGCTCGGGCTTCTACCTCGCCATGCACGACCTGGAGATCCGCGGCGCGGGCGAAGTGCTCGGCGACCACCAGAGTGGCAACATGATGGAGGTCGGTTTCCAGCTCTACAACGAGATGCTTTCGGAAGCCGTGCGGGCCCTCAAGGCGGGCAAGGAACCTGATCTGCTCTCGCCCACCGGCTTCTTCGGCGCCACGACGGACGTGAACCTGCACGCACCGGCGCTCCTGCCCGACGCCTATTGCCCGGATGTGCAGGTGCGCCTGAACCTCTACAAGCGCCTGGCCACGGCAGACAAGGCCGACAAGATCGACACGATGCTCGAAGAGTGCGTGGACCGCTTCGGCAAGTTGCCTGCCCAGGGACAGGCGCTGTTCGACCTGCACCGCCTGCGTGTGCAGGCCAAGCCGTATGGGGTCAGCAAGATCGACGCCGGGCCGGCAGTGATCACCATCCACTTCCGCCCGAATCCGCCCATCGACCCGATGCGCATCATCGACCTGGTGCAGAAGAACCGGAACGTGAAGCTCGCCGGCAACGACAAGCTGCGCATCGAGCGGGCGTATCCGGACGCGAAGGACCGGGCGCAGTACGTGCGGGATGTGCTGCGGGCACTGGGGCAGCCGTTGCCGGGCTGAAGCAGGTAGCATCGCGGCCTTTCCCGATCTGACGACCTGCCCGATGTCTGCTGCTCCCCGCGAATTTGCCCCCGGCCTGGTGATCCAGGGTTTCGAGCCGCCGCTGCGCCTGCGCGATTTCCAGCTCATCGCCTTCGACATGGACTCGACGCTGATCAACATCGAGTGCATCGACGAGATCGCCGACGCCGCCGGGCGCAAGGCCGAGGTCGCCGCGATCACCGAAGCGGCCATGCGCGGCGAGATCACCGATTTCAAGGACAGCCTGCGCCGGCGCGTGGCCTTGCTGGCGGGCGTGCCGGCCGGGGCGCTGGAAGCCGTCTACACCGAGCGGCTGCGGTTGAACCCGGGTGCCGAGACGCTGCTGGCTGCCTGCCGTGACGCGGGGCTGCGGACGCTGCTGGTGTCGGGCGGCTTCACCTTCTTCGCCGACCGGGTGCGTGCGCGGCTGCAAATGGACCAGGCGCGCAGCAACCTGCTGGAGATCGTCGATGGCCACCTCACCGGCCGCGTCCTGGCGCAGGACTGGGGCGACATCTGCGACGGCGAGGAAAAGCGCCGTACCGTGCTGGCCGCGTGTGCCGACCTCGGTTGTGCGCCGGCGCAGGCCATCGCGGTCGGTGACGGTGCCAACGACCTGCCGATGATGGGCGCCGTCGGGCTGTCGGTGGCGTTTCAGGCCAAGCCGAAGGTACGGGCGCAGGCGATGGTGGCGATCAACGACGGCGGGCTGGACCGGCTGCTGGAGATCGTCACGGCCCGCTGAGCACCATCTGGGTGCGGATTTCGTCGCTCCAGTCCTCGAAATCGTCGGTAGACATGCCCAGCGTGGCCAGCGCCTGGGGACCACCGCGCAGCCATTCACCGTGGCGGTTGCGCCCGCGGTGCAACTGGATCATCCGCTCGGCCACCAGCGCCAGCGCGATGAGCAGGCTGGCCGGCCGCTGCTGGCAGGACATGCCCAGCACCCGGTAGTCGTGGTGCAGACAGACCGCCTCGACGATGTCTTCGCCCGCGCCCCAGGTCCGCGCCAGCGCGGCCCCGACGACGGCATGGTCGGTGCCGTGGCGGGTACGTTCCACCTCGGTGAAGGGTCGGTAGCCCAGATTGGCCTCTGCCAGCGTGACGCGGTAGCTGGGCGCGTGGAAGCGCTGCAGCAGCACGGGAATTCCCACATCGCAGAACAGGCCGAAGGTCTGCGCCACGTCCGGTTCGACCTCGCCATGCCGCCGCGCCAGCCAGGCCATCGCCACGCTGCGCCGGTGCGCGACATCCCAGAAGCGTTCCAGCGACGGGCCATGGGCGGGCAGCACCTCGCGCAGCACCAGGGCACTGAGCAGCGCCGTGCAGCGCACGGGGCCGAGCCGTTCGAAGGCCTGCGCCACCGTGCCGCGCCCCCGGCCACGGCCAGTCCATGGCGCGTACGCCGCCTTCAGCAGCGCGGCAGACACGGCGACATCGGTCATCGCGATGCGGGCAAGCGCCTCGGTGCGCGGCGGCTTGCGGTCCAGTTCGACCCGCAGGCGCACCAGCATTTCGGGACAGGGCGGAATGCCGATGTCGGCGACCAGCGCCGACAGCATCAGCGCATCGGGCAGAGCCGACGCCACCGAGGGCGCGAGGAGGTCAGACGGGGCGGAGAGCACGTGCATAGCCGCTTTTCGGCGCCGACACCACCGTCCTGTAAACACGGTCCACCTCGACCGTGACGCACTGCACGACCTGAATCGTGGATCTCAGGCCCCGGCCACCAGGACAACGATGCCATCGGCATCCGCCACCAGCCAGTCGCCGGGCTGCACCCGCACGCCTTGAATCTGCACCACCACGTCGACCAGCCCGGCCTGGCGCCGCTCGGTCGGCAGTGGCATGGGCGCCAGCGCAAACAGGCCCACGTCGCACGCGGCCAGTTCTGCCAGATCGCGTACGCAGCCATCGACCACGACACCCGCCCAGCCATTGCGCGCCGCCGCAGCCGCGATGTTGCCGCCGATGAGCGCGCGGCGCAGCGAGCCGGCGCCGTCCACCACCAGCACGCGGCCGTGGCCCGGGCTTTCCAGCGCGGCCTTGACGGAGGTGTTGTCCTCGAAACATTTCACGGTCGTCACGGGACCGGCGAACGCCGCGCGGCCACCAAAGGAGCGAAACACGGGCGGCAGGACGCGGAACGCACCGCTGGTGTCGCCCTTGTGCAGGTCGCAGAGGTCACAGGTCGAGGTCATCGTCATGGCAGGTTCAGGTGAGACAGAAAAGTGGCGGCCGACTGGAAGCCGATGATGCGGCGCTCGGGCAACTCGCGGCCAGCCGCATCGAACAACAGGATCGCCGGCGGCCCGAACAAGCCGTAGCGGCGCATCAGCGCCTTGTCTTCGGCGTTGTTGGCGGTCACGTCCACCTGCAGCAGCAGCATCTCGCCCATGCGCGCCTTGACCGCCGGGTCGATGAAGGTGAATCGCTCCATTTCCTTGCAGGACACACACCAGTCGGCATAAAAATCCAGCAGCACCGGGCGCCCTGCAGTGCGCACCGCCTCGTCCAGTTCGGCCACGGTTCGGATGCGGCGGAACACCACGCCATCACCGGGCGTCGTGTGCATGGCGGTACCAGGCGTCTCGGCGGTCTTCCCGAACGGCAGCACCGGCCAGACCATCCACGCGGCTACCGCCAGCAACAGCACGCCGAAACCGCGCTTCACCCAGACCATCCACGCCCCCGCCTTGGGCAGCAGCGACCCCGCCGACAGCCCCACCAGCACCAGCGGCACGCTCATCCCGCAAGCCATGGCGAACAACGCCACCCCGCCGAGCACCACATCGCGCGTCTGGCTGATGTAGACCAGCGCCCCCGCCAGCGGCGCCGCCACGCACGGCCCGACGATCAGCGCCGAGACCCCGCCCATCACGAACACACCGCCGTAGCGGCCGCCCTCGACCTGGCTGCTCGCCACGTGCAGGCGGGTCTGCCACGACGAGGGCAGCTGCAGTTCGTAGACGCCGAACATCGACAGCGACAGCGCCACCAGCACCAGTGCGAAGGCGCCCAGCACCCAGGGCGTCTGCAGCGCCGCGGCCAGCCCTTCCCCGGCGAGGCCAGCCGCCACACCCATCGCGGTGTAGACCAGCGCCATGCCCAGCGCGTAAGCCACCGACAGCGCCAGCCCGCGCCGACGGGAGCTGGCAACGCCCTGCCCCAGGATGATGGACGACAGAATGGGCACCATCGGCAGCACACATGGCGTGAACGACAGCAGCACCCCCGCCAGTGCGAACATCCCGGCCACGGCCCAGAGGTTGCCCGAACGCAACACGGTGCCGAAGCGGTCGAACACCCCGCTCTCCGGCAGGGCGTCCAACGACGACGGCGATGGCGCCCCCGTGAGCGCGTCGGCAGCCAATACCCGCACCGTGCGCAAGGCTCCTGCCTCAGCGCGCACCTGCAACTGGTGTACCTGCGGCGGATAGCACAAGCCCTTGTCCGCGCAGCCCTGGTGCGTCACTGTCAGCGTGAACTGCGCCGACGCAGACTGCATGGTCAGAGGCACCTCCAGGCTGTCGTGGTAGACCTCGACGTCCTTCTGGAAGGTCTCGTCGAACTTGACCACTCCGGCCGGATAAACCGGCGGCGCCAGCACGACATCCGGTGCCACAGCACGGACATCGAACCGTTCGCGGTACAGGTAATACCCCGGTGCAACCTCGAAGCGCAGTGCCAGCGTGTGGTCGTCCGCGACCCGGGCGGTGAGGTGGAAGGCCTGCTCGGGATCGAGAAACGCCTCGGCGGCCCGGGCGGCCGGCGCACCAGCCAGCCAGACCAGTCCAACGCAAAGGCAGCACCACACCGCCCGCGCAAGCAGTCGCCATCCAGCGAAACAATTCATCGTCATCCGATCAGCCTAACCGACCAGCAGTGTGTCCTGCACGAACCCGGATTTCCACACCCAAAAGCCAGCTTGCCGCGACCTGGTTCACGGGGCATTGATCCCCCGGACAGGCGAGCGCACGCGACACCAGTTCAAACGCTTTGGCACGGCGTTCACACTCTCGCGTGCATTTTCGCTGAAACGATCACAAAATCCCGCATTTCCGGATTTCAGTTTCGTCAACACCCCTGATGACGGAATGCGTCCATTTCAGGCACTTTCACGCAAACTCAGGCCGCGACCAGCTTCAGAGACTAAAGTAGCGATGCAACCCCCCCTCTTTCCGGACGGCCCCGTCACGCGATGAACATGCTCAAGAGCCTCTTCGGCGATCTGACCCCACTGCGTGACCGTGACGCTTCGACCCGTGCGAGCAACAAGGCCGCGGCCCACGACACCGAGCAGCCCGAGTTCGCCTCCACGGCGATCATGGGCCACGAAAGCGATCCGTCCGAATCGACAGAGAACACCGACACGCGCCACCACGATGACCTGCTGGTCAGCGGCTCGCCCGCGCAGGCCATGCGCGCCCACTTTGCCGGCAGCCGCAAGGACACCTTCGTGCGGCAGAAGCTCATCACGATGTGCGACCCGTCGCACATGTGGGCCGCTTCGGTGATCCGGGCGCTGGCCGATGCGAGCGGCCAGCCCATTGAGCGCCTGAGCCTGCGCGACCAGTCCAGCCTGAACCTGATGGCCACCATCGAGCGCACCACCCTGCCCCGGCGCACGGACGACACGCTGAAGATCTACCACGCGGACATTCAGGCCGAGGGCGGCGACGCAGCCGAGGTGCAGATGGCGCTGATGGAGCGCTCGGACATGTCGGTGGTGATCATCGGTCCGATGGCACCTTCGGCCATCGACGACATGCTGTCGGATCTGCACAGCGCAACGCTGAGCCTGCACTGGCAGTGCCGCAATCTGCTGTTCATGCTGCCGGTGGGCGCAAGCTGGATGGTGCAGAAAATCGAGCGCATGGACTGGCCAGCGCAGGTGCGCGTCGAGTCGATCTGCGAGCCACTGACCAGCGCCAGCGCGGTGTGGAACCGGATGCTGGCCTACTGGCAGCGCCTGCGCTCCGAACAGGCCAGCGCCCTTCCCGCTGCGGCCTCCCCTCCCGCCGCTGTCGCGCCGCCCCCCGGCAGCGCGCCAATGCCGCTGTCGGACGCCGGCCAGCCCAGCTTCCCGGCCCTGCCGCCTGCGCGGCAGTCGACGCTGTTTGTCGCGCCCCTGGAGGCCGCCGCCGATGCCGAGGTCAACACGCCCGAGACAGGCCGGCAGCCGGTGCACCCGCGGCGCGCGCTGGCGGTACTGGATGAGCTGACCGTGCTGGACGGGCTGATCTTTGTGGCGCTGGTCGATGGCAACACCGGGCTGGTCAAGGCCAGCCCGGCGCGTGGGCCGGACATCGACCGTGCCGCATTGGCGGCCGCGGAAATCTGGAAGACCCACCGCCGCACCCTGCGCCAGCTGGGGCATTCCCGCCCCGGCGATCCGCTGGAAGAGATACTGGTGACGGCCGGAAGCCGATACCATATTCTCAGGACGCTGCGCGCTCACCCAGACCTGTTCATCCTGGCCGTGCTGGACAAGCTGCGCAGCAATCTGGCGATGACGCGCTACCGCATCATGGAGGCACAGCAGGTGCTGATGTGATGCGACCCGGCTCCTACCCTAGACACCATGCTCAGTCTGAAATTCAAGCGCACCCACACCCCCCCGCCTGACGCTGCCTGGGCCGGCCAAAGCAGCCTGCCCGCAGATCCACCGACCACCGTTCCCGTCAGTACCCGCGAACTCCGCACCCGCGCCGAGACACCCACCGCACCCCCAGTGCAGACGCTGTTCTCGCGCGATTCGGTGCAGCCGCAGCAGACGGTGGCCGTGTGGGATCCATCGGGGAGTTGGCCCGGCTTCTCGATCGCCCAGCTCGCCCTGGCCGCGCATGGCCGCATCAGTGAAATTTCGCTGATGCAGGAGCAGGGCACCGAGCCGGTCGCCCTGCTGCGCAGCACGGTGCTGCCGACGCCTTCCGGGCAGTCGCTCGGCGTGATCGAGGTAGACGCCTCGTTCGCGGACAACCGCAGCCTCAGTGTCGCGCTGACGCTGCTGGAACAGGCGGACCGCTCCGTCATCCTGGCGGGCGCCAATGGCGACAAGGATTTGATCCGGCGCATCAACGACTTCGTGCGTGCGGACGCCTGGCGCGGCCCCTCGCTGCTGCTGGTGTCGCCGGCGGACAAACCCAGCCGCGCCGACCGGCTGCGCCGTGCCACCTGGCCGCGTGGCATGAAGATGCACGTGCTGGAGCTGTTTTCTGTCAACGACCCTGGCTGGTCGCAGCAACTGATCTCGCTGGTGACCGGTTTTGCCAGCGGCGAGCCGACCGTTCCTGGCGCCATCGATGGCCCGGCAGAAACCACCGCACCCAAGGCAACTCCAGCACCTGCCATGGCCCCGTCGCCGAAAGCCGCACCGGCACCGGCACCGGCTCCCGTTCAACCGCTCTCCGCTGCCGCTCCAATTGCTGCGCCTGTAGCCGCACCGGCCAAGCCGGCGGCACCTGCCATGTCGCCAGCACTGGCGCCGCTGGTGGCGGTGTCCTCGGCGCTGCCCGATGTGTCCGCCACCGTGATGCACCGCGTGCTGCGTGTGCTGTCGATGGGCGTGGGTGTGACGGCTTGCGCCGTCGTCGCCGTCGAAGACGCGCGCCTGCTGAGCGTGCAGACCCAGTCCGACGACCAATTGACCCTGCTGGAAGGCACGGCACGGGCCGGCTGTGCGCTCTGGCGGGCACACCGCACGCTGGGCGCCGGACAGCCGCTGCTGGAACTGTCCTGGAGCGGCCCGACCCACCACCACCTCGCGCTGCCCGTGCCCAGGCAGCCGGGCCTGCTCATCCTTGCCTGCGTCGAACGCGAGTTCGGCGACCTCAGCGCGGCCCGCTGGCAGATCGCTGTCGCACGCAACCAGTGGGTCTGACGCACCGCCTCCGCTACGATTCCGCCATGACCGACGTTCAATTCGACTACACCCAACAGGACGCCTCGGGCCAGAGCTGCACCGCGCACGCCTGGGCCAAGGTGCCCGCTCCACTCACCCCAAGCCAGCGCACGGCCCTCAAGGAGCGCGCTCGCGACCTGCTGAAACAGCACAACGCCGTGCTCGTCGCCCACTACTACGTGGACGGCGATCTGCAGGATCTCGCCATGGAGACCGGCGGCTGCGTCAGCGACTCGCTGGAGATGGCCCGTTTTGGCCGCGACCATGCGGCGCAGACCCTGATCGTCGCTGGCGTGCGCTTCATGGGTGAGAGCGCCAAGATCCTGTCGCCACAGAAACGGGTGCTGATGCCCGATCTGGACGCCACCTGCTCGCTGGACCTGGGCTGCCCGCCGGACGCCTTCGCTGCGTTCTGCGATGCCCACCCGGACCGCACCGTCGTCGTCTACGCCAACACCAGCGCCGCCGTGAAGGCCCGCGCCGACTGGATGGTGACGAGTTCATGCGCCGAGGCGATCGTGCGCCACCTGCATGCACAGGGAAAGAAAATCCTCTGGGCACCTGACCGCCACCTGGGCAGCTACGTGCAGCGCCAGACCGGTGCCGACATGCTGATGTGGCAAGGCGACTGCATCGTCCACAACGAGTTCAAGGGCGTCGAGCTGGACCTGCTGCGCCGTGAACACCCACTGGCCAAGATCCTCGTCCATCCCGAGTCGCCCAAGGCGGTCGTCGATCAGGCGGACGTGGTCGGCTCCACGGCGCAGTTGCTCAAGGCCGTGATGACGCTGGACGCACCCGAGTTCATCGTCGCCACCGACAACGGCATGTTCCACCGCATGCGCCAGTCCGCCCCGACAAAGGTGCTGATCGAGGCGCCCACCGCCGGCAACAGCGCCACCTGCAAGAGCTGCGCGCACTGCCCCTGGATGGCGATGAACGCGCTGCAGGGCGTGATCGACTGCCTGGAAGGGCTGGAGCGCGGCCAAGGCGAGATCCATGTGGACGAGCCGATCCGCAGCCAGGCACTCGGCTGCATCGACCGGATGCTGGACTTCGTGAAAGCGAACCCGGCTGCGATCAGCCAGCCATCAAAAGGCTTTGTGGCGAACATCGGCGCGGCCTGAAGTACGTCAAGTTCATGGTGGGGACGCCGACATCCCCACCATGAACATCGATTTCACTTCCGTCCACAACCACTACGAACGGCCGGTGTTCGACACGGTGGTCCGTCTGGCGCCCGGCTACCCCTACCTCGACGCGGAAGCCCTGCCGGACGTGGCCTGTGTCGCGCTGAACCGGCTGGGGGCGCGCTACATCCGGCACTCGGTCGATCTGACCTTCTACCTCACGGAGAAGGAGCGCCTGGCGATGGACGAAACCATCACCGACGCCGTCACCTTCGCCTTCGAGTTCGTGCAAGCCCGCATGGCGATGCGGGCCCGCCGCTGAGCCAGCGCTGACCCCGCTGCGGCGGACCTCAGCCGCACAAGCCTGTCGGCGGCGGGCCACCTGCCAGCCGCCGGGCGCCCGCCCTGGAACCCCGCTGGCTGCGCGCCGGCCGCACCAGCACCGTTGGAAAGCTCACCGGCAGCGTGGTCGGGAAATCGCGGCTGTAGTGCAGCCCGCGGCTCTCATGCCGCATCAGCGCCGAGCGCACGATCAGGTCGGCGCACTCCACCAGATTGCGCAGCTCCAGCAGATCCCGGTTGACCCGGAAATTGGCGTAGTAGTCGTCGATCTCGTCGCGCAGCAACTGGATGCGGTGCAGCGCCCGCTCCAGCCGCTTGGTGGTGCGCACGATGCCGACGTAGTTCCACATCACCAGCCGCAGCTCGTCCCAGTTGTGGGAGATCACCACCTGCTCGTCGGCGTTCTCGACCTGGCTTTCGTCCCACAGCGGCAGCGCGGGGTGGTCCGTCGTCGGGGCCGTCATGATGGACTCGGCGCAACTGCGGCCCAGCACCACGCACTCCAGCAGCGAGTTGCTGGCCAGCCGGTTCGCGCCGTGCAGACCGGTGTAGGTCGTCTCGCCCACCGCGTAGAGTCCCGGCAGGTCGGTCTGGCCATGCAGGTCGGTGACGACGCCGCCGCAGGTGTAGTGCGCCGCGGGCACCACGGGGATCGGCTGCTGCGCGATGTCGATGCCGAGCTTGAGACAGCGCGCATGGATGGTGGGGAAATGCTCCTTCAGGAAGGTTTCGCCGAGGTGTGTCGCATCCAGCCACACATGGTCCACGCCGAGGCGCTTCATCTCGAAGTCGATGGCGCGGGCGACGACATCGCGCGGCGCGAGTTCGGCACGGGCGTCGTGGGTCAGCATGAAGCGCGTGCCGTCCGGCAGGCGCAGAAAGGCACCCTCGCCGCGCAAGGCTTCGGTGATGAGGAAGCTGCGGTCCTGCGGGTGGTACAGGCAGGTCGGGTGGAACTGGATGAACTCCATGTTGCCCACGCGGCACCCCGCGCGCCACGCCATGGCAATGCCGTCGCCGGTGGCGGTGTCGGGGTTGCTGGTGTAGCGGTAGACCTTGCCGACGCCGCCGCTGGCCAGCACGACGGCACTGGTGGCGATGGTCTCGATGCGCTGGCTGTCGATGTCGAGCACGTAGACGCCGTAGCAGCGCGGCGCGGTGTCGGTGTGCAGGTGGCGCGGCGTGATCACATCGACCGCCATCGCCCGCTCGCGCAGCTCGATGTTGGGGTGGCGCTTCACCTCGGCCAGCAACGCCTGGTGGATGGCGTAACCCGTCGCGTCGGCGGCGTGGGCGATGCGGCGCACGGCGTGGCCGCCCTCACGGGTCAGGTGCAGGCCGAGCGGGCCGTCCGGATCGGGCGAAAACGCCACGCCCTGCGCCACCAGCCAGCCCACGGCATCGGCGCTGCGCTCGGCGATGAAGCGGGCGGTGTGCTCGTCCACCAGACCGGCGCCGGCCTCCTGGGTGTCGCGCACATGGCTGTCGATGCTGTCATCGCTGCCGAGCACGCCGACGATGCCACCCTGCGCCCAGGCGGTGGCCGCCTCGCCAAGCTGCCGCTTGGCGAGCACGATCACACGCCGCTCGGCGGCAAGGTGCAGCGCCACAGTCAGCCCGGCCAGTCCGGCCCCCACGATCACGACAGGCAAGGTATCCATTTGATGGTTCCAGAGGATGCAGGGTGCGGATGATAGGATGCCCGCGCCTTTTCGTTCCCTGGAGACCACGGCATGACCCTGCCCGCCGACGGATCCGACTCCGGCCTCGACGCGTCGCCTACCCACATCCAGCGCAGCGTCGACGACCGCCTGGACAACGCCCTCGACATCGGCCGCCCGGTCGGCAACCACACCCGCGAGCTGTTCGTGTCCTGCGAGCCGGGCGAAGCCTTGCAGCAGCAGTTCGAGTACCTGCGCCCGAGCTACATCGCCCTGCACGATGTCGCCAGCCGCAGCGCACGCCGACTGCTGCATGCCATCGCGTCTGCAGCGGAACGGCCAGTGGAGCGGCTGAGCATCCGCCGGCAAAGCTACGGCACGGTGCTGGCCAGCATCGACTACGTGGACTGCCCCGCCAGCCGCGGCCAGCGTGTGCGCCTGTACAGCACCGATGTGGAAGCCGACAGCGCCACCCGCACGGCCCTCGCCCGCGTGCTCATGGCCCAAGCCACGCAGACGGTGGTCCTCGTCGGTGATGTGCCACCGCACGCCCTGAGCGACGCTCTGCAGCCACTCCGCGACGCCATGTTCCGGCCCGACTGGCACTGTGCTTACCTGCAGTTCATGCCGCTGGCCGCCAGCAGCCATGCCGCACTGGCCGGGCTGGTCGCCGCACTCGGGCCGGGCAGCGGCGTGGTGTGCCAGATCGCGCCACGGGTGAGCCGACCGGTGGAGGCATGGACCTTCGTGAGCGAGTCATGGAACCGCCTGCAAGCCGCCCTGCACCCGGAAGGCAACGGCCCGCAGCTCAGCCCGCTGGCCACCGGCCGCGACACGCTGCATGACATGCCAGATCTCGCCACCACGCCAGCCGCGCTGGCGCCGCTGGCCGCGCGTGCGCACCCGATCGAGCGGTTCGTGCTGGAAGCACACGCACTGCCCGGCGTGCAAAGCGCCTGTGTGTTCCATGTAGCAACCAGCCGCGTGGCCGCACACGCTGGAGCGGCCTTCCTCGCCAACGATCTGGCCCGCCGCGGCTCGCTGCTGCTGGCCGCGGGCAGCAGCACGCGCCGACAGTTGCACCTCGCGGGACAAGCCGACGAGGTGCTCGTGATGGGCGGAAACGAGGCGCTTGGGGTGCGGGCACTGCAGGCACAACCAGGGCTGGCCCTGCACCTGGTCTACGACCCGAGCCTCACCAGTTGGACCCAGTTGCGCCCACGCCTGATGGCGATGGACGCTGCACTGCCCAGGGCGCCAGTCCTCTGAGGCTTCAGTGGACCGTGCGGCCGAAGGTGAAGCTGCCGTCCACGCCCAGCCCGACCGGGATCACGTCCCGCGGCGCGAACCGCCCTTCCAGGATCAGCCTTGCCACCGGGTTCTCGATGCGCTGCTGGATCGCCCGCTTGAGTGGACGCGCCCCGAACACCGGGTCGAAGCCCACCTTGGCGATCTCCTTCAGCGCCTCGGGTGTCACCTCCAGCACCATCTCCATCTTCGCCAGACGCCCCTCCAGCCCCTTGAGCTGGATCGCGGCGATGGACTCGATGTTCTTCTGGTCCAGCGCGTGGAACACGACGGTCTCGTCGATCCGGTTCAGGAACTCGGGCCGGAAATGCGCCTTCACCTCGCCCCAGACCGCTTCGCGGATGTCCTCGGTCGATTGACCCGCCATCGCCATGATCAGGTGCGAGCCGAGGTTGCTGGTCATCACGATCACGGTGTTCTTGAAGTCGATGGTGCGGCCTTGCCCGTCGGTGAGCCGACCATCGTCGAGCACCTGCAGCAGCACGTTGAACACGTCCGGGTGCGCCTTTTCCACCTCGTCGAGCAGCACGACACTGTAGGGCTTGCGCCGCACGGCCTCGGTCAGCGTACCGCCTTCGTCATAGCCGACGTAGCCGGGAGGGGCGCCGATCAGCCGGCTGACCGAGTGTTTCTCCATGAACTCGCTCATGTCGATGCGGATCATGTGGTCCTCGCTGTCGAACAGGAAACCCGCCAGCGCCTTGCACAGCTCGGTCTTGCCCACGCCTGTCGGGCCAAGGAACAGGAACGAGCCCAGCGGTCGATACGGGTCGGACAGGCCAGCGCGCGAACGGCGGATCGCGTTCGACACCGCGACGATGGCCTCCTCCTGCCCGACCACACGCTGGTGCAGCTTGCTTTCCATCTGCAGCAGCTTGTCGCGCTCACCCTGCATCAGCTTGGACACCGGGATGCCGGTGGCGCGGCTGACCACCTCGGCGATCTCCTCGGCCCCCACCATCGTGCGCAGCAGTTGCGGGCCGCCCTTGCCATCCTTGCCGGCACGGGTCTTGGATTCCTCCTTGGCCTGCGCCTCGTTCAGGCGCTTCTCCAGATCCGGCAGCTTGCCGTACTGCAGCTCGGCCACACGGTTGAAATCGCCCTTGCGCTTCCATTCCTCGATCTGGTGCTTGGTGCGGTCGATCTCTTCCTTGACGTGAGCCGACCCTTGCGCCGTGGCCTTTTCCGCCTTCCAGATCTCTTCCAGATCGGCGTACTCGCGCACCAGCTTGGCAATCTCTTCCTCGATCAATCCCATGCGCTTGATGGAGGCATCGTCCTTCTCCTTGCGCACCGCCTCGCGCTCGATCTTGAGCTGGATGATGCGGCGGTCGAGCTTGTCCATCACCTCGGGCTTGGAGTCGATCTCGATCTTGATCTTGGCCGCCGCCTCGTCGATCAGGTCGATGGCCTTGTCGGGCAGGAAACGGTCAGTGATGTAGCGGTGCGAGAGTTCGGCCGCGGCGACGATGGCCGGGTCGGTGATCTCCACGCCGTGGTGGACCTCGTACTTCTCCTGCAGGCCGCGCAGGATGGCGATCGTCGCTTCGACCGTCGGCTCGGCCACCAGCACCTTCTGGAAGCGCCGCTCCAGCGCCGCATCTTTCTCGACGTACTTGCGGTACTCGTTCAGCGTGGTAGCGCCGATGCAATGCAGCTCGCCGCGGGCCAGCGCCGGCTTGAGCATGTTGCCCGCGTCCATCGCGCCCTCGGCCTTGCCGGCACCGACCATGGTGTGCAGCTCGTCGATGAACAGGATGATGCGGCCCTCGTCCTGCGCCACTTCCTTGAGCACCGTCTTCAGCCGCTCCTCGAACTCACCGCGGAACTTCGCCCCCGCCAGCAGCCCGGCCATGTCCAGCACCAGCACGCGCTTGTTCTTCAGCGACTCGGGCACCTCGCCGTTGATGATGCGCTGCGCCAGCCCTTCGACGATGGCGGTCTTGCCGACGCCCGGCTCGCCGATCAGCACCGGGTTGTTCTTGGTGCGGCGCTGCAAGACCTGGATGGCACGGCGGATTTCATCATCACGGCCGATCACGGGGTCGAGCTTGCCTTGGCGGGCGCGCTCGGTCAGGTCGAGCGTGTACTTCTTCAGGGCCTCGCGCTGGCCTTCCGCTTCAGCCGAATCCACGGTCTGGCCACCACGCACCGCATCCACCGCCGACTCCAGTGCCTTGCGCGTCAGGCCCGCACCGCGCACGGCCTGGGCGAAGTCGGTTTTCGATTCGGTCAGTGCCAGCAGCACCATCTCGGTGGCAATGTACTGATCGCCGCGCTTGGTCGATTCCTTCTCGGCAGCCTGCAGCAGGGCCACCAGCTCGCGGCTGGGCTGCAACTCACCGCCACCGACCATGGCAATGCGCGTCAGACTGGATTCGACGGCGTCGTCCAGCGCCTTCAGGTTCACGCCAGCACGTTGCAGCAGCGAGCGCGGGCCGTCTTCCTGCTGCAGCAACGCCTTCAGCAAGTGCGCAGGCTCGATGTAGGGGTGGTCCGCCGCCAAGGCCAGGCTCTGGGCATCGCCTAGCGCCTGTTGCAGCAAGGTGGTGAGTTTGTCGAGTCGCATGGGTGTCCTCCGGTTGAAGGAAACTTGAGGCGAACCCACCAGGTTTTCAAGAGCTGGCCCGGAAAGCAAAAAAGGACTCCCATTTCTGGAAGTCCTTTGGTGCATTTCTGGTGGGCCCTGAGTGACTCGAACACTCGACCTACGGATTAAGAGTCCGCTGCTCTACCAACTGAGCTAAGAGCCCGCAAATCTGGATGCGGTATTTCGCGTTCGTGCGTTCGCACAAGTATCTGGTGGTGGGTCCTGAGTGACTCGAACACTCGACCTACGGATTAAGAGTCCGCTGCTCTACCAACTGAGCTAAGAACCCCACTTGCCTAACGCATATTGCGTCAAGACCGATACTATAACACGCTTTTGGCGCTTGGTGGGTCGTGCGGGACTCGAACCTGCGACCTACGGATTAAAAGTCCGCTGCTCTACCAACTGAGCTAACGACCCGCCGCCTCTCGTCTTCACATTACTTTCCATCACCGGATCGATTTTGTTTGGAGTCGAGCCTTAGATTCTAAACCAACTGCTACCCACTTCGTCAAGTGCCACGCACGAGTTCCAGCGCCTGTGCAGCGGCAGCCATACCAAAACTGGCCGTCACCATCACGCTGGAGCCATAGCCGTGGCAGTTCAGGCTGCCATCGACCGTGCAGGCGTCCTGCGGCGGCAGGCGCACCTCTTCCCGCGAAAACACGCAGCGCACGCCAATGCGCCCCGTGCGCGGCGCACCGTCCTTGCGCAACTGCTGCCGCAAACGCGCCAGCAAGGGATCGTGCGTCACCTCGGCCAGATCGGCCGCCTCGATGCGCTCCGGCCTGGATTTGCCACCCGCCGCGCCAGCCATGACCAGCGCCTTGCCCGTCGTGATCGACCAGCGCGCCATCGCCAACTTGGCCGCATTCTGGTCGCAAGCGTCGACCACGACATCCACCTCGATGGGCAGCAGCGCCGGCCAGTTCCCCGGCTCGACGAACTCCTCCACCGCGTACACGGCACAGCCGGGATGAATGTCGGCCACCCGCTCGCGCAGCGCAGTCACTTTGGCCGCGCCCACGGTGGCGCCGAGCGCCTGGATCTGGCGGTTGATGTTCGATTCGGCGATCTGGTCAAGGTCGATCAGCACCAGCGCCGCCACGCCGCAGCGTGCCAGCGCTTCGACCGCCCAGGAGCCAACGCCCCCGACACCCACCACGGCCACCCGCGCCGCTCGCACCCGCTGGTAGCCCTCATCGCCCCACAGACGGCGAAGGCCACCGAAGCGGCGCTCCAGATCGGCATCCAGCGCCGGAAAATCCACCCTATGGGTCGTCGTCATGCCTGACGCTCCAGTTGCCACGTCAGAAACCGCAGGCCGAGCACCGCCCCACCCAGGATGGCCGGCACCGCCACCAGGCTCGTGAGCCCCAGCGTGGACAGGCCGGACAGCCCCTGTCCGAACGTGCAGCCCATCGCCGTCACACCCCCAGCACCCATGAGCACGGCGCCGACCAGATGCCGCCCCATGTCGCCCTCGTCCCGGAAGCTCTCCCAGCGAAAACTCCGGGTCACCAGCGCCGCAGCGGCCGCGCCCGACAGAACACCCCCGACCGCCACCATGCCCACGCCCACGGTCCGGCTGCGGTCGCTGAAGTACACGAGCCACTCCAGCGCCTGCGCAACCGGAGCGACAAAGGAAAACGATTCCATGCGCTGCGAGGCGGTGGCCAGGAAGGTGGCCTCCAGCGTTTCGGGATGTTCGGCGACAAAGCCGAAACGCCCCGTGGTCCACCACATCGCGAGAACCAGCAAACCCGTGCCGACACCACCGGCCAGCACGTGGGGATGCCGGCCCTCCGGCCGCGCCAGTGCCCACGCAACACCCCCTCCGCCAATGAGCAGCGCACACACACCGGCCAGCGTCGCCACTGGCTGCCCGGTCACATGTGACAGCAGACTGGGCAAATCCTGGGACACCGGAAGCTCAATGACAAGACGGTCCACGGTATTCACCCGCAGCACCGCGGTGAGCCCGCGCAGCGTTGCCCAGCCCGTCAGCCCCATCACCAGCAGCACCACCAGCGATTTCAGACTGCCACCGCCCACGCGCACCAGCGTCTTGCTGCCGCAGCCCGACGCCATCACCATGCCGAAACCAAACAGCAGCCCGCCCGCGAGCGCCGATCCGACCAGCCAGCGCGGCCCGCCGTACACGGTGTTGGACGCCTGCACGAGGCCCAGCGCGACCAGGCCATTGAAGCCCGCCACGGCCACCCCGGCGGCCAGTGCCCACATGCGCATGCGGCTCCAGTCACCCAGGTTGATGATGTCCGCCACCGCGCCCATGGTGCAGAAATGCGTCTGGCGCACCAGCACACCCAGCGCAAACGCCAATGAAAAAACAGCCCAGAGCACCTGGGCCGTCAGCAGTTGCACATCAGCAGAGGTCACCGGGATCACTTGATCTGCTTGATGCGCTCACGTCCGGATTGCGCCGCCTCGGATTGCGGATAGTTGGCAATCAGCTCCTCCAGCGTCTTGCGCGCACCCTTGCCGTCCTTCAGCTCGATCTGGCAATTCGCCAGCGCCAGCAGTGCCTCGGAAGCCCGCGGGTGGTCCGGCGTGGTCGACACCAGGGTGCGGAAGATGCTCATCGCTTCCTTGACCTCGCCCTTGCCGTACAGCGCGTTGCCGAGCCAGTACTGCACATGGCCGTTGTAGGCGCTCGACGGGAAGCGTTTCTGGAACGCCGCCAGCGCCGTCGCCGCATTGGCGAACTCGCCTTTGCGCAGGATGCCGATGGCCTCGTCGTAGGCCTTCTTCTCCGGCGCATCAACCACCGCGTCCTTGCCGTCCAGCGACACGCGCTGCGGCTCCAGCCGGCGGATGCGGTCGTCGATCGCGGCCATCGCATCCTTGTACTTGCGCTGCAGATCGGCCAGCTCGCGGGCCAGATCCTTGTTGCCCTGGGCGAGCTGCTCGTCGGCACCGCGCAGCTTGGCCATCTCCGAGCGCAAGGTTTCCATCTGTGCATTGAGGTCGAGCAGGCTGCGCTTGAGCACGCTGATCTGCTCGACCTGGTCAGCGACCTGCGCAGCCAGCGCCTTGCGCTCGTTTTCTTCGAACTGCGCCTGCCGCTGCTGAGACTGCTCGAACCGGGTGCGCAGCTCGACGATGGCCTTGCGGGCCTCCTCGTCATCGAACAGACCGGCGCTGGCCGTCATCGGCCAGAGCGCAGAGGTGACCAGCACCAGGGCTGCGGTCAGGGCGGACAGTTTCAGGGGCTGGGCGCGGCGCATCTCAGCGGTCCTTCAGCTCGGCGCGGCGGTTCTTGGCCCAGGCCGCTTCGTTGCTGCCCGTGGCGGCCGGTTTTTCCTTGCCGAAACTCACGGCCTCGACTTGACTGTCCTGCACACCCAGCAAGGTGAGCGACTTCAGCACCGCCTCGGCGCGACGCTGTCCCAGCGCCAGGTTGTACTCGCGGCCACCGCGTTCGTCGGTGTGCCCTTCGACCAGCATACGGCGCTTGCGGTCCGCACTCAGGCGGCGCGCATTGCCTTCGACCACACCGCGGAACTCGTCCTTGACCACGAAGCTGTCGAAGTCGAAGTACACGACACGGCCTGCGCCGTTCGCTGCCGCGTCATTGCGGGTGACGTCGACCGGCGTGACCGTGGACTGCGCAGCCTGGCCGGTCGTGGCGCCGGCATTGGCGTTCGAGGAGACCGCTGCAGCGGCCCCGGCAGCACCCGCCAGGCGGCTTTCCACCGGCGCAGGTGGCTCGACACGGGTATTCGATGCGCAGCCAGTCAGCACCAGCACAGCGGCACTGAACGCAGCCAGCCACACGGTGCGGCCGTTGAGGAATGGGGACATGGATTGACTCCGGGAACGTGGGTTTGAACAAAAAAACACACCGCGGCACGCGGGTTCAGCGGCTGTAAGGCCCCCAGACCGGCTCCCTCACCTCCGCCTGGGGCGGACTGAGGCGGGCCTTGATGGTGCCGTCGAGCGTGGTGGTCATCAGCAGATCACGTCCGCCAGCGCGGCTGGCGTAGATGATGAGCCGACTGTTGGGTGCGAAGCTCGGGCTTTCGTCGTCGTTGGTGTCCGTGAGTGCGGTCACAGTTCCCGAAGCGAGGTCCATCAACTGCAGGCGGAACTGGTTGCCCCCATTGCGGTTGACGTAGGCCAGATAGCGGCCATCGGGACTGAGGGCGGGGCTGATGTTGTAGTTGCCGCTGAAGGTGACCCGCTCGGCGTTGCCGCCAGAGGCACCCATGCGGTAGACCTGCGGGCCGCCACCGCGGTCGCTGACAAAGTAGATCGACTTGCCATCGGAGGACCACGCCGCCTCGGTGTCGATGCCCGGCGCCGTGGTGAGGCGGCGCAGGTTGTCGCCCTGCCGGCCCATCGCATAGACCTCGGAATTGCCATCCTTGGTCAGCGTGACGGCGAGTTGTGATCCATCGGGCGAAAACGCTGGCGCGCTGTTCGAGCCGCGGAACTCGGCCACCGTGCGCCGACGGCCGTTGAGCACGTCCTGCACGTAGACCACCGGCTTGCCAGTCTCGAATGAGACATAGGCCAATTCGTTGCCTTCGGGTGACCAAGCTGGCGAAATGATCGGCTGCACACTGCTCAGGGCCGACCGCGAACCTTCGCCATCCGCATCGGCGACGAACAAGGTGTAGCGGCCGACTCCCTTGGAGACATAGGCGATGCGGGTGGAGAACACGCCACGTTCGCCGGTGAGCTTCTGGTAGATGTCGTCGGCGATGCGGTGGGCCGCCAGTCGCAGATCTTCCTTCTGCACAGCCAGCGACTGCGCGATCAGCTCGGTGCCCTTGACCACATCCCACAGGCGGTAGCGCAGGTCGAAACGGCCGTCCGCCAGCCGGGTCACGGTGCCGGCGGCCAGCGCATCGGCATTGCGGCTGCGCCACTCGGTGAACACCGGGCGCGAGGTTTCATCGAGGTTGTCCGGCGCAGTGGGCACCAGCTTGAACAGGCCGCTGCGCTCCAGATCGGCGCGCACGATCTGCGACACAGGGAATCCGGCCTTCTCCTCATCCCGGAAGCGGGAGATGGCGACCGGTACCTGCGCGGTGCCAATGCCCGAGATCTCGACACGGAACTGCGCCGCCGCCGGCAGCACCCCCGCCATCGCAGCGCCAGCACCCAGACCGCGGTGCAGAAACAGTCGCCGGTCCATCATCGCATCCGAGTTTGATCGTCGCATTCAAGCCACATTTTCAGGTAACGGTAGTAAGAAGCCTCGGCATTGTGGACCGCGAGTATGAACCCCATACGTCCATCAAGAAAACCACGTTTCAACACGTAGGTCCGCACGAACGCCCAGAAGCCATGTCCGACGGCCTTCCCCAGCCCGCCGCGGCGTCCCCGCGCATGGAGGTCGGCGGCGCGTCCGCTGGAGTAGCGGTTCATCTTGTCGTTGGCCACGGTCAGCGTCGGCATGCTCTCGTGCAGCAGGTGTCCACGCAGCGACCGGGTCGGCAAATCGCACAGCAGACGCTCGTGGACGAGATCGTCGCTGAACCGCGCCGCGCCGCGCGGGAACAGGCGCAGCACCGGGTCCGGGTACCAGCCGCTGTGGCGCATCCACTGCCCGCAGAACGACGACAGGCGGGAGAGCGTGTGGCTGCAGGCTGGCGTGCCAGGCGTCTCGACCACCGCGCGCACCTGCGCCGCGAGTTCGTCGTCCAGCCATTCGTCCGCATCCAGGCTCAGCACCCAATCGCCGCGGGCCAGCGCCAGTGCGCGGTTCTTCTGCGCGCCGAAGCCGGGCCAGTCGGTGGTGCTGGTCACCCGGGCGCCGAGCGAACGGGCCAGTTCCGGCGTGCCGTCCGTGCTGCCGTTGTCCACGACGATGCATTCGTCCGCAAAGGACACGGAGTCCAGACAGCGCCGCAGCCGCAGCACTTCGTTGCGCGTGATGACGATCACTGACAAACGCGGCGCAATTGTCAGATTCATGTCAGCAACAAAAGGGGCAGAAAGTGGAGCCAGGAGAGGATTCGGTTCAAGGATGCAAGGCCAAGCGGAGGCAACCCAGACGGTCGGGCCGCGCAGATTGTAGGCAACAAGCCGCCTGCGCTGATAATTGCGCCTCCGCGGCGCCCCGCTCTTCAGAATCGCTTTAGCCCGCTCCGATGAAATCCCTGTTCCAGCGTCTGCGCCGCATCTGGCCTTATTTTTCTCCGAGCCGCGCCGGGTTCATCGTCTCGGCGATCTGCACCGTGATCGTCGCCGCCACTGAACCGATGGTGCCGAGCCTGATGCAGCGCCTGCTGGATTCAGGCTTCAAGCAAGGGGCGGCCGGCATTCCGCTGTGGCAGGTGCCGGTGGCGATCATCGGCTTGTTTGCGGTCCGTGGCGCCGCGGGTTATGTCGGGCAGTACACGCTCGCCTGGGTCGCCTACCGCGGCACGCAGGGCATGCGCGAGGCGCTGTTCCGCCGCCTCATGGACGCACATCCGCAGCTCTATGCCACTCACTCCGCCAGCACGCTGACCAACATGGTCGCGCATGAGGTGCAGGCCGGCGCGCTGCAGTTGTCCACGTCCGGCCTGACCCTGCTGCGCGACTTGTTGACGCTGGTGGCGCTGCTGGGTTACCTGCTGTGGATCAACTGGCAGCTCACGCTGTTCGTGTCGGTGCTGTTCCCGGCGGTGGCCTTCGTGATGCGCACGGTCAGCCGCCGCCTGCACCGCCTGACGCTGCTCGGCCAGCAGGCCACCGACGATCTGGCCTACACGGTGGAGGAAAACGTCCAGGCCTGGCGCGTGGTCCGCATGCACGGAGCGCAGCAGCACCAGACCGAGCGTTTCCTGGCCATGAGCGAGGACATGCGCCGCATCGCGATGAAGTCGGTCGCCGCGGCCGCCACGATGACCCCGCTGACCCAGGTGCTCGCCGCCGTCGCCTTGTCCGCTGTGATCGTCACCGCGCTGTGGCAGAGCGGGCACGACAGCCAGACGGTCGGCGGCTTCGTCGGCTTCGTGATGGCGATGCTGATGCTGGTGGCCCCGATCAAGCGCCTGTCCGAGGTCGCCGTGCCGATCACCCGCGGGCTCGCGTCGCTCGAACGCGGCATGGCGATGATCGACGAGGCCCCGGTCGAGCGCGACGGTCCGTTCGACCCGGGACGCGCCCGCGGCGAGATCGCCTTCGAGCAGGTGGATGTCACCTACGGCGAACAGAACACCCCGGCGCTGCAAGGCGTGAACCTGCACATCCCCGCCGGTCAGGTGATCGCGCTGGTCGGCCCCTCCGGCGCCGGCAAGACGACCTTGATCAACCTGCTGGCCCGTTTCGTCGAACCCACGGCCGGCACCATCCTGATCGACGGCACGCCGCTGATCGACTGGCGCGTCACCGCCCTGCGCCAGCAGTTCGCGCTGGTGAGCCAGGACGTCGTGCTGTTCAACGACAGCGTGGCCGCCAACGTGGCGCTGGGCCAGACCGTGGACCGCGTGCGGGTCGAGGCCGCGCTGCGCGCCGCCAACCTGCACGACTTCGCCGCCGCCCTGCCCGAGGGCATCGACACCCGCATCGGCCACAACGGCCAGCGCCTGTCGGGTGGCCAGCGCCAGCGGCTGGCGATCGCACGCGCGATCTACAAGGACGCACCGATCCTGATCCTCGACGAAGCCACCTCGGCGCTGGACTCGGAATCCGAGCGGCTGGTGCAGTCCGCACTGGAGCGGCTCATGGTCGGGCGCACCGCCATCGTCATCGCGCACCGACTGTCCACCATCGAGCGGGCCGACCGCGTCATCGTGCT
This sequence comes from Sphaerotilus sp., assembly GCF_031429695.1. Classification (GTDB taxonomy): domain Bacteria; phylum Pseudomonadota; class Gammaproteobacteria; order Burkholderiales; family Burkholderiaceae_C; genus Sphaerotilus. Next base: position 82,188 of record NZ_JANPAB010000034.1, read on the forward strand.
GGAAGCGGGCCGCATCGTCGAGCAGGGCACGCAGGCGGAGTTGCTCACGCGGGGCGGCCTGTTCGCCCGCCTGCATGCGCTTCAGTTTCAAACCTGACTTCAGCCCTGACAATCACGGGACCGACCGGAGAACCCTCCCCATGACGACCCTGCCGATCAGCCGCTACCCGGTGCCCGACCTCGCCGTGCTGCCTGAAGACCTGCGCACGCGCATCCTTGCCGTGCAGGAGAAGGCCGGCTTCGTGCCGAACGTGTTTCTGGCACTGGCGCACCGGCCCGACGAGTGCCGCGCCTTCTTCGATTACCACGATGCGCTGATGCTGCGCCCGTCCGGGTTGAGCAAGGGCGAAAAGGAAATGATCGTTGTGGCCACCTCGGGCGCGAACGGCTGCCTCTACTGCGTGGTCGCACACGGCGCCATCCTGCGCATCCACGAGAAGAACCCGCGGATCGCCGACCAGATCGCCGTCAACCACCGCAAGGCGGACCTGACGCCGCGCCAGAAGGCGATGCTCGACTTCGCGCTCAAGGTCTGCCGCGACTCGGCCGCGATCGGCGAGGACGACTACACCACGCTGCACGCCCACGGCTTCAGCGACGAGGACATCTGGGACATCGGCGGCATCACCGCGTTCTTCGGGCTGTCCAACCGCATGGCGAACCTGATCGGCATGCGACCCAACGACGAGTTCTTCCTGATGGGCCGCCAGCCACGCCCGCCGCGCGCATGAGTGCGACCCCGCGCGCCGTCATCAGCGGCTTCACCTTCCTGCGCAACGGCGTGAAGCTCGGCTTCCCGTTCGAGGCGTCGATCCGCTCGATCCTGCCACTGGTGGACGAGTTCGTCATCGCGCTCGGCGCCGGTGAGGACGACACCGCGATCCGCATCCGGGCGCTCGCCGCCGCCGAGCCCAAGATCCGCATCCTCGACACGCGGTGGAACGAACGCATGGCCGAGCGCGGCTTTGTCTACGCGCAGCAGAAGATGATCGCGCAGTACGCCTGCACGGGCGACTGGGCCTTCTATCTGGAAGGTGACGAGGTGCTGCACGAGGGCGAGCTGGCAGCCATCCGCGCATCGGTCGACCGCCACCACGGCAACCCGGAGGTCGAGGCGCTGGTGTTCGACTACCTGCACTTCTACGGCGCGCCGCAGTGGCTGGCCGTGAGCCCGGCGTGGTACCGGCGCGAGTGCCGGCTGATCCGCAACACGATCCGCTCGTACGCACCGGACGGCCAGTTCTGGGTCGTGATGGACAGGCACCGCCACGGCCGCCACCCCAAGGCCGCGCTGGCCAACGCCCACATCTACCATTACGGCCATGTCCGCCGGCTCGACTACATGCAGGCCAAGATGGACCAGGTCAGCAAATACTGGTCGCACCAGCCGCCGAAGATGCGCTACACGATCGACCCGCAGGCCCTGCGCCCGTTCACTGGCACACACCCGGCCTGCATGACCGACTGGCTCGCCCACGACGCCGAGCCCACGTTCACGCCCGACCCGGACCACACGCTCACCCGCCGCGAGCGCAAGCACCGCCACGCGATGCGGCTGGAGCGCTGGTTCGGCCTGGACCTGAGCCACAAGCACTACACGCTCGTGGCCTGAGTCGCACCGAGGAAGGACGCCCACCCCATGACCCGCCGCACCACCATCGTCATCCCGGTGCTGAACCAGTTGCGCTACACCGTGATGTGCATCGACAGCCTGCGCGCCCAGGGCGTGGCCCCCGGCGACATCCTCGTCATCGACAACGCCAGCACCGACGAGACGCCGCAGTGGCTGGCCGACCACCCGGAACTCGCGCAGCAGCGCAACCGCGTCAACCTCGGCTGCGGCGGTGCGTGGACGCAGGGCGCGCTGCTGGCCGGCGACGCCGAGTGGGTCGTGCTGCTCAACAACGACGTGCTGGCCGGGCCGCGGGCGATCGAGGCCCTGCTCGACGCCGCCGAGCGCCAGGGTCTCAAGGTCGTCAGCCCCGCGCTGCTCGAAGGGGCCGACGACTACGGTTACGCGCAGTTCGCCCCGGACTACCTCGTGAAGATGGCCGGCACGGTGCGCCGCGGCTGGTTCCACGGCGTGTGTTTCGCGGTCCACCGCAGCGTGTTCGAGGCAATCGGCTTCCCCGACACCGACCGGCGCCTCGGCGGCCACGAGGACATGGAATACCTCGTGCGCTGCACCCGCGCCGGCATCCCGGTCGGCACGGTCGGCGACGCGGTGTTCCACCACTTCGGCTCGATCACGCAGAAAGCGCTGAAGAAGGAAACCGGCGCCAAGGCGCTCGGCGACCGGCACTATTTCTACAGCCGCCTCGGCATGGGCTGGCTGGCACGCAAGCGCTTCAAGCTGCAGCGCGAGCGCCAGCGCGACCAGTGGTCCGCCGAGGAAACGAAACGCACGGGGCACAGCCTGCACATGCTGCGCGAACACGGAGCCTGGAAACATGTCTGAGTCCACCTTCATCCACCCGCTGGCCGACGTGCAAAGCCCGCACATCGGTGCCGGCACGCGCGTCTGGCAGTTTGTCGTCGTGCTGACCGGTGCACGCATCGGCCGGGACTGCAACCTCTGCGCGCAGACCCTGGTCGAGGGCGATGTGGTCATCGGCGACCGGGTCACCGTCAAGAGCGGCGTGCAGCTCTGGGACGGGCTGCGCGTGGCGGACGATGTGTTCATCGGCCCGAACGTCACCTTCGCCAACGACCGCTTTCCGCGCAGCCGCCAGCGCCCGGAGCAGTTTCTGCAGACGGTCGTCGAGGCCGGCGCGTCGATCGGTGCCAATGCGACCCTCCTGCCGGGGCTGACCATTGGCCGCAACGTCATGGTCGGTGCGGGGGCGGTCGTCACGCGCTCGGTGCCACCCAACGCCATCGTCGTCGGCAATCCGGCGCGGATCATCGGCTACGTCGATGCCGCAAAGGCCGACGCCCAGGCCGACGGCCCCTCCGTCCCTGCCAAGCCCGGCTTCACCCCCACCCGCGTCCGCGGCGTGACGCTGCACCGCCTGCCACGGGTCACCGACATCCGCGGCAGCCTCACCGTGGGCGAATTCGAGCGCTCCGTCCCCTTCCCGGTGCGGCGCTACTTCATGGTGTTCGACGTGCCCAGCGTCGAGACCCGCGGCGAACACGCACACCGCCTGTGCCACCAGTTCCTGATCTGCGTGCGCGGCCAGTGCAGCGCCGTGGCGGACGACGGCACGCACCGGCAGGAGTTCGTGCTCGACCGGCCCGACATCGGCCTGCACCTGCCGCCGATGGTCTGGGGCATCCAGTACCAGTATTCCCCGGACGCGCTGCTGATGGTCTTCGCCTCGCACTACTACGATGCAGCGGACTACGTGCGCGACTACAACGCGTTCCTCGGGCTCTGCGGCACGGCCACCACCGCCGCCGAAACCCCCACCGAGACCCCCTGAGATGGTCCCCTTTCTCGACCTGAAATCGCCCTACGACGAGCTGAAGCCGGAGATCGATGCGGCCATCCAGCGCGTGCTGGATTCCGGCTGGTTCATCCTCGGCCCGGAGGTCGAGGCCTTCGAGCGCGCGTTCGCCGCCTATTGCCACGCGGCCGAGGCCGTCAGCACCGCCAACGGGCTGGATGCGCTGCACCTGGCGCTGCTGGCGATGGACGTCGGGCCGGGCGACGAGGTGATCGTGCCGTCCAACACCTACATCGCGACCTGGCTGGCCGTGAGCCAGTGCGGGGCGACGCCGGTGCCGGTGGAGCCGCGCGCGGACACCCACACGCTCGACCCGACCCGGGTCGAAGCCGCCATCACGCCGAAGACGCGCGTGATCCTGCCGGTCCACCTCTACGGCCAGCCCGCCGACATGGACCCGCTGTGCGCCATCGCGCGCCGACACGGCCTGCGCATCCTCGAAGACGGCGCGCAGTCCCACGGCGCGCGCTACCAGGGCCGCCCGCTCGGCGCCCACGGCGATGCGGTGGCCTGGAGCTTCTACCCGGGCAAGAACCTGGGTGCGCTCGGCGACGGCGGCGCAGTGACGACCAGCGACCCCGCACTCGCCGACCGCCTGCGCGTGCTGCGCAACTACGGCTCGCGGGTCAAGTACGTCAACGAGGTCAAGGGCTGGAACAGCCGGCTCGACCCGCTGCAGGCCGCCGTGCTGCGGGTCAAGCTGGCCCACCTCGACGCCTGGAACGACCGGCGTCGTGCCCTGGCCGAGCGTTACACGCGTGGCCTCGCCGCCGTGGCCGGACCCGACCTGACCCTGCCGACCTGCCCTGACTGGGCAGACCCCGCCTGGCACCTCTACGTCATCACCACGCCGCGCCGCGCCGCGCTGCAGGCCGCCCTGACCCAGGCCGGCATCGGCACCCTGATCCACTACCCCATCGCCCCGCACCGCCAGCAGGCCTACGCCGAACTCGGCCTCGGCCCGGGCAGCCTGCCGCTGGCCGAGCGGCTGGCCGACGAGGTGCTGAGCCTGCCGATGGGCCCGCACCTGCAGCCGGCGCAGGTCGACGAAGTGGTCGGGGTCATCACGCGCTTCTTCCAGGCCGCCTGACGTGGGGATGCCGTTCTCGGTCCGGATCAACCACTGGATGCAGCGCCCGCGCATCCTGCTGCACCGCCTGCTGTCGTCGGCCCGCTGCAGCGGCCGGCCACGGCTGCGCCAGCCGCTGCACGCCACCGGCCGCGGCGAGATCCGCTTCGAGGGCCGTGTCACCATCGGCGTCTACCCCTCGCCGCACTTCCACACCACGCTGGCCTATCTGGAAGCCCGCCACCCCGGCGCGTCGATCCACATCGGTGACGGCACGGTGCTGAACAACAATTTCTGCGCCATCGCTGAACACACCCGCATCACGCTCGGCCAGCGGGTGCTCGTCGGCACGGGCGTCGAGATCTTCGACAGCGATTTCCACGGCCTCCGGCGGGAGGACCGGGCGCGCTCGGACCCGGCCTGGGCCAGCCCGGTCGTCATCGAGGACGACGTTTTCCTCGGCTCCAACGTGCGCGTGCTCAAGGGCGTCACGATCGGCCGAGGCTCGGTCATCGCCAACGGCGCCATCGTGCTGTCCGATATCCCGCCCGGGGTGGTGGCAGGCGGCATCCCGGCCCGGGTGCTCAAGGCGATCGACGCATGACGATGACCACCGCGCCCCTGCTCACCCTCGTCGTGCTGGCCTACCGGCAGGCGCCGCTGATCGACGCTGCCATCGCCAGCGCACTGGCCCAGACGGGCGAGCCGATCGAGATCCTGCTGTCGGACGACGCCTCGCCCGACGACACCTTCGCGCGCATGCAGGCCCACGCCGCCGCCTACCACGGCCCGCACCAGGTCATCGCGCGGCGCAACCCGGTCAACCTCGGTCTGGGCGCCCATGTCAACACGGTGATGCAGGCGGCGCGGGGCGAGCTGATCCTGCTGATGGCGGGCGATGACCTGTGTCTGCCCGAACGGGCACAGCGCGTGCGCGAGGCCTGGGACGCCACTGGCCGGCGGGTGGACCTGATCGCCTCCCACGTCATCGACATGGCGCCGGACGGCACGGACCTCGGCCTCCTGCGCGTCGATGACCTCGCACAGTGGCGCAGCGTCGCGGACTGGGCACGTCGCCGCCCGCACGTCATCGGCGCCGCCCACGCCGTCACGCGCCGCCTGTTCGACCGGTTCGGTCCGATGGCCGACGACTGCCTGCTCGAAGACCAGGTGAACACGCTGCGCACACTGTGTGCCGGTGGTGCCTGCACGGTGGACGCGCCGCTGCTGCGCTACCGCCGCGGTGGGGTCTCGGGGCGCCATGTCGATGCCGACGGCGCGGCATTGCGCACGCGGCTCAAGCGCGTCGCCGACCGCCACCTCGCCCTGCACCGCCAGTGGCAGCGCGATGCAACGCTGGCCGGCTGTCTCGACACCGTGCGCGCCGCCACCGACCGCGAGGAGCAGCGCGAGCAGTTCCTCGCCGCGCTGCTGGCAGACCCGGCCCGCCGGCCGCCACTGCCGCTGCTGTGGGACGGGCGCTTTCGTGTGCGCACCGGCTGGCGCCTGAGCAAGTGGCTGCGGGTGGCCTTCGCCGGTCTGACCGTGCGCATCGATGCGCTGAAAGCGCGCCTGCGCGCCTGACCGACCCGACATCCAGTCACATGCTCTTCAACTCCTACGAGTTCCTGTTCCTGTTCTTCCCGCTGGTGCTGGTCGGGCACTACCTGCTGGGCGCGCGCCACGCGCTGGCGGCGGCGCGTTTCCTGGGTGGCGCGTCGCTGTTCTTCTACGGCTGGTGGGGCGTGTCGGCCGTGCCACTGCTGCTGGCGTCAATCGGCGTCAACTACCTTGCCGGCCTGTGGGTCACGCCGCTGCCCGGCCGCAGCGACCGCGCACGCCTGTGGCGACTGCGTGGCGCGCTGGCCATGAACCTGGGGCTGCTCGGGCTGTTCAAGTACGCCGACTTTTTCCTCGGCAACGTCAACGCGGTGGCCGGCACCACCTGGCCGCTGCCCCACCTGCTGCTGCCGATCGGCATCTCGTTCTACACCTTCACGCAGATCGCGTTCCTGGTGGACGCCTGGGCGGGCAAGGTGCGCGAGCGTTCGTTCTCGCACTACCTGCTCTTCGTCACCTACTTCCCGCACCTGATCGCCGGGCCGGTGCTGCACCACGCGCAGATGATGCCGCAGTTCGCCGACCCGGCCAGCTACCGGCTCGACCGCGCCAAGCTGGTGCTCGGACTCGCCACCTTCACGGTCGGCCTGGCCAAGAAGCTGCTGCTGGCCGACCCGATGGGCCAGTACGCCGATGTCGTGTTCGGCACCGCGGGCCATGGCGTGGACCTCACGGCGCTGACGGCCTGGCTCGGCGCCATCGCCTACGCCTTCCAGATCTACTTCGACTTCTCCGGCTATTCGGACATGGCCATCGGGCTGTCGCTGTGCCTGGGCATCCGGTTGCCGATCAACTTCGATTCGCCCTACCGGGCCACCAGCATCATCGAGTTCTGGCGCCGCTGGCACATTTCGCTGTCCACCTTCCTGCGCGACTACCTCTACGTGCCGCTCGGCGGCAACCGCCACGGCACGACGCGGCGTTACCTCAACCTCGTGCTGACCATGCTGCTCGGCGGCCTGTGGCATGGCGCGGCGTGGACCTTCGTGGTCTGGGGGGCGCTGCACGGCACCTTCCTCGTCATCAACCACCTGTGGCGCCGCGACGTGGGTAGCGCGCCGTCCGGGCGGCTGCAGCGGTTTGCGGGCGCGGTGCTGACCTTCGTGGCGGTCACGGTGGCGTGGGTGGTGTTCCGCGCCGAGTCGATGGAGGTGGCGGGTGCCCTCTACCGCGGCATGGCCGGGCTCAATGGCTGGTCGAGCCGCCCCTTCGCCGGCTTCGAGCTGCCGTTCAAGGTGTCGGAGTTCTACCGGACCTTCCTGCTGTGCGCGCTGATCGCGTTCTGCCTGCCGAATTCCGGGCAGATCGCGCGCTGGTTGCCGCCGCGGATCAGCGGCCGCGGCCGGGTTGTGGCGAGCGCACTGGTGCTGGGCGTGCTGTTCGGCGCGGGCGTGTCGCACCTCGGCGCGCACAGTGCTTTTCTGTACTTCCAGTTCTGATGCAACCCGCTGACCACTTCGCCACGGCCGAGGCCGAGTCCACCGCCGCGTCCCCCTCCGTTCGGCTCTGGCTGCGTGTCTTCGGCGCGGTGGTGGCGGGTGTCGCCGCACTGCTGCTGTGGACCCTGCTGACACCACCGTTCCGGGGCGACCTGACACGACTCGGGCGCCTGTCGGAAACCGAATTCGGCCCGACGCAGCCCCCGCGATCGATCGAGCGCGCGCTGCGTGTGTCGAGCGCGCTGCAGGACGCCGACGTGCTGGTCATCGGCGACAGCTTTTCCGCACCGCTGCTGTGGCAATCGGCGCTGGTGGCCCATGGCCTGAAGGTGGCCACCATCGACTGGCAGGTGATCGGGCCGGTCTGCGCCGATCTGGGCAGCCTGCTGCGGGCCCAGGGATTCCGCGGTTCGGCGGTGGTGATCGAATCGGTGGAGCGCGGACTGGCCGGCCACCTCGACGCCTCGCTGGCCTGCGCGCAGCAGCGCACCGGCCGTCTCCAGACCCGCCAGACAGCGCGCGACTGGGACACGACCGGCCCCCTCGGTCTGAACACCAGCGAAACCCTGTTCACCGGGCTGCTGACGACGCTGCACACCCGCCACGCGCGCCTGTCCGGTGCCGAAGAACTGGTTCACCACACCGATGGCGCAGACCGGGTCCGCATCCAGCGGGTGCCGGACGGCTGCCAGCGCTTCAGCCACCGGTTGTGCGAGCGCGGCCTGTTCTTCGCGGACGACCGGACCTCGGCACCATTCGGGCCTTCGTCCGTCGAGCAGATGCAGCAACTGGCCCGACGCCAGGCTGACCTGTCCATCACCTGGCTGGTGCTGCCCAACAAGAGCAGCATCTACCTGCAGGCAGACCGGGCCGCCACCGTTGGCGGCACGCTGGAAACGGCTGGCCTCGGACCCGACCTGTTCGGTGACTTCGTTCGCCTGAGCCGCCAGACACGCGATCTCTACAGCCCGAACGACACGCACACGTCCACAGAGGGCTACCGAACGGTCGGGCAGCATGTACACGAGTGGCTGAGCGCAAAAACGCGCCGTTGACCCCGGATTTCCGGGGGTGAGCATGGTAATTTGCACACGGCACCCGGGCATGCGCTCACTACCATTCCAAGTCAACTGCGAGCGCATTTTCGCGTCCATCTCATGCGTCATCGGCATCACCAGACCCCTTCCCAGCGCCCCCGGATCGCGATCGTCACCAACATGCCGGCGCCCTACCGCGTTCCGGTCTTTGCCGCGCTAGCGTCCCTGACGAATGCCGACGTGCATTGCATCTATCTGACGCACAAGGAGCCCAACAGAGACTGGCAGTTGGAAGCGACTTCGGATTCCGTTCATGTCCACTATCCTCCCTCGCGCGAACTCCAGGTCGGTGACAAGTTCATCCATTTCACTGCTGGACTGTCGGCGCTGCTTGCCGAGATTGCACCCGACGTGGTCGTCACCACGTCGTACAGCCAGCCGTATCTCACAGCATTTCTCCATGCTTGGCGCCGAAACATTCCGCATGTGGTCATGACTGACGGGACCGACACGTCCGAACAGAGCCTAACCTGGATGCACCGGCAGATACGCCGCGCCGTATTTGCCCGCTCTGCGGCGTTCGTGGGGCCAAGTCTGGGTTCCAGACGCTTGTACGCCTCCTATGGCATCGCGTCGGGGTCCATCTTCCAGTCGCACCTGTGTGCCGACATGGCACACTTTCAGGCAGTAGATCAGGCAGCAGAGGGAACAGAACGTCCCGTCGATTTCATCTTCAGCGGGCGGATGCATCCGGTCAAGAACCCCGGTTTCGCGATGGACGTGGCGGCCGGCACAGCACATCGCATAGGTCGACGGGTGTCGATGGTCTACCTGGGCAAAGGACCGCTTTGGAACGATCTGCAGGCGCAGGCCCGTGCCATGTCGGAGTTGGTCGATGTGAAATTCCCCGGTTTTCTCGATCAAACAGCCCTGCCCCGAGCCTACCGGCAGGGGAAAATATTCCTGTTTCCATCTAGCTGGGATCCGTGGGGCGTGGTCGCCAACGAGGCCTGTGCGGTTGGTTTGCCAGTGCTGGTCACGCCAATGGCCGGGGCTGCGGGCGAGATCGTGCGCGACCACGAAAACGGCCGCATCCTGCCGCTGGACCTGCGCGCCTGGATCGACGCTGCAACGGTGCTGCTGTCCGATGAGGCACTTTGGCAGCGAATGTCGACGCGAGGGCGCCAGCTCGTCGCCGATTACACGTACGACAACGCCGCGCACGGCCTCGCAGACGCGGTAACGTTTGCGCTGCGGCGAGACCTCACATCAACACAATGTCGTACTGCTCCGGATTCACCGCCGCCTCCGCCTGCAGCGAAATCGGCTTGCCGATGAAGTCGCTCAGCCCGGCCAAGTGCGGGCTTTCCTCGTCGAGCAGCATCTCGATCACCGCCGGGCAGGCGATGACGCGAAACTCCTTCGGGTTGAACTGCCGCGCCTCGCGCAGGATCTCGCGCAGGATGTCGTAGCAGACCGAGCGCGGTGTCTTCACCTGCCCACGCCCGCCACAGGTCGGGCACGGCTGGCAGAGCATGTGCGCCAGCGACTCGCGGGTGCGCTTGCGGGTCATCTCGATCAGACCGAGCTGCGTGAAGCCGCTGATCGTGATCTTGGTGCGGTCGCGGGCGAGCTGCTTGCGCAGTTCCGACACCACCTGCTCCTGGTGGTCGGCGCGGGTCATGTCGATGAAGTCGAGGATGATGATCCCGCCCAGATTGCGCAGACGCAACTGCCGCGCGATGGCCTGCGACGCTTCGAGATTGGTCTTGAAGATCGTGTCGTCGAAGTTGCGCGCGCCGACGTAGCCGCCGGTGTTGACGTCGATCGTCGTCAGCGCCTCGGTCTGGTCGATGACGAGGTAGCCGCCCGATTTCAGATCGACACGACGCGCCAGTGCCTTCTCGATTTCCTGGTCGATGCCGAACAGATCGAAGATCGGGCGCTCGCCCTTGTAGTGCTGCAGGCGGTTGACCGAACTCGGCGTGAACTGCTGACCGAAGGCGCGCAGCGTGTCGAACTGCATGCGCGAGTCGATGCGGATCGTCGCCGTGCGTTCGTCCACCAGGTCGCGCAGCACCCGCTGCACCAGGTTCAGGTCTTCGTGCAGCAGCGAGCCGGGTGGCGACTTCAGCGCCAGCGCGCGGATCGTGACCCAGGTCTTGCGCAGGTAGGCGATGTCCTCGGCCAGCTCGTCGTCGGTGGCGTCCTCGGCGTTGGTGCGCAGGATGAAGCCGCCCCCGCCACCCGTCTCCCGGTTGCCCACCAGCACGCCCATGCGCTGGCGGAGCTGCTCGCGCAGCTCGTGCGAACCGATCTTCTGCGAGATGCCGATGTGGTCGTCCTGCGGCAGATGGACCAGCAGCCGCCCGGCCACGCTGACCTGCGTGGACAGCCGCGCACCCTTGGTGCCGATGGGATCCTTGATGACCTGCACCACCAGCGTCTGGCCCTCGTACACCAGCTTCTCGATCGGCGGCATGGTGCCGTTCTCGGCGTGGTGGCCGCGGCCGGGCTGGCCGGCGACCTGCACATCGGCCACATGCAGGAAGGCGGCGCGCTCCAGGCCGATGTCGATGAAGGCGCTCTGCATGCCTGGCAGCACACGGGCGACCTTGCCCGCGTAGATGTTGCCGACGAGGCCACGCTCCAGCGTGCGCTCGACGTGCAGTTCCTGCACCGCGCCGTGTTCGACGATGGCCACGCGCGTCTCCTGCGGCGACCAGTTCACCAAGATGTCTTGCATGGGATGGGATGTCTCCGTTGTTCTTGTGGGTTCAGAGCGTCCAGCCCGCTGCGCTCAGCAGCCGGGCGGTCTCGAACAGGGGCAATCCCATGATGCCCGAATAACTGCCGGAGATTCGCTCGACCCAGGCCGCCGCACCACTCTGGATCGCGTAGGCGCCGGCCTTCCCCATCGGCTCGCCGGTCGCGACGTAGGCGGCGATGCGCCTGGTGTCGATCACGGCAAACCGCACATGCGAGACGCTCAAACCCCGCCAGATCCGGTCGCCGTCCGCCAGCGCCACGGCGGTGAGGACACGGTGTTCCTGCGCCGACAGGGCGCCCAGCATCTCGCAGGCATCGTCAGCGTCCGCTGGCTTGCCGAAGATGCGGCGGCCCAGCGCCACGGTCGTGTCCGCACACAGAATCGGCGCCGACGGCAGGCCAGCGCGTTGCAGCCGGGCGCGGGCCGCGTCCAGCTTGGCCAGAGTCACGCGCTGCACATAGGCGCGCGGCGCCTCGCCGGGACGGACGGCTTCGAGCGCCTCGGCATCCTCGTCCACGTCGGGCAGCAGCAGTTCGTGCCGCACACCGATCTGGTCGAGCAGCTGGCGGCGGCGCGGGCTTTGCGAGGCGAGGTAGAGCCAGGGGGAGCGGGAGGTCGTCATTCGCGGTGGTAAGGGTGTCCGACCGTGACCGACCACGCCCGGTAGAGTGCCTCGGCCAGCATCACGCGCGCGAAAGCGTGCGGCAGCGTCAGGTCCGACAGGCGCAGCAACTCGTCCGCGCTGGCGCGCAGTTCAGGGTCCAGCCCGTCCGGACCGCCAATGACCAGCGCGACATCACGGCCATCGTGTTGCCAGACCTTGAGCCGCTCGGCGAGCGCCACCGTCGTCACCCGCGTGCCACGCTCGTCGAGCACGACGCGGCGCACCCCTTTTGGCAGGGCCGCCTCGATGCGCACCCGCTCGGCCGCCATCAGCGCCTCGACCGGCTTGCCGCTGGTGCGTGGTTCGGTCTTGACTGCCTTGAGTTCGAGACGGCAGTCCGGCGGAAAACGCTTGGCGTAGTCCGCGTAGGCCGTCTCGGCCCATTCGGGCATCTTCTGCCCGACCGCGACGAGGTGCAGCTTCACGGTCGACTCACCGCGCCGGCGTCAGGCGCCGCGCTTGGGTGCGGCGGCCTTCTTGCGGGCGGGCGTCTTGCGCTCGCGGTCGGGCGCGTTGACCACGATGGTCTTGATCTTCGGTGCTGCACCGGATGCAGACTTGCGGGCCGGCGCCTTGCGAGCGACCGCACCCGTGGCGGAGGTCGCAGCGGTCTTGCGGGCGGGTGCCTTCTTGGCGGCGGGCTTCCTCACGTCAGCGGCCGCTTCCGACGCAGACGACGAACGCTTGCGAGGCGCAGCCTTGCGGGCGGGTGCCGTCGGGGCTTCGTCCTCGTCTTCGTCCTCGTCGCGCGAAGCCTTGACCAGCCCTTGCGTGGCGCTGGCGAGCTTCAGGCGCACCGGCTTGCCACCCCAGATCTCTTCGAGGTGGTAGTACTGACGGATGGCGGGTTGCATGACATGCACCACGGCCGCGCCGCAGTCCACGATGATCCATTCCCCATTGTCCTCGCCCTCGACGCTCAGGACGTCGCCGCCCAGCGACTTGACCTTCTCGCGCACGCTGGCGGCGAGCGACTTGGTCTGCCGGTTACTCGTGCCGGAGGCGATGACGACGCGCTCGAACATCGCCGAGAGGTGTTCGGTGTTGAAGACCACGATGTCTTGGGCCTTCACATCTTCGAGTCCATCGACGATGGTGCGTTGCAGCTTGCGGATGTCCATTCAGCGCCGTTCTTGTTCCAGAGGATTCAGGATTGAGGGGGAAAACCAGAGTGTGGATGGTGGGATCGGTACAGCCCGTGGCGATCAATATAGCGCGCCACGTCGGGCGCCACCATCCGGGGCGCCAGTGAAAGGGCCGGCTCGCCTGCGGCCAACCGGGTTCTCAGCTCTGTCGAAGACACCGCCATCGACGGCATGTCGAGTGCCACGATGCGGTGTCCGGTGTTCAGTAGTTCGTTCGGGGCCTGCACCGGAACGCCTGCGCGCCCCGCCACCGCCAGCGTCACCCGCTGCAGCAAATCGGCCCAGCCATGCCAGGTGCAGAAGCCCGCCAGCTGGTCCTGCCCGATGACCAGAAACCAGCGGGCCGGGTGTGTTTCGCGCTGCTGCAGCAGTGTCACGGTGTCCAGCGTGTAGCTCGGACCAGACCGTTCGATCTCGCACTTTTCGAGCACGAAAGCGGGATTGTCGCCGATTGCCAGCCCGACCATCGCCGCGCGGTGTTCGGCGGACGCCAGACGGCGGGTTTTCTGCCACGGCTGGCCGGCCGGAATCCAGCGCAACTCGTCCAGCGCGAGCTGGGCGAAGGCGGTGTCGGCCAGCGTGCGGTGTGCCTGGTGGACCGGGTCGAAGCTGCCGCCATAGAGCCCGATGCGCCGGGGTTCAGCGGCCATCGAACTCCGCCAGCCAGTCACGCGGGCGCAGGAAATCGGTGTACAGACGCGCCTCGGGTGTGCCCGGCTCGGGCGCCCACTGGTAGCGCCAGGTGACCTGCGGCGGCATCGACATCAGGATCGACTCGGTGCGCCCGCCCGACTGCAGGCCAAACAGCGTGCCGCGGTCCCAGACGAGGTTGAACTCGACGTAGCGCCCACGCCGGTACGCCTGAAAATCGCGCTCGCGCTCGCCGTAGGGTGTCTCGCGGCGGCGCTGCGCAATCGGCAGCCAGCCCTTGAGCAGCGCGTCGCCCACGTCCTTCAGCATCGCGAAACTGCCCTGCACACCCAGCGCCGAGAAATCGTCGAAGAAGATGCCGCCGATGCCACGCGGCTCGTTGCGGTGCTTCAGAAAAAAGTAATCGTCGCACCACGTCTTGAAACGCGGATACAGCGCCGGATCGTGCGGGTCGAGCGCGTCGCAGCAGGTGTGGTGGAAATGGACCGCGTCGTCCTCGAAGCCGTAAAACGGTGTCAGGTCCATGCCGCCGCCGAACCAGCGCACGGTCTGGCCCGCCAGCGGCCCTTCCGTGGGCGTCGCCGACAGCATGCGCACGTTCATGTGGACCGTCGGCACATAGGGGTTGCGTGGATGGAACACCAGCGACACGCCCATCGCCTCGAAGGGTGCGCCGGCCAGCTCGGGCCGGTGCTGGGTCGCCGAGGTCGGCAGCGCCGTGCCGCGTACCTGCGAAAACGCACAGCCGCCACGCTCCAGCAGGCCACCGTTCTCGATCAGCCGGGTGATGCCCGCGCCTTCGAGCTTGCCGCCGGGCGGGCGCTCCCAGGCGTCGGTGATGAACGCCTGACCGTCCTCGGCACCCACCCTGTCGCAGATCGACTGTTGCAGGCCCAGCAGATAGGCCCGCACCTCGGTGTTGGACAGCACTGTGTCGTCGGTGGTCGTCATCGCACGTCCGGGCTCAGACTTGCTGCGTGCGCTTGATGGCGCGGTAGCCGATGTCGTGGCGGTACTGCATGCCGGCGTACTGGATGCCCTGTGCCGCGTCATAGGCCCGTTGCTGCGCATTGCGCACCGAGTCGCCCAACGCGGTCACACACAGCACGCGCCCACCGCTGGTGACGACGCTCCCGTTCGGGCCCGTGGCCGTGGCGGTGCCAGCGTGGAAGACCTTGCAGTCCTCGGTTTCCGCCGGCAGGCCGCGGATCGCGTCGCCCTTCTTCGGGTCCAGCGGATAGCCGGCCGACGCCATCACGACGCCGAGTGCCACGCGGCGGTCCCAGTCCAGCGTGACCTGGTCGAGCGTGCCGTCGGTAGCATGTTGCAGCACCTGCAGCAGGTCGCTCTTGAGCCGCATCATGATCGGCTGCGTCTCCGGGTCGCCCATGCGGGTGTTGAATTCCAGCGTCTTCACGCCGCCCTTGGCATCGATCATCAGCCCGGCATACAGGAAACCGGTGAAGGGGATGCCATCGCGGCGCATGCCGTCCACCGTCGGGCGGATGATGTCCTGCATCACCTTGGCGTGGATGTTGGGGGTCACCACCGGGGCGGGCGAGTAGGCGCCCATGCCGCCGGTGTTCGGGCCTTGGTCGGCGTCCAGCAGGCGCTTGTGGTCCTGGCTGGTGGCCAGCGCCAGGATGTTGCGGCCGTCCACCATGACGATGAAGCTGGCTTCTTCGCCGACCAGGAACTCCTCGATCACCACGCGGGCGCCGTCAGCGTTGTGCTGCACGCCGAGCTTGTTGTCGAGCAGCATCCAGTCCACGGCCTGGTGCGCCTCGTCCAGCGACATCGCCACGACCACGCCCTTGCCCGCCGCCAGCCCGTCGGCCTTGATCACGATCGGCGTACCCATCTCGTCGACATAGGCATGCGCCTGCGCCGCGTCGCTGAAGGTCTCGTAGGCCGCGGTCGGGATCTTGTGGCGCTTCATGAAGTCCTTGGCGAAGGCCTTGGAGCTTTCGAGCTGCGCCGCCGCCTGCGTCGGACCGAAGATGCGCATTCCCCGGGCGCGGAACTCGTCCACCACACCCGCCGCCAGCGCCACCTCGGGGCCGACGACCGTCATGCCGATCTTCTCGGTCTGCGCAAAGTCGGCCAACGCGGCCACATCCGAGATCGGCACATTCGCCATGCGCGGATCCAGCGCCGTGCCACCGTTGCCCGGCGCCACGAACACCTTGTGGACGCGGGGGGATTGGGCCAGCTTCCAAGCCAGTGCATGCTCACGGCCACCGCCGCCAATCACGAGAACTTTCATGGGACTTTCTTCATCATATTTGTCTGAAAACTGAACCCGGGCACGCAGCGCGCCCGGTCCCCGCCTCGGAATCCTACCTTGTCACTCGCCGGTCACTCGCCGATTTCGGCGTTGTGGTACACGTCCTGCACATCGTCGAGATCCTCGATCACGTCCAGCAGCTTCTGCATGCGCTGGGCATCGTCGCCCGCCAGATCAACCGTGTTTTCGGCCCGCATCGTCACGCCCGCGATCTCTGCCACGAGACCGGCCTGCTCCAGCGCGGCCTTGACCGCCTCGAACTCCGGCGGCGCGGTCAGCACCTCGATGGCGCCGTCCGCGTCGGCGATGACGTCCTCGGCGCCGGCTTCCAGCGCGATTTCCATCACCTTGTCCTCGTCGGTGCCCGGTGCGAACACCAGTTGCCCGCAGTGCTTGAACTGGAACGCCACCGAGCCATCGGTGCCCAGATTGCCGCCGTACTTGCTGAAGGCGTGGCGCACCTCGGCCACGGTGCGCACACGGTTGTCGGTCATCGTGTCGATGATGATGGCCGCACCGCCGATGCCGTAGACCTCGTAGCGGATCTCCTCGTAGTTGACGCCTTCGAGGTTGCCGGACGCCTTGTCGATGTTGTACTTGATGCGGTCCGCCGGCATGTTGGCGGCCTTGGCCTTCTCGATGGCCAGACGCAGGCGCGGGTTGGTGCCGATGTCGGAGCCACCTTGCCGCGCAGCGACCGTGATCTCACGGATGATGCGGGTCCAGATCTTGCCGCGCTTCTCGTCCTGGCGGCCTTTGCGATGCTGGATGTTGGCCCACTTGGAATGACCGGCCATGAATGCTCCTGGGTACGCTTGCGTGCGCTGAGTTCGTTAGACTGCCATTTTACTTTTGCCGCGCTGCGCACCCGACCCGGAGACACAAAAATGACTGAGCCGATCCTGCTCGCCTGCCATGGCGACATCGAATGTCACCTGCTGCCGGCACTGGCGAACCGCCACGGCCTCATCACCGGAGCCACCGGCACCGGCAAGACGATCACGCTGCAGAAGCTCGCCGAGAGCTTCTCGCGCCTGGGCATCCCGGTCTTCCTGGCCGACATCAAGGGCGACCTGACCGGCATCGCCCAGAAGGGCCAGCTCGGCGGCAAGCTGGCGCAGCTCCTCCAGGAGCGTGGCCTGAGCGAACCCGAGTGGAGCGCCTGCCCGGCCACGCTGTGGGACGTGTTCGGCGAACAGGGCCATCCCGTGCGCGCCACGGTGTCGGACATGGGCCCGCTGCTCCTGTCGCGCATGCTCAACCTGAACGAGACGCAGCAGGGTGTGCTGCAGCTCGTCTTCAAGATCGCCGACGACAACGGCCTGCTGCTGCTTGACCTGAAGGACTTGCGGGCGATGCTGCAGTACGTCGGCGACAACAGCAGCGAGTTCCAGACCGAGTACGGCAACATCAGTGCGGCGTCCGTTGGCGCGATCCAGCGCGGCCTGATGCAGATCGACCAGCAAGGCGGCGACCAGTTCTTCGGCGAACCGATGCTGTCGATCGAGGACTTCATGCAGACGGTGGACGGCCAGGGTGTCGTCAACATCCTCGCCGCCGACAAGCTGATGAACGCACCGCGGCTGTACGCGACCTTCCTGCTGTGGATGCTGTCGGAGCTGTTCGAGACGCTGCCGGAAGTAGGCGATCTGGACAAGCCGAAACTGGTGTTCTTCTTCGACGAGGCGCACCTACTGTTCAAGGACGCCCCGGCCGCGCTGACCGAGCGGATCGAACTCGTCGTGCGGCTGGTGCGCTCCAAGGGCGTGGGCGTGTATTTCGTGACGCAGAACCCGCTCGACATCCCCGAGACTGTGCTCGGCCAGCTCGGCAACCGCGTGCAGCACGCGCTGCGCGCCTTCACGCCACGCGACCAGAAGGCAGTGAAGTCGGCAGCCGACACGATGCGCCCGAACCCGAAGCTCGACATCGCCGCCGCGATCACGGAAATGGGCGTCGGCGAAGCCCTGATCAGCCTGCTCGACGCCAAGGGGCGGCCCAGCGTCACCGAGCGGGTCTATGTGCTGCCGCCGGGCAGCCAGATCGGCCCGATCAGTGCCAGCCAGCGCCAGCAGCTGCGCGAAGGCTCGCTGGTGGCGGGCGTCTACGAGAAAACGGTGGACCGCGAATCGGCTTACGAGAAGCTCAAGGGCCGCGCGGCGACCTCGTCCGACGCAGGCGACAACCTGCGCGGCGAAGCGGGCAAGTCGATCACCGATGGCGCCCGTGCGGCGACCGAGGAAGCTGGCGGCGGTGGCCTCGGCGGCATGCTGTCCGGCGCGCTCGGCGGGCTGCTGTTTGGCTCGACCGGCCCGCGCGGCGCCCGCCACGACGGGCTGGTCCAGACGATGGCCAAGTCGGCGGTGCGGCAGGTCGGATCCTCCGTCGGACGCGAGATCGTGCGCGGCGTGCTCGGCTCGCTGCTGGGCGGCAGCACCAGCCGCCGCCGCTGAACCCGTTGCACCCGCTGAGCGACCCGGTACCGCCGGGTTTCTCACGAACCGCACGGCCACGGATTCGCGTCAAAATCGGATCGCGGCAAGCCGCCGCGCCGCTGCCCGGAGTGCGCCATGCTCAAGACTCTGTTGATGGGGATCGCCGTGGCGCTCCTCGGCCTGCTGGGCTACGCCAGCACCCAGCCTGACACCTTCGTGGTCGAGCGTGCCGTCAACATCCAGGCACCACCGGACAAGATCTACCCTTACCTGGCCGACTTCCACCAATGGAGTGCCTGGTCGCCCTGGGAAAAGCGTGATCCCGCAATGAAGCGCAACTTCAGCGGCGCAGCCAGTGGCCAGGGCGCGGTCTATGCCTGGGAGGGCAACAAGGACGTCGGCAGCGGACGCATGGAAATCCGCTCGGCCCGATCCGTGTCGAGCGTGGACATCCAGCTCGATTTCCTTGCCCCATTCGAGGCGCACAACACCGCGACCTTCACCCTGGTGCCCCAGAACGGCGCCACGGCCGTGACATGGACCATGCAGGGGCCGATGCCCCTCATCTCCAAAGTCATCGGCGTGTTCGTCAGCATGGACCAGATGGTCGGCAAGGATTTCGAGACCGGGCTTGCCAATCTGAAGGTCGCGGCCGAGAAGTAGCCGCGGGGAGCGACACAGCGCCCGGCGGGGTATGGTGCAGGCTTCGTATGCACCCCTTCACACGGCTTTGTTGCATAACCCAGCCGAGGCTGAGTTTCCCCTGACCCCAGACGGAGTTACGCCACAGCCCGCGTCACCGGGGTGCCCAAGTGGGTGAAGCGGTTGAGCACTGCGGCCCGCACCTGCAACTCCACCACCTGC
>NZ_JANPAB010000035.1:0-25891 GCF_031429695.1 Sphaerotilus sp.
GGCAGGTGGTGGAGTTGCAGGTGCGGGCCGCAGTGCTCAACCGCTTCACCCACTTGGGCACCCCGGTGACGCGGGCTGTGGCGTAACTCCGTCTGGGGTCAGGGGAAACTCAGCCTCGGCTGGGTTATGCAACAAAGCCGAGAACAGCGCCCGGCTGCGTCTTGTTTTTTTGCGCCGGATCGATTTTTTCTATCGGAATTTCCAGTGCGGGAGTCTGATCAGGTGGCGCGACAGGTGGTGTCATAAGTGAAAAAAGTTGCGTGATTTTTTTCACGGAAATTTGAACCACTTGGTACCGGCCTCCTGCCTGCTGCCGGGGCACACCGCGACATCCCTGCGCACTAAACTCCGCTGCATGAACACCACGCCCCGCGATGTGCTGCCCCGGCGCAAGCTGCCTATCGGCATCCAGACCTTCCGCGAGATCCGGGAGGATGACCACTACTACGTGGACAAGACGGGGCTGCTGATCGACTTGATCGCCTCCGGCAAGCACTACTTCCTGAGCCGGCCGCGCCGCTTCGGCAAGAGCCTGCTGCTGGACACGCTCAAGGCGCTGTTCGAGGGCCAGCAGTCGCTGTTCACGGGGCTGGCGGCCGAGACGCGCTGGGACTGGACATGCCGGCATCCGGTGATCCGCATCGACTTCGGCAATGGTGTGCTGCGCGACCGGGCCGAGCTGGATGCGCGTGTGCATGAAATCTTGCGCGACGTGCAGTGCGATCTGGGGCTGGCGGATCCGGTGGGCTATGAGACGGTGAACGGGCGGCTGGGTGAGCTGATCCGGCAGGCGCATGCCAAGTTCGGCGCGCGGGTCGTGGTACTGGTGGACGAGTACGACAAGCCCATCCTGGACAACATCACCGACCGGGAGACCGCCAGGGCGATGCGCGACGGCCTGCGCAACTTGTATTCGGTGCTCAAGGGCGCAGATGCCCACCTGAAGTTCGTCTTCATCACGGGGGTGTCGAAGTTCAGCAAGGTGAGCCTGTTCTCGGGGCTGAACAACCTGCAGGACATCACGCTGGACGCCCGCTACAGCGCGCTGTGCGGCTACACCGATGCGGACGTGGACACGGTGTTTGCGCCGGAGCTGCCGGGGCTGGACCGGGAGGAAATCCGCCGCTGGTACAACGGCTACAACTGGCTGGGCACCTCGGTCTACAACCCGTTCGATCTGCTGCTGCTGTTCGACACCCGCGAGTTCAAGCCCTACTGGTTCGAGACGGGCACGCCGACCTTCCTGATCGACATGCTGACGAGCCGGCACTGGTACACGCCGGACCTGTCGAGGACGGTGGCGACGGAAACGCTGCTGTCAGCGTTCGACGTGGACAGGATCGAGACGGAGGCGCTGCTGTTCCAGGCGGGGTACCTGACGATCGACAGCGTGTGGGCGATCCCGGGGCGCAAGGAGTACACGCTGAAGTACCCGAACAAGGAGGTGCAGGCGAGCCTGAACGACAGCCTGCTGCGGGTGCTGACGGGCGGGGCGCGGATCTCGGAGCCGCAGGTGAGCAGGCTGTACCGCTTGCTGCAAGCGCAGGACGTGGCCGGGCTGCGCGACCTGTTCCACGCCTTCTTCGCCAGCATCCCGCACGACTGGTACCGCACGAACGACATTGCGAAGTACGAGGGCTACTACGCCAGCGTGTTCTACAGCCACTTCGCCGCGCTGGGGCTGGACATCCGGGTGGAGGACACGACCAACCACGGGCGTATCGACATGGCGGTGGAGTTCAGCGGGGCGGTGTGGGTGTTCGAGTTCAAGGTGGTGGAGCTGGTGCCGGAGGGCAAGGCGCTGGCGCAGATCAAGGCCAAGGGTTACGCGGACAAGTACCGGGGCCGGGGCGAGCCGATCCACCTCGTCGGCGTGGAGTTCAGCCGGGATTCGCGCAACATCGTCGGATTCGAGACCGAGACGCGGCACTGAGGCGCTGTCCTACAGCCGCGCGGGGTCTGGTCCGCTGTCAGGGGACGACCGGGGCTTTCCATACTCGCTCTTCACCATGCACCACGCGAAGCGAAGGTTCCCCATGAACAAGTTCAAGCTCTTCACCCTGGGCGCGGCCGTGCTGGTCGCCGCTGCGCTGCTGCCAGTGGCCGAAGCCGCCCCGATGACCCGCGCCGACTACGACGCCGCCATCAAGAAGTGCGCCCCGCTGGTGGGCGATCCGCGTGCGGTCTGCACCGAGGCGGCCCAGCAGCAGTGGAAAACCGACTCCCGGCACAACCGCCAGACCGACAGCACCCGGCGCCAGCGTCCGGCCGACTACTACGTGGCCATGAAGAAGTGCAAGGCGCTGTCGGGCAGCGACCAAGCGGTGTGCTCCGAAGAGGCCAAGCAGAAATGGCCGATGTCGCCCAGGGTGGACACCACGACGAAGGATGCCGCCACCGTCCGGCGCGACGCGGATTACGCCGTGGCGATCCAGCAGTGCAACACCCTTGTCGGTGACCCGCAGGCGCTCTGCACGGAAACGGCCAAGCAGAAGTTCGGCAAGCACTGAACGCCCGAGGCGCGACCGGCACGGGAGGGCAGCCGCGCGACATAGACTGCGTGCTCCGACAGAGGAGGCCGTGATGGGCTGGACGCGCAGGCAAAAGGTGACGGGCTGGATGGCGGCGGTGCTGGCGCTGGCGGGTGGGGCGATTGCCCCATCGGCGCAGGCGGCCCGCGTGGTGCAGGCCACGCCGGGCGGCGAGGTGTCCGAGGCGGTGCAGATCCGTCTGCGCTTCGACACGGCGGTGGTGCCGTTCGGCTCGCCTGCGTTGCCCGATCCGGCGACGCTGCGCTGCGAAGGCCTGGGCGGTGCGGCGCCTGCTGGTAGCCGCCGCTGGATCAGCGACCGCGAGTGGGCCTACGACCTGAACGACACGCTGCCGCCCGGCGTGACGTGTCAGGTGACGATTGCGCCCGGATGGAAGCCGTTGAATGGTGCGCTGGACGGGTCGCGTGAATTCCGCTTCTCGTCGGGCGGGCCGGCGGTGCAGTCGATCGAACCCCATGAAGGCGCGCAGGTCGAGGAAGACCAGCACTGGCTGCTGCGCCTGAACGGCCCGGTTGCCATCGACACCGTGCGGCGCAACGCCTGGTGCGAGGTACAGGGCATCGGCGAGCGGATTCCGGTGACCTGGGTCGAGGGCGCACCGCGCGCCGCGCTGCTGAAAAGCCAGCAGATCACGGCCAAGGACGCCGAGCGCGTGGCCGTGCTGACCTGCCAGCGTCCGCTGCCGCCGGCTGCGGGGGTGAAGCTGGTGTGGGGGCCGGGCATCGCGGCGGCGAACAACCCGGCGGTGCTCACGCGCCAGCCGCGCCGCTTCGCGTGGGAGGTGCGCCAGCGGTTCACCGCCGAGTTCACCTGCGAGCGCGAACGGGCCGAGGCACCGTGCATCCCGCTGCGGCCGATGCAGGTGCGGTTTTCGGCCCCGGTGGCGCGGGACGTCGCGGCGCAGATGCGCTTGATCCGTGCGGACGGGCAGGGCGCTGCGCTGGCGCCGAAGTTCGCCCGCGATTCGACCGAACCGACCGTCGAAATCATCGACTTCCCCGCGCCGCTGGACGAGAACACGCGCTACCAGATCACCTTGCCCAAGGACTTCCGCGACGCTTCTGGCCGTGGGCTGGCGAATGCGTCCGCGTTCCCGCTGCAGACGGCGACGGGCGGGATGCCGCCGCTGGCGAAGTTCGCGGCGGCGCCGTTCGGCGTGGTCGAGCTGGGCACCGCCGCCGAGCCGGGGATGCTGCCGATCACCGTGCGGCGTGTCCATGAGGACGCAGGCCCGCCGCCGAAAGCTCGGTTGAACATCAAGACGCTGGACGCGAGCGTGTCCGACAAGGACATCCTGCAGTGGTTCGCCAAGGTGCAGCGCCACCACGAAACCAGCTTCACCGCCCAGGAAGCCGGTTGGCCCAAGAAGGACTGGACCCTCACCGAAACCGTGATCGGCGACAACGGCAAGCCGCGCAAGGTCTCGCGGGACCGCATGGTCGGCGCGCGGGAGCTGTCGCTGCTGGCCAAGGAAACCGAGGTGCAGCGCAGCGACCTGCCCGGCCCCGGCGCGGACACGGCCAAGACCCCCGGCGCGACCGAGGTGCTCGGGCTGCCGCTGACGCGCTCGGGCTACCACGTCGTCGAGATCTCGTCGCGGGTGCTCGGCCGGCAATTGCTCGACCGGGAGGCGCTGATGTACGTCCGCGCCGGGGTGCTGGTGACGCCGATGGGCGTGCATTTCAAGCGCGGGCGCACGTCGAGTCTCGTCTGGGTGACGACGCTCGACCGCGCCCAGCCGGTGGCGAACGCCGACGTGGCGGTGAACGACTGCCGGGGCGATGTGCTCTGGTCGGGCCGCACCGATGCGCAGGGCGTGGCGCGTATTCCGCGTGGCTTCGAGGTGTCCTACGACAAGTGTCTCTCCGACAACGGCCTGTTCGTGACGGCCCGCAGTCCGGCCCGCGCCGACGGCGGGCGCGACCTGTCGTTCGTCTTCAGCGGCTGGAGCCAGGGCATCGAGTCGTGGCGCTTCAACCACCCGACCGCCAGTGGCCCGCTCGACGACCGCAACGCCGTGCGCGCCCACACGGTGTTCGACCGCACGCTGCTGCGCGTCGGGGAAACCGTGTCGATGAAGCACTGGCTGCGGCTGGAAACCGAGCGCGGGCTGGCGGCGTTCAAGCCCGAGCAGCAGCCCGACGCGGTGGACATCACCCATGTGGCGACGGGCGAAGTGGTGACGCTGCCCTATGCGCGGTCGATGCACTGGGCGATCCCGAAGGCGGCCAAGCAGGGCTTCTACGAGGTGACGCTCAAGCGCAAGGGCGGTGACAAGGGCGGGGCGCAGTGGAGTTCCGGCCAATTCCGTGTCGAGGCGTTCAAGACTCCGTTGGTCGATGCGCGGCTTCAGGCGCCGGCCGGGCCGCAGATCGCGCCGCGCGAGCTGAGCCTCGGCGTGCAGCTCACGCACCTGTCGGGCGGCGGGCTGTCCACGGCGGCGTCGCTGAACGCGCTG
This sequence comes from Sphaerotilus sp., assembly GCF_031429695.1. Classification (GTDB taxonomy): domain Bacteria; phylum Pseudomonadota; class Gammaproteobacteria; order Burkholderiales; family Burkholderiaceae_C; genus Sphaerotilus. The sequence goes on from NZ_JANPAB010000035.1 coordinate 5,011, forward strand.
CTGCGGCCCACCTACGTGAATTTCCCCGACTACGGCGACTACAGCTTCACGCCGCAGGGCAATGGGGATGGTGACGCCGTGCGCGTGCGCGAACAGGTGATCGCCGACCGCCAGCCGCTCAAGACCGACGCGCAGGGCGCCGCCACCGCCAAGGTCGCGCTGCCGGCCAGCGTGCAGCAGCTCAAGGTGCCGGCCGAACTTGTCACCGAGGTCAGCTTCGACGACCCGAACGGCGAACGCCAGACCGTGGGCCGCACGATGACGCTGTGGCCGTCGAGCCTGGTGGTTGGCATCCGGGCACGCAGTTGGCTGGCGCAGAAGGGGCGGGTGCCGGTGCAGATGGTGGTGCTCGACACACAGGGGAAGCCGCAGGCCGGGCAGGCGGTTGCGCTGCGCGGCGAGCAGCGCACGTCGCTGACGACGCGCCAGAAGGTGGTCGGCGGTTTCTATGCCTACGACTCGAAGGAGCAGGTGAAGGATCTCGGCACGCTGTGCAGCGGCAAGACCGACGCCCGCGGGCTGCTGGTGTGCGACCTCGACGTGGCGAGTTCGGGCGAGATCCACCTGATCGCGCAGGCCACCGATGGCGCCGGCAAGCGCACCGAATCGACTACCTCGGTCTGGGTCAGCCTGGGCGGTGAACTCTGGTTCGACCAGGACAACGACGACCGCATCGACCTGCTGCCCGAACAACGCGACCTGAAGCCGGGCGAAACGGCGCGCTTGCAGGTGCGCATGCCGTTCCGCGAGGCGACGGTGCTGGTGACGGTCGAGCGCGAGGGCGTGCTGGACGCGAAGGTGGTGACGCTGCGCGGCAGTGATCCGGTGATCGAGGTGCCTATTCCACCTCTTGCGAAGGTTTCCGCATCCGCGAACGCTGCAGCGGGAAGCTGGGCGCCGAACGTGTACGTCAGCGCGCTGGTGCTGCGCGGGCGGATTCGACAGGTGCCGTGGTACTCGTTCTTCGACTGGGGCTGGAAGGCGCCGACGTTGTGGTGGAACGCCTGGCGCGTTGAGGGGCCGCAGTACCAGGCGCCGACCGCGATGGTCGATCTGGCCAAGCCGGCGTTCAAGCTCGGCGTGGCGGCGCTGCGCATCGGGCTGGACGAGCACCGGCTGGAGGTGAAGGTCACGCCCGCGCAGCCGCAGTACGGCGTGCGCCAGACGGCGAAGACGACGGTGCAGGTGCTGCGCGGCGGGCAGCCGCTGGCGGGTGGCGAGGTGGCGTTCGCGGCGGTCGATGAGGGGTTGCTGGCGCTGATGCCGAACCAGTCGTGGGACTTGCTGGAGGCGATGTTCCAGCCGCGTGCGTGGGGGGTGGAAACGTCCACCGCGCAGAACGAGATCATCGGCCGCCGCCACTATGGGCGCAAAGCCATCGCCCCCGGCGGCAGCGGTGGGCGCAACCCGACCCGCGAGCTGTTCGACACGCTGCTGCTGTGGCAGCCGGCGGTGAAGCTCGACGCGCAGGGCCGCGCCACGATCGACGTGCCGCTGAACGACTCGCTGACGAGCTTCCGGCTGGTGGCCATCGCCGATGGTGGATCGAGCGGCGCAGACCAGTTCGGCACGGGCAGCGCGTCGATCCGCGTCAGCCAGGACCTGCAGATGCTCGCCGGCCTGCCGACGCTGGTGCGCGGCGGCGACGAGTTCGAGGCGCTCTACACGCTGCGCAACACGACGGCGCGGGCGATGAAGGTCAAGGCGACGCTGACCGGGCAGCCCGAGCAGCAGGTGTCGATCGGGGCGGGCGCGGCCACGGAAGTGCGCTGGAAGGTCACGGTGCCGCAGGACGTGATGACGCTGACCTGGGAAGGCGGTGTCGAGGAGGTGGGCGTTGCAGCGGGTGGCCAGCCGGCGCGCGACCGCATCAAGGTCGTGCAGCAGGTGCAGCCGGCCGTCCCGGTGCGCGTGCAGCAGGCGACGATCCGCCAGCTCGACGGCACGGTGAGCTGGCCGGTGGCGCCGCCCGCGGACGCGCTGCCGGGGCTGGGCGGCGTGCAGGTAACGCTCAAGCCGACGCTGGCGGGGGCGCTGCCGGGCATCCGGCGCTACTTCGAGCTGTACCCGTACCGCTGCCTGGAGCAGAAGACCTCGCGGGCGATCGGCCTGCACGACACGGCGGCGTGGACGGCGCTGGTGGGCGAGCTGCCGAGTTACCTCGACAGCGACGGCCTCGCGCACTACTTCCCGCCGTCGTCGGACAGCGTGGGCGGCGGCAGTGACGCGCTGACAGCGTATGTGCTGGCGGCCTCGCACGCGGCAGGCTGGAAGCTCCCGGACGCGCCGCGCGAGGCGATGCTGGCCGGGCTGACCGCCTTCGTCGAAGGCCGGCTGGAGCGCCGCCTGCCGTCGCCGCGTGGGGATTCTCTGGAGCGCGACGTGCGCAAGCTCGCCGCGATCGAGGCGTTGTCGCGGCACGGTCGGGCGACGGCGCGGCTGCTCGGCTCGCTGGAGATCGCCCCGACCCAGTGGCCGACCGGCGCGCTGATCGACTGGCTGGCGATCCTGCGCCGCGTCGAGGGCATCCCGCAGCAGACACAGCGTATCGACGAGGCGCGCAACCTGCTGCGTGCCCGGCTGGTCGCGGGCGGCACGACGTTGAAGTTCGCCGACGAGGCGGGCGACGCGTGGTGGTGGCTGATGACCGGCGCGGACGCCAACGCGGCGCGGCTGCTGCTGGCGGCGGTGGACGACGACCCGGGCTGGCGCGAAGACCTGCCGCGGCTCGTCACCGGCTTGATGGCGCGCCTCGACGCCCAGCGCAGCGGCGCGTTCTCGACGACGACGGCCAACGTCTGGACCACGCTGGCGCTGGACCGCTTCTCGGCGGTGCACGAGTCCACGCCGGTCACCGGCCGCAGCCGTGCCGCGCTCGGCACGACCAGCCGCGAACTCGACTGGGCGAAGCAGGCCGGCGGTGGCGCAATGAGCCTGCCGTGGGCTGCGCCATCCGCTGCATCGGCGACACCCGCCACGCTGACGGTCACGCAGCAGGGCACCGGCAAGCCGTGGGTCGCGCTGCAGAGCCTCGCTGCCGTGCCGCTGAAACAGCCGTTCAGCGCCGGCTACCGCATCGAGCGCAGCGTCACCGGCGTCGAGCAGAAGACCGCCGGCCAGTGGACGCGGGGCGACGTGCTGCGCGTGCAGTTGAAGGTGACGGCGATGGCCGACCTGGGCTGGGTGGTCATCAGCGACCCGGTGCCGCCGGGCGCAGTGCTGCTGGGCAACGGGCTGGGCCGCGATGCGCAGATCGCCACGCGGGGCGAGCAGTCGAGCGGCAGTGCGTGGCGGGTCTACGAGGAGCGTCTGCCAGAAGCCTGGCGCGCCTACTACGCCTGGCTGCCACGCGGCACGCACACGGTGGAGTACACGCTGCGCCTGAACACCGCTGGCCGCTACACCTTGCCGCCAAGCCGGGTCGAGGCGATGTACGCGCCGGAGAACTTCGGTGAGGCGCCTATTGGCGTGATAAATGTCTCGTTTTGAACAATTCACCCTGAAATCGGGGGTGTAGTTCACAGGTACCTGAGCGTATCTTGCATTCCAACGCGGCACGGCATGTCAAGGTCTTGGCGCGGTATCCGCTTCATTTATCGATTCATCGACGCATTCATGTACTCAGGGGGGGTCTGTCACAACGGCAGACCCTTTTATTTTTTGGGTTCATCATCGCGGCATGCCTCCGCGTATGCGCTTTCTGTTCCTCGGCCCCCTCTTGTGGGCGCTGCTGTCGCTGCTGGCCGCGGTCGGCCTAGCGCGGGCTGAACTGACCCGACTGCGCGACACCTTCGACACCGATGCCCGCATCGCCCACCGCCTGCTCAGTCAGCGCGCTGCGCAGCACGACGCGGTCCTTGCCACGCTCAACCTGCTCCAACCCGGCGCCGACGGCAGTCAGCCGCAGCAGCGCCTGTCCGCTGTCTATCCACAGGTGCTGGCCGTCTGGCAGCGCGAGCGCGGACAGGCCTGGCCGGATGCCGATCTGCAGGCGGCCGATGCCCAGTCGCGTGTGCTGGGCCGGGCTGTACCCGTGCGCATCGACCTGGCGCAGGGCCGCTGCGTGCTGCTGCAGCACGGCGAGCCGGCCAGCCACGCGCTGCGCATCGACCTGCGCGCGATGGTGCCGTGGAGCGAGTGGCCGATCGGGGCCGATGCGCCTTCGCGCGTGTCGCTCCAGTCCGGCGGACAGACCTTCGTGCTGCAACCGGGTCGCGGCGAATCGGCCACTGCGCTGTGGCCCTATGCCTTCCGCAAGGTGCTGGCGTCGCCTAGCCAGCCGTTCGAGGTGGTGGTGGAACGCGGTTTCGGCTGGGCAGACCTGCCGTGGGGCCGCATGGTGGGCGCTTCGGCGCTGATCGCCGCGCTGCTGGCCGCGGCGGCGGCGTGGTGGCGGCAGCGCATCGCCCGCCGCCGTGCGGAAGAACTGCTGCGTCTCGGTCAGGTTGCCCGGCTGAACACGCTCGGCGAACTCGCCGCCGGCATCGCGCACGAGCTGAACCAGCCCCTCACCGCCGTGCTCGCCAGCACGCAGGCCGCCCGCCGCCTGCTCGCCGACGAGGACCACGATCCCGCCGACGTCCCGCTGCTGCGCCAGGCGCTCGACCAGGCCGCCGCGCAGGCCCGCCGCGCCAGCGACGTGCTGCACCGGTTGCGGCGCAGCGTCGAGCGGCCGGACGCGGGGCGTGTGCTGCAGCCGGTCGCGCTGGACGTGGTCGTGGCCGATACGCTGCATCTGCTGGAGCCCGAATCGGCGCGCCGCGCTGTCGTGCCGCAGGTGCTGGCCGCCGCTGCGCCGGTCGTCGTGCAGGGTGACGCGGTGGCCGTGCAGCAGATCGTCCACAACCTGGTGATGAATGCGCTGCAGGCGCTGGAACAGGTCGAGGCCGCCGAGCGCCGCCTCGTGCTGACGTTGACGCTCGACACCGAGGGCGAGGCTGGCCGGCTGCGCGTGGCCGACACCGGGCCCGGCATCCCGGCGGACGCATTGCCACGGCTGTTCGAGCCCTTCTTCACCACGCGCCCTGGCGGCCTGGGCCTCGGTCTGAGCCTGTGCGAAAGCCTCGCGCAGGGCATGGGCGGCGCGCTCGCGGCTGAGGCGAATCCGCCGCGTGGTGCGTGTTTCACGCTGCGCCTGCCGCTGATGAGCGAGTGAACCCTGAACCCACATGAGCACCACCCATTCCCCGCTGATCCACCTGATCGACGACGACGCAGCGGTGCGCGACAGCCTCGCGCTGCTGATCGGCACCGTCGGCCTGCGCGTGACGACCTGGGCCGAGCCGCTGGCCTTCCTCGCCGGGTTCGACCGGCAGGCCGTCGGGGCGATCGTGCTCGATGTGCGCATGCCGGGCGTGAGCGGGCTGACGGTGCTGGAGCGGCTGCGTGCCGAGGGCGCCGATCAGCCGGTGGTGATGCTGACGGGGCACGGCACGGTCGAGCTGTGCCGGCGGGCGTTCAAGTCCGGCGCGGCCGAGTTCCTCGAAAAGCCGGTGGACGACGAACTGCTGATCAAGACGCTGCAGACCGCCGTGCGCCAGCACGTCCGCTCGCGCGAGCGGCACCAGGCCGACCGCGAGGCCCGCGAGCGCCACGCCCAGCTTTCCGAGCGTGAGCGGGAGGTGCTCGGTCTGATCGTTGCGGGGCTGACGAACAAGGAGATCGCCCGGGCGCTGGGGGGCCTGTCGCCGCGCACGGTCGAGACGCACCGCGCCAACCTGTTCGCCAAGCTCGGCGCCGAGTCGCTGGCGCAGCTCATCCGGCGTTACGCGGCGCTGGTGGACGAGGCGCCGCCGTCCGGGCATCCGTAGCGCTACGGAGGGCGGCGCGTAGGCGTGCGCATGGCGGCGGCGGGGGCGAATTCCTACAGTGAAGTCCTGTTCCAACCCCACCCGAACCCGACAGGACACCCCATGAACCGACTCGCCGCCGCCCTCGCCCTGACCGCCATCGCCGCCTTCGGCACGCTGCCCGCTCAGGCACAAGCTGTCCGCACTGAGCGCACGATTTCGCTCGACCTCGCCACCCAGATCGCCGCGGGCGCCGTCGCCGCCTGCCAGGCCAGCGGCTACGCGGTCACCGCGACCGTCGTGGACCGCTCGGGTGGCGTGCGCGCCGTCCAGCGCGCCGACAACGCCGGCCCACACACGCTGGCCGCCAGCCACGACAAGGCCTTCACCTCCGCCTCGGCCCGCAACACGACGCTGGCGATGATGGAAGGCGCGCAGAAGAACCCGGCTGCCGCGAACCTCGTCTACATCCCCGGCTTCCTGCTGGTCGGTGGCGGCGTGCCGATCAAGGCGGGCAACGACGTGATCGGCGCGGTCGGCGTCGGCGGTGCGCCCGGTGGTCACCTCGACGAGCAGTGCGCGATGGCAGCGATCGACAAGGTCAAGGAGTCGTTGAAGTGAATGCCGCTCTGCTGCGCGCCGTGGTGATCACGGGTGCGGCGTGGCTGGGGTCGGCGCTGCCTGCGGCGGCTCAGGTCGCGCCGAGCGCCAGTGAAGTCGCTGCCTACACCGGCCTGCAAGCCGCCGCGCACCGCGGCGAGGTGGTGCGACTGAAGGCGCTCCTCGCCGCGGGCGCGCCAGTCGATGCCCGCGACGCCGCCGGCCGCACGCCGCTGCACGTCGCCACTTTCGCCCGCCAGCGCGACGCCATCCGCGCGCTGGCTACCGCGGGCGCCACGCTCGGCCTGCTGGAACACGACCGCTACGACGCCGTGACCATCGCCGCGGTCGCGGACGACGAGGACACGCTGCGCCTGCTGCTGTCGCTCGGCGCGAGCGCGAAGCTGGTGACCAGCCGCTATGACGGCACCGCGCTGATCGCCGCCGCGCACCTTGGCCATGACGACGTGGTGCGGCAGCTCATCAAAGCGGGGGCGCCGCTGGACCATGTGAACAACCTGCACTGGACGGCGGTGATCGAGGCGGTCGTGTTGGGTGATGGCGGGGCGCGGCACCAGGCGACGCTGAAGGCGCTGCTGGACGCCGGGGCGAGCACGCGGCTGGCGGATCGGGAAGGGCGCACACCGCTGGAACTGGCGCGGGCGCGGGGGTTCGGGGAGATGGTGAAGTTGCTGGAAACGGTGAAACGCTGAACCGTCGGGGCTGAACGGGTGTCGCGGCGGGGCGATACAGTCCGTGGACTGATCACCCGGCCACATGCGTCTCCTTCGCCACGTCCTCGCTCCCGTCATGGCCTCGCTGGTGTGGATGGGCGCGAGTCCGGTGGCACTGGCATCGACGCTGCCGACCTACCCCGAAGTCCGCGCGGCCCACCGCCCCTCCGACCTCACCCTCCTCGACCGCCAGGGAACCCCTCTCCAGTCGATCCGCACCGACCCCAGCGCCCGCCGCCTGCCCTGGGTCGCGCTCGCCGATTTTTCCCCCGCGCTGCGCACGTCGATCGTGCTCGCCGAGGACCACCGCTTCCACGTCCACACCGGCGTGGACTGGTCGGGTCTGGCGCGCAGTACCTGGGCGAACCTCGCGGGCGATGGCGCGAAGCAGGGCGCGTCGACCATCACGATGCAGCTCGCCGGCCTGATCGACACCGACCACGCCCGCCCCGCGCAGGGCCGCAGCGTCGTCGGCAAGCTCGGCCAGATCGCTGCCGCCCGCGCGCTGGAAACGGGCTGGCGCAAGGCCGACCTCCTGGAGGCGTACCTGAACCGCGTGCCGATGCGCGGCGAGCTGGTCGGCATTCCGGCGGCGTCGCGGGTGCTGCTCGGCAAGCACCCGAGCGGGCTGGACGCGGCCGAGTCGGCGTTGCTCGCGGCGCTGGTGCGCGGGCCGAATGCGGCGCGGGACGTGGTGGTGCGCCGTGCCTGCGCGTTGCTGCAGCAGCAGAAGCTGGACTGCGCCGCGCTGGAGCCGGTGGCGTCACGGGCACTGGTGGCTGGTGCCGCCGCCCGCGCCGTGCAGCCCGCGCCGCCGAACGACGCGCCGCACTACGCCCGCCACCTGCTGCGCACGCTGAAGCCCCCGCTGCCCGTCACGCTGACGACGACGCTCGATGCCAGTCTCCAGCGCCTCGCCGTGCAGGCCCTGCGCCAGCAGCTCGCCGAACTCAGCCTGCGCCACGTCGAGGACGGCGCCGTGCTCGTGCTCGACAACGCCACGGGCGAGGTGCGCGCCTGGGTCGGCTCGTCTGGGTCGGCGCTGTCGGACGCGGCCGCCGTGGACATGGTGCTCACGCGCCGCCAGCCCGGCTCGACGCTCAAGCCTTTCGTCTACGCGATGGCCTTCGAGCGCCGGCTGATCACGCCCGCCAGCCTGCTCGAAGACGCCCCCGCGCAGCTCATGGCCGGCAGCGGCGTCTACGCCCCGCAGAACTACGACCACGACTACCACGGCTGGGTCAGCGCCCGCACCGCGCTGGCCGCGAGCCTGAACATCCCCGCCGTGCGCCTGGGCGTGATGCTGACGCCGGACGCGCTGTTCGACCGCCTCAACGCCTACGGACTGGCGATCCGCCACAGCGGCGGTTTCCACGGCGCCGCGCTCGCGCTCGGCAGCGCCGAGGTGACGCTGTTTGCGCTGACCAATGCGTACCGCGCTCTCGCCAACGGCGGTCGCACCGCGGCCGGACAAGTCGGCACGCCCGCCGCCGCCTGGCTGGTCGGCGACATCCTCTCGGACAACGCGGCGCGGGCGATCACCTTCGGCCTCGACAGCCCGCTGGTCACACGCGGCTTCGCGGCGGTCAAGACCGGCACCAGCAAGGACTTGCGCGACAACTGGTGCGTCGGCTGGACGGACCGCTACACGGTCGGCGTATGGGTGGGCAACGCCAGCGGCGAGCCGATGCAGGCGGTCAGCGGCACGACCGGCGCTGCCCCCGTCTGGCGCACGCTGGTGCAGGCGCTGCACGACGGCCAGCCGTCACGCCCGCCGCCGATGCCGGCTGGCGTCGTGCGCCAGCTCGTCGCGGGGGACGCGCAGCCGGCGCGCATCGAGCATTTCCTCGCCGGCACCGAGCAGGCCGAGATCCGCCGCGGTGGCCACACGCAGGCGTCTGCCCAGTACCACGGCATTGCCCGCCCGCAGCAAGGGGCGCTCTACGCGATCGACCCGGACATTCCGCCCGCCGTGCAGCGCCTCGTGTTCGAAGGCGAGCCGGGGCAGTGGTGGCTCGACGGCAAGCGCATCGGGCAAGGCGGGCGCGTGGGCTGGGCGCCGTGGCCGGGGCGGCATGTGCTGGAGCTGCGGCTGGCGGGGGGGCGGGTGGAGACGGTGCGCTTCGAGGTGCGCGGGGCGGTCGAGAAGGTGGGGCGCTGACTGGCCATCCCGTTGGCAAAGTTCGAGTGAACGCCTGCGGGTTCAGAGGTCGGGCGCGTAACGCTTGACCATGTCTTCCCGCGTCTCCGGGAGGACGTGCAGGCCCGTCTGGTCGCTGATCATCTTCCCGGCCGTTGGCAGCACGGACCGCTCGACCTGCGCCCCCGCTTCCCACAACCGGGAGCGCAGAAACGCCTTGGCGCAGTGCAGGTAGGCCGCTTCGACGCTGACCCGGATCACCAGCTTCGGCGCCCGCCGCTCGGTCGTGCAGGCAGCGACGTCCTCGGCGGACTGCGAGAGCACCGCGGACCCATTGACCCGCAAGGTTTCGTCCACGCCGGGGATGAGGAACAGCAGGCCGACCTTGCCGGTGGTGACGATGTTTTCGAGGGAATCCAGGCGGTTGTTTCCCGGCGCATCGGGGATGAGCAGGCCGCCGTCGTCCGTGATCTGCACGAAGCCCGGATCGCCGCCGCGGGGCGAGGCGTCCAGGTGGTGGGCGCTGTCCGAGGTCGAGAGGATCAGGAACGGCGACAGCCCGATGAACGCCCGGCAGTGGGCGTCCAGGGCGGCGATCTGCTTGCGCACGGCCCGCTCCTGGGGGGCGGCGTACAACTGGCGAAGGGCGGCAAGGGTGTCGATGGTCATGGGGTGCAGCCTACCGACGATCGATGGGCATCACAACAGGCGTGCTGCCTGTCCCCGTGCCTTGAGCAGCGACACCGCTTTTCTGTCGAACGAAACAAAGGTCTCGCCGCCGAGCCAGGCGCCTTCATGGGCGATGACGCCATCGGCGAAATCCCCGCCCGCTTCGAGCACCGCCAGCCCTGCCTCGGCGGCTGGCCGGTTCACTTCCACGTTGGCGGTGGCCAGCAGGGCACGGATCGCGGTGGCTGCGTCAGCGGGCTGGAAGCCGTAGACCCTGCGCAGCACCCAGACGAATTCGCACAGGCAAGGCAGCGCGACCGCGATCAGCTCGGCCTCGGTCAAGACCTTGGCGGCGATGCCGGCTTGCACGGGGTCGTCCTGCACGACCGCCCGCACCAGCACGTTGGTGTCCACCGCGAGCCTCATTCCTCACCCGCCCAGCCTTGCGCGGTGGCGGCGTTGAGTTCTTCGAGGGTGGCGATCTTCTGTGTCCGCCCGGCCAGCAAGCCGACGAAACCGCTGATCGTGCCCGTGCGCTGCGCGGCCCGCAGAACGCCTCGGCCGTCTGGCAGCAAGTCCAGCTCGATCTTGTCGCCGGGCTGGATACCGAGGTGCTGCAGCACGTCTTTCCGGAAGGTCACTTGGCCTCGGGCGGTCACGGTCAGTGTGGTCATGGGGATGTCCTCGCCGTTGGTTGGCAGATGATCAAGGTTTCGCATTGCATAGTAATGCTACAACGCATTACTTCACGGCCTCAACGATGCACTCCGCCATGCATGCTCCTCTGCACATCCCCACCCCCCTCCTCGAATCCCGCCCCCTGAGCCTCGCCGCCGGCCGCCCCATCTGGCTCAAGATGGAAGCCGTTCCTATAAACCTATCCAGACGTACCAATTCCTGAGCAAAGCTGCTCAGAACGGCACATCGTCGAAGACAGGCACGCCAGCCGAACAGTGCTGCTGACGATTCGCGCCAAGGGATCGCACCTTGGTCTTCCGGGTTGCGCTCACTGCCTGAATGGCTTGAGACAGAGGCGCCGGAGCCGCTTTCGCAGTACCAGACCGGAAGTGCCCTGCATGGGCCGCTGACTGGCTTGATCGAACGGCCGCCCACTGCGTCCACACATGCTTCGCGCGATTCCTTGCAGGTAGCGCGAAGGTGACGTGGCCGCCGTTGCGGACCGGCACCGCCGCGATGCCGTGCTGGCAGTCGGTTGCAGTGCTGCGGTAGGCCGCGAACGGGCGTTCTTTCAAGCCAAGTCCACGCCGTGCGATGGCGAACGCCGCCGCGGCGTGGACGCTGATGCCGAGTCGGGCCGCGTGGTTCACGGCGCCGATGACGGAGGTGTACGCGGGGTTCACCGCGATCACGTCGATGCCGGCGCGGAAGGCCGCCGCTCTCAGCATCGAGTCGAAGTCTCTGTAGGCCAGCGCACTGAGCATGCGTGCTCTGGCGGGATCGGCCCCTTCCAGGCGGGCCTTTTTCTCGCGGAAGTCCAGCCGCTCGATGACGATGGGCTTGGAGGATGCGCGGGCGCGCTCGACCACCTGCTTCACCGCGTCACCCATGGCGGCGCGGCGCTGGTCGGTGCTCATCCCACGCAGGTAGAGGTCGATGCGCTGGTGGGCGATGAGGTTGCCGTGCCGGTCGGTTTCGGCCACGGCGAGGTGGTCGGCGTTGAAGTCCGCACCAACAGCGCCGGCCTGCGCCGTGCTGATCGTTGCAACCGGATCGACCGACACGGACACGAACACGCGCCAGCCCTTGTCGTCGCGCACGAAGCGCCAGGTCAGCGCCTTGCCGTCGCGGGTCTTGATCCGCTTGCCGGTGGCGCTCATGCGTTCGACCACTCGACCGCACGCCAGTGCAGCCCGGAGGTTGTCCATCCCGTAAGCGAAGCGGATGCCATGCAGCTCGACGTACTTGCTGGCATTGGCATCGGCCGTGATCAGCGCATCGGGCAGGCGCAGCCGCAGCGACACCGTGCCATCACTGGCCAGCGTGGCCACACAGCCCTGACACCCGCCCGTCTCGTCCTTGCTGCCCAGCACGGAGAACTGCTCGGACCGAGCGCGGTGCCACGCATCCCGCCACGCCGCGTGGTCCGCGAAGCCATTGCCCGACAGGTCGAACTGCGCACGGAACAGCCGGCGCGACCCGAAGGCGATGCGGACCTTGCCCGCCTTGTGGTCTGCCTGCATGCCCTCCAGCCGGGCCGCCAGGGTGACCGCGCGGCGCGTCTTCTGGTGCAGCTTGCCCAGCCGCTTCACGCGGGCCTCGGGCGTCTCGGACTTGGGCGCCGTCCCCAGCTTCTTCAGTGTGGCCTGCGCCTTCTTCAACCGTGTCTTCGCCTCGTCGATCAGCCCGGTGCGGCGCTCCTTCACCGAGTCGATCTTCCCGTCCAAGCCAACGCGGATCGCGTTGAACTGCCAGGCGGTGATCCCGAACCGCTTCAGGTACTCGTTCTTCAGCTTCTCGGGCTTCACCCCTTGCGCCGTGGACTGCGCGAACAGCGTGCGCTCGACCCGGCCGAAGAGTTCGGCGTAGGCGTCCAGCGCCGCCGCTGCGCCCGCATCGACCGGCAAGCGGGCCTGGTAGGTGAAGGTCTTGCCTTCCGGCTCGTCAGCCTTGCGCATCCTCGGCCGCCTTCTTCACCGCGTCGATCAGCTTCTGATTCTTCCGGGACCGCGACCCATACAGGCGAGCCGAGAACACCGTGATGATCTCAAGCACGTCACCCGCCAGATCCTCCTCAAAGCTGGTGTCATCGCCCCGATTGAGGATGACCACCTCAACGCCCTTGGCCTCGCAGATGGCGAACACCAGTTCGGCGCCGAACCGCAGCAGCCGATCCTTGTGCGTCAGGACAAGTCGCCCCACCTTGCCGTCGATGATCTGGTCCAGCAGGCGCCGAAGCCCCTTCTTCTGGTAGTTCATGCCCGAACCAAGGTCGGCGATCACCTCGAATGTCCACCCCTGCGCGGCGCAGTACAGCGCCAGCACCTGCTTCTGGCGCTCCAGATCGGCTTTCTGGTCGTGGCTTGAGACTCTGGCGTAGGCCACGGTCAGCAGGGTCGCCACCGGGCGCGACGCGGCGGCGGCCGGGTCGATCTGCGACAGCAGGTAGCGACGCTGGCCGCCTTCAGTGCGGGTCGGCACAAGGCGGCCGTCAGCCTCCCAGCGCCGAAGCGTCGTGATGCTCACGCCTTTCAGTTTTGCGGCCTCGCCGATTGACAGATACCTATCCATTATGCGCAGTTTAGCACAGTTATGGATATGTATCAATCACACTGCTTTCAACCCTCCAGCCCTCGGGTTCGTTCAAGCTGCGCGGCATCGGCCTGGCCTGCCAGACCTACCAGGCGCGGGGCGCACGCCGCTTCGTCGCGTCCTCCGGCGGCAATGCCGGGCTGGCAGTGGCCTATGCGGGGCGGCGGCTCGGGGTGCCGGTGACGGTGGTGGTACCGCAGACGACGACGGCGCGGGCGCTGGACCTGCTCGCGCTCGAAGGGGCCGAGGTCATCGTCCAGGGCGCCTCGTGGCAGGAGGCGCACGCCCACGCGCTGTCCCTGCTCGACCCGGCCCGCGACGCGATGCTCCACCCCTTCGACGACCCGCTGCTCTGGCAGGGCCACGCCTCGATGATCGACGAGGTGGCCGCCGCCGGGCTGGTGCCGGACGCGGTGGTGCTGGCGGTCGGGGGCGGCGGGCTGCTGTCCGGGGTGGCCGAGGGGATGCGCCGCCACGGGTGGGACGGCGTGCCGATCCTGGCGGTCGAGACCGAGGGCGCCGCGTCTTTCCATGCCGCGACGCTGGCCGGCCGCCCCGTGCCGCTGGACCGCATCGACAGCGTGGCCACCTCGCTGGGCGCCCGGCAGGTGTGCGAACAGGCGGTGCAGTGGTGGCGCGAGCGGCCGGTGCGCAGTCTGCGGGTGTCGGACGCCAGTGCGCTGCGGGCCTGCGAGCAGTTCCTGGCGGACCACCGGGTGCTGGTGGAGCCGGCCTGCGGCGCGGCGCTGGCCGCCGTGCATGACGCGCAGCACGCGGCCGAGCTGGCCGGGTTCGGTCAGGTGCTGGTCATCGTGTGCGGGGGCGCGACGGCGACGCTGGCGCAGATCGAGGCGTGGCGCATGGCTTTATCCTTGGCGCCAACCCCTTAACGGAGAACGGGCATGAGCGAGACAACGAACCCTTCTTTCACCCCCCGCATCGCGCTGGTCACCGGCGCCGGCAGCGGCATCGGCCGGGCGACGACGCTGACCCTGCTGCGCGCCGGCTGGTCGGTCGTGCTGTCCGGCCGCCGCGTCGAGCGTCTGAACGGCGTCATCGCCGAGGCGCAGGCCGCGCAGCCGGACGATGACCTCGCCGCCCGCACGCTGGCTGTCGCCACCGACGTGACCGACGAAGCCTCGGTGATCGCCCTGTTCGCCGCGATCCGCGCCCGCTTTGGCCGCCTGGACATGCTGTTCAACAACGCCGGCCTGTTCACGCCCGCCGCCTCGGTCGAGGACGTGACGCTGGAGAACTGGCGCCTGTCGGTGGACACCAACCTGACGGGGGCCTTCCTCTGCACCCGCGAAGCTTTCCGGCTGATGAAGGCGCAGTCACCGCAGGGTGGGCGGATCATCAACAACGGCTCGATCTCGGCCCATGTGCCGCGCCCGTGGGCGATCGGCTACACGGCCACCAAGCACGCGATCACTGGCCTGACCAAGGCGGCGTCGCTCGACGGTCGCCGCTGGAACATCGCGGCCGGGCAGATCGACATCGGCAACGCCGCCTCCGACATGACGGCCAAGATGCGCGCCGGCACGCTGCAGGCCGATGGCGAGATGCGCACCGAGCCGGTGATGGACGTGCAGCACGCGGCGGATGCGGTCCTGCACATGGCGAACCTGCCGCTGTCGGCCAATGTGCTCACCATGACGGTGATGGCCACGGCGATGCCCTACGTCGGGCGCGGCTGAGCCGAGGTCGGATCGACTCAGGTGCTCGGGCAACTGCCCGAGTGCTCGTGGCGCAGGTAGAGGTCGGTGTCCGGCAGGTGCGCGCGCAGCACGTCGAAGGCCAGCTCCGCCAGCACCTGCGCGCTGCCGCAATGGCCGCCGCCGAGGTGCATGGTCAGCACCGCCTCATCCGGCGTGATTTCCAGCGAGCGGACCCGGCCGCTGCTGACGATGTCCGGGCCGCCCTGGTCCTCATGAACCCGGCGCAGTGCCTGCACCACCTGGTCCAGCCGGGCTGGCTCGCCGATCCAGCGTGGCGCGGCGGGCGTGACGGGAACGAGGCCGCTGGGGGCTACGCTCATCCAGATGAGGCGGCGAACTAAGGACATACCCTGATGATGCACTGCCTTCTGGTGTGTCGGGATTGATGTCGGTCAATCCTCGCCCACCCGCTGCCGCGGGCACGGGCAGTGCAAGGCCACCGGAAACGTCAGCATCGCCAGCAGCGCCCGGCCCGACACCCGCCCGCCGCCCTGCAGCGCGATCAGCACCAGCGGCGTCTGTGGCCATCCGGAAAGGATACGGGACGGTTCTGCCGGTTCCGTTTTCCGGTGCTTTGCCAAGAAACATTTCGACGAGATTCCGTGTAGCTGCCGCTAAAGTGGCGCGCTTGACGTCCTGAGGAGACCCGCATGTCCCGCGTTGTGTCGAGCCTGCCCGCCCAGCCCATCAGCCGCGAGGTGCTGCAGGAAAAATATGCCAAAGGCACCGAGTCGACCGGGGACGAGGTCCGCCTGCGCGTCGCCCGTGCCTTGGCCGAGGTGGAACCTGAGGCCCAGCGCGCCCACTGGACCGAGCGCTTCGCCTGGGCGCAGGCGCAGGGCTTCGTCCCCGCCGGGCGCATCGCCTCCGCAGCGGGCACGGCGCTCGGCGCCACGCTCATCAACTGCTTCGTGCAGCCCATCGGCGACTCCATCGCCGAGCCGGAAAACGGCTTCCCCGGCATCTACACCGCGCTGACCGAAGCCGCCGAGACCATGCGCCGCGGCGGCGGCGTCGGCTACGACTTCTCGCGCATCCGCCCGCAAGGCGCCTGGGTCGGCTCCACCGACAGCCACGCCAGCGGCCCGGTCAGCTACATGCGCGTGTTCGACCGCAGTTGCGAGACGGTTGAATCCGCCGGCAGCCGCCGCGGCGCACAGATGGGCGTGCTGCGCTGCGACCACCCCGACATCGAGGCCTTCATCCACGCCAAGGACAGTGGCGACCTGCGCAACTTCAATGTCTCGGTGGGCGTCACGAATGCCTTCATGCACGCGGTCGAATCGGATGGCGAGATCGACCTGACCCACCGCGCCGAACCCGGCCGCAAGCTCAAGGTGGCCGGCGCCTTCGAGCGCGCCGATGGCCTGTGGGTCTACCGCCGCGTCCGCGCCCGCGACCTGTGGGACCAGATCATGCGGTCCACCTACGACCACGCCGAGCCGGGGATTCTCTTCATTGATCGGATCAATGAGGACAATAATCTTGGGTATTGCGAGGCGATTACCGCTACAAATCCGTGTGTTGGCGGGGATACCTGGGTTCAGACCAGCGAAGGTGCTCGCCAAGTGTGTGACCTGATTGGTCGGCCCTTCATGGCAACGGTTGACGGAAAGGTCTACCCCACGGAATCAGAAGGATTTTTCCAGACTGGTATCAAGCCTTTGCTGAAAGTCAGCATGGTCGAAGGGCAGGCGCTCCGTCTGACGGCGGAGCATCGGATACGTCGGGTCACGAAGAAGACCCGGTATGTCCTAGAAAGTGCGTGGGTTGCGGCATCCGAACTCATCGCCGGTGATGAAGTCGTTCTCCACAATCACCGTGCCTGCATGGGCTGGTCCGGTGCCCGTACGCACGAGGAGGGGTATTTGATCGGACTGCTGATCGGCGACGGCCATCTCAAGGAAGACAAGGCGGTGTTGTCTGTATGGGCGCCGGAATTGAAAATCGCCTCCAACGGAGATATTGCGAATCGGGTGATATCGTCGAGTGCGCGAGGCATCATGGAAGCCGCCGAAAGGGCCGTTGCTACATTGCCGCATCGGGCAGATTTTTCTGGCTGGCAGCGGCCGATTGTCGCGTCAGGCGAAGCAAGAATGGTTTCAGGCGCTTTGAAGAAGTTGGCGCTGGAACTTGGTCTTTCTTCAGGCAATAAAAAAATAACCCGTCAGATAGAGGAAGCCTCTTCCGATTTTTACGCCGGATTTTTGCGAGGCATGTTTGACGCTGATGGTTCCGTTCAGGGGAAGCAGGAAAAAGGAGTCAGTATTCGTTTGACGCAGGTTGATATTGGGAATCTTTTCTCGGCGCAGCGTATGCTTCTGCGCCTTGGAATTGTGGCTACCATTTACCGCAATCGACGGCCTGCCGGGGAGAAACTTATGCCCGATGGTCGTGGTGGCAGCAAGATGTATCCGACTCAAGCTGTGCATGAGTTGATTATCAGTGGAGATAATCTGATCACATACGCTAATTTGATCGGATTCTCTGACACGTCGAAGCAGGATCGATTGGAGGCGTTGCTGGGCGGATATCGGCGCGAACTCAACCGGGAACGGTTTGTGGTCACGGTTGCGTCTGTTGAAGACGATGGGATTGAGCCTGTTTACGATGTGACTGTTGCCGATGTGCATGCGTTCGATGCCAACGGATTTTATGTTCACAACTGCGGCGAACAGCCATTGCCGTCCTACGGCTGCTGCTGCCTCGGCTCGGTTGACCTGACCCGCTTTGTCCACCGCCCGTTCGAGCCGGACGCCGCGTTCGACGAAGTGGGTTTCGCCGAGGTCTGCGCCGTGGCCACGCGGATGCTGGACAACGTGCTCGACGCCACCGTCTGGCCGCTGCCGGCGCAGCAGCGCGAGGCGATGCACAAGCGCCGCATCGGGCTGGGCTTCACCGGGCTGGGCGATGCGCTGATCATGCTGGGCTGCCGGTATGACACCGCGCCGGCACGGGACATGGCGCGGCGGATTTCCGGGGTGATGCGGGATGCGGCGTATGGCGCGTCGGTCGAACTCGCCAAGGAGCGCGGCGCCTTTCCCTTGTTCGACGCGGACCAATACCTCGGCGGCGAGAGTTTCGCCTCGCGCCTGCCCGATGAATTGAAGGACCGCATCTACGCCTACGGCCTGCGCAATTCGCACTTGCTGTCGATCGCGCCGACCGGCACCATCAGCCTGGCCTTTGCCGACAACGCCAGCAACGGCATCGAGCCTCCCTTCAGTTGGACCTATACCCGCCGCAAGCGCGAGGCGGATGGCAGTTTCAAGGAATATGCGGTCGAGGACCACGCCTGGCGCCTGTACCGCCACCTGAAAGGCCCCGACGCGCCGCTGACCGACGCCTTCGTCACCGCGCTGGACATGAGCGCCGAGGCGCACGAGGCGATGGTCGCGGCGGTGGCGCCCTATATCGACACCTCGATCAGCAAGACGGTGAACGTGCCGGCGGATTATCCGTATGAGGAGTTTCAGGGGCTGTATTTCACCGCCTGGAAATCCGGACTGAAGGGATTGGCGACCTACCGGCCGAACAGCGTGCTTGGTGCGGTGCTGAGCGTCGAGCCGGCCGCCGCGTCGGTGCCACCCGCTGCAAAACCGCTGACCGTGGCGCAGCCTGCGCTGTCCATCGACCAGGACGGCGCCAACCGCCGCCTGCGCGTCGAGCGGCTGCCGCAACCCGTGCTGGCGAGTTTGCGCTGGCCGGGGCGGCCGGAATTGCCGTCGGGCAATCCAGCCTGGAGTTACATGGTCCAGCACCCGCACGGCAGTTTCTCGCTCTTCGTCGGCGAATTGCCGGCCGAGGCGGGGCCGGACGCGGGGCTGTTCGGCCAGACGCTGCCCTTCGAGGTCTGGGTGAATGGGGCGGAGCAGCCGCGGGGATTGGGCGCGCTGGCCAAGACCCTGTCGATGGACATGCGGGCGAATGACCCGAGCTGGCTGCGGCTGAAACTCGATGCGCTGGCGACGGTGGCCGAGGAGCGGGCGTTTGACATGCCGTTTCCGCCGAGTGGGGAGAAGCGGTTGTTTCCGGGCGTGGTGGCGGCGACGGCGGCGGTGATCCGCTGGCGCTGCGAGCAGCTTGGGGCCTTGCAGGAGGGCGGGGCGACGCCGGTTTTGGACGCGATGTTCAGCCGCCAGGAACCGCGCACCGGGGTGGATGGCACGCTGGCGTGGGCGGTCGATCTCGACAACCCGGGCACGGGCGAGCAATTCACGCTGACGCTCAAGGAGGTGACCTTGCCGACCCCGGACGGCGGGGTGGTCACCCGGCCCTGCGCGATCGGGTTTGCCGGCAATTACCCGCGGGCGCTGGACGGGCTGGCGCGGCTGCTGTCGCTGGACATGCGGGTGATCGATCCGGCGTGGATCGGGATGAAACTCCGCAAGCTGTTGAACGTCGGCGAGCCGCTGGGGCATTTCATGGCGCCGGTGCCGGGCTTGCCGGCGGGGCAGCGGCGGCAGCAGGTCTGGCCGAGTACGGTGGCGTATGTAGCGCGGCTGGTGATTCACCGGTACGCGATGCTGGGGGTGCTGGACGAGGAGGGGTATCCCGTCAACGAAATGGGCGTGCTCGCCACGCCGGATGCGGCGGCCTCCGCGGTGGCCGCCTCTACCGCCCGCGCCACGATGCCCGGCAAGCCGTGTCCCGAGTGCGGGAACGCGACGATGATTCACAAGGATGGGTGCGAGTTCTGTACGTCTTGCGGGTATGTGGGGGCTTGCGGGTAACTACTGGGAATTGGTGAATATTCACCTGGGCGGTGTGGAGAACTTCACGTGGCGGTTGCATTTTTTGTCAGTTGGCGTGACGTAGTGCTCAGTTTTCGGGCGCTGTGCCTAAACTGTTTCGAACGCAGGGTTTATCGGGGGTTTTAGGGTCTATGCCTTATGCAAAGCAGAAAATCCCATGCCGACAATAACTTACTGTCGCGTCACGAACTAGGTTAGACATTAGGTGTCAATCTAGATAGCAAAGCCGTGAAGTCTGATATTCATTGGATTTCATAAAACCACATCCATAGGGGGACTCATGTCTGTATACCTCGATAAAATTATAATTACAAATTTTCGCTCAATTGTTTCGGCAGAACTCCAGCTCAGCCCCTACACACCTCTAGTAGGATACAATAATTCCGGCAAATCCAACGTCATTTCGGCAATCCAGTGGCTTTTGCGAAAATCTGCACTTTCCAAATCAGATTTTCATGACCCCGCGTTGCCAGTTGAAATATCAGGAGTTGTCTCTGGAATAACGCAAGCCGAAATTTTAGCTATGCCCTTAAAGCATCAGCAACAGATTCGACCTTACATCGTGGATGGCAAGCTTGAACTAAGGCGATCCCAGCCAAGCCCAGTATCTAAACTGCCGGAACTAACATTCTCTGTACTAAATACTGCGACGGGTGCATGGGTGCCGAATCCAACCGGTATAGATAACGCAGTGAGCGTATTACTTCCCGATCCAATCAGAATTGGAGCAATGGAAGACGCAGCAGAAGATTCCGCCAAAGCAAAAACATCAACCACCATCGGAAAATTATTGGCTGAATTTTTGACGCCAGTAAGAGCGGCACATCAGACGGAACTAGACGGGATACTATTTGAAGTCGAGAGGCGACTTTCTGCCACGGGCGACAGTCGATTCGCGGAACTGATTACAATCGAAGATGCGATTAGTGCCAAGATAAACGATATGTTTCCGGGTATTGGCGCGAGGCTGCACTTTCCAGTCCCGGGAATTGATGAACTCATCAAAGCTGGCACCCTTCGATTACATGAAGGCGGCGGTGCTGCACGGGACTTTTCTTCGTACGGGCACGGCTTTGTTGCATAACCCAGCCGAGGCTGAGTTTCCCCTGACCCCAGACGGAGTTACGCCACAGCCCGCGTCACCGGGGTGCCCAAGTGGGTGAAGCGGTTGAGCACTGCGGCCCGCACCTGCAACTCCACCACCTGC
>NZ_JANPAB010000036.1:0-18433 GCF_031429695.1 Sphaerotilus sp.
GGTGGGCTAACGACTCGCGCCCGGGGGCGGCTTAGTCCGCTTGGGGGGGGTGTACGTGGGGGGCTGGTTTGTTCCGCTTGGTCGATTTTTGAGTTTTACTTAAACTAAAATAAAAACGACCCTGTCAAATCGGTGGCATCCGGGTTTGTCCCGCCTCGGCCAGCAGGCCCAGGGCCCGTTCCTCGTGCTGCTGGATTTCGGCCAGCGTGATCCGGATGTCTTCCAGCTGTTGTTCGAGCTGGTCGCGGTGTGTCTGCAAGATCGCGAGGAAGGCGGTGAGCTGCTGCGCCGTGTCCGAGGGTGACTCGTACATGTCCACGAGCTGCTTGATCTCCTGCAGGCTCAGGCCGAGCCGCTTGCCGCGCAGCGTGAGCTTGAGCCGGGTGCGGTCGCGCACGGTGTAGACGCGGTTGCGGCCGTCGCGCGCCGGGGTGAGCAGGCCCATGTCCTCATAGAAGCGGATGGCCCGCGGGGTGATGTCGAACTCCTGCGAAAGCTCCGTGATGGTGTAGGTCACCTGGGAGACATCGCTGGCTTCTTGGGTCGAGCAGTCGAGGGGGGTCATGGATACACTGCCGTTGACGTAAACGTTAATCGCTGGATTGGGTGCCAGTCTACCCAGTCCGGACCACTGGAGCAGACATGGCGAACCCGCAGGAACACGAACTCACCTATGTGCTGGGCGACACGCTGCCCGCGAGCGGCCACACGCTGGAGATCGCGCCGGGCATCCGCTGGCTGCGCATGGGGCTGCCCTTCGCGCTGGACCACATCAACCTCTGGCTGGTGCGCGATGAACTCGACGGTCGCCAGGGCTGGACGGTCGTGGACTGCGGCATCAGCAACGACGCCACCCGCAGCGCGTGGGAGCGCATCTTCGCCGAGGAACTCGACGGCCTGCCCGTGCTGCGGGTCATCGTCACCCACATGCACCCGGACCACATCGGCCTGGCGGATTGGCTGACCGAGCGCTGGAGCACGCCCGAGTGGCCGTGCCGGCTGTGGATCAGCCTGACGGACTGGAACGCGGCGCGCATCGCCTCGCTCTCGACCACCGGTTTCGGCGGCGAGGCGGCGGCGGCCTTTTTCGGCAGCCACGGCGTGACCGATCCGGCCGCGCTCGACAAGGTACGCCAGCGAGGCAACTACTACGCGGGCATGGTGCCGGCCGTGCCGCGCCAGTTCCGCCGCATGATGGAAGGCCAGCGTCTGACGATGGGCGGCCACGTCTGGACCTGCCACGCCGGTTACGGCCACGCGCCGGAGCACATCAGCCTGCATTGCGCGGCGCTGGGTGTGCTGATCTCGGGTGACATGGTGCTGCCGCGCATCTCGACCAACATCAGCGTCATCGACATCGAGCCGGAGGCCGACCCGCTGCCGCTGTACTTGGCGTCGATCGAGCGCATGCGCCGACTGCCCGCGGACACGCTGGTGCTGCCGTCCCACGGGAAACCGTTCCGCGGCCTGCACGCCCGCATCGACCAGCTCCAGGGCCACCACACCGACCGGCTGGCCGACGTGATGGCGGCCTGCGCGGTACGGCCCCATTCGGCCTGCGAGATCCTGCCGGTGCTGTTCAAGCGCGAACTGGACCTGCACCAGCTCACGTTCGCCATGGGCGAGGCCATCGCCCACCTGCATGCGCTGTGGCTGGACGGCGACCTGAAGCGTGTGCGTCAGGCCGACGGCGTCTGGCGCTTCGCGGCGGCCTGAGCCGGGGCTGCTTTCTTGGCGGCGGGGGTCTTGGCGGCGGGTTTCTTGCGCACGGCCTTGGCCTTGGGGAGGACCACGTCGACCCGCTCGACCATCTCGCGGGCGAACGCGATGAAGGCCTGCGAGCCCTTGGCCCCCGGATCGAACACGACACCGGGCAGGCCGTAGCTGGGGGCCTCGGCCAGCCGCACGTTGCGCGGGATGATGGTCTGGAACACCTTGTCGCCGAAGTGCGCCTGCAGCTGTTCGCTGACCTGCTGCTGCAGCGTGATGCGCGGGTCGAACATCACCCGCAGCAGGCCGATGATGCTCAGGTCGCGGTTCATGTTTGCGTGGACCTGCTTGATCGAGTTCACCAGATCCGACAGTCCTTCCAGCGCGAAGTACTCGCACTGCATCGGCACCACCACGCCGTGCGCGCAGGTCAGGCCATTGAGCGTCAGCAGGCTCAGGGACGGCGGGCAGTCGATCAGGATGAAGTCGTAGTCGTCCAGCACCTCGGTCAATGCGGCTTTCAGGCGGCGGTCGCGGTGCTCCAGGTTGACCAGTTCCACCTCGGCGCCGGCCAGCTCGCGGTTGGCGCCCAGCACGTCGTAGCCGACCTTGGGGGGTGTCTGCCGTGCCTCGCGCACTGTGGCCGAACCGAGCAGCACGTCATAGACCGTCAGTGCCAGCGCCCGCTTGTCGATGCCCGAACCCATGGTCGCATTGCCCTGCGGATCGAGGTCGATCAGCAGCACACGCTGCTGGATCTTCGCCAGCCCGGCGGCCAGGTTGACGGTGGTGGTCGTCTTGCCGACGCCGCCTTTCTGGTTGGCGATGCAGAAGATCTTGGCCATGTGGGTGCGGGCGCTCGGGCCGTGGGTCGGGTCGAAGGGGAGGGCGTAGGGCGATCAGGAGCGTATCAGGCGCAGGCCGAATCCGATCATGCACAGCCCGGCGAATCGCTGCAACGCCGCTCCGATGCGCCGGTGTGCGCGCACCTTGGCGGCGATCGCATCGGCGAACGCGCACAGCGTGAGGCACCACGCGGCGGTGATCACGGCGACGGTCACGGCCATCGCGGCGAAGGTGGGAATGCCGCGGTGCGTGGCCGGGTCGATGAACAGCGGGAAGAAGGCCATGTAGAACACGATCGCCTTCGGGTTCAGCAGCGTGATCAGCAGCGCCTGCCGGGCGTAGTGGCGCGGGGCGATCTGTACCGGGCTGGCGGATTCGCCTGTGCGCGCGAACAGCAGCTTCAGGCCCATCCAGCCGAGGTAGCCCGCGCCGGCCCAGCGCACCCCGTCGAACACCGCTGGATGCGCCGCCAGCAGCGCCGCCACACCGGCGACTGCCAGCCACAGCAGGATCTGGTCCCCGACGATCACCCCGAACGTCGCTGCCGCGCCACCCCGGAATCCACCCTTGGACGTGGCGCCCAGCAGTGCGAAAGTGCCTGGCCCCGGCAACGCCAGGAGCACGACGATGGCGACACAGAAGGCGCCGAAATCCGCGATACCGAACATGATTCAGAGCCCTGTGGTGGGTGGCCGCAGCCGCATCCAGACGATGCAGCGTTCCGCGTTCAGGCCCGGCACTTGCAGCGGTTCCACGTGGAACACCTCGACATCGCCGGGCAGTGCCGCGATCTCGTCGGCCGGGTGCTGGCCCTTCATCGCCATCCACACGCCGCCCGGCGCCAGCAGCGGGCGTGTCAGCGTCACGATGTCTGGCAGCGAGGCGAAGGCGCGGGCAGTGATCAGCGGCCACTGCGTGTCGGTGATCGCTTCGACGCGGGTGTGGCGGGCGAGCAGGTTCGGCAGGCGCAGCTCGGCCGCCACCTGGCGCACGAACGTCACCTTCTTTTGCACCGTGTCCACGCAGGTGACGGCGGCGTTCGGCTGGGTGGTCGCGATGACAACCCCCGGCAGTCCACCCCCACTGCCCACGTCCATCACCGACACCGCCGTGCCGCCCGTGTGTCTGCGCATCGGCGCCATCACCGCCAGGCTGTCCAGCAGGTGGTGCGTCAGCATCTGCGCCGGGTCGCGCAAGGCGGTCAGGTTGTAGACCTTGTTCCAGCGCGCCAGCAGGTCGAGGTAAGCAAGCAGCCGATCCGCTTCGGCGTCCGTCAACGGGCAGCCGAGCGCCGCGGCCCCTGCGATCAGGTCATGCTGCATGGGCGAACCCCTGCATCCGGTGTTTCTTCAGATGCACCAGCAGCAGCGAGATCGCCGCCGGCGTGACCCCTGAAATCCGCGAGGCTTGGCCCAGCGTCTCCGGCTGGTGGCGCGTGAGCTTCTGGCGCACCTCGATCGACAGCGCCGTGACCTGCCCGTAGTCCAGATCCTTCGGCAGCTTCAGGTGTTCGTAGGCGCTGGCGCGCTGCACCTCGTCGTTCTGCTTGTCGATGTAGCCGGCGTACTTGGTGGCGATTTCGAGCTGCTCGATCACCGCGTCGGCCAGCGTTTCACCGAGTTCGGCCCGCAGTGTTTCACGTGAAACCACGGCACCCGGATGGGCGATCACCAGCACCTCGGCCACCGTGTCGAAGGTGATGCCGGGGCGGCGCAGCAGGTCGGTGAGGTTGTATTCGTGCTCGATCGCCTTGCCGAGCAGACGTTCGCTGTCCGCGGCTGGCAGCGTGGCCGGGCGAACCCAGGTGCTCTTCAGGCGCTGTGTTTCACGTGAAACAGCGTCCCGCTTGCGGTTGAATGCATCCCAGCGCACATCGTCCACCAGCCCGACGTTGCGGCCGAGTTCGGTCAGGCGCAGGTCGGCGTTGTCCTCGCGCAGTTGCAGGCGGAACTCGGCGCGGCTCGTGAACATGCGGTACGGCTCGGTCACGCCCTTGGTGATCAGGTCGTCCACCAGCACGCCGAGGTACGCCTGGTCGCGGCCGAAGGTGAGTGCGTCCTTGCCCTGGACCTGCAGCGCGGCGTTGGCGCCCGCGTAGAGGCCCTGCGCAGCGGCTTCTTCGTAGCCGGTCGTGCCGTTGATCTGGCCGGCGAAATACAGCCCGCCGATCGCCTTCGATTCGAAGGTGCTCTTCAGCTCGCGGGGGTCGAAGTAGTCGTACTCGATCGCGTAGCCGGGCCGCAGGATGTAGGCGTTCTCCAGCCCCGCCATCGTGCGCACGGCGGCGAGCTGGATGTCGAAGGGCAGGGAGGTCGAGATGCCGTTCGGGTAGAACTCGTGCGTGGTCAGCCCTTCCGGTTCGAGGAAGATCTGGTGCGAGTCCTTGTCGGCGAAGCGGTTGATCTTGTCCTCGATCGACGGGCAGTAGCGCGGCCCGACGCCTTCGATCACACCCGTGAACATCGGACTGCGGTTGAAGCCGGTGCGCAGGATGTCGTGGGTCTGCTGGTTGGTGTGCGTGATCCAGCAGGGGACTTGCCGGGGGTGCTGCGCGGCGTTGCCGAGGAAGCTGAACACGGGCACCGGATCGAGGTCGCCGGGCTGCTCGACGCACTTCGAGAAGTCGATCGAACGGCCGTCGATGCGCGGCGGCGTGCCGGTCTTCAGCCGGGCTTGCGGCAGCTTCAGCTCCTTCAGCCGCGCCGACAGGCTCACCGCCGGCGGATCACCCGCACGGCCTGCCGGGTAGTTGTTCAGGCCGACGTGGACTTTGCCGTCGAGGAAGGTGCCCGCCGTCAGCACCACCGCAGCGGCGCGAAACTGGATGCCGATCTGCGTCACGGCGCCGACCACGCGGTCCCCTTCCACCATCAGGTCGTCCACCGCTTGCTGGAAGATCCACAGGTTCGGCTGGTTTTCCAGGCGGTGGCGGATCGCGGCCTTGTAGAGGATGCGGTCGGCCTGTGCCCGGGTGGCGCGCACGGCCGGGCCCTTGCTCGAATTCAGGATGCGGAACTGGATGCCCGATTCGTCCGTCGCTGCGGCCATCGCACCGCCGAGTGCATCGATCTCCCGCACCAGATGACCCTTGCCGATCCCGCCGATCGACGGGTTGCAGCTCATCTGGCCGAGCGTCTCGATGTTGTGGGTGAGCAGCAGCGTGCGGCTGCCCATGCGGGCCGCGGCGAGTGCGGCTTCGGTGCCGGCATGGCCGCCACCGACGACGATGACGTCAAATGTTTCGGGGTAGAGCATCGGGCGCTCCGAGTGAGGACAGGGTGTCCGCGCGGGGCGCGCGGACAAACCTCGATTTTAGTTTCGTGCTGCGACTGCGCGTGCGTACAACGCAGAGACCGCTTCCGGCACCAGCCGACTCAGTGCATCGCGGGCTTCGGACGACGCGATCATCTCCACCTGCTCCGGCGTCATGCTGTCCGGGTCACCGCCGAGCAGGATGATCGGGGCGAGCTGGTCGGCCAGTTCCGGATCGTCGAACATCGCGTTCCAGTGGTCCGGCGTCAGTGCGGCTGCATGCAGGAAGCCGATGCACCACAGCTCCGCGTCCACTACCACGTCCGAGGCGTCGTCGCTGCCGGGGATCTCGGCGATGCCGAACAGCGGCTCCAGCGTGTCCGGGCCTTCCTTCAGCTGCCGGTCGATCGAGGCGAGGTGGCGCAGCGCGAGCTGCACGACGCGCTTGGTCTGCTTGCCGCTGGCGAAGGGCGAGCTTTCCGGGTCGTCGCTGTTCCACAGGCCGGGCACCCAGACGTCGGCGTCGGGCAGCGTCGGCGTCAGCAGCAAGGCGGTGAGGTAGCCGTCGAGGCTTTCCATGTCCATGACCGACTCGTCCGATGCGGCCGACAGCAGCAACTGGTCGAGTTCGTCCATCTCCACTTCGGTCAGCGGCGGGTTGTCGAGGGCGGGGTTGTATTGGGGGTGTTTCACGTGGAACAGCGGACGGGCCGCGGCAGGTCTGGGAGGCGGTCAGTGTGGCACGATCGGTCCACCATGGAATGCCGTCCCCGCTGCGCCGCCTGCTGCATTGCGCCCTCGATCTCCAGCCCGATTCCGGGGATGCCGAACGGCAAGCCGGCCGGGGTGCCCTGTCTGCAACTGGATGACGATCTGCGCTGCCGGATCTTTGGCCAGCCGGAGCGGCCCGCGGTGTGTGGCAGGCTGAAACCGAGTGCGGAGATGTGCGGCGACCACCGCGAGCAGGCGATGCACTGGCTCGCCCGCATGGAAGACCTGACGCTGCCGGGCTGAATCTGCGCCATGCTGCAGGTGCGCGCCGCGTCGGGTGGCGCGCCTCAACCGACCGGAGTGTTCCACGTGAAACTGCACATCGCCCCCCGCGCCCCGAACCCGCGCCGTGTCCAGATGTTCCTCGCCGAGAAGGGCCTGTCGATCGAGACCGCGCCGGTGGCGATCAACACGCAGGAGCACCGCACGCCGGAGTTCCTGGCCAAGAACCCGGTGTCCCGCGTGCCGGTGCTGGAACTCGATGACGGGCGTTTCCTCAGTGAGACCCGCGCCATCTGCACCTGGTTCGAGGGGCACCACCCCGAACCGAACCTGATGGGCGTCGATGCCGAGGAGCGCGCCTTCATCGAGATGCACGACCGGCGCGCCGAGTTCTACTGCCTGCTGCCGATCGCGAACTGGATCCGCCATGTGCATCCGGGACTCGCGCCGCTGGAGCAGCCGCAGTTTCCCGAGTTCGGCCAGTCGCAAGCCGGGAAGCTGCCGGACCTGCTGCGGGTGTTCGACGTGGAACTTGCGTCGCGGCCGTATTGGGCGGGCGAGCGTTTCACCATCGCGGACATCACGGCGTTCTGCGCGATCGAGTTCGCGCGTGGGCTGATGCGCTTCCGGCCGAGCGACGCCGGTTTGACGCATCTGCAGGACTGGCGCGACCGCATCAACGCGCGGCCGAGTGCCAAAGCGGGCATGTGACCTCTGCGGCAACGCGGGCTGTGGTCACGCCGTCCACCAATGGGTCGGCGGCGCCCCGAGCCGCTGCGTGAACACCCGCGTCAGCGCTGCGGGCGAGGTGTAGCCGACCGCCTCGGCAACCTGCTTCACCGGCCACCCCTGTGCGAGCAGCGTGCGTGCCACGCGCAACCGCCAGTCGGTCAGGTAATCGCCCGGTGGCACACCGACCACGGCCCGGAACTGGGTCGCCAGCACGGTGCGCGACAGGCCTGCTTCTGACGCCATCGTCTGCAGCGTCCACGGTGCTTCCGGGCGCGTGTGGACCGCATCCAGCACCCGCCGCAGCCGCGCGTCGGCCAGTGCACCGAGCAGGCCGACCCGCCCGCAGGCCTTGTCCACCGCCTGACGCAGGACCTGCAGCAGCAGCACCTCGGCCAGCCGCGTCAGCACTTCGCCGTGTGCGCTGGCGCCAGCCTCGTATTCGCTGACCAGCAGTGCCCAGGTTGCCGCCATCGGGCGTGGCATCTCGCGTTGCGGCACCACGATCAGCGGCGGCAGCGCGCCGATCAGCGGATTCAGCGCCGGATCGCCGAAGCGCACCGGCGCGCTCAGCAGCGTGGCGCCGCTGTCACTCAGCGCGCGCAGCGTGTGGGCGGCGGGTGCCGGTAGCCAGATCAGCGCTGGCTGCAGCAACGCCTGGTGAGGCTCGATCTGTACCGGCCCGCGCAGCAGCAGGTGCAGCCAGCCAGGGCGGTGGGGAAGGTCGGTGTCAGGGGTGAGCGGTGCTGACAGCGGTGTCGGGCGGATCGTGTCGGCGTTCAGTGCAAACCGTTGGAGCAAGGTGGTCAGGGCGTCGTTCATTGCCCTATTTTCCGAGGAATGAACGAATGATCAGCAAATGAAAAACCGTTCAATTTTGCTGATCATGCAGAACGGGCAATCTGTGATTTTTTGGCAACTTGTGCGGGTTATTTGTAATAAATTGAAACAAAATCAATGGCGACCAGGCCATCGAATCACCCCTGTGGACAGCCCCGTTCCGACCAGCACGACGGCTCCCCCGACCAGCATCGGGCCCGTCACGGCTTCACCCAGGAACAGCGCGCCCCAGAGTGTCCCGAATACCGGCACCAGGAACGTCACCGTCACCGCCCGCGACGCGCCGACACGCTCGATGAGCCGGAAGAACAGCACGTAGGCGATGGCGGTACAGCCGATGCCGAGTGCCAGTGCCGCGCCCCACGCCAGCCCGCCCGGCGTCCGTGCTGGCCAGGCCCACAGTGCAAATGGCGTCAGCGCGACGGTCGAGACGATCTGCGAGCCGGCGGCGTTGACCATCGGTGGCACACCGGTGAGGTGCCGCTTGGTGAAGTTGGCTGCGAAGCCGTAGCAGGCGGTCGCGGCCAGCATGGCCAGCAGCGCCCAGCCCGAGCCCCCCGGCTTGAAATCGGCCTTGTCGGCGGCCAGCAGCACGACCCCCGCCATGCCGATCACCAGCCCCGCCACCCGCCCCGTGCCCAGCCGGTCGCGCAGCCAGACGGCGCCGATCAATGCAGTCATGATCGGCACGGTGGCATTCAGGATCGATGCCAATCCCGCCGTGATCGACAACGTTGCCCAGGCGATGAGGACAAATGGGATCGCACTGTTGAACAGGCCCATTACCGTCACCACGCCGATCCGCTCGCGCAGCGCGGCCACCTGACCGCGCCAGATGAGCAGCGGCAGCAGGCAGACGGTGGCGATGGCCACGCGCAGCCACATCAGTGGCAGCGCACCAAAGGCCGGTGCGGCGTAGCGCATGAACAGGAACGAGCCGCCCCAGAGCGCGGCAAGCAGGATCAGATCGGCGATGTCACGCGGCTTCAAGAGGGGCTCCCGATTCAAAGGCGAGCAATGCCCGTTTGCGGTCCAGACCACCCGCATAGCCAGTGAGTGTGCCGTCGCGGCCAACGAGGCGGTGGCAGGGGATGATGATCGACAGCGGATTGCGCCCGGTCGCTGCGCCCACGGCACGGGAGGCCGTCGGGCGTCCGAGCGACGCGGCAAGCTCGCCGTAGGTCCGTGTGCTGCCGTGGGCGATGCGGGCAAGTTCGGCCCAGACCGCTTGCTGGAACGGGGTGCCGATCGGGGCCAGCGGCAGGTCGAACGTGCGGCGTTGGCCGGCGTACCAGGCGCTCAATTGCGCGGCGGTTTCGCACAGCAACGGGTGCAGGTCGCTGCGCTGCCAGTCCTCGGCAGGACCGCCGAAATGGCGTTGACCGACGAACCAGGTGCCCTGCAAACCGACCTTGGAGGCGGCCAGCAGCATGGTGTCGAGCGGTGTTGACAAAGTTGTCCAGTATGTGATTGGTTTCATGTCGATTCCTGGTTCGAGAGTGGGGGTGGTGGCGCGCTGGCCCCGCGCCACAGATGCAGCGTCGCGTAGCTGCGCCATGGCCGCCAGGCCTGCGCCAGCGTGTCGGCCTGGGCGCTGGTGACACCACCAAGTGCCTTGCGCAGCACCACGTCGCCGCTCGGCCAGGCATCGGGCCAGCCAAGGGCGCGCAGGGCGATGTACTGGGCTGTCCACGGGCCGATGCCGGGGAGTCCCTGCAGACGGGCCAGCGTCGCGTCCAGATCGGTGCAGGGGCCGAGGTCGAGTGCGCCGGACGCGACGGCACGGGCCAGCGCCACCAGTGCCGCAGCCCGGCTGCGCACGATACCCAGGGCGGCGAGCGCGGCGGGATCGAGTGCGGCCAGCCGCGCTGGTGTGGGAAACAGGTGGTGCAGCGCGGCGAAGGGCGTGGGGGTGGCTTCGCCGAAGGCCTCGACCAGCCGGCCGGCCAGTGTGTGGGCAGCCTTCACGCTGACCTGCTGCCCCAGCACGGCCCGCACCGCCACCTCGAATCCGTCGATCGCACCGGGCACGCGCAGACCGGGCGCACCCGCCGCCAGCGGCCCGAGGCCGTGCGCGACCGCCAGGGGATCGCAGCTCAGGTCGCACAGCCGGCCCACCCTGGCCAGCACCGCGGGCAACACCCGCTGCAATCCCGGTGACACGGTCAGCACCACGGCATGGCGCGCGGCGGGTGCCAGTGTCACGGCGAGCCAGCCGGTTTGCGCTGCGTCGCCGCTGCCGAGCCGCAGAGTGCGGCGGTACAGGCCGGCGGAGGTGGCGCCGGCGGCGACCACCTCTTCGACGCCCCGCACGCAGCGTGCGGCGAGGAAGTCCAGCAAACCGGTCCAGTCGAACGGTGGGCGAAACGCCAACTCGAACCGCAAGCTGCCGGCCACGTCCGCGGCGGCCGGGTCGGTGGCGCGGCGCATGGTGCGCGGTGTGAGGCCGTAGCGGCTGCGGAACAGGGTGTTGAACCGGCGCAGGCTGCCGAAGCCTGCGGCCAGTGCCACCTCGGTCACGGGCAGCGCCGTGTCCGCCAGCAGCCGCTTGGCCAGCAGCAGCCGCTGTGTTTGCGCATAGTCGATCGGGCTGACGCCGAAGGCCGCACCGAACACGCGGCGCAGATGGCGGTCGGTAATGCCGAGTTGCCCGGCCAGGCCGACCAGACCGGCGCTGTCGAGATCGCCGGCCTCGATGCGCCGTGCCGCGGCCCACGCAAGGCGGGAGGGTGCGTCGAGCGACGAGCGTCCGGGTGCCAGCTCGGGCCGGCAACGCAGACAGGGGCGAAAACCACCGGCCTCTGCGGCGGCGGCGTGCGCAAAGAATCGGCAGTGTTCTGCCTTGGGGGTGCGCACGCTGCAGACCGGGCGGCAGTAGATGCCCGTGGAGGTCACGCCGACGAAGAAGCGCCCGTCGAAACGCCGGTCACGGGCGACAAGGGCGGCATACAGCGTGGCGGCATCGGGGGTCTGCATCCGGCGGATTATCCACAGGCTGCCGGCGGTGACTCGCCGTTTTCGGACGTGATGTTCTGCCGCCCCGGGTGTGGGAGCGAATAAAATAGCGGGTATTTGTTTTTCTGTATTTGCTGGTTTTTGTTATTCGAGAAATTCCAGCGGTGGCCGTTGGAATGGAATACCACAACGTCTAGTGACAAATGCCACTGTGCAATGTGCCGTGTTGAGTATCAAATGCTTACATCGGTTCTTGTTCCCGAGGGGGTTGTCGTGGGTGTTGCGAAAAAAGTATTGTTGCTTGAATTGAATGAAATCAATTGGCGTGTGATCGACCGATTGATCGAACAAAGGGGCGGGGGTTTTCTGCCCAATTTCATAAAACTGAAAAAACAGGGCACGTGGGCAGTTCAATCCGCGGTGGAGCGCTCGCCGCTGCTGGACCCTTGGATTACCTGGGTCACCTTGCACACCGGGGTTTCTCCCGCCGTGCATGGCGCATCGGTGCTGGAGCAGTCGTCGGACTCCATCAGCGCACCGCGCACCTGGCAATATGCCGCCGACGCGGGACGCAAGGTGGGGGTGTTCGGGAGTATCAGCTCGTACCCGCCGCCGCCGCTCAACGGGTTTGTGGTGCCCGGACCATTTGCCCCAGGCAACGAGACACACCCGCCCCGTCTGGCACCCGTGCAGGCCGTCAACCGGCGCTACACGCAGGTGCACAACAAGACAATGCAAGCGCCCACTCTCGCTGAAAACGCCGGAACTGCAGCCTCGCTGATCGGCATGGGTCTCAGCCTGGGCACCATGGCCCATGTGGCGACCCAGCTGGTGCGCGAGCGGCTGCAATCGGGGCAGCGCTGGCGCCGGGTCTGCCTGCAGCCGCGCCTGAATTTCGACATTTTCGCGTCGCTCTACCGCAAGGAGCGCCCGGATTACGCCACCTGGCACAGCAACCATGCCGCGCATTTCATGCACCATTACTGGCGTGCCTGGGACGATGCGGTGTTTCCGGTCAAGGCGTCTGCCGAAGAGCGTCTGCAGTATGGCGAGGCCGTGCCGGAAGGGTATCGGCTGTGTGATGAGCTGATCGGGCGGGCAATGAATTTGCTGGATCAGGATACCGTGCTGGTGGTGGCATCGAGCATGGGCCAGCAGCCTTTTGTCAGCGACCGTTACAAGGCTGGCAAAGTCATTGTTCGGATCCGTGACATTGACGCCCTGCTGGCTGTGGTCGGTCGAGCGGGCATTTCCGATGTGGTACCGACGATGGTGCCGCAGTGGAATTTGCGCATTGAGGATCCCGTGCGCCGCCTGGCGGTGAAAACTGCGTTCGATATGGCCTATCGCCAGCGCGGTGAAGATGCTGTACAGCGCGAGGCGTCGTTCGTGGTGCAGGAAACCGACGCCATCCTGACGCTGACCCCGCTCGGCCTGACGCAGGACCAGCGGGATTGGCGGTATTTCTTTCCGCAGGGTGCCGCGGTGGATCCGACGGGGTATCCGATCGACGCGCTGATGGCGGTGGATGCGCCCACGGTCAAGCAGGGAATGCACCACATCGACGGGCTGCTGGCGTTCTATGGTGCCGGGGTGCGCAGCGGTGTGCGCTTGCCGGACTGCACCAACCTGGACGTGGCGCCGACCTTGCTGGCCTTGATGGACGTGCCGGTACCGGCGGTGATGGAAGGCCGGGTGCTGGGCTGTACAGCGGCGCTGGCGGCCGGTGCGGAGTCTGCTGCGGTGGCGCTCGCTGCCTGAGTCGAGGGCCGTCAGCGCGCCGGCATGGCGGGTCGGACCCATCCGACCAGCAGACCGGCCGCCAACAGCGCGCAGCCGCCCGCAAACGCAAACGCTGCGCCCGGGCCTGCCGACTGGTAGGCCGCCCCGAACACGACCGACGCCGGCAGCAGCATCAGCCCGACTGTCAGGTTGAACCAGCCGAAAGCGGTGCCTTGGCCATCGGCGGGTGCGAGGTCGGCGACCATCGCTTTCTCGACCCCCTCGGTCGCGGCGAGGAACACCCCGTAGGCCGCAAATGCCGCGAACAGGCCGAGGCCGGCGTGGGTCACCACCCCCAGCGCGGCATAGACGCCGGCATAGGCGACATAACCGCCCACCAGCAGCCGCATCCGCCCGAAGCGGTCCGACAGCGCCGACAGCGGTGTCGACAGCACCATCGCCACCGCCGACACTCCCGCCCACAGCAGCGGCACCTGCGCCTGCGGCAGGCCGAGTTCCCGCGCGCGCAGCAGCAGGAACATGTTCGACGAATTGCCCAGCGTGAACAGCGCGACCACCACCAGATAGCGCCGGAAGGCGGGCGGCATGTCGCGCAGCCGCCAGTCGAAGGGCTTGCGCAGGGCGGCCGGCGGTTGTGTCGGCTCCTGGAGGCCGAGCGCCAGCACCAGGCACAGCACTGCCGGCACGATCGACCACACGAACACGTCCTTCAGCGCCATGCCGGACGCGAGCAGCGCCGCGGCCAGCAGCGGGCCGATGACGGCGCCCGCGTTGTCCATCGCCCGGTGCAGCCCGAAGGCGAGGCCGCGCCGCTCGGGGCCGATACTCGCGGCCAGCAGGGCGTCGCGCGGCGAGGTGCGCAGGCCCTTGCCGACCCGGTCGGCGAAGCGCAGCAGCAGCAGCCCCGGCCAGCCCGTCACCAGCGCCACCAGTGGTCGCCCGATCCCGGCCAGCCCGTAGCCGAACACGATCCATGGCTTGGCGCGCTGCGTGCGGTCCACCACCGCGCCCGAGAACAGCTTGAGCAGGCTGGCGGTCGCCTCGGCGATGCCCTCGATCAGGCCGAGCGTGCGTGGTCCGGCCATCAGCACCGACGACAGGTAGAGCGGGATCAGCGGATACAGCATCTCGGAGGCGGCATCGTTGACCAGACTGATCAGCCCGATCAGCCAGACGGTGCGGGGCAGGGCACGCAGGGAGGACCACATCCTGGTCAGCCGCCGTCCGTGGCGTAGTCGAGCACCAGTACATCGTCGAGCAGCGGCTGCAGGCGCGCGACAAACGCCTGGTGCGTCGGGTGCGGCAGGTAGTGGTCGCGGCCGGCCGGGTCGTCGAAGGTCAGCAGGAAGGCGTGCGTGTAGCCGCGCGCCAGCCCTTCCGGGCTGACATCGGTGCCGGATTCGAGGGCACGCACGGTGTCGATCGCCGAGCGCAGTGCGTGGAAGGCCGAGGTGATGTCGGTGATGGCGGCCGGTGCGGTGTCCGGCTTGAACTTGAGCAGCACGAGGTGGCGCAGCATGTGGATAACCTTGTGGATAACTTTCCGTGTCCGTCAGGCGCCGAGGCCGCGCAGCACGTCCCAGCAAGCGCCCATCGTGTGGTAATCGGTCTTGCCGGCGGGGCTTTTTTCGTCGGAGTAGGCGCGGTTGTCGGGCGTGCGGATGCGGTACCAGGCGCCGTGGACGTGATCGACCATGTGCGCCCAACTGTAGGCCCAGATCCGGTCATACCACTGCCAGTACGCCGCGTCGCCCGTGCGCACGGCCAGCAGCGCGGCGGCGGCGAAGCTCTCGGCCTGCACCCAGAAGTACTTGTCCGCATCGCACACCTCGCCCCCCGGCGCGAAGCCGTAGACGAGGCCGCCGTGCGTGTCGTCCCAGCCGTGGTGCATGGCGGTGTCGAAGAAGTGCCGGGCGGTGGGGACGATCCACGCGGGCACCGCGTCGCCGGACGTGGCCTGTCGCCGCAGCAGATGCACCTCCAGTTGCAGCAGCAGCTTGGCCCACTCGGTGAGGTGCCCGGTCTGGAAACCCCAGGGGCGGAAGATGTTGGTCTTGTCGTCGCGGTTGTAGTCGGGATCGACCGACCAGTCGGGGCGGTAGTGCTCCCAGACCAGCCCGCCCGACCGCCCGGCCAGTCGCTGCGTGACCGAGGTGGCCAGCGTCAGGGCGCGGTCGAGGTAACGCGGGTCTTGCGTCGCGTCGAAGGCAGCGATCATCGCCTCGCAACTGTGCATGTTGGCGTTCTGGCCGCGGTAGGGGCCGACCTGCCAGTCCGGCGTCGCCTCGTCGGCGTAGAGGCCGTGCGCGGGTTCCCAGAAACGCTGCTCCATCAGCTCGAACGTCGCGTCCAGCCCGGCGCGGGCCTCGTCGATCCCGGCCATCAGCGCGTGGGCGTGCGCCAGCAGCACGAAGGCGAGGCCGTAGCAGTGGTTGGTGCCGTCCTGCACCGTCGCGGTCTGGCGCTCGCCGTCCCAGTCGAGCTGCCAGGCGTAGCCGCCCTGGGGCTGCGCGTGGGCGTCGTGCAGGAAACGCAGGCCGTGGCGCGCCGCTTCCTGGTAGGCCGGATTGCCGAAGCGCCGGTACGCCATCGCGTGGTTGAAGACGAAGCGCGTGCTGCTGACGAGGTGGCGCGTGCGCGTGTCGTAGACGGTGCCGTCGTCCTTGAAGAAGTGGAAAAAACCGCCCGTCGGGTCGATGCAGCGGCCGTCGTAGAACGCCAGCGTGTGGCGGATGTGGCCGAGCAGGAAGTCGGGTGTGCGGAAGGCGGGCGACGCAGTTCCAGTCATGGCGCCAGTCCCATCTGCTGCAGACCCAGCGGGCTGAGATCGGCCGGCGTGGCGCGGCCGGTGAAGTCGAGTTCGTAGTCTTCGGGGGCGAAATCGGGGCTGCTGCGACCGGCGAGGAAGGCCGCGGCCTGCCGTTCGGCGAAGCGGGCGTTCTTGTCGCACCAGGGCGCCGCGCCGATGTAGATGACGTTGCTGTAGCCGCTGCCGGTGTGCTGGTTCTCGACGGCGTGGATGATGTCCGAGTGCCAGAAGACGGTGTCGCCCGGCTGCACCTCGGGGATCGACACCAGCCCGGCGAGCAGCTCGGGGTGCCACTGTGCCGACGCACCCAGCGCCCGGCCGGGTTGCGCGCCGCAGAGATCGCCCTCGGGCACATCGGGTTGCAGCGCCCGCAGCAGCATCCACGGCATCGTGCGGGCGATCGGCACCAGCTTGAGCGTGCCGTCGCCGGGGCCTTGGCGGGTCAGCGCGGTCCAGCCCTGGAAGGTGCGGAAGGCGGAGCAGACGGCGGGCGAGGGGATTTCCCTGGTCAGCGTGCGGCCCTCGGCGTCGAAGGGGTCGAACGCCAGCGGATTGCCCTGCAGGACCTCGCGGTACAGGTGGCGGAACGTCGGCTCGCACCAGCGTTCCACCGAGCCGCCGTCCGAGTGCGGCGACAGGCCGAGCGTCGAGTCGCCCGCTTCGCGGCGGCGGATGCGGTCGGCGTAGTTGAACTGGCGGTCGGGGTCGAAGAAGCGGGTGACGCTGCCGTCCGGGCCGGTCTTCTCGAAGGTCCACAGTCGGTTCAGCCACGAGCGGGCGGTGGCCAGGTTCGGATGCTGGCGGGCCTGCATCTGCGGCTTGGACCAGTAGAGGCTGAAGATCTGCGGCCGACCGGCGGCCAGCGCGCTGAAATACTTGTCGAGTCCGGCCTTGTCCTGCATGCGCAGCAGGTAGCCCACCTCGTCGATGTAGCGCACCACCTCGTCGTTCCATTCGGCGATCTGCGCCGGGTCGAACACGCCGCGGATCACCGCGCAGCCGCGGCGGTGGACACGGGCCACGTCGGCCGGCGAGACGCGGCCGGCGGCGATGTCGGCATACGCGATCTCGGGGACGGCGTGGCCGCTCGCCATCTCGCTGCGGATGGCCGAGACCTCGTCGTTCAGTGCCTCGGTCAGGCGGGCGTAGCGGCCGGCGAGGTTGGGGATGTCGCTGCGCAATTGCCGCTGGCTGGCGCGCACGGCGCCGGGGATGTCGTGCATCCAGGTTTCCATGGGGGACTCCTTGAGGTTCAGTCGATCTGCACCGAGCGCCCGCTGCTGGCGCTGGCGAGTCCGGCGAGGGCGATGGCCATCGAGCGTTCGCCATCCACGCCCGTGGCCAGCGGCGCGCCGTCGCCCGCGCAGGCCCGCACGAATGCGCCGCAGCCGATCTCGTACAGATCGACGGTCGGCACGGCGATTTCGCGCTCGCCGCTGGCATCGCGCAGCCACAGGCGCCCGCCGCCGGCCTGTGTCAGCGAGCCTTCGGCGTAGAGCGCGCCTTCGGTGCCGAGGACGTGCAGCCGGGTCGCGGCGTGCTGGGCGACGAAGGACTCGTGGGTCTGGGCGAGGATGCCGCCGCCGGGGCCGTCGAACTCGATCAGGCTCATGGCGCTGTCCTCGACCGTGCCGTGGCCGAGGCCGTGCTGGCGGGTGACGGTGGTGATGCGCTGTGGCTCGGTCTGCAGCAGGAAGCGCAGCAGGTCGGCGTCATGCACGAGGATGTCCAGCACCACGCCGCCGCCTGCGCCGGGCGCGTCGATGCGCCAGCCCTGCAGGTGCGGCGGCAGGAAGACGGCGTGCGAGACCTGCACGCCGTGGACGCGGCCGATGGCGCCGTCCGCGACCCTCTGGCGCACCAGACCGTGCAGCGCCGAGGCGCGCAGGTGGTGGTTGGTGGCGAGCACGCGGTCCACGGCCTGGGCGCGGTCGATCATCTGCGCAGCGTCGGACAGCGACATGGCCAGCGGTTTCTCGCACAGCACATGGCAGCCGGCGTCGAGCGCGGCGAGGGTCTGCCCGGCGTGCTGCTCGTTGGTCGAGCTGATGTAGACGGCGTCCAGCCCGAGGGCCAGCATCTCGGCGAGGTCGGTGTGGGCGCTGGCGAGGCCCTGTTGTGCGGCGAACTGCGCGGCCCGCGCGGCGTTGCGCGAGCAGACGGCGACCAGCTCCTGCCCGGCGATCTTGCGCAGCGACGGGATGACCCGCTCGGCGATGTTGCTTGCTCCGATGAAACCCCAGCGCATGGTGTGTGTCCTCTGATGTCTGGCCTTGATGCAGAGGATGCTAGGGCGCGGCGGGCCGGGGGGGCAGGGCACTTTCCCGTGGGGGAGTCAGCGTTGGGAGCGAAACAAGCGGCCTGCGATTGACGGCGATGTAATCGAACGATTACAGTGCTGCATGATCAGTGTGAAAGGGCTTTGTTGCATAACCCAGCCGAGGCTGAGTTTCCCCTGACCCCAGACGGAGTTACGCCACAGCCCGCGTCACCGGGGTGCCCAAGTGGGTGAAGCGGTTGAGCACTGCGGCCCGCACCTGCAACTCCACCACCTGC
>NZ_JANPAB010000037.1:0-7380 GCF_031429695.1 Sphaerotilus sp.
TGGGCCTATCTGCGCGACGTGCTCGCTCGGCTGCCCTCCCACCTCAACAGCCGCATCGACGACTTGCTGCCTCATCGCTGGCAGCCGCCGCAAGGCCCGGACTGATCAGGGTTGCCTGACGGGGGACCGCTGGTCGCTCACGATTTACCAGATTCCCCGGTAATTGAGGGTATGCCCAGAATTGGACCGACCCCTAAAACGGGCAAGTCGTGAAAGGGGCGACGGCATGAAACCTGTGATCGTCACAGGAATGCGACCCTCGATTGAAACTAGGGTGGGGTCTGTGCAGTTCTGCACCGTCCCCGCTCGCAGGGTCACGCGATCAGGTTCTCAAGAATCGCCTGCGTGTGTTCATCGTCCATGCGGTCCTCCCCGTCCTCAGCGAGAAAGCGCAGCACGTCGATTGCCTCCGCCTTGGTGCGGGGTCGGATGTGCGCCAGCTCCGCGAAGACGAACCGTTCACGGGCGTAGACCTCGTGGGCGTGCTCGACGTAATCAAGCGGGCGGCGCAGTTGGTACAGGTCATTCCAATATGCCAGCTCGAACAGGCAGTCGTCCAGCGTCATCGGCAGAAGATCGGGGCGGGCCTTGAACCGTTGCGCTACCTCTGCGGGGTCGATCCCGTCAAGCGTACCGCCACCATCAAGCCCGTGCAGAGTCTCAATGCAGAATTGTTCAGCCTCGGTATCCGCCAGCAGTGCAGCGGCAGTGCCAAACCGCGCCAGCCCTTCGGCCCTGGTGGTCGCGTCCTTGGTCG
This sequence comes from Sphaerotilus sp., assembly GCF_031429695.1. Lineage (GTDB taxonomy): Bacteria > Pseudomonadota > Gammaproteobacteria > Burkholderiales > Burkholderiaceae_C > Sphaerotilus. The sequence goes on from NZ_JANPAB010000037.1 coordinate 758, forward strand.
CCTTCTTCGCTGCGGCCTTCAGGTCAGCAAACCCAATCGAAGCGAAGACGGCGGCCATATCCCCCTGACGGGCACGAATCCACATCATGTAAGCGGTTTCGAGTTCCTTCGGTGGCGTCTTGATCCGCTTGACTGCTTCTAGTGCCTTGGCGATGTGGTCCGGGTGTTCGGTGGCGATGACGGCACGCAGCCACAGCATTGCGTCAACGTCAGGAATACCCGTTACACCCTCCAGCGCCGGCAGTTCGGGCGCCAGTGCTACGGCTGTCGATTCGCTGGCCTTGATCGGCGGAAGGGTCATCAGTGCCCGTAGCGCCTCGTTGTTGCCCAGCCGGACACCAGCGCGGGCCATCCAGCTCTTGACGGTTCCGGACGACACGCCTAGTTCATCGGCGATCTGTTTCAGGCTATGCGTGCGGCGCAGTGCGACGGCACGGGCGACGGTGGCGGGATCGGTGGGCTTCATTGGTCAGCATCCTATGCAACAGGGGAGTTGCAGCAATGATAGGTGCCTCATGAGTTACACGCAACACCCATGTTGCATCACTACTGATAATTCGGGGTTATCGCTAGTTGATCCGCTTATCAGGGGTCGATCTATGTAACCCGCTCGCCTCGAACCCTGTAACTCTCGGACAGGCAGACGAAAGAAAACCCGCGCTCGGCGGGCCTCGGTTGGATCGTGCGGGGTCAGGCGATGATGAACGACCCCGAGAACACTGCGGTTCCGTGTGCGCTGGACTGTGTCGTGAATGTCGGCAGCATCGCCGCGCCGGTAGTGGTCAAGGCTCCCGTGCCGAAGTTGCCCCCGTTGGCGTAGGCAATCGAGAAGGCGGACGGCATCGCCAGCGCCGTGAATGGCAGGCCGTCAATCCGCGTGGACCCTGCGGCGCTGCTGTAGCTCCCTCCCGCCTCAGGCGTGGCCGTGACCGACCAGACAGCCAGCTTTCCAGAGCGTGCCCAGCGTCCGGCCATTGTCACCGTGCCGGACTGTGCCGCGCCTACCAATACCGGCGTGAACGACCCGGATGCATCGGCAGCAGCGGCCAGCGCCTCAACGGCAGCCAGCCGGGCACCCTGCTCGGTCAGCGTGCCCTCAGCAGTTGACAGGCGGCTACCGTGTCCGGACTGGGCGATGGCGAGCGTTGACAGCCGGGAATCGACTTCTCCGGCCAGCTCTTCCAGGTTGACAGCGGCCCACCTGCTTGACGGGTCGCGCAGGGTCACCATTGCCGCGCCTTGAGTTGCGCCACCTCCAGCAAGGTCGGCGCGCAGGGCGTCTGTCAGCGTCTTGGCAGTACCCAGCGCCTCGGGACCGGTCACGCCGTCCACGTCCCATTGCAGACGGTCTGACGAGTCCGTCAGGCGCAAGCGGTAGGCACCCTCACCAAGCCACACAGAAGCCTCACCACGGGCATTGAGAACAATTGGATTGGTCGTGTGTGCAATCGACAGCGCGGCATCCTGAAAGGCGACCTTGGGCGTCGTGGTGCCCGATGCCATCGTCCACAGCAGGCCACCGACAAGGGGTGCGCCCGTGTCGGTAAAAGCAGCAAAGCGCGGGGATTGAAGGGGTGCTGTCATGGTTGGGTCAGGTAGGCGACGGGAGCGCACTGGAGCGCCTCAACGTCAGCGCGGAGAAGGTCTACAGCGTCCAGCAGCTCAGAGATACGGGCAGCCTGCGAAAAGGCGCGGGCCTCAAGTGCGGCGATGCGCACGGACTGGGCATCAACGACGACAGACATCGATGCAATGGTGCCGTCTGCAGTGTCGAAGTCCCGTCCAATCTTGTGCCCGTCCGACAGGAGAAACTGCACCCATTCCCGCGTGACCATGCCCGTGGTTCGGTCAACCATCGGCAGGCGAATAGGTAAAACTCTGTTCCAGTTTCGTGCAGTCATTTAGTCGCCTTTACAGAGTCGCGGGCGCGCGCGCAATCGCGGCTGGTAATCATCAGCTTGCGACGGTCACGGGCCAGCTTCTCAGCCAGTGCAAGCCGGATGTATTCCGAACGGCAGCGGCGGGCCGGGTGTTGCCTGTTTTCCCACAGCAGGGAATCTATTTGCTCAACCAATGCAGTCGGCACCGATGCAATCAGCCGCTCTACCGGCACGCCCTCGAATCGTCTCGCCATCGTCACAACACCCCCAGCAGTTCAAGCAGATGAAGCACCAGCCACGCCAGAAGGCCACCCACCACCAAAGCCGATAGCTCTTCAAACATGGCGTTGATACTGTGTTTTCATACAGTAATTGTCGCTTAACAAGTCATCGGGCGTCAATTGATACCGGGCCTTTTAAGGCGTTAGGTTCATTCCGCCGACTTGATGCCGGCAGCGGCTCGCAGGCTGCGGAAATTGCCACCCGGCGTCCTCTCAAACACCAGCAGAAGCAATGCCTCTTGGCGTTCGGCTTCGGTTGCTTTGTGGAAGCGCCGGCACTGTCCAATACCAGCCGGCAACGCCAGCGTGTCACCGGCCAGCGTGGCGGTCATCTGGTGCCAGCGATCGGCACCCATCACGCACCCCTCGTCGGCAGGAACACCGGACAGTGGCGCAGTTCGTGCAAGTCGCGGGGGTCGAACGACTGAATCGGGCGAGCAGTGCAGCGACGTGCAGACAGGCGGGAGCATTCGAGGCAGGCATGCATACCCAGCCCCGTGCGGTCCCTCATCAGCAGCCGATCGGCGATCACCTCCGCGTCATCCAGGCTGTAGCCGGCTCGCCGGACAACGTTGACGCGCTGCGCCATCCGGGAAATCTCGGCATCGTCCAGACCGCAAAGCATCCGCACATCCACCTTGATGAAAGGCATCGGTACCGGCTTGCGCTTGGCATCGTTGGCGGGCGGGCGGCGCAGCAGTTCCAGCAGCGCGGGCTTGTTGGCGCGGATCTGATCGCGGTCGGTGTCGGTCAGGACATCGGCGGGAGCGACAAGAAGGCGCCCCTCTGTGCCAGCCGTGACCGACACGCCACGGCCAGACAGCTCACTCAGCAGTTCAGCAGCGTGGCTCATTCTCAGAATTCCTCAGTCGCGGGGGTGGCAACAGGGATGGCTTTCACCGTCTCGGCAGGTAGGCGCGCGATTCGCACGCAGTACCCTTGTTTGCTGCGCCCCCGGTCCTTGATGTCGATCCCGATCAATCGCATGGACGTGGCGAGCCTGCGCAGCGCGTCGCCCATGCCCTTTGCTGACATCGGCCACGCTTCGCCGGTAGGGCGGTAGTCACCAAGCGTATGCATCAAATCCTTGACGGTGCCGTCAAACCCATGAGGGCGAGCCTCCAGCATCGCCACCAACGCCGCGCCGACAGGTGACGCCTCAATCGTGCGGTGTACAGACTCGACACGCATGGCGGTGTAGGCGGCCAGGAACTCGCCCGGCTGCTTCCCCAGCACGCGGGCCACTGCTTCACCCAGCAGCGTGAAATCGGCCATGCGCGGCAGTCTTTCCGCCGGAATATCGACGGACGGCAGCACGGCCAGCGCCGACACGAACAGGTCAAGCAGGGCGCCGACAATGCGCGGGTGTTCGGCCTTGAATGCCTCTTCAATGGCTCCACCTGTGCGGCGGTGCGTCACCGTAGGCAGCTCGACCAGAATGGCGCGGTCGATCAGATCCTGCGCGGTAATCACTGCCGCGATGCCGTTCAACATCACAGGGCGCTTGACCTGAATCACCGTCTCATCGCAAGTCGTGAACAGGGTCCGGGTTGCCACTCCGCCACCCGTCGCCACGGTGCAAAGCGCGTCCTGTTGCGCTGGCGTCAGGTGAGAAAGGTTCTCATACGAAACCGTGTGCGAGCTACGGGCGGCGACCCACATGTCCTCAACCGTCTTCGGTGCGGCGCGCAAGTTCACTTGATTCGGGTCGAACAGGTTGCGCAACATGCTGTGCGTGCAGCTCTTGCCCGTGCCTTGACCGCCGAACATCAGCAGCACCGGATAGGCGGTGTCGGGGCGCAGGCATTCGACCAGGAACGCCGCCACCGTCACCCGGTCTACCTCGGGGATGTTGACCAGTTCCCACAGCGCCGACAGATCGCCACCGGGCGCAGGCTCAGGCAGCGGGCGCATGGATGCCGAGCGGGTGAACAGCGGCGCGTCTCCACCTTGCACGATGGCCCATCCATGCCGGTCGATCCGCACAGATCGCCATGCGTCGTCAGCCAGGTCAAGCCAGTACGTACCCGGTTCCGTGGTCGCCACGCGCAGGAAAACCGCCTTCTCTGCGCCGTCGAACTTCGCTTGACCGGCCAGCGTTGACAGTGCGGTTTTGACAGCGTTCTCACTCGGGGCGCGGTCGGTGTCGCGGTAGTGCGCGAAGCTCAACCACTCGCCGAACGCCTTTGACCCGATGTGCAAGGTCTGGCGCACGTTGCCGTCATGGATGACCGCGTATGGTTCGCCGTCCGGATCGTGAATGAACTCAGCACGGGAGCGGGCAAGCTCGATAAGGGCATCGGCCACGCCATCGGGGCCTGACTCTTCGCCACTGGTCCGCATCGCCCGGTCAAGTTCGGTGATCGACACCTTGGCGCCCTTGAGGCCGGCACGGACCCGCATCCAATCGGCCAGATTCGCCTCCTTCAGCGAGCGAAGCACGTCAAGTGCAGAGTCTGCAAATGGTGCGCCCACGTCGCCGGCCACGGCTGCAGCCAGGATCTCGCGGGCATGGTCCATCGGCGATTTGTCGGCGGCCTCAATGCTCGCCATGTCGGTGAAGTCGTGTTCTTTGGCGCTCACTTGGAACCCCCTTCTTCTTCGGCGCCGACAGTCGCGGCAGTGTTGCGAGCGAAAACCACATCGGCCCAATCAGTGCCGGGTTCGCTGGGTGTCTTCGTCGTCACAGTCAGTCCGGCAGCATGGGCACGGCTTCGCAGCTTCTTTGCCGAGTCGGTGCCGGCTTCGTCGTGGTCTGCCCAGATGACAAGATGCCGGGTTGCTGCGGGCCATTGCCAAGCGGCCAGTGCGCCGGCTGAATAAGCCGCACAGACGGGCATCCGGCCACCGTGGTGCGCGGCCAGGGCGGTCTCCAGACCCTCGGCCACACCGATCACGCCGCGTTCATCAGGCGAGTTCCACAGCGCGATGCCGGCACCGGCCAGCGGCCCGCACGTGCGAGTCAGCTTCTTGACGGGCCCAGGCACGTCCGCCTTTCGCCCGTCCCGTGTAAGCCATGTCCTATGGATCGACACCAGCTCTCCGGCCGGGTTCGTAATGGCGGCCACCATCGCCGGGAATCGGCCGATCTCTGCCCCGTCATGCCAGTACGGGAGGCTCGGCACGTAGCGCAGGGCAGCCGGCAGCGGCCACAGGACTGCGCCCAATCGGCGCTTGAGGTACAGCGTCACCGGGTCGCCGGGTTGCAGCGCATGGGCGCGGGACCACTGAACCGCGATGTCTGCCGAGTTTTTCGCCCATGTCTCGCGCTGCTCAGTCTCGCGGCGCAGTCGCTGGGTGCGCACCATCTCAGCAGCGGCGGCACGATCCGCATGGGAAAGCGCCTTCCCGCCCTCGGTCCATGTGGCTGATGTGCCGTCGATCCATGAACCGAAGACGGCGGTTCGACCGTCGGCGAATAGCTTCACCCACAGCGGCTTGTTTCGCCCACCGAAGCGCAGGAACTCGCCGGGGATGATCTCGCGCTCGGGAGCTTGACCCAGTGCGGCGCTGATGGCGTCAATCAAATGGCGGCTCATCGCGAACCACCCGCGGCCAGGGCGGCAGAAATTACGGGAGCGGCAGCAGTGCCCAGCCACGCGGCGTAACTGACTGAGGCCAGCAGGGCGCAGACGATTGAAGGAATGAGGTTCTTCATGCTGCGCCGCCTTCGAGGATGAAGCCGGTTTCACGCAGCCACAGGGCGCGGCACTGCGCCTTGCGATCGGAGTAGGACAGCTCTCGGGCAAGCATCCGCATGTTCAGGCGCTCAATCTTCGCAAGCAGCTTCAGATCCTCGGCGCTCAGGTTGTCGCGGCTCCATTTGGTCGAAGTGTCGCCACTGAAGGCGAATCGCATCAGCTTCGATTCGTTGGTGTAGTGGTGGCGCTCGGTAATCTTGCCCTTTGCTTCCCGGCACTCCTTCAGCATCTCGACCACGTTCAAGAAGTCGCTCTTGCTGGCAAGGCGTGCCGGCTTCCACTCTGGTGCGGCTCGTTGTGCCTTAAGGCGGGCGAGTTCGGCAGTGACGCGCTGAAAGGCAACAATGAACCGCTCGCGCAGGGAAACCGCCTTCTTGCCGGTGAAGCCCATCACCAGCGCAGTGAACCCGGCTTGCGTCAGGGTGAACATGCGTTGCACCTTGCCGCGGTCGTCGGCGTAATCTCGTGGCTCAAAATTGAGCCGCCAGAACTCCGGCGACAGGTCAACCTGAATCGCGTCGATCGAGCGCAGGACGTTCTTGTGTGACTTGCCGAACTCGGTAGCCACTAGGCGCGAGTCGGTCATCGGTTGACCGCGTGCCACGGTAACGAGTGCTGCGGAGGGGCTTTGTTGCATAACCCAGCCGAGGCTGAGTTTCCCCTGACCCCAGACGGAGTTACGCCACAGCCCGCGTCACCGGGGTGCCCAAGTGGGTGAAGCGGTTGAGCACTGCGGCCCGCACCTGCAACTCCACCACCTG
>NZ_JANPAB010000038.1:0-58800 GCF_031429695.1 Sphaerotilus sp.
GTGCTGGCGAAGACGGCGGGCTACAAGGGCGTGACGGGCAACATCAGCTTCGACGAGAAGGGCGACGTGAAGAACGGCGCGCTGACGATGTTCACCTACAAGGCTGGCAACCGCGAGCAGATCGCCGTCGTGCGCTGATCGGTATTCACTTTCCCCGGAATTACTGCTATAGTTGCCGTCTTTCCGGAGAGGTGGATGAGCGGTTTAAGTCGCACGCCTGGAAAGCGTGTGTGGGTTAATCCCCACCGCGGGTTCGAATCCCGCCCTCTCCGCCAGACAATATGACTTGAGCCATCAGGTCACAGGTATAGCAAAAAGCCTCGCAGTTCTTGCGGGGCTTTTTTATTGGCGGTCGATTTCAGAGCCGCGCCATGGAATCACCAATGAGCTTGCCCATGAAAAAGCGCCTCGTCGGCGCTTTTTCAGGAAGTCATTCCAGCGATCTCAGCGACTACTTTCCTTGACGATATACCACTCGGCGCCGCGGCGCTTCCACGTCAGCGTCTTCTGGCTCTTGTCGTTGAAATCCTTGGACGAATAGTGTTGTTCGAACTTGGTTTCCACTGTGTCAGCCGAAACAGTGCGGCGCTGCACGTTGGCGATCTTCAGATCTACCGCGCCTTCCTTCTTGAGCAGCTTGGTCCGGTTTGCGAACCACACCGGGCGGGCGACACCCGTTGGCTGGAACTTCGGATCGTAGAAGCTCAGGTAGCGCGTCACGTCCTTGGACGTCCAGGCACCGACCCAGTCGAGCAGGCGCTGTGACACGGGCGTGGCCATCGACACATCGGCTGCCGCGGCGGGCATCGGCACTGCGCTGCGCGAACCCGGCAGTGCACTCAGGGCAGGAGCCGCGGCTGCGGCGATCGGTGCCATCGTTGCACTTTGCTGGCGGGCTCGGGCGTCCAGATCTGCCTTCGACGTCACAGCCAGATCAGTTGCACTCAACGGACAGCGCGTGGCAGCGTCGTCACCGGCTTGCCAGTAACGGCCTTCGGGAATGTCGTCATCTGCTGTGCCAGCGCGCGTCAGACCCAGTGCGGCGACCAGGCTGCTGGCTGCAGCATGGGTGCGTGCCTTGGCGATCACTAGATCCAGCTCGGCATTGGTGTAGGCGCGGCGCGCACCGTACAGCTCGTTTTCGGAGTTCAACAGGTCCAGCAGCGTGCGCTGGCCGATGTCGAATTGCTGGCGATAGGCGTCCCGCACCTTTTCGCTCGACAACACGTGCCGGTCCAGATAATTCAGCTGCTCGTTGAGCTTTTGCACATCGTGGTAAGCGATGGCCGCAGTCTGGCGTGCATCGCGGCAGGCCTTGTCGCGGACATCGGTGGCCTGGTTGAGCAGGTTGGCCGCCTGCCGCACACGGGCCTTGTCCGAGCCGCCATTGAACAGGTTCCAGTTCAGGGCCAGTCCGGCGGTGGTGTCGCGTTTCTGGTCGGGGACACCGTCCAGGTTGCTGCCGGCCGCAGCGCGCACGCGCGCTTCCACACGCGGCTGGTAGAGATTGCCTTCGCGTTCACGTGATTGCGCTTGGGCAGCACGCAGGTTTTCGACCGCCGCAGCGATGGACGCACTGCGCTTGGCGGTCTGCTCCAGCAGGGCCGTCGATGTGGCGGGCATGCCTTTTTCCAGGCTGGCGGCAGCCGGCAGGTCCACCGGCGGCAAGGCGCCGACGATGCGTCGGTAGCGCTCCGTCACGTCGTGCAGGTTGGAGGTTTCGGTCGAAAGATTCGATTCGGCCAGTGCAAGACGCGCTGCCGCCTGCTCCAGATCGACACCGCGGCCCACCCCGGCGCGAACACGGGATTGGCTCTGCTCCGTTACATGGCGGTGCTGGACATAGTTGTCTTCGGCGAGCTTGACCAAGCGGCGGGCGCGCTGCACATCTGCATAGGCACGAACGCTTTCCTGTGCCACCTGCTCGCTGGCGTCGATGAATTCGAAGTAGCGCACCAGTCGGGCATGACCGAGTCGGTCGACCTGATTCATCGTCGTGAATCCGTCCCAGAGCAGTTGCGTCGCGGACAGGGCCACGCCGGTGCTGTTCATGCTCTGGTTGGTCGATCCGATGCGCTCGCGCGTCCGGTTGGCTTCCGCGCTCAGGTCCACCCGCGGGTAATAGGCGCCGCGGGCCACATCGACTTCGTCGACCGCCGCCCGGAAGGCGTTGAGTTTCGCGGTGACCTCGGGGTTGGTAGAAATCGCGCGTTGCACCGTGTCCTTGAGCGGGTCGGTCGATTGCGCAAACGCAACCTGACATGCCAAGGCGATCAGGCCGACGACGAGAGGAGAGGCTGCCTTATTCATTGTTTCGTTGATCCTTGCGCTGGCCTTCGGAATAGACACATCTACCGTCACATCGAGTGTGGTCACGTCCGATTGTCACTCCCGAGAGGCCCGTGGATGAAGGGTGTACTTCCGACGGCTATTTTGCTGTCTCGCCCGCGGATACCTTGATCTGAGTATTCCACACAGCGCCAGACACGTCCAAGTCATCTGCGTACTAAATCGCGCCCACTTGTGGCTACCTTCGCGATTCGTGAAGGAAGGCTACGGTTTTGCCCCGCAGCTGCCGACAACGTCTCCATGCGTGCTGTTGTGCCTGTGTCACGGTCTGTAACACCCCCCCTGAGTCGGGCGGGGGAACAGCCACGCACCTGCCGGACGTACCTGCTGCAGCACTGGCTGGGCTGGACGCTGGCCGTGTTCGGGTTGATGGTGGTCCCTGCCGCATTGGCCTGGGAAGCTGAACGCCTCCTGCAACTTGCAGGTCGGCATGGCGGGCAGACCGCGGTGCTGGCGCAGGCGCTCACCGAGGTGATCCATCAGATGACCCGCCAGGACGATGAAACCCGCCTGCACAGCATCAACCAGTTCTTCAATCGACGGCTGCTCTTCCGGGAGGACATCGAGACCTGGGGCCAGATCGACTACTGGGCCAGTCCGCTCGAATTTCTGGAAAAAGGGCAGGGCGATTGCGAAGACTACGCCATTGGCAAGTACTTTTCGCTCATCGCTTCGGGCGTGCCGCCGACGCGGCTGCGCCTTGTCTACGTCAAGGCGATCTTCGGGGGCCAGGCGTCGGTGCAGCAGGCGCACATGGTGCTGGCGTACTACCCGAGTTCCGGTGCCGATCCGCTCATCCTGGACAACCTGATCGGCGACATCCGGCCTGCATCGAAACGCCCGGACCTGATCCCGGTGTTCAGTTTCAACTCGGAGGGTCTCTGGCAAGGGACACAGGGCCCGGGGGCTGGCGACGCCGTGGCGCGCCTGTCCCGGTGGCGCGAAGTGCTGGTCAAAGCAAGAGATCAGGGGTTTTTGTGAACACACCAAAAAAGGAGTCGGCATGTCGCTGATTCGACAAATCTGGATATTGATCGTCGGCACGATCTTGCTGTCCTGCGCTGGCAGCGTGCTCGTGTCGGTCTGGACCGCCCGAAATTCGCTGGAAACCCAGTTGTCGGTGAAGAACAACGACAACGCCCAGTCGCTGGCACTGTCTCTGTCGCACCAGGGCGAGGACGCAGCGTTGCTGGGTATTTCGATTTCCGCGCAGTTTGATACTGGGCATTACCAGGCCATCATCCTGCGTGCCCCTGGTGGCTCGACGCGTTATTCCCGCGTCGCTGGCGAGGTCCGCAACCCGGCTCCTGCGTGGTTTGTCCGCCTGGTGCCGATCCGGCCCACCGCGGGCCTTGGTCAGGTGCTCAACGGCTGGACGCAGATCGGCACGCTGGAGGTGGTGAGCCAGTCCGCCTATGCCTACGCGGGGCTCTGGTCGGCGTGCGTGAGCATCACGCTGTGGACCTTCGCCATCGGACTGGCGGCGGCGACGCTGGGCCACCTGGCGGTGCAGCGGCTGCGCCGCCAGCTCGACGAGGTGGTGCAGCAAGCCGATGCCTTGACGCAACGCCGCTTCGTGCGGGTCAAGGAGCCGCGCACGCCCGAACTCCGCCGCGTGGCCCAGGCCATGAACCAGATGGTGTCCCGCATCAACCAGATTTTTTCCGAACAGGCGGAACAGGTCGACCAGCTCCGTGTGCAGGCCAGTTGCGACCCGCTGACCGGCATCTCGCACCGGCGGCATTTCCTGGCCAGCTTCGAGTCGCACCTGGGTCGTGAGGAATCGTCCGCGTCGACACAACTGGTGCTGGTGCGGGTGCGGCGTCTGGCCGACGTGAACCGTGCGCTGGGCCACCAGCGCACCGACCAGTTGCTGCGGGCCATCGCCCACACGCTGGGCGAGCCGAATGTGAACGGCACCTCGCCGTCGTGCCATGGCCGCCTCAACGGGTCGGACTTTGCCGTGGTCTACCCCCATGCCAACGAGCGTGATGATCCGGCGGTCGAGATGCTCGAACGCCTGCGCCAATGCCTGGCCGACACCCCTGGTGTGGCGGTGGTGGTGGCGTCGGTCGGCTGCCGCACCGGCACCACCGTGCCCGAGTTGCTGACCAAGGCCGACATGGGCTTGGCGGATGCCGAGGCGAAGGGTGATTTCGCCTACGTCGCCAACGGGCTGGAGCCGGCGCCGATGCAGGGCGGCGAGGACACGTGGCGCAAGGCGCTGCAGGCCACGCTGCTGGCCGCGCGGGTGCAGCTGATGCAGTTCCCGGTCAGCGACCGCATGGGCGATCTGGTGCACATGGAGTGTCCGATGCGCCTGCAGCTGGAGCAGAACGGTCCGTTCGAGCCTGCGGCCCGCTGGCTGCCGTTTGCGCTGCGCACGGGCATGAGCTGCGATGTGGACATGGCGGCGGTCGCGCTGGCGGTCACGGCGATCGCGTCGGATGGCAAGCCGCGGGGCGTGAACCTGTCGCCGCAATCGCTGTCGCATCCGCAGTTCCTGCCGCGTCTGCGCGAGCGCATCGTGGCGGCGGGTGCTTCGGCGCGGCAGCTGTGGGTCGAGGTGGACGAATCGGCGCTGGAGCGCCATCCGGACGCGCTGATCGAGCTGTGCCGCCAATTGCGTCCGCACGGCGTCCATCTGGGTCTGGAGCATGCTGGCGATCGCCTGTCGTCCATCGGGCTGCTGCTGGAGCCGGGGCTGGACTACGTGAAGATCGCCTCCAGCTGGGCCAGTGGCGTGCGCCACGACTCGGCCCGGCGCGCCTGGCTGCGCAGCTCGGTGGCGATGCTGCACGGGGTGGGGCTGAAGGTGTTCGTGGAAGGCGTGCAGGATGCCGATGACCTGCCGGAGCTGTGGGCCTGCGGGGTGGATGGGGTGACCGGGCCGGCCGTGAAGTGAGCTGAACGCCTCCGAGAAAGACAAGAAGCCGCCCCGGCCAACAGCCGGGTCGGCTTCTTTGCTGGGTCAGACCTCGATTACGCGTCGACGATCAGCTTGCCCTGCGTGAGCAGCCTGCCGATGATGTCCGCATCGGTCGCGGTGCTGCCCAGCCCCAGCGACGCCCGCAGATCGACACCCGACAGCACGATGGTCTGGTCTTCGCTGGCGCTGCTGTAGGTGCCGCCGGCGAAGGCGCCGGTGGAGCTGACGTGGATGGTGGTGGTCGCTGCGCTGCCGCTGCCGGCAAAGCTGAACTCCAGGTAGTTCTCCAGCGTGCCAGTGGTTTCGCCGGAGAGCATGTCGCGCAGGTCGATGATGTCGCCGCCGGCCGAGGGCAGCCGGGTGTCGAAGTCGGTGATGGTGTCCACCGACGGGGTGCCGTGGGCACCGCCGTCGTTGAAGGTCCACGCAAAGACGTCCGAGCCAATGCCCCCGGTGAGGGCGTCGTTGCCTTGGCCGCCAGTGAGCGTGTCGTTGCCGTCGCCGCCGACCAGGGTGTCGTTGCCCCAGCCGCCGAACAGGGCGTCGTTGCCGAGCAGTCCGGACAGGTTGTCGTTGCCGTCACCGCCGATCATGTAGTCGTTGCCGGCACTGCCGACGAGGATGTCATCGCTGCTGTTACCGACGTGGGTCGCCGTGGGAACGTTCTCGCTGTTGACCACCGATGAGGTGGACGTGCCGACATTGACGACGATCTGGGCATGCTGGGTGTCGCCGTCCTTGTCGGCGATGACGTAGGAAAGCACCTCGGTCTGCGTGGCAGTGGCCAGGCTGGCCGGCACGCGGTATTCATAGGTGCCGTCGTCCAGATCGATGTAGAACTTGCCGCCTGCGCTGGTCGTCACCACCAGTGTCTTGGTAGCCGAGACGTAGGTGTGGTGGTCCGCTCCACCACTCACGGTGATCGGATCGCTGCTGCCGCTGCCCGCGCCGGAGGTCAGGTAGGTATAGGTCACGCCATCGACGGTCACCGACTGCACATTGCCCTTGTCGGCTCCAACCTGGCCGCCCGACCGGAAGGTTCCGCCCGCGCTCAGGTCACCCGAGGGGATCGGCACGGTGTTCTGCAGTACGCTGTTGAGCTGGTTCAGGTCGGTGACCACCGTGGCGTTGGCCTCGGCGTGGGTGGCGCCGTTCCAGGCGACCGGGTTCAGTGCGCTCTGGCCCACATCGGCGGTGATGCCGATGGCGTAGGAGTTGATGTTGTTCGTGTTGAGGAAGGCCTTCCAGTTCGCCTCTTCGGTCGGATCGATGCCGATGATGTCGCTAGGGGACGTGGCAGGAGGGGCAGTCGGATTGCCGTCCGAGACGAAATACGCCACATTTTGGCCCGAGATCTGGCGGCCGGTCGAGGTGAAAGCGGCGGACGCCGCGGCGATTGCGTCGTCATAGTTGGTTTTGCCGCCGGCGGCCGTGATGGTGTTCAGGATGGCGTTGGCCTGCGCGACGGTGAGCCACTCGGTTCCCCGCGGCGTCGCGGTATCGGCGAATGTGACCAGTCGGACCATCACGGTGCCGAACTCGCTGTAGCTGGTCATCAGGCTGGTGATCGCCGCCTTGGCTGCTTGCAGTCGGGTCTGGCCCTCGAGCGCGCCTGTCGTGATCTCGCTAATCATCGAGCCGGAGGTGTCCAGCGTGATGAGCAGGTTGGTGTCCTGCAAATGCACGCTGCTGGTCTGCGTGACCAGGGCGGCGGGCGAGTCATCCTCGATCCGCACGCTGACAGTGCCCGGGCTGCTCAGGGCGCCATCGCTGACGACGACACCGAAGTCCAGTTGCAGTGCGTCCTCGCCTGCAGCCGGGTGGTCGATCGGACCGGACAGTGTGACGGTGTACGCCCCGATATTGTTGATCGTCGCGGTGAGGATCACCGGGCCGCCGTCGGCGCGGCCGACCAGGGTCTGCGTGCCATCGCCGGTCCAGGTGATGGGGATGCCCCCCTGGGTGTAGCTGGCAGTGACCGCCGACCACACCACCGTCATCGGGCTGCCTTCGATGTCGCGCAGGCCGATTTGACCGGTGTTGACGACGAGGTTGGTGCTGTCGATGGTGCCTGTCGTGTCGGCGAGGCCACCCGTCAGACCTTCCTCCGACAGCGGCGTCACGGCGCCGGCCGTCACGATCGGTGCATCGTTGACCGGATTGATGGTCAGCGTCAGCGTGCCGTTCACCGGGTTGGCGCCGTCGGTCACGGTGTAGGTGATGACCGGTACCGCGCCGTCGTAGTTCGGCTCCGGCGTGAAGGTGTAGGCGCCGGTCGTGGCGATGCTGATGGTGCCTACGCCGGGAATCGTGGCGGTCGTGCCCGGGGCGTAAGGCGTGCCGCCGATGCTGAAGCCGCTGACGGTCAGCGGGTCGCCATTGGCATCGGTGTCGTTGGTCAGCACCGAGCCGGTGATCGGGGTGTCCTCGTCACCGCGGCCGGTGTCGGGCAGCGCAACCGGGGCCACGTCGTCGTCGGCGATGGTGCCAGTGCCGGTCGATGTCGGGGTGCGGGTTGTGCCGGCCGTGGTCGTGGCCGTCAGCGTGAAGGCTTCGGAAGGCTCGATCGCCTTGTCGTTGTTCAGCGGCGTGCGCACCAGCAGCGTCGTGGTGTTCGGCGCAAAGGTTGCCGTGGTGGCATCGACCCAGGTGGCGCCGCCATCGGTGGAGATCTGCAGGTTGTTGCTGCCGGTGCTGCCGTAGTCGACACCAGCGCCCTTGGCGGTGCCGTCGGTCAGCGCCAGGCCCACGGTGGTGGCGGTGGTGGACGGGTTGCTCAGGGTCAGCGTGAAGACCGCATGGCCACCTGCGAGGTTTTCCACCACGGTCGGGCTGTCGATCGTCAGGCGCGGCGTGTCGTTGTCCGGGGTCACGCCCGGCGGCACGGTGCCGGTGCCATCGTCCTTGATCGTGCCCAGGCCGATGCCATCGGCGATGGTGGCATTGGTCGGTGACGACAGGTTGATCGTGAAGGTCTCCGCGCCTTCGTAGACGCTGTCGTTCAGGATCGGCACCGTGATCGTCTTGCTGGTCTCGCCCGGAGCGAAGGTGAGGGTGTTGCTGACGGCGGTGTAGTCCTGGCCCGCCGTGGCCGTGCCGTCCGCGCTGGCGTAGGCCACCGTCACCGGCATCTTGGCGGCGTTGGTGAGCGTCACGGTGAAGGTGGCGGTGCCTGCGGCTTCGTTGACGGTGATGTCGTTGATCGCGATGGCCGGCTTGTCGTTGTCCAGCGGCGTGCCGGGAGGTGTATCGGGCGTCAGGGTGCCGGTGCCGTCGTCCACGATGGTGCCGATGCCGGTGCCGTCCTTGGTCGGATCCACGCCGGCACCAGCGGGCGTGACCTTGGCGTTGGTCGGGTCGGTCAGGACGATCTGGAAGGTCTCCGCGCCTTCGTAGACGGTGTCGTTCTGCAGGGGCACGCTGATGGTCTTGGTCAGCTCGCCCGGGGCAAAGGTCAGCGTGCCCAGCACGGCCTCGTAGTCGAAGCCGGCTTCGGCGCTGCCGTTGACGCTGCTGTACTTGACGGTGACCGGCAGATCCGACGGGTTCGACAGCGTCACCGTGAAGACCGCGGACTTCGAGGCCTCGTTGACCAGCACGTCGTTGATGGTGACCAGCGGGCGGTCGTCGTCCGGTGTGACGCCGGGAGGCACGGTGCCGCTGCCGTCGTCCTTGATGGTGCCCAGCCCGAGCGGGTCGCTGATCACCGCGTTGCTGCTCGGGTTGCTCAGGTTGACGGTGAAGGTCTCGCTGCCTTCGTAGACGGCGTCGTTGAGGATCGGCACCGTGATCGACTTGCTGGTCTCGCCCGGGGCGAAGGTGAGGGTGCCGACGGCCGTGGTGTAGTCGAGTCCTGCCTTGGCGGTGCCGTCGGCTGTGGCGTAGTCGATGGTGACGGGCGTCGTGGCCGTGCCGGCGAGCGTGACGGTGAAGGTCGCGGTGCCGGCCCCTTCGTTGACGATCACGTCGTTGATCACGGCATGTGGCCGGTCGTCGGTCGGCGTGACGCCGGGAGGCACGGTGCCGCTGCCATCGTCCTTGATGGTGCCGAGGCCCAGGCCATCGACGATCAGCGCGTTGTCGCTCGGACTGCTCAGGTTGATCTTGAAGGTTTCAGGGCCTTCGAAGACCGTGTCGTCGGTGATGGGGACGGTGATGGTCTTGGTGAGTTCGCCCGGGGCGAAGGTCAGCGCGCCGGAGACGGCGGCGTAGTCGGTGCCGGCGTGGGCCGTGCCGTCTTCGCTGGCGAACTGCACGGTCACCGGCGTGGAGGCTGCGGTGGTCAGCGTCACGGTGAAGGTGGCGGTGCCGGTGCCTTCGTTGACGGTGATGTCGTCGATCAGGATGCCGGGCTTGTCATAGATCGTGGCGGTGCCGGTGGCACTCGGGTTGGCGGTGCCGTCGGCCGGGGTGAGCGTGGTGGCCTTGAGCGTGAAGGTCTCGCCGGAGTCGTCGAGCGTGTCGACCACCACCGGCGTGCGCACCAGCACGCCGGTCTTGCCGGGTGCGAAGGTGGCGGTGGTGGCGTCGGCCCAGGTGGCGCCACCGTCGGTCGAAACCTGCAGATTGCCGACGCCACCGCCGGCCTTGCCGTAGTCGACGCCGCCGCCCTGCGCCGTGCCGTCGGCCAGCGCGAGCGAAACAGTGGTCGTCACGCCGGAGGCCACACCCAGCGTGACGTTGAACACCGCGAAGCCGGCGCTCTCTGGCACGTTCAGGCTGCTGACGGCCAGCGTCGGTGCGTCGTTGTTGGTGCCGGTGTCCTTGTTGATTTCATCGGCGATCGTGGTGGTCACGCTGCCGGCAGCGGGCACCACCGTGGCGCCGGTGGGTGCGCTCAGGGCGATGGCGTAGTCTTCCTTGCCCTCGAAGGTCGTGTCGTTGGTGATGGGCACCAGCACGGTCTTGGTGGTTTCACCGGGTGCGAAGGTGAGGGTCTGGTTGACGGCGGTGTAGTCGCTGCCAGCCTTGGCCACACCGTCGGCGGTCTTGACCTGCACGGTGATGGCGGTGGCGCTCTTGTCGCTGAGAGTGACGGTGTAGGCCGCGTTGCCCACCGTTTCGGTGACATCGGCAGGCCCGGCGATCGACACGCCGATGACCGTTTCGTCGGGATTCGGGTTAATGGTGCCCACGCCCTGTGTCGTCGTGGTGTCCGCAGGCACCTTGACGTCGAGAGTGATGGTTTCCGCAGGTTCCTTAAACCCGTCATTCACCGTCGGGATGCGAATGATGACCGTGTCGGTGCCGGGCGGCACGGTGACGGTCGTGCCGGTGATCGGCACGAAGGTGTTGCCACCGTCGAAGGAGACCTGCGGCGGTTCGGTGTCGACACCCAGGGTGGCGGTGCCGGACTTCGGCAGCACGTCCAGCACGGTCGGCGTCGTGGATGGGTGGGTCAGCGTGACAGTGAAGTCGAGCGGCTGGCCTTCGCTGACGGTCGGACTGGTGATGCGTGCGACGTGCGGGGTGTCGTCGTCGGTGCCACCGATGCCGCCGCCGTTGTCGAGGATGGTGCCCTTGCCGGTCGGGCTGGGCAGGCCGGCGTTCACCGGGTCACTCAGCTGGACGAAGAAGGTTTCCGCATTCTCGAAGACCGTGTCGTTGGTGATCGGGACCGTGATGGTCTTGGTCGTTTCGCCAGGAGCGAAGGTGAGCTGGCCGTTGACAGGGGTGTAGTCGACACCCCCGGTGGCGGTGCCGTCCGCGGTCGAGTAGCGCACGGTGACGGTCTGGCCGGAGGGCTCGGACAGCTTCACCGTGAAAGTGGCGGTGCCGGCGGCTTCGTTGACGACCACGTCGTTGATCGGCACGAAGCTTGGCAGGGTGTCGCCGTTGTCGACGATGGTGGCGGTTCCGGTCGGCTGGGTGACGTTGACGTCACCGCTGACGACTGTGGCAGTCAGCGTGAAGGTCTCGGCGGATTCGCGGATCAGGTCGTCGGTGACGGGCGTGCGCACCAGCACGGAGGTGGTGCCGGCCGGGATCGTCACGCTGGTGGCAGTGACCCACGTGACGCCGTTGTCGAGCGAAACCTCCAGGTTGTTCGGTCCGGCCGAGCCGTAGTCGACGCCACCGCCCACCGCCGTGCCATCGGCCAGCGTCAGGTTCAGCGTGGTGGGCGTGTCCGAGGCGCGGGTGAGCTGGACGGTGAAGACGGCGTGGCCGGCGCCTTCGTCCACGGTCAACTGGTTCACCCCCAGGCCGGGCAGGCCGGAGGCGGCGGCGACTGCATTGGCGTTCGGACCGGGCGGCACATACGGGTCACCGGAAATGGTGCTGTAGTCGAAGCCATTCGGGCTGACGATCTCGATGACACGCGTGGCACGTTCACTGCCGGCGAGCGAGCCGTCTTCGCCTCCGCCGTTCAAGCCGGCTGCCGTCGGATCCAGGCCATCGCGGTCGGGCGGCACGCGGGCCAGCCGGTCGCCATCGACCTCCAGCTGCACGATGCCGTTCTGCGAGGTCAGGATCACATAGCCCTTGCGGACCATCTCGCCCACCTTCAGTTCGCGCACGGTGCCGTCAGGCAGCCGCACCACGGCCTCGCCCCAGATGCCCACGACCATCCCTTCCGGCAGACGGGCCGGCACATAGGTCGGATCCAGCGTCAGGCGCTGCAGGCTCTGCAGCAGTCCGGCTTTGCCGGTGAGCAGGGCGGATTTCAGGGTCATGGGGATGATGGTGGCCATGGAGTTCTTTCAGTTCGACAGGTCGATCTCGCCAGAATAGACCAAACCCGGTTTCGCTAACGCCGCGAATGCGCCGAAAAACGTGATTTGATGCACTCGAACGAGCATTCGTCCAAGGATAGCGAGGCCGATACCGGTACAGCCTTCTGGCCAAGAAAAAGCCCCTCGGATGAGGGGCTCGGGGAGGCTCCGTGGTACCGGATCGTGTCAGCGTTCGCGCATGGCGTAGGCCTTCGCCTTGAGCACCGGCTTGAGCAGGTAGGACAGCACGGTCTTCTTGCCCGTCAGGATGTCGATTTCGGCCGTCATGCCCGGGATGATGGGCTGGTGTTCACTGAAGCGCGGCTGCGCGGTGCGGACCTTGACGATGTAGAAGGCATTGCCCTTCTCGTCGATCTGGGTGTCAGGGCTGATGTTCTCGACCTTGGCCTCCAGGCCGCCGTAAATCGAGAAGTCATAGGCCGTGAACTTGACGGTGGCGATCTGGTTGGGGTGCAGGAAAGCGATGTCCTTCGGTTGCACCTTGGCTTCGAGCACCAGCGCATCGTCGATCGGCACGATCTCGACGATGTCCTTGCCCGGCTGCACCACGCCGCCCACCGTGTTGGCCAGCAGGCGCTGTACCCGACCGCGCACGGGCGACCTGACGCTCGACTTGTCCACCTTGTCCACCAGCGCCGCAGCCCCCTGGTTCATGGCGTTGAGCTTGCCGAGCACGTCCGACAGATCGCGGCGCGCCTCGTTGCGGAAGGTGATTTCCATCTCCTGCGCCTTGCGCCGCGATTCGCCGATGGCCGCTTGCGCACGTCCCATGCTGGCGGCGGCTTGTTCCATCTCGCCGCGGTAACGGCTGATCTCGCGTTCCAGCCGCAGCACATCGACCTCTGACACCGCGCCGGTGGCCAGCAGTGGCTTGGTGCGGCGCAACTCGTTCTGCGAAATGTCGATCGAGCGCTGCGCGGACGAGCGCCGGGCCTGGGCTTCGGAGACTTCCTGCTGGCGCTGTTCGGCTTGCTGCTGCACGACCGACAGCATCGACTGCAGCTCGGACACCCGCGACAGGTAGAGATTGCGCTCCTCCGCGATGATCCGCGTCTCGTCGGGGCCGCCATTGCCCGAGGGCGGCTTGAAGGCGCCACCCTCGGCCAGCGATTTCAGCCGCGCTTCCTTGACCTTGAGCGCGAAGACCTGCGCCGCGCTCTCGTTGACACCCGAGGTGGCGCGGGTTTCATCGACCTTGAGCAGCAACTGGCCGGCCTCGACCTCCTGGCCTTCTTTCACCAGGATCTCGGACACCACGCCGCCGTCCAGCGACTGCACCACCTGCAGCTGGCGGGAAGGGATGACACGGCCGTCGCCCTTGGTCACTTCGTCGATCTCGGCAAAGCCGGCCCAGACGATCAGCAGCACCACGATGACCACCGCGGCCCGCACGATGCGCTGGGCCCGGGCGGTCTTCTGGCTGGACATGATCTCTTCGGCTTCGTGCTCGAAGTCGCGCAGACCCTGCGGGCCGGCACCGTCGGCGACGGTCTTGCCGAACAGGCCGCGGGCGAGGGCGGCCAGCCGGTCGGACCAGCGGGGCGCCGTGGCGGTGTCCATGCGTGCGTTGGGGGTGTTGGTGCTCATGCAGCCCTCGCGATGCGGCCCGCTTGCAGGGCTTCCAGAATGCGGTCACGCGGACCGTCGGCGACGACCTTGCCCTGGTCGACCACGATGACGCGGTCCACCAGCGCCAGCATCGACGTGCGGTGCGTGACCAGCACGACCGTCTTGCCCTGGGCGAACTCGGTGACCTTGCGGGTGACCTGCGCCTCGGTGGAGAAGTCCATCGCGCTGGTCGGCTCGTCCAGCAGCAGCAGCGGCGCGTTGTGCAGCACCGCGCGCGCCAGGCCGACGCTCTGGCGCTGACCGCCCGAGAGCAGCTCGCCGCGCTCGCCCACCGGCATGTCGAAGCCGCGCGGGTGGCGGTTGACGAACTCGGTCATGCAGGCGGTCTCGGCGGCGGCCAGCACGGCGGTCTCGTCCGCGTAGGGCAGGCCCATCGTGATGTTCTCGCGCAGCGAGCCGTAGAACAGCGTCACGTCCTGCGAGACATAGCCCAGGTTGCGGCGCACGTCGGCCGGATCGAGCTGGCGCAGGTCGATGCCGTCGAGCAGCACGGCGCCCGAGGTCGGCTGGTAGAGGCCGAGCATCAGCTTCTGCAGCGTCGTCTTGCCCGAGCCGACGCGGCCGATCAGCGCCACGCGCTCGCCCTGCTGGATGCGGAAACTGATGCCGTCGAGCACCGGGTCATCGCGGCCGGGATAGGCGAACTTGATGTCGCGGAATTCGATGTCCCCTTTCAGCTCGCGGCGGTGCAGGAAGTTCTGGCCCGCCTCGCGCTCGACCGGGTTGGCCATCACCTTGTTGAGCGACTCCAGCGCGGTGCGTGCGCCCTGGTACTGCATCAGCAGGCCGACGATCTGGCCGGCGGGCGCCAGGGCCCGCGAGCTGAGCGTGGTGCAGGCGATCAGCGCGCCCATCGTCAGCTCGCGCTGCGAGATCAGGTAGACGCCGATCAGCACGATGCTGAGGTTGACGACCTGGGCGAGCCAGTTGGTGCCGTAGCTGGCGGTGCTGGACAGCGCGCGCATGCGGACATTGGTCTGCGCGAGGAACTGGTTGGCGCGCTCCCAGCGGGCCTGGATGACACTTTCGGCGGCCTGGGTCTTGATGGTCTCGATGCCGGTGAGGGCCTCGACCAGTGTGGCGTTGCGCTGTGCGCTGGCCTGGTAGGTGGATTCGGAGAGTTCATGCAAACGCTGTTGCAACACGTAACCGATCGCCAGGATCAGCACGAAGGCCAGCAGCACCGGCAGCACCATCCACGGCGAGATCCACGCCATCACGCCGAGGAAGATCAGCGCGAAGGGCAGGTCGATCAGCGCGGTCACGGTGCTGGAAGCGATGAAGTCGCGCACCGACTCGAAGCCGCGCAGGTTGGAGGCAAACGAGCCGACCGACTGCGGCCGGTGCTCCAGCCGCATCCCCAGCACCCGCTCCATCAGCACCGAGGACAGCTGCACATCGATGCGCGCGCTGGCCTCGTCGACAAAATGGCTGCGCAGCTTGCGCATGTAGAAGTCCGCCAGCAGCACCAGCATCAGCCCCAGTGCCAGCACCCAGAGTGTCTCGATCGCGTGGTTCGGCACCACGCGGTCATAGACGTTCATCGTGAAGATCGGAAAGGCCAGCGCGAACAGGTTGATCAGGAAGGCGGCCCAGAGCACGTCCCGGTAGACGAGCCGCTGGCTGGCAATCGCACTCCAGAACCAGTGCCCCTTCTGGGTGGCGCGGACCTCGGGCGTGCGTTCGTCGAAGCGGAAATGCGGGCGCACATACAGCACCACGCCGCTGTAGCGCCGCGCCAGATCCTTGCGGGCCACGACGACAGCGCCCTGGCCGGTCTCGGGCATGAGCACGCGGGCGTCGCCTTCCGCGGTCCAGCCCAGCAGGACGCAGGCGTCATTGCCGCGCAGGATCAGCACGGCGGGCAGGGTGGCGGCGTCGATCTTGTTCGGCTTGACACGCTGGAGCTTGCTGAACATGCCGGCGCGCTGGGCGGCGCGTTCGGCCAGACCCAGCGTGAGCCGGCCGTCCTGCAGTGGCAGACCGGCGGACAGCGAGGCACGCGAGGCGTTCACGCCATGCAGCCGGCAGACTTCGAGCAGGCAGTCCAGCAGCGGGTCGGGATTGAGCAGGTCTTCGCGCAGGCGCTCGGTAGCGGCATCGCGGGCCGCTGCGACAGGACGGGGAGAGTTCATGTTGGAGGCGGTGAACGCTGAGGGGCTCAGCCGATATCGGCAAAGTGCAGGCCGAACTGACCGCGGGCGCGGTCCTCGAAGTAGCGTTCCAGCGTTACCCGCACGGTGCGGAACGCCAGGTCGTGCCAGGGAATGTCCTGCTGGCGGAACAGGCGGGCCTCGATGGTTTCCGGTCCCGGATCGAACACGGTGTCCAGCAGCGCCGCGCGGTAGAACACATGCACCTGCCCGACCTTGACCACGTTGAGAACCGAGAACAGACCCTCGAGTTCGATGTGCGCGCCGGCCTCTTCGACCGTCTCGCGCACGGCGCCTTCAGCCAGCGTTTCCCCCAGCTCCATGAAGCCGGCTGGCAGCGTCCAGAAGCCGTGGCGCGGCTCGATGTTGCGTCGGCACAGCAGGACCTGATCCTCCCAGATGGGCACCGTTCCCACCACGTTGAGCGGGTTTTCGTAGTGGATCGTGGCGCAGGCCGTGCAAGTGGCACGCTCTCGATTGTCGTCGGCGGGGATCTGGTAGACAACCTGAGACCCGCACTCCCGGCAGTGCTTGATACGTCGCGGCAATAGCATTCCGGCAGTGTATCGCCTGCTTCGCGTGGCATGATCTGAAACAAACCGCGCACACAAAGAGGAGCCATTTCCCATGGAGCTTTACAGCTATTTCCGTTCGTCCGCCTCGTTTCGGGTGCGCATTGCGCTGGCGCTGAAGTCGCTGTCCTACGACTACAAGACGGTGCATCTGGTGCGCAACGAGCAGACCGGGCCAGACTATGCGGCCGTGTCGCCGCAACGCCTCGTGCCGCTGCTGCAGGACGGCGATGCCCGGCTCACGCAGTCCATGGCGATCATCGAATACCTGGACGAGGTGTACCCCGAGCCGCCGCTGATGCCGGCCGATCCGCTGGGTCGGGCGCGGGTGCGCTCGTTGTCGCAGGACATCGCCTGCGAGATCCACCCGCTCGACAACCTGCGCGTGCTGCGTTATCTGGTCAAGGAACTCGGCGCCAGCGAGGACGCCAAGAACGCCTGGTACCGGCACTGGGTCGAGGTCGGGCTGGAGGTCGTGGAGCGGCAGTTGTGCGACCACCCGGCCACCGGCGCCTTCTGCCACGGCGACACACCGACGATGGCCGACTGCGTGCTGGTGCCGCAGATCTTCAATGCCCAGCGGTTCGACTGCCGCCTGGACCATGTGCCTACCGTGATGCGCGTCTTCGAGACCTGCATGCAGTTGCCCGCCTTCCAGGCGGCGCAGCCGTCCGCTTGCCCGGATGCCGATGCCTGATCCGGATCGCCTGCACGCGTGCGTGCCGGCCGACTGGTGGCGCCCCGCGTTTTCACATCCCCGCGTTGGCGCCGTGATGACCGGGCGTTCCGGCGGCGTGAGTCTGCCGCCATTCGATAGCTTCAATCTGCGCGACGGGCTGGGCGACGATCCGCAGGCAGTGCAGGCCAATCGGGCGCAACTGCAGTCGATCGTCGGTCGACCGGTGCAGCGGCTCACGCAGGTGCATGGCGTGGCTGTGTACACGCTGGAGGCCTTGTCCGGCCCGGAGGCGGCCTTGCCGATCGCCGATGCCGTGGCAACGACTGCGTCGGACGTGGCCTGCGAGATCCAGGTGGCCGACTGCCTGCCTGTTCTGTTCGCCCATGTCGGTGGACGGGCGGTGGGTGCTGCGCATGCGGGCTGGCGCGGGCTGGCGGGTGGTGTGCTGGAGGCGACGCTGGCGCGTGTCTGCGATCTGGCCGGCGCACCCCCGGGCGAGATCGAATGCTGGCTGGGTCCGTGCATCGGGCCGGCGCGGTTCGAGGTGGGCGCCGAAGTGCTGCTGGCGTTCGGCGCGACGCCCGATGCGCCGGGGCCGTCGTTTGTGGCCAGCCTGCCGGGCAAGTGGCTCGCCGATCTGCCGGCGCTCGCCCGCCAGCGCCTGAGAGCTGCCGGCATGCACCGAATCGGAGGCAACACCGGCGCGCCCGACTGGTGCACGCTGAGTCAGCCGCGGCGCTATTTTTCTTACCGCCACGCGCCCCACACCGGTCGCATGGCGGCGCTGGTCTGGCTGAGCGTTGCCGACGCTACGGCGTAGGGGGCTGCTCGGGTGTTGGCGGCTGGGTCGCTTCCGTGGCTTCAGCGGCTTGGCGGGCCTTGCGGCGCAGTGGCGTGCCCATCAGGTAAAGCACCACCGACAGCGGCCCGATGCCGTAGAGCATCAGGGTGAAAAACGCGCCCAGCAGCGTGCCTTGCGGATGGGTGGCTTCAGCGAGTGCCATCATCAACGTGACATAAAGCCACGCAATTGCGACCAAGTACATGGGGATTTTCCGCTATCTGTCCTGCTACTGCTGACAAGGCGGAGCAAGGTGGTTGTATGGATGCGGAATGCATAATGCCCGTGAATGCAGTTTTCATGCACCGGAGCAGATGAATGAACCCGTTTGGCAAGCCTATGTTCAATGCGCCCGACCTGGGGCAGGACGTCGCCGGTCTGTTCAAGACCCTGTCGCAACTGCAGATTCCACCGGCCGAACTCACGCGCATCCAGGGTGACTACCTGCGCAGTGCCGGCGAGATCTGGAACTCCAGTCTGAGTGCGGGCGGCAAGGTCACGCTGCCCAAGGACCGGCGGTTTTCCGCACCGGAGTGGAGCGACAACCCGATGGCCGGTTTAGCCGCCGCCACCTACTTGCTCAACGCGCGCACCTTGATGGCGCTGTCCGAAGTGGTCCAGGGGGACGAGAAAACCCGTGCCCGCATCCGCTTCGCGGTTCAGCAGTGGGTCGATGCGGCTGCGCCATCCAACTTCCTCGCGCTCAACCCGGAAGCCCTGAAAAAGGCGGTCGACTCCAAGGGCGAGAGCCTGACGCAGGGCATGAACCACCTGCTCGGCGACCTGAAGCAGGGCCATGTCTCGCAGACCGATGAGTCGCTGTTCGAGGTGGGCCGCAATGTGGCCACCACCGAAGGCACCGTGGTGTTCGAGAACGCGCTGTTTCAGCTCATCGAATACAAGCCGCTGACCGCACAGGTCTACGACAAGCCGATGCTGTTCGTGCCGCCGTGCATCAACAAGTTCTACATCCTCGACTTGCAGCCCGACAACTCGGTCATCCGCTACACCGTCGAACAGGGCCACCGCTTGTTTGTCGTGAGCTGGCGCAATCCGACCGACGACATGGCGGCCATGACGTGGGACGACTACATCGAGCAGGCGGTCCTGAAGGCGATCAGCGTCACGCAGGAGATCACCGGTGCCGAGACGCTGGACATGCTGGGCTTCTGCGTCGGGGGCACGATCCTGTCCACTGCGCTGGCCGTGCTGGCTGCGCGGGGTGAACACCCCGCCGCGAGCCTGACGCTGCTGACCACGCTGCTGGATTTCAGCAACACCGGCATCCTCGACATCTTTGTCGACGAGGGCTCTGTGCGGCTGCGCGAAATGACCATCGGGCCGGACGCGCCGCAAGGCCCCGGCATGCTCAAAGGCAAGGAACTGGCGAGCACCTTCAGTTTCCTGCGCCCGAACGATCTGGTCTGGAACTACGTGGTGGGCAACTACCTGAAAGGTGAGACGCCACCGCCGTTCGATCTGCTGTACTGGAATTCCGACAGCACCAACCTGCCCGGCGCGATGTATTGCTGGTACCTGCGCCACACCTACCTGCAAAACGAGCTGAAGGTGCCCGGTGCGCTGACCGTGTGCGGCGAGAAGATCGATCTCGGCGCGATCCAGGCGCCGGTTTACCTCTATGCGTCGCGTGAAGACCACATCGTGCCGTGGGATTCGGCTTTTCAGAGCACGCGCATCTTCAAGAGCCCGCACCGCTTTGTGCTGGGCGCGTCCGGCCACATCGCCGGCGTTGTCAACCCACCCGCCAAGAAGAAGCGCAATTACTGGACCAACGAGGCCGCTGCCGACTCGGCCGATGCGTGGCTGGAAGCCGCCACCAGCCATCCGGGCAGCTGGTGGACCGACTGGTCCGAGTGGCTGGCCAAGTACGCCGGCAAGAAGAAAGCTGCGCCCAAGGCCTTCGGCAGCCGCAAGTACAAGGCGATCGAACCGGCTCCCGGCCGCTATGTGAAAGCCAAAGTCTGATTGTCAGTTTGGCGACAGTCTGGGATAGAGTGTCGACGTCCCCGGACACTTGAACCGACTTCTAGTTTTTGTATTTGGAGAATTGCATGATTGACATCGTGATCGTCGCCGCCGCCCGCACCGCGGTAGGAAAATTTGGTGGCAGCCTGGCCAAGACCGCCGCACCGGAACTCGGCGCCACCGTGGTGCGCGCACTGCTGCAGCGCTCGGGCCTGTCGGGCGAGCAGATTGGTGAGCTGATCTTCGGCCAGGTGCTGACTGCCGGCTCCGGCCAGAATCCCGCGCGGCAGACCGTGATCAAGTCCGGCCTGCCGCAGGGTGTGCCGGCCATGACCATCAACAAGGTCTGCGGCTCCGGCCTGAAGGCCGTGATGCTGGGTGCCCAGGCCATTCGCGACGGTGACAGCGAAATCGTCATCGCCGGTGGCCAGGAAAACATGAGCATGAGCCCGCACGTGCTGGCTGGCTCCCGTGATGGCCAGCGCATGGGCGACTGGAAGATGGTCGATTCGATGATCGTCGATGGCCTGTGGGACGTGTACAACCAGTACCACATGGGCACCACCGCCGAGAACATCGCCAAGAAGTACGGCGTTACCCGCGAGATGCAGGACGCGCTGGCGCTGGGCTCGCAGCAGAAGGCCGCTGCCGCCCAGGAGGCCGGCAGGTTCAAGGACGAGATCGCCGCCGTGTCGATCCCGCAGCGCAAGGGCGATCCGGTCGTCTTCGACAGCGACGAGTTCATCAACCGCCGCTCCACCGCTGAAGCACTGGCTGGTTTGCGCCCCGCCTTCGACAAGACGGGCAGCGTCACGGCCGGCAATGCGTCGGGTCTGAACGATGGCGCCGCGGGGGTCGTGCTGATGTCGGCGGCCAAGGCAGCGGCCCTCGGGCTGACCCCGCTGGCCCGCATCGCCAGCTACGCCAGCGCCGGTCTCGACCCCGCCTACATGGGCATGGGTCCGGTCCCCGCTGCCCGCAAGGCGCTGCAGCGCGCGGGCTGGTCGCCGGCCGATCTGGACCTGCTCGAAATCAACGAAGCCTTCGCCGCACAAGCCTGCGCCGTCCACCAGGAAATGGGTTGGGACACCAGCAAGGTCAACGTCAACGGCGGCGCCATCGCCATCGGTCACCCGATCGGTGCGTCCGGCTGCCGGATTCTCGTCACGCTGCTGCACGAAATGCAGCGCCGCGACGCGAAGAAGGGCATCGCCTCGCTGTGCATCGGCGGCGGCATGGGTGTGGCGCTCACGGTCGAGCGTTGAGCGCGTCTTGACGGCACCGCAACACCAGTTTTCACACCACGAGGAGAGACACATGAGTCAAAAAGTTGCATACGTCACCGGCGGCATGGGTGGCATCGGAACGTCGATCTGCCGTCGCCTGCACAAGGAAGGCTTCAAGGTCATCGCCGGTTGCGGCCCGACCCGCGATGCCCAGAAGTGGCTGGATGAGCAGGCCGCCGCCGGCTTCACCTTCCACGCCTCGGTGGGCAATGTGGCGAGCTGGGATTCGACGGTCGAAGCCTTCGAGCGCGCCAAGGCCGAGCACGGCATCATCGACGTGCTGGTCAACAACGCCGGCATCACCAAGGACCGCATGTTCCTGAAGATGACCCGTGAAGACTGGGACATGGTCATCGACACCAACCTGAACAGCATGTTCAACGTCACCAAGCAAGTGGTGGCGGACATGGTGGCCAAGGGCTGGGGCCGGATCATCCAGATCAGCTCGGTCAATGGCGAGAAGGGGCAGTCGGGTCAAACCAACTACTCGGCGGCCAAGGCTGGCATGCACGGCTTCACGATGGCCCTGGCGCAGGAAATGGCCAACAAGGGTGTCACGGTCAACACCGTGAGCCCCGGCTACATCGGCACCGACATGGTCCGCGCCATCAAGCCCGAAGTGCTGGAGAAGATTGTCGCCACCATCCCGGTGAAGCGTCTGGGTTCGCCGGAAGAAATCGGCTCCATCGTTGCCTGGCTGGCGGGCGAGGACTCGGGCTTCACCACCGGCGCTGATTTCAGCTGCAACGGCGGTCTGCACATGGGCTGATTGGCTCCATGCTGGTCTTTGGCCAGCTACGCCGAAGCTGATTCGAGAAACCGGGCTTGCCCGGTTTTTTTCATTGCACGGCGATCAGTGCGTCCAGCGCCGCACACACCTCGCGCATGCTGCCGCTGATGCGCACGCGCTGGTGGTCCTGCGGATCGATGCGCAGATGCACGCCTTCCGATTCGGGTGGGCGCGGTGCAGCGGTCGGCTCGGCGGAGGATGCAACGGAATGCAGATCGGCCAGAACAGAATCGATCGATGGCGGCTGGCTCATGCGCCGCCCCAGCGAGCGCAGAGTGTGCGCGGAAATCGGCGTGTGCCGTGCTGCACGCCGATGGCGCAACGGGGTAAACCGTGGATGCATGGATGACCTCCTGGAGGTCGGCAGAGCTGGCACATGACCAGGTCTATCGACCAGCTTGGGAACGACTTGACTGCGCGTTGACACGCGCCCAACCCTCTCGGGTGGCCGGGTTAACCCAGCAGCGTGTTCCGGATCAGACCAACCGCCAGTCCTTCCAGGCTGAAGTCGGTGCTGCCGGTGGGCACTTGGATGGTCTGGAAATCCGGGTTTTCCGGAATGAGTTCGACGCCCGCTGCAGTGCGTCGGAACCGTTTCACCGTCACTTCGTCGCCCAGGCGGGCCACGACGATCTGCCCGTTCTTGGCGTCGCTGGCTTTCTGGACTGCCAGCAGATCGCCGTCGAGGATGCCGGCGTCCCGCATGCTCATGCCGCGGACCTTGAGCAGATAGTCCGGCTTGCGGGCGAACAGGTAGGACTCGACCGCGAAGGTGCGCTCGATGTGCTCCTGCGCCAGGATCGGACTGCCGGCGGCCACCCGACCCACCAGAGGCAGATTCAGCGACAGCAGCGCGGCCGGCACCGGCTCGAACGCCATCTCGTCGATGCTGCGCAGGCGCGAGGCGTTGAGCCTGCGCAATGTGTCAGACTTGACCCGAATGCCCCGCGAGGTGCCACTCACGAGGTCGATGACCCCCTTGCGGGCCAGCGCCTTGAGGTGTTCTTCCGCGGCATTGGGAGAGCGGAAGCCCAGCTCGGACGCGATTTCTGCCCGGGTCGGCGGCGAGCCGGTGCGCTCGATCGTGCGCTGAATCAGCTCCAGAATCTGCTGCTGTCGGCTGGTGAGCTTGGGGCTGTCGTCCACGGGTTCCTCGCTAGGCGGTGACGTTGCCTGGGCGTTGACTGAGAAAACGT
Organism: Sphaerotilus sp.; assembly: GCF_031429695.1. GTDB lineage: Bacteria > Pseudomonadota > Gammaproteobacteria > Burkholderiales > Burkholderiaceae_C > Sphaerotilus. The sequence continues at coordinate 23,145 of NZ_JANPAB010000038.1, forward strand.
CCAGTACCTGTATTTTTATCCAGCGATTCGCAAATGACAAGTACTGATTCGACTCCCCGTTCCAGCGCTGCAACCCTGCCAAGACGCATCGTCGTGCTGGGTACGGGTGGCACGATTGCAGGCACCGCGGCGAGTACCGAGGACAACGTGGGCTACACGGCCGGCCAGGTGGCGGTGGCGCAATTGCTCGCCGCTGTGCCCGCCTTGCGCCGGCGCTGCGAAGAGGGCTGGTCGATCGAATCGGAACAGGTCGCCCAGATCGACAGCAAGGACATGAGCCACGCCGTGTGGCGGCGGTTGACCGAGCGGGTGCAGATCCACCTGGACCGCCCCGAGGTGGACGGCATTGTCGTCACCCACGGCACGGACACGCTGGAGGAAACCGCCTACCTGCTGCAGCGGGTGCTCGCGCCGGGCAAATCGGTGGTGCTGACGGCGGCCATGCGTCCGGCCAGTGCGGCGCAGCCGGACGGGCCGCAGAATCTGGCGGATGCCGTGACCGTGGCCGGATCACCCGGCGCGCGCGGGGTGGTGGCGGTGCTGGCCGGCAAGGTCTGGCTGGGATCGGAGGTGCGCAAGGTCCATCCGTACCGGCCGGATGCCTTCGATGCGGGCGATGCAGGCCCGCTGGCGCATGTCGAGGAAGGCCGGGTGCGCATGCTGCGTGACTGGCCGACGGGCACGCCGCTGGGTCTGCACGTGCTGGCCGCCGACATCTGGCCGGAGGTGCAGATTGTCATGAGCCACGCTGGCGCAGACGGCCGGGTGGTGGACCTGCTGATGGAGGCGGGTGTCCAGGGCCTGGTCGTCGCCGCTACTGGCAATGGCACCGTCCACCACGATCTGCAGACGGCGCTGCTGCGGGCGCAATCCGCCGGGGTGGCGGTGGTGCGCGCGCTGCGGGGTGGGGCGGGGTGCATCGTGCCGACCGGGCACGATCTCGTGCCCGACGCCGGTGCGCTCACCGCGGTACAGGCCCGCGTCGAGATCCTGCTGCGGCTGTTGTCACGGCGGGCGTGAGCGGCGCGGCCCCGGCAGGCCTCGCGCTGGGTCAGACCACGTTCAGCGTGACGTCGATGTTGCCGCGGGTGGCGTTCGAGTAGGGGCAGACGATGTGCGCGGCCTGCACGATGCCCTCGGCGCTGTCGCGGTCCATGCCCGGAATGCTGACGTTCAGCGTCACCTGGATACCGAAACCAGTCGGGATCGGGCCGATGCCGACTTCCGATGCTATCGTGGTGGCCGCCGGCAGGGCGACCTTCTTCTGGCCGGCGACGAACTTCATCGCGCCCAGGAAGCAGGCGGCGTAGCCCGCAGCGAAGAGCTGCTCGGGGTTGGTGCCGGCGCCGTCGTCGCCGCCGAGGCCCTTGGGCACGGAGAGCTTGACGCTCAGGCGGCTGTCGTCAGTGGATGCACCGCCGTCACGGCCTCCGGTGGCAGAGGCGCGGGCGGTGTAGAGGACTTTGTCGAGGGACATGGAGCAACCTTTCAGGTTGGGGTGGGGAACGGGGAACGGGGAACGGAATTGGGCGAGTGCCTGGCGCAGCCGGTGCAGCTCGCCGGTGAGGGCACCGATCTCGTCGAGCGAGCAGCCGACGGACGACGCCAGTTGGGGCGGGATGGCCTCGGCCTGCTGGCGCAAGGCGATCCCGGCAGCGGTGAGGTACACCTCGACACGCCGTTCGTCGGTGTTGCTGCGCTGTCGTTGGATCAGCGCAGCGGCTTCGAGGCGCTTGAGCAGCGGGGTGAGCGTGCCGGAGTCGAGCGACAGCGCTTCGCCCAGCGCACCGACGCTGCGGCCGTCGCGCTGCCACAGCGCGAGCATCACCAGGTACTGCGGATACGTCAGCCCGAGCGGCTCCAGCAGCGGCCGGTAGCGCTTGGTCATCGCCAGCGAGGCGGAATACAGCGCGAAGCACAGCTGGCGGTCGAGGGCGAGCCAGTCGGGGGTATCCCGGTCGTCGCGATCGTCGCCTTGTGGGCTGGTGTGGTTCGCATTCTGCATGATGCGCACAGTTTAATTGCACACAATACAATTGATGGCAATGTGGAATTGTTTCCCCGCACAGAGGGCCGCGGCCTGCGTGCGGACCGTCAGGCGGACCGACGCTCAGGCCAGGTGGCCAGCAGCACACCCAGCAAGGCCAGCGCGAACGCGCCAACCTGCGCCGCGCTGAAGGACTCACCCAGCAGCAGCACCCCCACCGCCGCCGCCGACACCGGCAACATCACCGTGAACACTCCGGCGCGCGCGGCTGGCACATGCCGCAGCCCCGTCATCCAGAGCCAGACCGTGACCATGCTCGCCGCGATGGCGTAAAACAGCAGCAAGGTCCAGGTGGGCAGCGTCACGCTGCTGAAATCGAACGACAGCGCCTGCCAAAGCCCCAGCGGCGTGACCAGCGCCAGTCCCCAGAGGTTGACCAGCGCGCTGATGCGCCGTGGGCCGAGGGTGCCCGAGAGCTTCTTGCCGATCACGACATAGCTCGCTTCGCAGAACACCGCACCGACCAGCAGCACGTTGCCCAGCGCCATGCGTGACGCTTCGGCCGCCGAGGGGAGGGCGTCACCTGCCGCCGCGCCATGCTGCTTGCTCCAGGAGACCAGCGCGATGCCGCCCACGGCGCAGGCAATGCCGGCGAGCACACGCCCGGTGAGGCGTTCACCGAGAAACACCCGCGACATCAGCGCCACCACGCCGGGCAGCGCCGCCATGACCACGCCGGCCGCCAGCGCCGTGCTCATCGCCACCCCGTAGAGCATGCAGACCGAGAACAGGAAGTTGCCGAGAAAGCTTTCGAAAAACAACAACACCCGGTCATGGCGCGACATCGGCGCCTCGCTGGTCGGCCGGCGCACCCACCCCGCCATGGCCACCGCGGCAATGCCAAACCGCAGCCACGCCAGCAGGAAAATCGGAAACACCGCCACCAGCAGCTTGGACAAGCCCACGTAACTGCCCACGAGCGCCATGCTGGCAGCCAGACAGGCATAGGCCCAGCGCGCCGAGGATGAGGGGAAGTGCGTGTGTCTAGATGTCATTCGAATGCAGGACAATCCACTGTTTCGAAAGATGTCGTTTTGTGAAGCAGTTCCGAAAATGAAGAACAGTCGTGTGGATGGTAACCGCGAGCTTGTGGGCGCCGTGGCGGGTGGATACCTTGCGCTGGTGTCCGATCGGCTGCGGGTGCCCTGGATTCCGGCGACGGGATTGCGGTCGACGGCGGGCCACTGGCTGGGCCATCCACCGCTGCTGGCGGCCGGGCTGGTGCTGGTCTGGGTGCTGGTGGCGTGGCTGAGCAACACGGCGCAGTACGGCGACCATTTCGAGCAACTGGCCTGGGCGCAGTCGCTCGAATGGGGCTACCACAAGCACCCGCCGCTGCCGAGCTGGCTGCTGGCCGGGGCCATCCGCCTCGGTGGCATGCACCCGTGGTGGCCGTCGCTGCTGGCGGCGGTGTGCATCGCACTGAATCTGGTGCTGACGTGGCGGGTGGCTTGCTGGCTGATCGGCGAGGACCGGGCGGCGCTGGCGGTGTTGTTCGCCGGGCTGCAGCAGGGCTTCATGGGCAAGGCGCAGCTGTTCAACCACAACTCGGTGCTGGTGCTGTGCGTGTCGGCGGCGGTGCTGCTGGCACTGCGCGCAACCCAGCTTGAAGTGACTCGCCCCGCACGGCAGCAGACCGTCCGCTGGATCTTGCTGGGGGTCGTGTCCGGGCTGGCCTTGCTGTCGAAGTACCAGGCGGCGTTGCCGCTGCTGGGCGTGGTGGTGGCGATGTGGCGCAGTGGGGCGCTGGCGCGGCCCGCGAACCGCCGCGGGCTGTTTCTGGCGGTGTCGCTGGCCCTGCTGATCCTGGCGCCGCATGTGGCCTGGGTGGCGACACACGGCTGGAGTACGGTCGCCTACGCCACACAGGCCGGTGTTTCGCAGTCCCCAGGCGAACGGCTGGGCGGCATCGGCAAGTTTCTGCTGATTCAGTTGCGGGTGCTCACGCCGGCGTTGCTGATGCTGATGGCCATGGCGTGGTGGTCGAGGTGCCGGCCGGGCGGCACATTGTCCGGCGCTCTGGGGCAGGCGAGTGCCGAGCCTCGTCCGGAGCCTCAGTGGATCTGGATCAGCAGCTTGCTCGGCGTGCCGGTGGCTGGCGTGCTGATCGCCGCCTTGCTGGGCGGACTGCGGCTCCAGGACCACTGGGGCATCCAGACCTTCCAGTTTCTCGGGATTGCAGCCGCAGCCTTGTGGCCGAGGGCGGTGCGGAGGGATTGGCGCCGCTGGGTGGCCGTGGCGCTGGTGCTGCACAGCGCGTTCGCGCTGGCCTATACCGCGCTGCGCTGGACCGCGCTAGCCAGTTCGTCCCGGACGCGGCTCGACGAGTTCTACCCCGCGCAGGCGATGGCCGATGCCGTGCACCAGCGGTGGCTGGAGGCGGTTCCGGCCGGTTGCACGCTGAGGTTCGTGCGTGGACCGGGCTTCGAGGCCGGCATCGTGGGCTTGTATGCCGCAGACCACCCCGCGGTGATCGACGACAACCTGTTGCACACACCGTGGCTGCAGCCGTCAGCATTCGCCGAGGCTGGACACTTGGCGGTGCGCCTGGGTTCGCCGCCGGATCTGGACGAGTGGTCATCCGGCCCGGTCGTGCGCGGTGAGTTCAGATTTGATGTACCAGCGCAGCAGAAGGCTCCGCACCAGACGCTCCACTGGATGATCGTTCCGCCAGCGCGCTGCCCAGCGCCGTGATCTGCACGCCGGCCTGCGCCAAGTCACCGGGCAGCGCATCGGATTGCCACACGGCCCACTCCACCTGCCTGGCCGCACCGATCACGTCGTCCACGGGTGCGTGGCTGGCGGGGTGGCACATCAGCAGGTCGCCGTCCTGCGCCAGCGCGAACCAGTGTTGCAGCAGCGCCCGGTAGCCCGCTGCATCGGCGTCGAAACCATAGACGCCCAGCAGATGGCCATTGGACTGCCAGCCGCGCCGCGTGGCCTCGCGCTGCAGTTCCGCCGCACCCAGCCAGGAAATCACGTCCGCCTTTCGCCGCAGCGGCAGCTCCGCGCTGGCGGGTGCCCGGCTGGCGCGCAGCCATGGGCGCCGGGCGACATCCGGAAAGCGTGCCTCCAGCGTCTCCAGCAGGACGCGGCGAACCTGCGGCAGCTGGTGCACGTGCTGGTGGCCGTCCACATGGTCAGGTGCGGCGCCCCAGCCGGCTTCGAACCGGTCAAGCTGCTGCTCGATCCGGCGCCGCAGCGCGCGGGCATCGAACCAGCGCAGGCCGGCGCGCAGGATCACGCGCTGCAAGGGCTCGCCCGCCACACCGGGCAGCGCCTCGGTCAGGTTCAGGTGAAGACCCACATCAACCGTCCGGGTCTGCGCAGCCGTGCGCAGGGGGGCTGCGCTGGCCGGCCAGGTCGGGCCGTCGCTCATCACGCTGACCGCACTGATGCGACCAGCCAGCGCGAGCTGCACACTGGCCTCGTCGATGCCGCTGTGCAGGCCGTAGTCGTCGACGCAGACGGCCAGGCGTCGGCATGGTCGGGTGGAGGCTAGGATGTCGTGCATGTCGAATGATCGTTGGCAAGGCGTGCGCTTCATCGCCGTGGGGACCACCGCGGCTGCGGTGCATTGGGGCGTTGTGCGGCTGGCCGTGGAGATCCTGGGGTTGGCGCCGCTGGGCGCCAATGTGGTGGGCTGGATGATCGCATTTGGCGTCTCCTTCAGCGGACACCGGCACTGGACCTTCGCGGCCACCTCTGGCCGGGACACCGCACAAAGCCTGTGGCGCTTCGGCCTGGTGTCACTGGGGGGCTTCGTGCTCAACGAGCTGAGTTATGCCGTCGTGTTGCGCATGGGGGGGCTGCGCTATGACGTGGCACTCGGGCTGGTGCTGGTCGGGCTGGCGATGGTGACCTTCGTGGTCAGTCGCTGGTGGGCGTTTCGGCCGGCAGACCCTCGCCCAGCCGCCGCTGCACGATGTAGAGCGGACGCCCCTTGACCTCCTCGTAGATGCGCGCGATGTACTCGCCGAGCACGCCCAGGCTGAGCAGCTGCACCCCCGAGAAGAGCATCGTGCTCACCACGATGGTGGTCCAGCCCGAGACCTCGGCGCCGAACAGCCAGTAGTCCAGCACCAGATACCCGCCGTAGCAGAACGCCAGCAGCGCGAGATTGATCCCGACCACGCTCGATGCGCGCAGTGGCCAGGTGGTGAAGGCCGTCATGCCGCTCAACGACAGGCTGACGAGGCTGTGCAGGTTGTAGTGGCTGCGGCCGCTGGCGCGGGCCTGGGGCGTATAGGGCAGCTCTTCCGAGCGGAACCCGACCCAGGCGTACATGCCCTTCATGAAGCGGTTGTGTTCCGGCAGCGACTTGAGCGCGTCCACCACCTGCCGATCGAGCAGCCGGAAATCCCCCGCATCGGCCGGGATCTTCACCCGCGGGTGCGTGGCGTTGAGCATGCGGTAGTACAGCCGCGTGAAGGTGCGCTTGAACCACGGTTCGTCACGCCGGTCCTTGCGGCGTGCGTAGACCACGTCGATGCCGGCCTGCCAGCGCGCCAGCATGACCGGCACCAGCTCCGGCTCGTGCTGGAGGTCGGCGTCCATCAGCACGACGGTTTGTCCCCGCGCGGCATCGAGCCCCGCGCTCAGCGCGGCTTCCTTGCCGAAATTGCGTGAAAGCAGCAGGGCGCGCACCCGTGGATCCCGCATGGACCAGTGCGCCAGCTGCAAGGCGGTGTTGTCGCGGCTGCCGTCGTCGACGAGCAGGATTTCCCAGGCCATTCCCAGTGCGTCCAGCACCGCGGTGCATCGGCCTAGCAGCGGGTCGAGATTGCCGGCCTCGTTGTAGCAGGGGATGACCAGGCTGATGCTGGCGCAGAGGCGTTCCACCGGATCAACCGCCTTTCAGTGCCGCTTGCTGTTCCAGCTGCAGCCGCCGCTCGCGCAGCGCAATCATGTAGCTCGACACCACGACAAACACCGCCACCACCATGATCACGACCGTGGCCAGCGCGTTCACCGTCGGGTCCAGCCCGAGCCGTGCCCGAGAGAAGATCACCAGCGGCAGCGTCGTGGAACCGGGTCCGGACAGGAAGGCCGACATCACCACATCGTCCAGCGACAGCGTGAACGTCAGCAGCCATGCCGCCAGCATCGACTGCGCGACCATCGGCAGCGTGACGAGGAAGAACACCTGCAGCGGACGGGCACCCAGGTCCTGCGCGGCTTCCTCGAACTGCGGGTTCAGGTCGCGCAGCCTGGCGGCGATCACGACGGTCGCATACGCCATGCCCACCAGCATGTGGCCGAGCCAGATCGTCACGATGCCGCGTTCTGGCACGCCGAACAGCCGCTGCATCGACACCAGCATCAGCAGCAGCGACAGCCCGACGATCACCTCGGGCATCACCAGCGGCGCGTTCACCATGCCGGAGAACAGCGTGCGGCCCTTGAAGCGCGGATAACGTTCCAGCGTGAACGCCGCCAGCGTACCCAGCACCACCGAACCAGTGGCCGAGGCTGCGGCGATCTCCAGCGACAGGAACAAGCCGTTGCGGATGTCTTCGTCGCCCACCAGCTTCTCGTACCAGCGCAGCGAGAAACCCGCCCAGACGTTCGGCACCGGCGAGTCGGTGAAGCTGTAGACCACCAGCGCGATGATGGGCAGGTAGAGAAAGACGAAACCGGCGGTCAGCCAGATCCAGCTCGTCCAGCGTCCGGCAGGGGTGACGATCACTGGGCGGCTCCCTGGCTCTGGTTGCGGTTGAAGATCGCCAGCGGCACGATGATCAGCAGCACCATCGTCACCGCCACGCTCGACGCCATCGGCCAGTCGTTGTTGCTGAAGAACTCGTCCCACAGCACGCGGCCGATCATCAGCGTCTCCGGGCCGCCGAGCAGCTCCGGGATCACGTATTCGCCGACGCATGGGATGAACACCAGCATTGCGCCCGCAATGATCCCGCCCTTGGACAGCGGCACCGTGATGCGCCAGAACGCCTGCCACGGCGTCGCGCCCAGGTCTTGCGCGGCTTCGAGCAGGCGCAGGTCCAGCTTGGACAGCGTGCCGTACAGCGGCAACACCATGAAGGGCAGGTAGGTGTAGACCATGCCCAGCAGCAGCGAGAAGGGTGTGTACATGTACTGCCCCTCCGCCGAAACCAGCCCCAGGGGCAGCAACAGCTTGTCAGCGCCGACCGTGTTCAGGAAGGTGCCGACCCAGCCCGTGTCGGCGTCGAGCAGGCCTTTCCAGGCGTACACGCGCAGCAGGAAGCTGGTCCAGAACGGCAGCATCACGCCCATCAGCAGCAGCGGCTGGACGGTGCCGGGCGCGCGGGCCATGAAATAGGCGAACGGGTAGCCGATGCACAGGCACACCAGCGTCGTGATGCCTGCATACAGGAGCGACTGGGCATAGGTCGCGAGATACAGATCGTCCTGCACGATGGTGAGGAAGTTCTGAAGCTTGAGCTTCATGAACAGCTCGTTGTTCGCGAAGGTGAACAGGTCGCTGACCCGCGCCCCGTCCATCTCCGCGAAGCTGATGCGCAGCACGATGAGGAAGGGCAGCAGGAAGAACACCAGCAGCCAGACAAAGGGCATGCCGATGACGAGGCTGCGGCCGCTGAAGAAGGACCGCAGTCGCTGGAACGGGGTGGCCGGGGTCATGGTCGCTGGCCTGTCATTGCGTCAGCACGACCTGGGCGGACGGCTGCCAGTGCGCCCAGACGGCATCCCCCCAGGTCGGCGCATCGGAGCGGTCGCGGCTGTCGTTCTCGACCGTGACCTTGAAGCGCGCGCCGCTGGCCAGTTCCAGGTGGTAGAGCGTGCTGTCGCCGAAGTAGGACATCTCCTTGACGATGCCGCGCACCTGGTTCATTGCGCCCTCGGGCCTGTCCTTGCTGACCGAGATCTTCTCGGGCCGCACGGCCACCGTCACCGGCTGGCCGAGGTAGCCGGTGATGCCGTGGCCGATGTAGTGGGTGAAATCCGGGCACTGCACATGCGCGTGGTCGGCCTCGTCCACGGTGATGGTGCCGTCGGTGAGGTTGACATTGCCGATGAAGTCGGCGACGAAGCGGGTGGTCGGCGTCTCGTAGATGTCCGAGGGACTGCCGACCTGCAGGAAACGGCCTTCGCTCATCACCGCGATGCGCGAGGCCATCGTCATGGCTTCCTCCTGGTCGTGCGTCACCATCACGCAGGTCACGCCGACCGTCTCGATGATGTTGACCAGCTCGATCTGCGTCGCCTCGCGCAGCTTCTTGTCGAGCGCCCCCAGTGGTTCGTCCAGCAGCAGCAACTGTGGTCGTTTGGCCAGGCTGCGGGCGAGTGCGACCCGCTGCTGCTGGCCACCGGAGAGCTGGTGCGGCTTGCGCTTGGCGAGCTTGCCGAGCTGGGTCAGGCGCAGCATCTCCTCGACCCGCGTGGTGACCTCGCCCGAAGGCAGGCCGTCACGTTTCAGCCCGAAGGCGATGTTGTCCCACACCGTCATGTGGGGAAACAGCGCATACGACTGGAACATCATGTTCACCGGGCGCTCGTAGGGCGGCTTGCCCGCGAGATCCTGCCCGTTGAGCACGATGCGCCCGGAGGTCGGCGACTCGAAGCCGGCGAGCATGCGCAGCAAGGTGCTCTTGCCGCAGCCCGACGAGCCGAGCAGCGCGAAGATTTCTCCCTTGGCAATGTCCAGGCTCACCTGGTCCACCGCCCGGAAATCCCCGAACTCCTTCACCACGGCATCGATCCGCAGGAAGGCGCTGTCCTCCTTGGCCGTCGTCATGGTGTCAGCGCCCGGACTTGAAGTTGGTGAAGGTGCGGGTGATCAGCTTGCGGGTGGCCTGGTCGGGCGTGCCGGGCGGGATCATCTTGGCCAGCGTGGCTTCATCCGGGAACACGGTCGTGTCCTTGGCGAGTTCCGGCTTGACGAACTTCAGCGATGCCTTGTTCGGGTTGGCGTAGAAGACCTTGTTGGTCAGCGACGCGTGGACCTCGGGCTTCAGGATGTAGTTAATCCACTTGAGCGCGTTCTCGGGGTGCTTGGCATCCTTGGGAATGGCCATCGTGTCGAAGAACAGCAGGCCGCCGTTCTTGGGTGGCATCACCTGCAGGTTCTGCGGCTTCTTGGCCGCGGTGGACTTGTCCTTGGCGATCATGATGTCGCCCGACCAGCCCACCACCGCGCAGATCTGCCCCTTGGCCATCTGCTCGATGTAGTCCGAACCCGAGCCGACGAAACGTGTCACCGACGGGCGGATCTTCTTGAGCATCTCGGCCGCGGCCTTGTAGTCGTCGGCGTTCTTGCTGTGCGGATCCTTGCCGAGGTAGTTCAGCGCCAGCGGCAGGATTTCCGACGGCGTGTCCAGCACCGCCACACCACAGCCCTTGAGCTTGCCGACATAGGCCGGGTTGAAGATGAGATCCCAGGCGTTGTCGGGCAAGGGCTGGCTGCCGAGCGCCGCCTTGACCTTGTCCACGTTGATGCCCACCGTGGTGTAGCCCCACAGCCAGTCCACGAGGTACTCGTTGCCCGGGTCCATCTTGGCGAGCTGGGCCTGGATGGCGGGGTCGAGGTTGGCGAGGTTGGTCAGCTTGCTCTTGTCGAGCTTCATCAGCAGGCCGGCCTCGATCTGCGACTTGGCCCAGTTCGAGCCGGGCACCACGATGTCATAGCCCGTCTTGCCGGCGATCAGCTTGGCGTGCAGGGCTTCGTTGGAATCGAAGTTGTCGTAGCGGACCTTGATGCCCGTTTCCTTCTCGAAGTTCTTGACCGTGTCTTCGGCGATGTAGTCCGACCAGTTGTAGATGTTCAGGACCTTTTCTTCCTCGGCGCGCGCGCCCGCCGAGCACAGCACCGCGACAGCGGCGACCAGGACATTCAGGGCCTTGGCGGGCCGGGAGGACAACAGGTTCATGAGTGCTCCAGAAGTGGGGGGGGGCAGTGGTAACGGTTGGTGCTGGCGCAGGAATGCCCCTGCGTGCGGCGGGATTATGGCCCGAGCTTCCGTCATTTCGTCACGCTGGAGGATGCGCCTTCACGCATCGTCCAACCTGAGCCAGGTGGTCTTCAGCTCGGTGTATTTTTCCAGCGCGTGCAGCGACTTGTCGCGGCCGTTGCCGCTCTGCTTGTAGCCACCGAAGGGCACGGTGATGTCGTCCTCGTCGTACTGGTTCACATGCACCGTGCCGGCACGCAAGGCACGTGCCACGCGGTGGGCGCGGTTGAGGTCGTGGCTCCAGACGCTGGCCTGCAAACCGTAGGGCGAATCATTGGCCAGCCGCACGGCTTCCTCTTCGGTCGAGAAACGGATCACCGACAGCACCGGCCCGAAGATCTCCTCGCGGGCGATGCGCATGGCGTTGGTGGCGTGGTCGAACACGGTCGGCTCGACGTAGAAGCCGCCCGTCTCGGTGCGTACCTGCCGGCCGCCATGGCAGACCGCGCCTTCCGAGCGGCCGGCGTCGATGTGGCCCAGCACGCTGCGCATCTGGCCTTCATCGACCAAGGCGCCCATGACCGTGGCCGGGTCGAGCGGGTCGCCGGGCTGGTACTGCGGCATCTCGGCGGTGACGGTCGCCACGAACTCGTCGACGATCGATTCGTGGACCAGCACCCGCGACGGCGCGTTGCAGGACTCGCCCTGGTTGAAGAACAGGCTGCCGGCGACGGTGCGCGCCGCCTTGGCCGGGTCGCGGTGGTCGGGGAAGACGAGGAAGGCCGACTTGCCGCCGAGTTCGTTGTAGACGCACTTGAGGTTGGATCGCCCGGCGTAGTCGAGCATGCGCCGGCCGGTGCGGGTCGAGCCGGTGAAGCCGATCGCGTCCACGTCCATGTGCAGCGTGAGCGCCTCGCCGGCTTCGTGGCCGTAGCCCGGCACGACGTTGAACACCCCTGGCGGCAAACCGGCTTCCAGCGCGATCTCGGCCAGCCGCAACGCAGTCAGCGGCGACTTTTCGCTGGGCTTCATGACGACCGAATTCCCCGTGGCCAGCGCCGGCCCGAGCTTCCAGGCGGCCATGATCATCGGGTAGTTCCACGGCACGATCACGCCGACCACGCCCATCGGCTCGCGGGTGATGAGCGCCAGCGCGTTGCGGCCGGTCGGCGCGATCTCGTCGTACACCTTGTCGATCGCCTCGGCGTACCAGGCGATGGTGCGCGCGGCGGCCGGCACATCGACGCTGCGCGAGAACTGGATCGGCTTGCCCATGTCGAGCGTCTCCAGCAGCGCGAGTTCGTCGCGGTGGGACAGGATCCCCTCGGCGAAGCGCTGCAGCACCTTCTTGCGCGCGGCGGGCGGCTGGTGCGCCCAGCGGCCGTCCTCGAACGCGGCGCGGGCCGAGGCGACGGCGGCGTCGATGTCGGCCGTCTGCCCGCGACCAATGGCACCGAGGCGACGGCCGTCAATCGGCGAGTGCTTGTCGAAGGTCTCGCCGCTGGCGCTGGTGGTGCGCTGGCCGTTGATCAGGGCGCGGCCGTCGAGGGTGAGGGCGGCGGCACGGTCGTGCCAGGAGGGGGGGGTGTTCATGCGTGCTCCGGTCTTGCGTGATCAATCCAGGTTCTGTCCGATGCGCCAAAGAACGCCCGACGGATCGTAGAGACAGAAATCCCGCATGCGCCACGGCTGGTTTTCCAGTGCGGTGACGCGGACCCCGTACTTGGTGAGCACGCCACTCGCCTGGATCTGGTCCCACCAGGAATCCACATCCTCGACCAGGAGATGCATCATGAAATTCTCGGCAAAAGATTCTGCGCAGAAATCCTGGAGCAGGAAGCTGGCGCCGCCAAAATGAAAGTGTGCGATGCCACCACCTTCAAAGGCCATCTTGAAGCCAAGATCCTGGTAGAACTGCTTGGACAGCGCGAAGTCCTTTGATGGAACGAACGCCTTGATTTCAGTGATCTGGAGGTCCGGCATCGGGTGTTTGGCTGCGGTGCTGCATGAAGAACACGGGAATTTCAAACGGCGGCGCGTTTGCGCGGTGGCCGGCTTGGGCGGCTCGTGAGACCCTGCGTTTCTTTGGCAAAAGCCAGCATGCTAGCCAATGCCTTGTTGACCGCTTCAGATGTCGGAAACGCTTTTTGAATTTCAGGCTGCAGCACCACCACGTTGCTGCTCTGCACGAAGTGCTTCAGGTATTTGCCTCGAACGCCTTTGCCCAGTTGGTCGCGCTTCAGTTCCGGGATTTCTTGGTCAGCCATTGTCGTAGATGCCTTTTTCATGACGGGTTGCCTTTCTTGCGCTGATGATTCGAAGGCCGTTGCGGCGCGTCATTCTGTGGCGCCTGACAAGGCACGATGGCGTGACACGACCTCCTGAATGACACAGGCAAAAATGTGCTGCACCAAATCGGGGTCGAGCTGATGGGCTTCGGCCATGGCTCGGAAGTTCTCGGCCTGCGCAGTCTCCCTTTGCGGATCGACGGCCTGCAATTGATACCGCTTCTTGAGCAGTCCCACCTCTTCCGTGACCCGGAACCGATCAGCCAGCAACTGGATGATCTGTTCGTCAATGGTGTCGATGCGCGTGCGCAGGGCGTCGAGTTCGTGCATCACACCCACCCCCGCGCCCGCACATCCCCCAGCGTCAAATCCAGACACCGCCAGATCAACCCCATCAGCTCATCCACCTGCGCCACCGTCATCACCAGCGGCGGCGCGATGATCATCCGGTCCCCGACCGCGCGCATCACCAGCCCGTTGCCGAAGCAGTGGCCGCGGCAGAGCATGCCGACGCCCAGCGCGGCATCGAACATCAACGGATGCCCGTCGCCGCGGTCCTTGGCCTTGACGAGCTGCATCGACGCCATCAGCCCGCAGGTCTGCGTCTCGCCGATCAGCGGGTGGTCGTTGAGTTTGGCGAACTGGGCGGCCAGATACGGCCCGGTCTCGTCGCGCACCCGCTCGACCAGCTTCAGCGACTGGATCAGCTTGATGTTGGCGATCGCCACGGCGCAGGCGACCGGATGGCCGCTGTAGGTGTAGCCGTGTTCGAACTCGCCGCCTTGCTCGATCAGCGCCTTGGCGACGCGCTCGCCGACCATCACGCCGCCGAGCGGGATGTAGCCCGAGGTCACGCCCTTGGCGAAGGTCATCAGGTCCGGCTTCGTGCCCATGGTCTCGCAGCCGAACCAGTGGCCTGTCCGCCCGAAGCCGCAGATCACCTCGTCGCTGGCCAGCAGGATGTCGTACTTGTCGCAGATGCGCTGGATCTCGGGCCAGTAGGTTGCCGGTGGGACGATCACGCCGCCTGCGCCCTGCACTGGCTCGCCGATGAAGGCGGCGACCTTGTCCGGGCCGACGTCGAGGATCTTCTGTTCCAGCCAGCCGGCTGCGACCAGGCCGAACGCGTCGCGGGTCATGCCGGCGCCGTGTTCGAGCCAGTGCGGCTGGTCGATGTGGGTGATGCCGGGGATGGGCAGGCCGCCTTGCGCATGCATGTATTTCATGCCGCCGAGCGAGGCACCGGCCATCGTCGAGCCGTGGTAGCCATTCCAGCGGCTGATGATGACCTGGCGCTCGGGCTGGCCCTGCAGATCCCAGTAGCGCCGCACCATGCGCACCACGGTGTCGTTGCCCTCGCTGCCGGAGCCGGCATAGAACACGTGCTGGAACTGCGGCGGCGTGACCTCGGCGAGCAGTTGCGCGAGTTCGACGGCGGGCGGCGTGGTGGTCTGGAAGAAGCTGTTGTAGAAGGGCAGTTCCTTCATCTGGTGCGTGGCTGCGTCGATCAGCGCCTGCTGGCCGTAGCCGACGTTGACGCACCACAGGCCGCTCATCGCGTCGAACAGGCGGTGGCCCTCGCTGTCGGTGAGGTAGAGGTTGTCGGCCTTCGTGATGATGCGCGAACCCTTCTGCGCGAGCTGCTGGAAGTCGGTGAAGGGGTGCAGGAAGTGGGCGGCGTCGGCGGCTTGCCAGTCGGCGGTGGTGCGGGTCGGGGTGGTCGTCATGGGCGTGTCCTTGTGTCGATCGGGTGCCGGGCAGGTCAGACGTGCAGCAGCAGGTGCTCGCGTTCCCACGGCGAGATCACCTTCATGAACTCGGCGTACTCGATCTCCTTGATCTCGGTGTAGACGGTGATGAAGGACTCGCCGAGCACCTCCGCCAGCGCCTTCTCGCTGCGCAGTTTCTCCAGCGCCTCGCCCAGGCTGCGCGGCAACTGGTAATCCCCGAGGTAGGCATCGCCCTTGCACTCGGGCGTCGGCTCGATCTGGTTTTTCATGCCGAGGTAGCCACAGGCCAGCGTCGCCGCCAGCGCCACATACGGGTTCGCGTCGGCGCCGATCACGCGGTTCTCGATCCGCCGTGCGGCCGGTGACGCCACGGGCGAGCGGATGCCGACGGTGCGGTTGTCGGTGCCCCACTGGATGTTGATCGGCGCAGCCGTGAAGCGCGACAGGCGGCGGTAGCTGTTGACGTACGGTGCGAACAGCGCCATCGCCGAGGGGATGTACTTCTGCAGCCCGCCGATGTACCAGTAGAACGCCTTGCTGGCCGTGCCGTCCGGGTTGCTGAAGATGTTCTGGCCGCTTGCGTCCACGATGCTTTGGTGGATGTGCATCGCACTGCCCGGCTCGCCAGCGATCGGCTTGGCCATGAAGGTGGCGAACATGTTGTGGCGCATCGCGGCTTCTCTGAGCGTGCGCTTGAAGAAGAAGACCTCGTCGGCGAGCTGCAGCGGGTGGTCATGGAAGAAATTGATCTCCATCTGCCCGGCGCCGATCTCGTGGATCAGCGTGTCCACGTTCAGCTCCATCTGCTCGCAGTAGGAGTAGACATCCTCGAACAGCGGGTCGAACTCGTTCACGGCGTCGATCGAATACGCCTGGCGCGAGGTCTCGGCGCGCCCGCTGCGGCCGATCGGGGGCTTCAGCGGCATGTCGGGGTCGGTGTTGCGGGCGACGAGGTAGAACTCCAGCTCGGGTGCCACGACCGGGTTCCAGCCCTCGGCATCGAACAGGTCGCAGACCCGGCGCAGCACCGAACGCGGCGCGAACGGCACTATCTTGCCGTCCTTGTCGTAGCAGTCGTGGATGACCTGCGCGGTCGGGTCGGTCGCCCACGGCACGATGCGCACGGTGGCCGGGTCGGGGCGCAGGTGCATGTCGCGGTCGGTGGGGTTGATCACGTCGTAGTACGGGCCTTCTTCTGGGAATTCCCCCGTCACGCCCATGGCGACCACCGCCTCGGGCAAGCGCATGCCGCGGTCTTCGGTGAATTTCTGGCGGGGCAGGATCTTGCCGCGCGCCACGCCCGTCAGGTCGGGGACGAGGCATTCGATCTCGGTGACGCGGCGCTCGTTGAGCCAGTGTTCGAGGTCACTGAAGGTGAAGTGCTTGCGGGTGTTCATGGGGGTGTGCCGGGTTCGTCTCGGGGTGCGGACAGGAACGGACACGCGCCGCCGGAGCGGCTGGGCGTCGGGGTTCCTGTTCCGCCCGTGGTGGGGACGGTTCAGCGGCTCGGTGGCCGGTGCAAGTCGCGGTAGTCCTGGCAGGCCGCACCGAAGGCGCGCAGCATCGCCAGGGAGACCGGGTTGTCAGCCGCCTGCCATTCCGGATGCCATTGAACGCCGAGCGCGAAGCCGGGGCTGTTCACCACCGAGAACGCCTCGACCAGCCCGTCGGGCGCGAGCGCCTCGATGCGCAGCCCGTCGGCCAGGCGGCGCACGCCCTGGCCGTGGACGCTGTTGACCATCACCTCGTCGCCGGCGAGCACACGCGCCAGCAGTCCGCCGGGCTGCACCTGCACGGGGTGCGAGAAGCCGTATTGCACCTCGACCGGGTCGTCACTGCGTGCCCGGTGGTCGTGCAGGCCCGCTAC
This sequence comes from Sphaerotilus sp., assembly GCF_031429695.1. Taxonomy (GTDB): domain Bacteria; phylum Pseudomonadota; class Gammaproteobacteria; order Burkholderiales; family Burkholderiaceae_C; genus Sphaerotilus. The sequence goes on from NZ_JANPAB010000038.1 coordinate 39,965, forward strand.
CTCCTGCACGGCCTGGTGCAGCGAGCCACCGAGCGCCACATTGGTTTCCTGGAAACCGCGGCAGATCGCCAGCAGCGGGATGCCGCGCGCGATCACCTTCGGGATCAGCGGCAGCGTCCAGGCGTCGCGCACGGCGTCCAGTGGTAGCGACGGATCGTGGACCACCTCGCCGAAATGGCCCGGGTGGACATTCGAGGGCGAGCCGGTCAGCAGCACGCCGTCGGCCAGATCGAGCAGGGTGTCGAGTTCCTCGGGTGTCGCGGACGGCACGACCAGCGGCAAGGCGCCGGCCAGCCGCACGGCGTCGAGGTACTTCTTGCCGGCAATGTGGAAGGGATGCTGTCCGAGCATCCGGTTGCAGGCCGGAACCAGGACCACGGGAGGTCGCGAGCGGGACGGGGGCAGGTGGGTCATTGGAAATGAAACCATTGCATGCAGTGTGCCAGCACCATTTCGGCGCTGGTCACCGGGTTCCCCCTGAGGCCGTGTCGAGGATTGGCGAGGTCACAGCAGGTCTTTCAGTCGGTACCAGAGCATTCCAAGTACCAGCGACGGCGTGCGCAGGCGCGCTCCGCCCGGAAAGGGGCGGTGGTGCAGGCGGCTGAAGACATCGAATCGGCCGGCGTCCCCGCACATGGCCTCGGCGACGAGCTTGCCGGCCAGCCCGGTCAGCGCCAGGCCGTGGCCGGAGAAGCCCTGCACCAGGTAGATCGGTGCGCTGGCCGCTCCGTCCGCGGGCAGGCGCACGAATTCGGGTGCGCGGTTCCGCGTGATGTCCACGAAGCCGCCCCAGGCGTGGGTGATCGGCGTGTGCGACAGGCTCGGGAAGGTGCGCACGATGTGGGCGCGCATCCGGGCCGCGAGGTGCGGCGGTGTCACGGTGCTGTAGCTGACCTTGCCGCCGTAGAGCAGGCGCTGGTCGGCGGTGGGGCGGAAGTAGTCGAGCGAGAAGTTGTTGTCGCAGACCGCTGCGCGGGTCGGTAGCAGCGCATCCATCTGCGCCGGGGCCAGTGGCTCCGTCACGGCCACATAGGTGCCCACCGGCATGATGCGGGCGCCCGGTGCGACCGGCAGGCCGGGCAGGCTGGGCAGATGCACATTGCCCGCCAGCAGGACCTGATCGGCCAGCACCTGTCCCTGCGCCGTGCGCAGCAGGGTGACGCCGCGGTGGCGCTCCAGGCTCGTGACTGCCGAGGACTCGTACAGCCGAGCACCGTTCTGCCATACCGCATTGGCCAGACCCAGTGCGTACTTCAGCGGGTGCAGATGGCCGCTGCGGCGGTCATAGACGCCGCTGTCATAGCGGGCGCTGCGGATGTGCAGTGGCAGCTCCGCCTTGTCGAGCCACTGCTGGCGGTAGTCGTAGACCTCGGCCATGCGATCGACCCAGCCGCGCAGCGCGCGGGACTTGCGGGCGTTCACCGCCACCGTCAGTGCGCCGGACTGCCAGTCGCAGGCAATGCGGTGGCGGTCGCGGCGGGCATGGATCAAGGTCAGCGCCTCGATCGTCATGGCCCAGACGCGGCGGGCATCGCCGAGGCCGAGCTGGGCCTCGATGTCGGCCATGTCGCAGGCGAGTCCCGGCAGCGCCTGGCCGCCGTTGCGCCCCGACGCTGCCCAGCCGAGTTGCTGGCCTTCGAGCAACACCACCGAGCGGCCGCGCTGGGCCAGTTCCAGGGCCGCCGACAAGCCGGCCAGTCCGCCACCCACCACCGCCACATCGGCCCGCACCTCGCCTTGCAGCGGTGGGTGGGCCGGGGGGCGCGTCACACCGTCGGCATACCAGGAATGCCGGGACAGGGCCAGATCGGTGGCAAGCAGCGAGCGACTCAGGCGGACCTCCCCAGGACGTTGTTCAGCCCATTGTGGCCAAGCTTGCCAACGATGTCACGCCACGCGGCCAATGGCCTTCGACACGGTTTCGACGATCTGCCCGATCTGGTCGGCCGAGATGATCAGCGGGGGCGACAGCGCGAGGGTGTCGCCGGTGGTGCGGATCATCACGCCCTGCGCGAAGCAATCCAGGAAGACGTCGAACGCCCGCTTGCCCGGCTCGCCCGGCCGCGGCGCCAGTTCGATGCCGCCGACCAGCCCGAAGTTGCGGATATCGACCACATGCGGCAGCCCGCGCAGGCCGTGCAGCGCCTGCGCGAACGTGTCGGCCATCGCCGTGGCGCGGGTCAGCAGGCCCTCCTCGGCATAGGTGGCCAGCGTGCCCAGCCCGGCCGCACAGGCCAGCGGATGCGCGGAATAGGTGTAGCCGTGGAAGAACTCGATGGCGTGTGCCGGGCCTTGCATGAAGGTGTCGTGGATCGCTTGCTGCACGAACACCGCGCCCATCGGCACGCTGCCGTTGGTGATGCCCTTGGCCGCGGTGATCATGTCGGGCGTGACACCGAAGGTCTGCGCCGCGAAGGGCTGGCCGGTGCGACCGAAGCCGGTGATGACCTCGTCGAAGATCAGCAGGATGCCGTGCTGGTCGCAGATCTGGCGCAGGCGCTGCAGATAGCCCTGTGGCGGGATCAGCACGCCGGTCGATCCCGCGATCGGCTCGACGATGACGGCGGCGATGGTCGAGGCGTCGTGCAGCGCGACCAGGCGCTCCAGATCGTCGGCCAGATCGGCGCCGTGTGCCGGCTGCCCGACGCTGAAAGCGTTGCGGGCCGGGTCGTGGGTGTGGCGGAGGTGGTCGACGCCGGACAGCAGCGGGCCGAACATCTTGCGGTTGGTGACGATGCCGCCGACCGAGATGCCGCCGAAGTTGACACCGTGGTAGCCCCGCTCACGGCCGATCAGGCGGGTGCGGCTGCCCTCGCCGCGCACGCGGTGGTAGGCCAGCGCCATCTTCAGCGCGGTGTCGACCGCCTCCGAGCCGGAGTTGGTGAAGAACACGCGGTTCAGCCCCGGCGGGGCCAGCTTGGCCAGTGCGTCGGCCAGCTCGAACGCCTTGGGATGGCCCATCTGGAACGGCGGCGCGTAGTCCATCTCGGCGGCCTGCTGCTGGATGGCCTGCACGATCTTCGGCCGTGCATGGCCGGCATTGACACACCACAGCCCGGCCACGCCATCGAGGATCTGGCGGCCCTCGTCGGTCCAGTAGTGCATGCCTTCGGCGCGTGTCAGCAGGCGCGGCGCCTGCTTGAACTGGCGGTTGGCGGTGAAGGGCATCCAGTAGGCGTCGAGGCGCGGGTCGTGGTCGGGCGTGGTCATGGCGGCGTGTGGGGTTCGGGTGGCAGCAGGCCCCAGTCTCCGTGCTGGTGCTGCGCGCGGTCAAGTAGCGGACTGCGCCGACTCCACCGGCCGCGCCGTCATCGTTGCCCACCACGCCGCGCTGGACGACGTGCCACTGGCGACGCCGGCGGATCTGCTGGACGCCGGATCCCCGTCCTCGTATGCGGCAAAGGCCTGCGCCCGTCGCCGGCGCTGCCAGGTCGCGCGGTCCACCTCGAACACCAGCGATGGCCGTGACGCGCCGGACTCGCTGTCGCGCAGCGACTCGCCGCGCAGGTGCAGCCCCACCAGCTGCATGAGCTGGCGCGAGCTGCGGTTGTCGGTCGAGGTGATGCCGATCAGCCGCTGCACGCCGGGCTGCTGGAACGCCGCGTCCACGCACATGCGCCCGAGTTCCAGACTGAACCGCCCGTGCCAGTAACGGGCGTGGGTCCACAGGCCCATCTCCAGCGTCTCCTCGGCGTCCTCGCCACCCGCCGGCTGGAACCGAAACAGGGAAACCCACGCCCCGGTCTCCTTGAGTACGGCCGAAACCGAGGCCATCTTGCCGTTCCGCGTCGCTTCAACGACGGCTTCCACACGTCGATATACCTCCCATTCGCTGCCCGGTTGATCCCAGAGCAGGTGCTGGTTGAAGGACGGGTGCCGGGTCGCGTCGAACAGCGGCCAGGTGTCGGACAGGCACACCGGGCGCAGGGCCAGACGCTTGCTGTAGACCGAGGTCAGGCGTGCGGTCAGGTCATGGAAGTCGGTTGGCATGGGGTGGCGGACTTGCCGGGTTGGGAACACGCCCGGGTTCTACACCACCGTGGGCTGTGCCGACTTGGGTCGGGTGTGCTGGACTTGTGCAGGAGCTGGAATTGATGAAATCGAGTCAGCAGTTGTGTGATTTTGTATCTACGGGATGCCAGCTGACCAGACTTCTGGCGGGTGTCGGCGAATCGATCGTGCATGTCGATGCGCAATGGGTGGTGCGCTACTGCAACGAGGTCTACCTGCGCGGCATGGGCCTTCGGGCCGAGCAGGTGATCGGCAAGACCCCCTTCGACTACCACCCTGGCTTTCGCCGCTCGATCTTCTTCGAGACTATCGAAGCCTGTCGCCGCGACGGCCAGCCGCGCATGGCGATCGGCTACTCGACCGCGGTGCAGCGCTGGCTGATGGTGCGTGTCTATCCGCACGAGGGCGGGATGATGTCGCTGGCCAACGATGCGACCGAGTCGGTCGTGCGCCAGTTCCAGCTCGCGCAGGAAGCGCTGCGTGATCCGCTCACCCGCGTGGGCAACCAGCGTGCCATGGAGCAGGACATCACGGCCCTGATCGACCGGCACGAGGCGTTTTCGCTGGTGCTGTTCGGGCTGCGCCGCTTCAACTCCATCAACGACTCGCTGGGCCACTCGCAGGGCGATCTGGCGCTGATGGAAATCGCCTCGCGCCTGCAATCGGTGACCCGGGACCAGGAGCACCTGTACCGGCTCAACGGCGTCGAATTCGTGCTGCTCACCCCGGCGACTGGCGTGGCCCTGCATGAGCGCATTGATGCGCTGGCGTCCCGGCTGGGCGAGACGGTGACGATGCGCGGCCAGCATTTCCGGCTGGGTGCGGCCTTCGGTGTGGTCAGCGCGCCGGACCACGGCCATGCGCCGGAAGGGCTGCTGCGGCGTGCGGCGCTGGCCTTGCGCTGCGCCAAGCGCAATGCGGGCGAACCGGTGGTGCTCTTCGATGACCGGCTGGAAGCGGCCGGTCGTCTGCGCGCCGCGCTCGAAGGGGACTTCCGTGCAGCGCTGCAGCGCAACGGCGACAGCGACGGCCTCTCGCTGGCGCTGCAGCCCAAGGGGCGCCTGAAGGACGGCCATGTGGTCGGCGCCGAGGCGCTGATCCGCTGGCGCCATGCCGAGCGGGGGCCCCTGTCGCCGGCGGACTTCCTGCCGATGGCACAGGAATGCGGCCTGATGGTCGAGCTGGACCGCTGGGTGCTGGACGAGGCGCTGCGCCTGCAGCGCGACCTGATGAACCTCGGCCACCAGTTGCCCGTGAGCATCAACCTCTCGGTGGAGGGACTGGCCGATGTGCAGCTCGCGGGCAATGTGTCGGCGGCGCTGCTGCGCTGGGGGGTGCCGGCCACGCTGCTGGAGATCGAGATTCCCGAGGGTGCGCTGATGCGTGACGTGGAGGTCAGCGGCCGGGTGCTGGCGGAACTCTCGGCCTTGGGGGTGCGCATCAGCATCGACGACTTCGGCACCGGCTACTCGTCGTTTGCCTATCTGGCGCGCTTCCCGGTCAGTACGCTGAAGATCGACCGCTCCTTCGTGCGCGACATGTGTGCCAAGGCGGCCAGCAAGACCATCGTGCGCAGCCTGGTGGGCCTGGCCCATGCGCTGTCGATGGATGTGGTGGCCGAGGGTGCCGAAACCGAGGCGGAGATGGCGATGCTGCGCCGCATGCACTGCGACATGGTGCAGGGCTTCGGCTACGGGCGACCGCTGCCTTTCGACACCTTCGTGTCCTTCGTCAGCCAGCGCACCAGCGGCAGCCCCTCCAGCCGCGTCGGCGAAGCGGTGCCCAGCCCGTTCGTCATCTGAGCGGCGCGGCGAGATAGGCGGCCCGCACGGCGTCGATCCGCTGCCGGTTCACGCCGAAGTCTTTGCGCCCTAGCCGGCTGGCGCTGCGTACCTCGATGGCGCCCGAGGCCGGGTCGACCCAGAACTCGACGTCGTCCACGAAGCGCAGCCAGCGCGTCTGCGCCTGGGCGTAGAGGTAGTCCGGACGCCGTTCGATCACGGTGACGCCGGGCATCCCTTGCAACACCTCCACCAGCACCTGCAGCGACGTGGCGGCGCTGCCGCCGCGTTGCGGCAGCGGCGGGATCGAGGCGTAGCCGAGCTGCGGGTGTGTCGGGTAGAGCGGCGCCTGGCTGCTGACGCTGTTGGGTGTCGGCGACGGCGGCTTGAGCCGGCCGTTCGTGACGCCCAGATCGCCCGGCCGCTGGCCGTTCAGCAGCCCGAAGCGGGCGCCGGTCAGCAGGGCAGCGACCAGGCTGAGCAGCACGAGGACGATGGTTTTCATGGGCGTGGGCTTTCCGTGTGGAGTAGACGAACCTGCAGCGGCCCGAGAGCGCCGGCGGCGATGGCCACCAGCCGGTCGATGTTCGGGTGCTTGCCGGGGAAGGCGTGGGCATTGGCGGTGTGCTCGGCGTAGAGGGCCAGGCCGTCAAGGGCGGCAGGGGCGTTGACCACGCCGTGGCGCTGGGCAAGCGCGTGGTACACGGCGACCGAGCCGGCTTGGCCGGGGCGGTTGTCGAGCGTAGCGACGACGGCGCCGTCCTGGTCGAGCAGTTGCAGGCCGGCCAGATGGGCAATGCCGGGCAGGGTCTTGAGCGTGTCAGAGAAGTTCATGGCTGCCATGCTACTGCCACTGTCGCGCGAAGAAGGCCGCGGCCATCACCAGTCCGGTGACGACCACCGCAGCGCGCACGGTGGCAGCGGGAAGGCGCAGCGCGAGCCGGGCGCCCGCGAATCCGCCCGCCGTGGCGGCCACCATCATCACCAGTGCCTGTGGCCAGTGGATCGCGCCCGCCCAGGCAAAAGCTGCCACGGACAGCAGCGACAGCACGAGCGAGTTCAGGTTCTTCAGCGCATTGGCCGTGTTGACGCGGGTTTCGCCCGTCAGCGTGTAGAGCGCCATCAACAGGATGCCGAGTCCGCCGTTGAAGTAGCCGCCATAGACCGCCACCGCGAACAGGCCGAGCGCCTGCGCGGTGGGATGCAGGTCGTCGGAGCCTCGCCGGGCTCGCGCCGCGACCAGCCGCGGCCCGAACGCGAACAGGACGGTGGCGAACAGCAGCAGCCACGGCACCGCGACCGAGAACACCTTGGCCGGCGTCACCAGCAGCAGCAAGGCCCCGCCCACACCGCCGACCGCGCAGATCAGGCCTTCGCGGACCAGACGTTCGCGGGGCAGCGCGGACAACTCCGCCCGGAATCCGAGCGTGCTGCCCAGATAGCCGGGACTGACGGCCACCGCGCTGGTCGCGTTCGCCATGATCGGCGGCAGGCCGGTGAAGACCAGTGCCGGGAAGGTGAGGAAGCTGCCGCCGCCCGCAATGGCGTTGAGCACCCCCGCAGCGAAGGCGGCCAGCAGCAGCAAGGCCCCGTGTGCGGTGTCCATCAGGGCTGTACGCAGTGGCGGGCAGCCTGACCGGACAGGTAGGTCCAGACGATGCTGGCCGCGGCATGGCTGGACAGCTCGGCGTGGTCGTAGGGCGGAGACACCTCGACACAGTCCATGCCGACCCAACGCTCGCCGGCCAGCTCTTCGATCAGCGTGAGCGCCTGGTTCGTCGTCAGGCCACCCGGCTCGGGCGTGCCGGTGCCGGGTGCGAAGGCGGGGTCGAGCGCGTCGATGTCGAAGCTCAGGTAAAGCGGTGGATTGCCGCAGGAGGCCCAGCGCAGGCGCAGCGTCTGGATAACCGTGTCGAGTTGCACCGCGTTTTCCAGGCCGCGCAGGTCGCGGGCGGTCCAGATCAGGCCGCCCTGGTCGCGCACATGCTCCCGCGCTTCGCGCTGGCCGGGGCTGCGGATGCCGATCTGCGCAAAGGCTTGCGGCAGCACCAGCCCTTCCTGGATGGCCTCGTAGACCCAGGTGCCGTGACCGCTGGGCTCGCCGAAATGGTCCTCCCAGGTGTCGCAATGTGCATCGAAATGCAGCACGCCCAGGGGCTGCCCGAAGTGCGCCCGGTAGGCACGCAGCAGCGGCAGCGTCACCGAATGGTCGCCGCCGAGCCAGACCATGTGGCGCTGCTGCGCGAGCAGGGCGCTGACCTGCGGCACCAGCGCCGCACGCATGCGTTCCAGGCTGGTGTTGGGCAGTGGCAGGTCGCCGAGGTCACACAGCAGGTCGGCCGGCGAGACATCGAACAAGGGGTGTGTGCCGTCGCACAGCATGTGGCTGGCCTCGCGGATCGCGCGGGGGGCCATGCGGGCGCCGGGGCGGTTGGTGACGCTGCCGTCCCAGGCGATGCCGGCCAGGCCGAAGGGGCGGGCACCGCGGTCTTGCGGCCCCATCGGAACCTTGAGGAAGCTGTGGGCGCTGAGGAAGGCGAAGTCGGTCATGGCGTTCGATGCGGATCGGGCAGGGCGCCAGTGTGCCGCAGGCCACCGCGCAGCCCGGTGTTTTCATGACACTGAAGTCAATTCCACATCATGAAAAATTGCAATGTTGCATTGCATCAAAATTTTTCATCGTGAGAAGTAAAATTCCACATCATGGAATTTTGTACCTAAGTTGTTGATTTTATTGATCATAGAAATATGTCTTATATAAGACATAAGTCTTCTCGTTCTGGCGGGCTGCCGCTAAGCTGGAGCCATCCAATTCGCCATAAACCGGAGCGTTCCATGACCAAGCTGACCCGCGAACAACAGATTGCCGCCCTCGAAAAAGACTGGGCTGAAAACCCCCGCTGGAAGCTGGTGAAGCGCGGCTACAGCGCCGCCGACGTGGTGCGTCTGCGCGGCAGCATGCAGCCCGAGTACACGCTGGCCCAGAACGGTGCCAAGGTGCTGTGGGACAAGGTCAACGGCGGCGCCAAGAAGGGCTACGTCAATGCCTTCGGCGCGATCACCGCAGGCCAGGCCATGCAGCAGGCCAAGGCCGGCCTCGAAGCCGTGTACCTGTCGGGCTGGCAGGTCGCCGCGGACGGCAACACGTCGGAAACGATGTACCCCGACCAGTCGCTGTACGCCTATGACTCGGTGCCGACGATGGTGCGTCGCATCAACAACACCTTCAAGCGCGCAGACGAGATCCAGTGGTCGCGTGGCATCAATCCGGGCGACGAGAACTTCGTTGACTACTTCCTGCCGATCGTCGCGGATGCGGAAGCCGGTTTCGGCGGCGTGCTGAACGCCTTCGAGCTGATGAAGAACATGATCGCGTCGGGTGCGGCCGGCGTCCACTTCGAAGACCAGCTTGCTGCCGTCAAGAAGTGCGGTCACATGGGTGGCAAGGTGCTGGTCCCGACCCATGAAGCCATCGAGAAGCTGATTTCGGCCCGCTTCGCTGCCGACGTCATGGGCGTGCCGACCATCGTGCTGGCCCGTACCGATGCCGAAGCCGCCAACCTGATCACCTCCGACCACGACGCCAACGACAAGCCTTTCCTGACCGGCAAGCGCACGCCTGAAGGCTTCTACCGCGTCAAGAACGGTCTGGAGCAAGCCATCAGCCGCGGTGTCGCCTACGCACCCTACGCCGATCTGGTGTGGTGCGAAACCGGCGTGCCGGACATTGGCTTCGCCCGTGAATTCGCGCAAGCCGTCCACGGCGCCTGCCCGGGCAAGCTGCTGTCGTACAACTGCTCGCCGTCGTTCAACTGGAAGAAGAACCTCAACGACAAGCAGATCGCCACGTTCCAGGAAGACCTGTCCGCGCTGGGCTACAAGTACCAGTTCATCACGCTGGCCGGCATCCACATCAACTGGTACAACACGTTCCAGTTCGCCCATGCCTACGCCCGCGGCGAAGGCATGAAGCACTACGTGGAACAAGTGCAAGAGCAGGAATTCGCGGCCCGCGACAAGGGTTACACCTTCGTGTCGCACCAGCAGGAAGTCGGCGCCGGCTACTTCGACGACGTCACCACCGTGATCCAGGGCGGTTCGTCCTCGGTCAAGGCGCTGACCGGCTCGACCGAAGAAGAGCAGTTCCACTGACCTGTGGAGGGGCCATTCCGTGACGGAATGGCCAGTTGGAGTTCTGTTTTTGAATTGCCCCGCGGTGTGAGCTTCGGGGTTTTTTTTCGGGGTTCGGTTAGACTTGTCGGCTCATTTGCTGCACAAGACACGGGAAAGGCACTCTGGTTATGACACCGCGAACTACCACCTCCCCGACCTCCGAGGTCTGACAGGCCAGCCGCGGCTCTTCCACCGAGTCCCCCAGGAAAGCGCGGCGTCCCCGCGCTTTTTTGTTTTCAAGGTTTCCAGCGATGATTTCCATCCAGCTCCCCGACGGTTCCCGACGTGAATTCCCCGGTCCGGTGACCGTGGCCGACGTGGCTGCCTCCATCGGTGCCGGTCTGGCCAAGGCTGCGCTCGCCGGTCGTGTCGGCACGGGCGACGCGGCCCGCGTGGTCGACACGAGCCACCGCATCGAGGCCGATGAATGCCTGGCCATCATCACCGCCAAGGACGATGCCGGCCTGGAGGTCATTCGCCATTCGACCGCCCACCTGCTGGCCTACGCCGTCAAGTCGCTGTTCCCGGAGGCGCAGGTCACCATCGGCCCGGTGATCGAGAACGGCTTCTACTACGACTTCTCGTACAGGCGTCCCTTCACGCCCGACGACCTCGCCGCCATCGAGAAGAGGATGGGCGAACTGGCGGCCAAGGACGAACCAGTGGTGCGCAGCGTGCTGCCGCGTGACGACGCCGTGGCCTACTTCAAGTCCATCGGCGAAGCCTACAAGGCCGAGATCATCGAGAGCATCCCGGCGGACCAGGACGTGTCGCTCTACGCTGAAGGGGCGTTCACCGACCTGTGCCGTGGCCCGCACGTGCCCTCGACCGGCAAGCTGAAGTTCTTCAAGCTGATGAAGGTGGCGGGTGCCTACTGGCGTGGCGACCACCGCAACGAGATGCTGCAGCGCATCTACGGCACGGCCTGGGCCACCAAGGACGACCTGCAGAAGTACCTGACGCGCCTCGAAGAAGCCGAGAAGCGCGACCACCGCCGCCTGGGCCGCGAGCTGGACCTGTTCCACATCGACGAACATTCGCCCGGCACCGTGTTCTGGCACCCGAAGGGCTGGACGCTCTGGCAGCAGGTCGAGCAGTACATGCGTCAGGTCTACCGGGACAACGGTTATCTGGAGGTCAAGGGTCCGCAGATCCTCGATCAGGGCCTCTGGGAGAAGACGGGCCACTGGGACAAGTACCGGGAAAACATGTTCGTGACCGAGTCGGAGAAGCGTGACTACGCGCTGAAACCGATGAACTGCCCCGGCCATATCCTGATCTACAAGCAGGGCATCAAGAGCTACCGGGACCTGCCGCTGCGCTTCGGCGAGTTCGGCCAGTGCCACCGCAATGAGCCTTCGGGCGGCCTGCACGGCATCATGCGGGTGCGTGCCTTCACGCAGGACGATGGCCACATCTTCTGCACCGAGGACCAGATTCAGGCCGAGGTGGTCGCCTTCACGACGCTGCTGCAGAAGGTCTACCGGGACTTCGGTTTCACGGACATCATTTACAAGCTCTCTACCCGGCCAGACAAGCGCATCGGCTCGGAAGAAAGCTGGGACCGTGCCGAACATGCATTGGCAGAAGGTCTGCGCGCGTCGGGTTGCGAGTTCGAGTACCTGCCGGGCGAGGGCGCTTTCTATGGTCCGAAGATCGAATACACCCTGAAGGATGCGCTGGGCCGCCCCTGGCAGTGCGGCACCATCCAGGTCGATCCGAACATGCCCGAGCGGCTGGGCGCCGAATTCGTGGGCGAAGATGGCATCCGCCACCACCCCATCATGCTGCACCGCGCGATCGTCGGTAGTCTGGAGCGATTCATCGGCATCCTGATCGAGCAGCACGCTGGCGCATTGCCCACTTGGCTGGCTCCGGTGCAGGTGTCGGTGCTCAACATCACCGATGTCCAAGCCGATTACGCCCGCGACGTGGTCAAAGCGCTGCAAAAACAAGGACTTAGGGTGTCCTTGGATTTGCGCAACGAAAAAATCACGTATAAAATCCGCGAGCATTCTTTGCAGAAGGTTCCGTACCTGCTCGTTGTCGGTGACAAGGAAAGGGCCTCAGGAACCGTCGCAGTGCGCGCCCGAGGCAACCAGGACCTCGGGGTGATGGCTCTGGAAGCCTTCTCCCAGAAAATCGCAGCGGACCTCTCCACCCTCCGGTGACGGGATTCGCGCTGTCGGTTTTCTTTTCCCTTGCCGGGGCGCGAATCTTTGGTTATCGGGCTGTGTGCCCCTGAAGGAATCTCACCATCGCTACCTTTCTTGACCGCCGAACGCCGAACGCCGAGCGCAAGCACCGCCTGAACCGCGAGATCACTGCCCTGGAAGTCCGCTTGAACGGACCTGAGAACGAGCCGCTTGGCGTCGTCAGCATCCAGGAAGCCCTGCGACTGGCGGCCGATGGTGATGTCGATCTGGTGGAAATCTCGCCCACGGCCCAGCCGCCGGTGTGCCGCCTGATGGACTACGGCAAGTTCAAGTACCAGGAGCAGAAGCGCGCGGCCGAGGCGAAGGCCAAGCAGCACGTCATCGATGTCAAGGAAGTCAAGTTCCGTCCCGGCACGGACGAAGGCGACTACAACATCAAGATGCGCAACCTGCGCCGCTTTCTGGAAGATGGCGACAAGGGCAAGGTCACGCTGCGTTTCCGTGGTCGTGAAATCACGCACCAGGACATCGGCATGCGCCTGCTGGAGCGTGTGCGCGATGAGCTGACCGATGTGTCGCTCGTCGAGCACATGCCCAAGCTCGAAGGCCGCCAGATGATCATGGTGCTGGCGCCCAAGCGCAAGAAGTAAGCCGACTCGTCGGTAGCAGCAAGCAATTTGAGTGGGTGCGGTTTGGTCGCTGCGCCCCTCAGTGCCCGCAGGCCCCAAAGTGCATGAGTCGTTTCATGCCGCCTCGCAGGAACAACCCCAAGGAGCAGTCATGCCCAAGATGAAGACCAAGAGTGGCGCGAAGAAGCGTTTTCGCGTCCGTCCCGGTGGCACCGTCAAGCGCGGTCACGCCTTCAAGCGTCACATCCTGACCAAGAAGTCCACCAAGACCAAGCGCCACCTGCGTGGAACGACCGCTGTGCATGAGACCAACATGGGTCACATGGCACAGATGCTGCCGTTCGCCGGTCTGTAATCCACCACAACACGAAGGAGTCATCACATGCCTCGCGTCAAACGTGGTGTTACCGCCCGCGCTCGTCACAAGAAAGTTCTCGCCCTTGCCAAGGGTTTCCGCGGTCGCCGCAAGAACGTCTATCGGATCGCCAAACAGGCGGTGATGAAGGCGGGTCAGTACGCGTACCGTGACCGCCGTGCCAAGAAGCGTGTATTTCGCCGCCTGTGGATTGCGCGTATCAACGCCGGTTCGCGCGCGCTGGGTCTGACCTACAGCAAGTTCATGGCCGGTCTGAAGAAGGCCTGCATCGACGTGGACCGCAAGGTGCTCGCCGACTTGGCCGTCAACGATCCTGCCGCGTTCGGCAGCATCGTCGAGAAGGTGAAGGCCCAGCTCGCTTGAGCCTGACGCGCCGGGCCGGTGCAAGCCGGCTCCCGCGTCACACGAAAAAGGCCGACACTGCGTTCGGCCTTTTTTCTTGTCTGTCTACCCCAGTCTCCCGATGAACGATCTCGATCAACTCGTGCAGGCCGCGCAAGCCGACTTTGCCGCCGCGCTCACCCCCGCCCAGCTCGAAGACGCCAAGGCGCGCTACACCGGCAAGTCCGGCCAGGTGACCGAGCTGCTCAAGGGCATGGCCAAGCTCACGCCCGAAGAGAAGAAGACCCGCGGCGCCGCCATCAACGAGACCAAGCAGCGCATCGAAGCCGCGCTCACCGCCCGCCGCCAGGCGCTCGCCGAAGCGGAGCTGCAGGCGCAGCTGAAGGCCGAGGCGCTCGACGTGACGCTGCCCGGCCGTGGCCGCAGCGTGGGCGGACTGCACCCGGTATCGCGCACGCTGGAGCGCATCGAGCAGATCTTCGGCTCCATGGGCTTCGACGTCGCCGATGGTCCGGAAATCGAGACCGACTGGTACAGCTTCACCGCGCTGAACAACCCGGAGAACCACCCGGCGCGTTCGATGCAGGACACGTTCTACGTGGACATGAACGACGAGGCCGGCCGCCCGCTGTGCCTGCGTCCTCACACCTCGCCGATGCAGGTCCGCTACGCCCGCCAGCACGCCGCCGCGCACGCCGGGAAAGACCCGATGCCCGAGATCCGCGTCATCGCGCCGGGCCGCACCTACCGCGTGGACAGCGACGCGACGCACTCGCCGATGTTCCACCAGTGCGAAGGCCTGTGGATCGGCGAGAACGTGTCGTTCAAGGATCTGAAGGCCGTCTTCACCGATTTCTTCCGCACCTTCTTCGAGACGGACGACCTGCAACTGCGCTTCCGTCCGTCATTTTTCCCGTTCACCGAGCCGTCGGCCGAGGTGGACATCGCCTTCTCGTCCGGGCCGCTCAAGGGGCGCTGGCTGGAAGTGGCCGGCTCCGGGCAGGTGCATCCGAACGTGGTGCGCAACTACGGGCTCGACCCTGAGCGCTACATCGGCTTTGCGTTTGGCATGGGGCCGGACCGCCTGACCATGCTGCGCTACGGCGTCAACGACCTGCGACTGTTCTTCGAGGGCGATCTGCGCTTCCTCGGCCAGTTCCGCTGACCCGCTGATCCGCCGTCGCCACCGCCCAAGCCTGGACAAGGACACTTGAGATGCAATTCCCCGAATCGTGGTTGCGCGCGTACTGCAACCCTGACCTGACCACACAACAGCTCGCCGACCTGCTCACCATGTCCGGCATGGAAGTGGAAGAACTCCAGCCGGTCGCGCCGCCGTTCACTGGCATCGTGGTCGCCGAGATCCTCACCGCCGAGCAGCACCCGAACGCCGATCGCCTGCGCGTCTGCACCGTGGACGCCGGCCCGCACAGCAAGGATGGCCCGCTGCAGATCGTCTGTGGCGCCCCGAACGCCCGCGCTGGCATCAAGATCCCGCTGGCCACCGTCGGCGCCGAACTGCCGCCGGGCGAGGACGGCAAGCCGTTCAAGATCGGCAAGGGCAAGCTGCGTGGCGTCGAGAGCCAGGGCATGCTGTGCTCGGCGCGCGAGCTGAAGCTGGCCGAAGACCACGGCGGCCTGCTGGAGTTACCCGCCGATGCGCCCATCGGCCAGGACATCCGCCAGTTCCTGAACCTCGACGACACGCTGTTCACGCTCAAGCTCACACCGAACCTCGGCCATGCGCTGAGCGTCTACGGCGTCGCGCGTGAAGTTGCCGCGCTGACCGGTGCGCCGCTGAAGGCGCTGCCCGTCACGCCGGTCGTGCAGACGCTGGACGAGACGCTGCCCGTGACCGTCGAGGCGCCCGACCTGTGCGGGCGCTTCTCCGGCCGCATCGTCCGCGGCATCGACACCAAGGCCAGGACGCCCGCGTGGATGGTCGATCGCCTGGCACGCTGCGGCCAGCGCTCGGTCAGCGCGCTGGTGGACATCTCGAACTACGTCATGTTCGAGACCGGCCAGCCCACGCATATCTTCGACCTCGACAAGATCCACGGCGGCCTGACCGTGCGCTGGGGTCGCGAGGGTGAATCGCTCAAGCTGCTCAACGGCAACACCATCACCGTCGATGCACAGGTCGGGGTCATTGCCGACACGCAGGCGGTCGAATCGCTCGCCGGCATCATGGGCGGCGATGCGACCTCGGTGAACGACGACACGACCAACGTCTATGTCGAAGCCGCCTTCTGGTGGCCGGACGCGGTCGCCGGTCGCTCGCGCCGCTACAACTTCAGCACCGACGCTGGCCACCGCTACGAGCGTGGTGTCGATCCGGCCCACACCGTGGAGCGCATCGAGCGCATCACCGCGTTGATCCAGCAGATCTGCGGCGGCGAGGCGACCGCCTGCGGCCCGGTGACAGATGCGATCGTGAACCTGCCGGCGAAGAAGCCGGTGGCGCTGCGCGTGGCGCGCGCCGCCAAGGTGATCGGCATGCCGGTGACGCAGGCGCAGTGCGCCGAGGTGCTGACGCGCCTGGGCCTGTCGTTCACCGAGTCGGACGGCGTGCTGACCGTGACGCCGCCGAGCTGGCGCTTCGACATCGAGATCGAAGAGGATCTGATCGAGGAGGTCATCCGCGTCATCGGCTTCGACCAGCTCCCGCTGACCGCGCCGGTTGCCCCGGTGACCGCCCGTGTGCGCCCGGAAGCCCAACGCGGTGGTTACGCGCTGCGCCGTGCGGTGGCCGCGCTGGACTACCAGGAAACGATCAACTTCTCGTTTGTCGAGGAACGCTGGGAGACCGAACTCGCCGGCAACCCGGACCCGATCCGCCTGCTGAATCCGATCGCCGCGCCGCTGTCGGTGATGCGTTCCAGCCTCATCGGCAGTCTGGTGCAGGTGCTGCGGCACAACCTGACGCGCCGTGCGCCGCGGGTGCGCGTGTTCGAACTTGGCCGCGTGTTCAAGCGCAATGCCGCGGTGCAGACCAGCGAACAGAGCGTCGTCGGCATCGACCAGCCGCTGCGCGTGGCCGGTCTGGCCTGGGGCGCGGTCGAACCGGTGCAGTGGGGCGTCAAGGAGCGGTCGGTCGATTTCTTCGATGTGAAGGCCGACGTCGAGGCGCTGGTCGCGCCGCGTGTGGCCCGTTTCGTCGCTGCCGAGCATCCCTCGATGCACCCGGGCCGCTGCGCCCGTGTCGAGCTGGAGGGTCAAGCCATCGGCTTCGTTGGCGAGCTGCACCCGCGCTGGCGTCAGGCGTACGAGCTGCCGGCCGGGCAGGGCGCGCCGGTGCTGTTCGAGCTGGACGTGCCGGCGCTGTTGGCCCGCGACGTGCCGGTGTATGCCACCGTGGCGCGCCAGCAGGCGGTCACGCGGGACATTGCGCTGATCGTGGGTGAATCGGCCGGGCATGACGCTGTGATCGCCAGCCTGCTCGGCGCCGACACCGCGGGATTGCTGCGCAGCGCGAAGCTGTTCGATGTCTACCGATCGGCGGCCGGCGCGGCTGGCTTCGAACCAGGCGAGCGCAGTCTGGCCATCCGCCTGGAACTGCTGGATGATGACGCGCCGCTCACCGATGCCCGCAGCGACGAGGCCGTCAAGGCGGCACTCGACGCAGTGCAACGTGGCCTGGGCGCCCGTCTGCGTGGCGCGTGACACGACGCCTCCGCACCGACGCCCGAACGATCCGACCCACCGCACGGCCACCGCCCATGGATGAAGAACGCGACTTCCTGCTGCCCGACGACGACGATGCGCCCACGCTCACCAAGGCCGAACTGGCCGAACTGCTCTTCGAGCGGCTCGGCCTGAACAAGCGTGAATCCAAGGACATGGTCGAGGCGTTCTTCGAGTTCGTCCATGCGTCGCTGGCCCGCGGGGACGACGTGAAGCTGTCGGGCTTCGGCAACTTCCAGGTCCGGCGCAAGGCCCCGCGCCCGGGCCGCAACCCGCGCACCGGCGAGTCCATCCCGATCCGCGCCCGCAACGTCGTCACCTTCCACGCCAGCCACAAGCTCAAGGCCGTGGTGCAGGGCGAAATACCCCCTGAAGGCGACTTCGAGTAAAGTCGGCGCAACCCTGCCGACTTCCTTCGACGCTCCGAACCCATTGATTTGCAATGGAAATCCTGCTTCCCGCGATACCCGACAAGCGCTACTTCACCATCGGTGAGGTGAGCGAGCTGTGTGGTGTCAAGCCGCATGTGCTGCGGTACTGGGAGCAGGAATTCGCGCAGCTTCGCCCGGTCAAGCGGCGCGGCAACCGCCGTTATTACCAGCACCACGAAGTGCTGCTGATCCGGCGCATCCGTGGTTTGCTGTACGAGCAGGGTTTCACCATCAGCGGTGCACGCAACCGGCTGGCGGAACTCGGTCCTGCCGCCACCCGTGCGCTCGAAGACGACGAGCTGGTCGGCGAGGATCTGTCCACGCCACACCTGATTCTTGGCGGGGGCCGGGTCGATGCCGTGCCGCTGGCACCATTGCTGGCCGCGCCGGTGCGCAGCGGTGCACGCAGTCTGCGCGAGGAACTGCTCGCCATCCGTGCGCTGCTCGACCCGGACACCGGCAGCCCGGACATCGTCATCGACTAAAAAGCCAGCCAGATACTGGACGGAACGCCCATTTTCGGCATACAATCACCTTCTCAGCAGTCGGGGCGTAGCGCAGCCTGGTAGCGCACTTGCATGGGGTGCAAGGGGTCGTGAGTTCGAATCCCACCGTCCCGACCAATGAATTCAATGGGTTAGCTCTCACAAGGAGCTAGCCCATTGGCCTTTCTGGGGTTCACTCGCGTTTTGGTGCCTACTGGGTGCCTAGAACTCGTTTGCTGTGATCGGCCAGCCAGTACAACGCCAGCCCGGACCATTGCGCGCAACGCCTCCAGATGGTCGCCATGCCGATCACCTCCAGCAGCCTGACGCCAGCCAGGAAGAGCGCCAGCCGATCGGGGAGGGGAAATCATTAACGCGCTAGGTTGTAATGGATACCCAATAGGGTATGCATCCGCCATCCCGATCACCTTGGCGCCAGCCTTGAGCGGTGCCGGTACATGGCAGTCCGAGGGGCAAAATCATTAACGCGCTAGGTTAGAAACCAAGCGGTACCTATGCCAACAGGGCGCACGGGTGAACGATGCACTTGGCGCAGATGGCCCGGACTTTTTTTTCTGAGGGTCCGCGCGGTCAAATCATGTTCACCAAGTACACCACGTACACCCGAAGGGCTTTGTTGCATAACCCAGCCGAGGCTGAGTTTCCCCTGACCCCAGACGGAGTTACGCCACAGCCCGCGTCACCGGGGTGCCCAAGTGGGTGAAGCGGTTGAGCACTGCGGCCCGCACCTGCAACTCCACCACCTGC
>NZ_JANPAB010000039.1:0-28714 GCF_031429695.1 Sphaerotilus sp.
GCGACCCCCTGGCTCTCAGCGCCTTCGTGTAGGGCGACCAGTTCTTCGTCGTGTACTTCTTCTTCGCCGGCTTGCTCATCCCGTCAGCCTACCTCACCGCTCGACCACCGGCCGGCTGGGTGGGTTGTGCAACAAAGCCCATTTTACCTGTCCGCTATATCGCCTAACACTTCAGTCAGGCGAACATCATCGGCACACGGAAACCTTGGCTCCACAACTCACCCCCCCTTATTCAACCCCAACCTCTCCACCACCTTCTTCTCCGCCGCAAACCCCTCCCTGAGACTGCGCCCATAGTCCTCGGAATCGAGATAAGCCAGCTCCTGGTCATATTTCGCCAGCTCCGCCACATGCGCCGGATCGTTCATCGCCACCTTGAACGCCTCGTGCAGCACCGCCACCACCCCCGCCGGCATCCCCCGCGGCCCGACCAGCCCGTAAGGCGACGTGGCCACGATGCCGTGCCCGAGTTCCTTCAGCGTCGGCACCGCCGGCCAGCGTTTCGTGCGCTGCTCGCCGAACGTCACCAGCAGCCGCAGCCGCCCCGAATCCACAAACGGCGCGAACCCGTTGGAGTTGATGCCCACCATCACCTGCCCGGACGACACCGCCAGCATCTGCTCGGACGTGCCCTTGTACGGCACATGCACATAACCCAGCCCGCGCTTGGCGAACAGCTCGTCGAACACCACATGCGGCGTCGTGCCCACCCCGTTGGTCGAGACCGTCAGCTCGCCCGGATGCGCCTTCGCCCACGCGAACACATCGTCCAGCGTCTTCAGCGCACTGCCGCCGGGCGCCACCACGCCGAAGGTCACGCCCGAAATCTGCAGGATCGGCGTCGTGTCGCGGATCGGATCCCACAGCACCTTCTGCAGATGCGGCGCCCGGAGCACGGGCTGGGGCAACTGGGCAATGGTGTAGCCGTCGGGCGCGGCCTGCTGCAGGATCGGCATCACCAGCGTGCCGCCCGCCCCGGCGCGGTTGTCCACGATCACCCGCTGCCCCAGTTGCCGCCCCGCCAGCTCGGCCAACAAGCGCATCGTCACGTCGGTGGCGCCCCCCGCCGGCCACGGCACCCACAGCGTGACCGGCCGCGCCGGAAACCGCTCGGCCGCCTGCGCCATCACCGGCGCAGCAAACGCCCCGCACACGCCAGCCGCCAGCGTCCCGAGGGCGTGGCGGCGGTTCAGCCAATCCATGAATTCATTCCCATGACATCAGTTCCATCTTCATCGTGCCACCCACCAGAAAGGTCGAATTGGCCGGCTCGCTGCGCTCGACGCGCACCAGCCCGACCCCGGGGCAATACCACTCCAGCGTCGTCAGCGGCATGTCCTGCCAGCCCTTGACGGGATCGGAAAACAGCTTCAGCTTCGCGTCGCCACGCACCTTGACGCAGTGCGCAAATGCCCCCGCTGGGGTCTCCACCGGCTGATCCAGCGCCTCGACGGTGTAGACCATCGGGACCGACGGGTGGCTGTGGCGGATCTCGGGCGGGAAGTCGGCGCGGCGGCGCAGCAGGTAGGTCGTGGTCGATGCCGGCCAGCTCGTGCCGACGGCGATCGGCGCCTTGAGCACGTAGCGCGGCTTCGGATCGAGGTTCGGCGCTTCCTCCACGTCCATCTTGGTGGCGACGCGGTAGATGCCGGTCGCGTCAGCGCGCAGCCAGTAGTCGATGCCCGAGTCGCTGCGCCGGCGATAGGCCGCGCCCGAATCGAGGAGGCTGTCGCGGCCTTCGTTGCGGAGCACGACCGTCTCGCGCTCGCTGGTGTTGTTCTCCCACTCGCTGGTCAGGCGGTAGGTCCAGGAGCGGCCCTGATCGAGTGGAAACAGCGACGTGCCGGGCGGCTCGCTGCAGCCAGCCAGCAGCGCGCCCACGCAGACGGCAAAAGCCGGGGCAAGGGTGGCGCGCATCATTTCTCCGGCAATTGCGGCGCGGGCAGGTCGCGGATCTTGACGTTCTGTTCGTCCGACCCCGGGCGCAGCCAGTTCAGCCCGCGCTTGCCGGCCTTGGGCTCGGTGGTGCCCATCTGGGTCACACCCTGGCGGGATTTCTTGACGCCCTCGCTCAGCAGGGCGTGCAAGTCCTTGGCATAGGGCAGTTGATACGCCCGCGGCGACTTGCCCGGCTTGCCGTTTTCCAGCGCCTGCACCCAGACGTAAAGCGCCCCGGCCGATTTGGTCGTCGGCTCCTCGAACACGGCCGCCAGCAGCACGAACCGCTCCGGCAGCGGATCCGTGCTCGGCCAGCCCCACATCTGATGCACCGCCTCGTCGGCCAAGAAATAAAACACGCACACGCCCGCCACCAGCAGCCCCTTGAGCCACACCGGCCAGCGCGACCACAGCAGCGCCAGCACCGCCAGCATCGCCAGCACCACACAGCCCAATACCACCGCGAGTGTCATGTCTCGTCGCTCCTCTGCCTTACATCCGCTGCACCAGCGTGCGCGGCAATGTGTTGACGCTGCCCACGCTGCCGTCAGGCAGCAGGGTGAAGCGCACCAGCGTGGCCTCGTCGCCCTTGCGCGCGATCGTGGCCTGTCCGTAATAGGCGATCTCGGCCCGCGGATTCACCTTCAGCACCGACACCGTGACGTTCACCGGCTGCCCGTCCTTGGTGTCGTAGTAGTGCGCGTTCACCGTGTACTCGCCGGGGGCGATGCCGCGCAGCGTCACCACCTCCTGGTTGATCGGGTTGATGATCTTCTGGCCGTTGACGACGATGGTGTCGTTCGACAGCCCGCGGTCGTCGCGGTCGAGGTGCATCATCCCGGCCTCGCGGGCGCGGAACCAGACGAGGTTGCCGCCGGGATCCTGCACCCAGGTGTCGATGTCGTTGGGGTTCATGTCCGGCCACGACACGGTGACGATGTACTCGGCCTTGGCAGGGATGTCGCCGGTCTTGAGCGCCTTCGGGTTCATCGCCAGCAAGGCGATGATGAAGCAGAAGACGAAGGCGATCAGCATGTTGAACAACATGTCGTAGAACGGATCGACCTCGGCCTCCCGTCCGCCTGACCGACCCCGCCCGCTGCGCGTGGCCATGCCTCAGTCCCTGCGGCCGGTGGTGCTGCCGATGGTCAGGCCGGCCCGCTGGCAGTCGCTGATCAGCGCGTCGGCGTACCGGTCCAGCCGCGTCAGTTGCAGCCCCAGCACGATGTTGCCCACCAGCCCCACCATCGTCGTCAGCAGCGCCACGCCCAGCCCTGACGTCAGGCTGCGCAGCAAGTCCTGCGACTGCGCGGCATCGAAGCTCTGCATCTGGCCGATCTGGATCGCCAGGATCGAGAAGCCGATCACCTTGCCCAGCAGCCCGAGCTTGAGCTGGATGCCGTTGACCCACCACGCCGTGTGGTGCGGGCCTTGCGCCTGGTCCATCAGCAGGTCGAGCGGCGCGCCCGCATCCCGCGGCGCGGCGGCCAGCGCGGACCAGTAGTCGGCCGCCCAGCCCTCGACGCCCACCAGACCTCCGTGCCGGGTGGACATCGCCTGCACCATCAGCCGGCGCTGGCGCTCCAGCTCCCGCGAGCGACCGCCGCACCACAGCGTCGAGACGACGAACACCACGATGATCACCAGCGTCAGGCCGGTCGGGTCGGAACTCAGCAGCAGGTGCCAGACCCCGCGTGTGCCGAGCAGCCATGTCGCGAAGA
Source organism: Sphaerotilus sp. (assembly GCF_031429695.1). Taxonomy (GTDB): domain Bacteria; phylum Pseudomonadota; class Gammaproteobacteria; order Burkholderiales; family Burkholderiaceae_C; genus Sphaerotilus. Next base: position 3,660 of record NZ_JANPAB010000039.1, read on the forward strand.
CCAGCAGACCGCCGAGCGTGAGCCATTCAAGCAGCAGCGGCTCGTTGACCTCGCCCTGCCCGCCCGCGCTGCGCCACAGCCGTGTCAATGCCTTCATGCCGGACCTCCACCGCCGCCACCACCCCGTTTGGTCAATGCACCAAACCCCCGCTGCGGGTCATAGCCCCAGCTCGCCAGCGCAAAACACAGCGCCAGCGTCCCGAGCACGATCCACGGCGACATCCCGGCGTCCTTGCCGTACATCGCGTAGCGCATCCACTCGACCGCGTGCGTGAACGGGTTGAAGCGCGCGATCTGGTAGACCCAGCCGGCGCCCGACTCCTCCAGCTTCCACAGCGGGTAAAGCGCGGTGGACATGAAGTACATCGGGAAGATCACGAAGTTCATCGTGCCGGCGAAGTTTTCGAGCTGCTTGATGTGGACGCTCAGCAGCAACCCGAGCGCGCCGAGCATCAGCGACGCGCACACCGCCGCGAACAGCAGGTGCGGCGTCTGCGGCCCGATCAGCGGCAGCTCGGTGCCGATCGCCCAGGCGATCACGACGAAGGCCAGCGCCTGCGCCAGCGACAGCACGGCGGTGGCGGTGAGCTTGGAAAACAGGATCCACGGCCTCGGCAGCGGCGCTGTCAGCAAGAGGCGCATCAGCCCCATCTCGCGGTCGTAGACCATCGCCAGGCTCGACTGCATGCCGTTGAACAGCAGCACCATGCCGATCAGCCCCGGCGCGATGTACACGTCATAGGCGATGTAGGTGTCATACGGCTCGGCGATCGCCAGGCCGAACACGTTGCGGAAACCCGCTGCGAACACCGCCAGCCACAGCAGCGGACGCACCAGCGCCGACACCAGCCGCCCGGTCTGGCGCGCGAACTTGGCGATCTCGCGCCAGACGATGGCACGCATGGCCTGCAGGGCGTGGCCGAGGTTCATGGACGGGCCACCTTGCAGAGTTTCTCGGGGGCGTCTGCGCCAAGGGTATCGAGGTTGTTCTTCGGGTGCAGCACGCCCTCGACCGGCGCCATCGCGACGACGCCCTGCCCGTCGGTCAACAGCATCGGCTGGCGCAACTGGCCGTCCCACGCCCGGAAGCTCATCGGGGTGCCCTTGGAGCCGTCGAATTCGAGGTCGGTCAGCGCCTTGGCGAGCGCGGCAGCCGGGCCTTTGGGGACTTCCGTGGCGGCCGTGACGATGGCCTTGCCCGCCATCCAGGCCGCCCAGTCGTGCGCGGTCATCGGGCGGCCAGTCGCCTTGGTGAAGCGGCGCGAGACCTGTGGCGCGCCGAACCGCTCGAACTGCGCCGACCACGCCAGCGCCGTCAGCCCCGCATCGCCCACCACCGGGCGCGGCAGGCTGGTCCGGTACGGCAGCGTGCGGGCGAACTCGCCGTCGCTGTCCACCACCCAGACCACGTCGTAGGTCGCGTTGCCCGTGAGCAGCTTCAGGTTCGCCAGATCCCGCTCGCGCGGATCGCCCGAGAGCTTGAACGGCTTGGCCGCGACCAGCTTCAGGCCGTACCGCTTGATCGACGCCTGCGCCGTGGCGCTGCGCTGAGCGTCGAGCGGCGTCGGGCCGGTCAACAGCAGCACCTGGCCCCAGCGCGCCGCCGCCAGCGTCTGCGCCAAGGCATCGGTGCGCATGCGCTCGCTCGGCAGCAGGTGCAGCAGGCGCGGGCGGCAGTCCTGTTCGCGCAGCCGGTCGCTGGCGTCGCCGAGATTGAGCACCGGCAGCTTCACGGCATCGACCGCCGCCAGCGTCCAGTCGCCGGGCAAGTCGGACAGCAACACCGCCGCCCCGCCCTTCTCCGCCTTCAGCGCCGCGTCCTTCGCCGCTTGCGCGTTCGCCACCGGCACGGTCTCCAGCGTCAGGGCTGCGCCGGCCGCGTCCAGCTCGAACTTCGCTTCCTTCAGCGCGGCCTGCAAACCGTCCACCGCCGGGCCGCCGGGGTGGCCGAGGTAGGCGCGTTCGGTGCGGCTGCGCTCCAGGCGGGTGTCGTCGGCGGCCACCAGCAAGGTCAGCTTGAACGTGGCCGCCTGCGCCACCCCAAAGGCAGCGCCAGCCAGCAACACAGCGAGCGCGGCGAGGACCGGGCGTTTCATGCCACGCCTCATTCCACGATCACCGCGCCATACGGCACCCGCCCCACCGGCAGGCTCTTGACCGCCTTCGCGCTCGCCACATCGACCAGCGTCACGTCATCCGACAGCCCGTTGACCACCAGCAACTGCTTCTCCGCCTTGTCCAGCGTCACGTTCCACGCCCGCTTGCCCACCAGCGCCAGCGCCGTCGTCTTGCGGCTCGCCACATCCACGAACGCGACGTGGTTTGCCCGGCCCAGCGCCACGAACGCCTGCTTGCCGTCGCGGGTCATCGTGATGCCAACGGGGGTGATGTCGGTGCTGCGGGCGCCCTTGACCTCGAACTTCACCGTGTCCATCACCGACCAGTCCTTGGTCGAGAGGATGCTGACGCTGGCCGACATCTCGTTGGTGACCCAGAGCTGGCTGCCATCCGGTGTCAGCGCAAGGCGGCGCGGGCGCTTGCCAACCTTGACGTTCTTGATGACCTTGCCGGTGGCGGTGTCGATGACGTGGACCATGTTCGCCACCTCGGAAGTGACCCAGACCAGCTTGCCGTCGGGCGATGCCTTGACGCCCTCCGGCTCCTTGCCGACCTCGACGGTGCGGGTGAACTTGCCGCTGGCGATGTCGAAGAAGCCGAGCGCGGCGTCGTCCTCCTGCGAGATGTAGAGCGTCTTGCCGTCCGGCGAGAGGTCGAACGCCTCGGGGTCTTCGCCGATCGCCAGCCGGCCAACCGACTTGCGGGTGGCCAGGTCGATCACGTCAGCGGCGTTCGATTCGCCGCACGCGACCATCAGCTTCTTGCCGTCGGGGGTGACCTGCAGGTGGCGCGGGCGCTTGCAGGTGGGCACCGTGCCGGTAACGGCCTGCGTCTTCAGGTCGATCACGGTCAGGTTGTGGTCCTTCTCGCTGGACACGTAGGCGGTCTGCGCCTGCACCAGCGGCGACAACAATGCACCGGCCAGAGCCAGCGTGGCCAGGCGGGGAAGGCAGGGAACCAGGCAAGGAACGTTCTTCATGGGGTCGTCTTCGGAGCGTTGGAGGGCGGCGGCGTGTCGGTGGCGCGGATGAAGGCGGCTTCGAGCCGATCGCCACCGAGGGCGGCCGTCACCTCGGCGGGGGTGCCATCGGCCAGCAGCTTGCCGCGGTGCAGCACGACCACGCGGTCCGCGGCTTCGGCTTCCTCGACGAGGTGGGTCGCCCACAGCACAGTCGTGCCCCGTGCGGCCACGTCGGCCCGGATCGCCGCAAGCAGGTCGTGGCGCGATTTCGGGTCCAGCCCCACGGTCGGCTCGTCCATCAGCACCACCTTGGGCCGGTGCAGCAGGGCGCGCACCAGCTCCACCTTGCGCCGGTTGCCGCCGGACAACTCGCGCACCGGGCGGGCCAGATCCTTCTCCAACCCGAGTGCGCGGCAGCCTTCGACCAACCGCTCGGTGGTGACGGCGCGTGGCAGGCCATGGAGATCGGCGTGAAAACGCAGGTTGCGCTCGACCGACAGGTCCAGGTCCAGCGACATCTGCTGGAACACCACGCCGATGTCGCGCAGCGCCCGCACCGCCGAGTGCCGCAGCGACTGGCCGGCCACCTCGACCTCGCCCTCGTCGGCGACGAACAGGCCCGTGAGCACCTGGAACAGCGTGGACTTGCCGGCGCCGTTCGGGCCGAGCAGCGCGACGAACTGGCCGGCTGGCAGCGCCAGCGTCAGTCCGGCCAGCGCCGTGCGGTCGCCATAACGCTTGATCAGACCTTGGAGACGCAGCATGGCAGAGGGCAGGAAGCAGCGGAATTCATCACAGTCCGGGTTGTACAGGCCCGAGATCCGGGCGTCGTGCCCGGACTTACACCAAGATCCGGCACCCGAGTGTTCCATTCAGGCATCGCAGACGGCAGGCGGCCAGCGCTCAGAGGTTGATTTCCATTCGGTCCGCAGCCAGTTCGACGCCGTGCCGGGCCAGATCCACTGCCGGTCGGCCCGACCCGGCGTCCCACTCCGGCATCGCCATCAGCACCTTGCGGCGTGCGCCAACCCGGTCAAGCTGCGCGAACATGCCCCGGCCCGCCACGCCCGACTCGGAATCGTCGGGCCAGGCGTCAACGCGGTCGTCGCCGAGCAGCAGGCAGTCGGCTTGCTGCATCCACTCCACCGCCTCGAAGCCGGCCGCGGCCAGACTGCGTGCGCAGAAAAATCGCTGCCCGGTCACCAGATCGCGCACGGCCAGCCCGATGGTCTCACCCACCTCGGCCGACGCCGGCTGCGCCGCGTGGCGCGGCAAGGGGCCGTCGGTGGCGATGGCGGTGAATTCAAGCGTCGGCTGACCCTCGATCTGGAACACCGCCTCGCGCGATTCGCCGGCCACCGGGATGACGTGCCACTGCACGCCGCAGTAATGCTCCAGCAGCGGCAGCACAGGCAGTGCGTGCGTCAGCTCCTCGAACACGGCCGGTGTGGCATAGAGATGGATCGGCGCCCCATCGCGCAGGCTCAGCAGGCCGGTGACATGGTCCACCTGCGCATCGGTCAGCACGACGGCCCGCACGGCGGCATCCGGCAGCCCGGCATGCCGCAGCAGCCGAGCGTCGGTTGACAACTGCGTGGCCACCGAGGGCGAAACGTTGATGAGCACCCAGTGCAGCCCATCCCCCGACAGGGCGACAGCGCCCGGCGTGCGCGTCGATGCCAGCACGGTACGGGCACACTGCGTCAACGGCACCGCTTCGTCCCCGCCCTTGAGTACAACCAGTTTCATGAAGTCCCCCCTCATGGTCCTCACATTGAACACGCGACTGCATACAGTCGTTTCGTCCGGTTTTTTGCAAGAGCCATGCCGAAGGCTGATCCCGATAGTTCGGCTCTTGCAGCGCGCTGCTGCTCCCCCCTTGCACCCCCGTTACAGCCCAGTTGTTCCAATGAGGAACAACGCCGCCTCAACCATGACACAGTGATAACCCGAATGCCCCGGAACTGGACAACTGCCGCGCAGCGCGGCTTGCAGGCCGCTCTGATCGCCTTGGCCGGTGTGGTACACGCAGGTCCGGCGTGCCGCGGGCCGGTCGTCCGGGTACTGTCGCTCGCCCCTGGTGCCTGGCTGGTTCCCGGCGCGGAGGGCGACACCACCCCGGCCAACCACGGCGCGGTGTCCAACCTGCTGGCAGTGCGCGACGGGGCGCGGCTGTGGCTGATCGGGAGCGGGCCGTTGGTCGCCTACGCCCAGGCGCTGGACTGCGCGCTGCAGCACGCCACCGGCCGCCGCGTCACCGATGTCGTGGCGCCGTGGCCACGGCCGGAACTGGTGCTGGGCCAGGCCGGATTGCCGAGGGCGCGGCGCTGGGCACACGCCGATGTGGCCGCGGCGATGCAGGAACGCTGCCCGCGCTGCATCGAGCGGCTGCGACTGCGGCTGGGCACCTCGGCGGGTGACCTCGGCAGGGCCACGATCGCCCTGCCCCGGCACCTGCTGCACGGCGACCATGGGACGCTCGGGCCGCTGCGCTGGCAGCGCCTGCAACGCTCGGACAGCACCACGGTCACGCTCTGGTCCCTGCCGCGTGCGCACCTGAGCACCGCCCACGGCCTGCTCTGGGCCGACGGCGCACCGGACCTGCGCGATGCGGATTCCGCGCATCTGGAGCGGGCATGGCAACAGATGGAACAGCACGTCGTGGACATGCAGGGTGCAGGCCGTGATGCAACACGCTGGATCCCTGAGCAAGGTCCGGTGCAGCCCGCCACGGCACCCAGCGAACACCGGCATTACCTGGCAACGCTGCGCAGGGCCATCGACGAAGCGCAAGCGCGGGGAATGCCGGAGTCCGATCCAGCGCCCGCGCTACCGGGCGTGTCCGAAGCGGTCAACCGTAGCGCACGCCACCAGCTCAACTGGCAGCATGCCTGGCGCGAAGCCGAAGCCCGCTGGTAGTGCGTCCGCCCGGCGCCGCTCAGCGCGGTGTCTTCCAGCGCAGCTTGCGGTAGATGGTGTTGCGGCTGATGCCGAGCTGCTTGGCAGCGACGGAGATGTTGCCGCCCGCAGCATCCACGGCACGCTGGATCGACTGCAGCTCGATGTCCTCCAGCGACCGCCCCGCCTGGTCATGGGCCGGGAACGGAGCAGTTGCGGGCGCCGCTGCGGCCGACACCTCCGCCACGGCTGCGCGCTGCGCCACCGGATCCGGTTCAGGTGCCGCCGCCACCACCGCCGGGCGCTGCACCGAGGCGTGGCGAGCGTCGTCGATGAAATCGTCCGAGAGGTGGTCGCGGGTGATGGTCGTGTCACCGGCGGCCATGACGCTGGCGGTGCGCAGCACATTGAAAAGCTGGCGCACATTGCCCGGCCAGTGGTAGCCCTGGAACAGGCGCAACACGTCCGGGCTCAGGCGCAGGCGGCGGTCCGGGTTCTCGCGCTCCAGGATGCGCTCGACCAGTGGCATCAGGTCGCTGCGCTCGCGCAGCGGCGGCAGGCGCACGGCCAGGCCATTGAGCCGGTAGTACAGATCCTCGCGGAAGGACTTCTGCTCGATCATCTCGCGCAGGTTGCGGTGCGTGGCGCAGACCAGCATCACGTCCACCGACACCGCCTTGGCGCTGCCCAGCGGGGTGACCTGGCGCTCCTGCAACACGCGCAGCAGGTGCGCCTGCAAGGTCAGCGGCCTGTCGCCAATCTCGTCGAGAAACAGCGTGCCGCCATTGGCCTGCACGATCTTGCCGACCGCCCCCTTGCGCCGCGCCCCGGTGAAAGCGCCCTCCTCGTAGCCGAACAGCTCGGCCTCGATCAGCGTCTCGGGAATGGACGCGCAGTTCACCGCCACGAAGGGCTGGCGGGCACGCTCGGAATCCTGGTGGATGGCGCGGGCGAGCAGCTCCTTGCCGGTGCCGGTCTCGCCGAGGATGAGGATGGGGATGTCGCGGTTGATGACGCGGCGGATCTTGTCCACGAGGGTGCCGACCTGCGCGTCGCCGGTGATCAGGCTAGACAGACCCGCCCGCTCACCGGACGCCGCACCGCTGCGGGCCGACGGTTCGCGGGCGGCTGCAGCGGGCGCGGAGCCAGCACCCGGGGCCTCGCCCACGGGCGTGACATCGTTGACCTGCGCGGCGCTTTCCATGCCGTGCCACACGGGCCAGTTGAAGCGGGCGTAGACGTGGAACTGCCGGCCATTGGACAGCTCGACCGGCTGCGGCTGCGCCAGTGGGGAGCGGAAGCGATCGACCAGCGCCGACACGCTGGTGCCGAACAGGGTGGACAGCGAGTGCATGCGCAACGCAGCGCCGCTCAGGCTCAGTTGCTCCAGCGCGCCGCGGTTGGCACCGACGAGCTTGCCGTCCTGGCTGACGGCGAGGATGCCCTCCATCAGCGTGCCGATGAACTCGACCCGGCTGTGGAAGTGCAGCCGCATCACGTTGCGGTAGTCGTCGGTGAGCCAGTGGTTCTCGATCATCCGCGCCGACATCTTCACCAGGCCCATCGTGTGCTGGTGGTAGGTGCGCTGATCGCCGGAGACATCGAGCACGCCGAGGATGTTGCCGCGCGGATCGAGGATCGGAGCGGCCGAACACGTCAGGAAGTGGTTGGCGTGCATGTAGTGCTCGTCGGCATGGACGAGCGTGGGCGACTCCTCGATCAGCGCGGTGCCGACGGCGTTGGTGCCCTTGGCCTGCTCGGACCAGTTCACGCCGGGCTGCAGGGCGACCTTGGAGGCGCGGTTCAGGAAATCGTGGTCGCCGATGGAGTGGATGATCGTGCCGGTGGCGTCGCACAGCACCACCATCGAGTCGCTGTTGACGATCTGCTCGTGCAGCATCTCCATGACGGGCGCGGCGTGGGCGTACAGGCGCTGGTTGCGCTCGCGCGCCACGACCAGATCCGTGCGGCCCAGCGGCGAGAAGTCCAGCCGCTCGATGCGCGACAGGCCGAGGGCTGCGCAGCGTTCGTGCGAGTTGTCGATCTTCGAGACATGGCTGTGGTCCAGCGGCAGCGCCGACGCGATCGGCCGGCGTGCGTCGCCCTGTGCTGCACGCAAGCGGATGCCAGCCGAAGCCGGTGTGTAGGGGCCTGCCATGGTCTTGTCTCCTGTCATCTCATCCGAGGGGGCGAGCGACCCATTGTCACCCGTCGGCCACTGTCATCTATTCGCACACCCAGTTCGTTGCCTTGTCACAGCAGAGGGTATTCCGAGCCACTGCCGCGCAATTTAGAAGCAACCGAGGCGTACCACCTCCGGACAGACCCTTGTTTCAGCGTGGCATCGGCGGCACTGGCCGTGCTTGGCACAGCGATTGCAGAAACGATGCCAACCCCTTTTGAAAACCCCCCTCTGGAGACAAGAATGGCACGAGGCAACCTCTTCCGCGCAGCAATCCTGGCCACTTTCTGTGCCGTGGCTGGCGGTTCGGCCATGGCCCACGGCGACGTGACCCCGCAGGCTGTGGACACGACCAGCCTGCCACAGCTGGGTGCCGACTGGCGCGCTGAAAACCCGTACCGCAAGAACGACAAGGCGGTCGCCATCGGCTCGTCAGCCTTCAACCAGAATTGCGCCCGCTGTCACGGTCTGGAAGCCATTTCCGGTGGCATCGCCCCGGACCTGCGCAAGCTCGACAATGACTGCGTGAGCGTCAAGGACGACAAGAAGCGCAACGCCTGCGTCAAGGAAATGGACGAGTACTACCTGAACAGCGTCCGCCACGGCAAGGTCCGCAACGGCGCGGTCTACATGCCCCCCTTCGAAGGCATGATCAGCCAGGAAGCCATGTGGGCCCTCAAGGCCTATCTGGAAACCCGCCGCGAAAAGCCGCTGCCCTGATCGACGCACCCGGAGACCGACACCCATGCACCCTTCCCACGACAAGCCGGCCGATCGCCGTACCTTCCTCGGCAAAACCTCCGCACTGGCGATTGGCACGCTTGGCGGCCTGCTGGGTGTCGGCAGCGCCAGCGCACAGGACAAGTCCGCGCTCACCAAGGTGCGCGAGCGCGGCCGGTTGAGCGTCGGCCTGTACAACGACCTGCCGCCCTTTCATGTCAAGGGCCAGGGCATCGAGATCGAGCTGGCCAAGGCGCTGGCCGGCGCGCTGGGCGTCGAGGTGTCGCTGCTGCCGTTCCCGGCCGACGACAACATGAACGACGACCTGCGCAACATGGTCTGGAAGGGCCACTACCTCGGCTATGGCCCGGCGGATGTGCTGCTGCATGTGCCGGTCGAGCGTCCGCTGATGCAGGACAACCCGCGCGTCAGCATCTTCGGTCCCTACTGGCGCGAGCGGGTGGTGGTCGCCCGTGACCTGTCGAAACTGCCGACGCTCGACTCGCTGGAGCCGCTGCGGGCGGTGCGCTCGGCGGTGCCGGGGCTGTCGCTGGCGGGCTGGCTGATGATCGGTGCGGATTCGGGTGCCCTGAGCGAGAAGCTGATCACCAAGATCCCCGATGGCGTCGCAGCTGCACAGATGCTGCAGCGAGGCGAGGTGGCCGCAGCGGCCGGCATGCGTTCGGAGATCGAGTCGGTGCTGCGTGGCGATCCGCGCTTCGCGATCGCGCCGATCCCGATGCCACGCGCTCCCAAGGACGGCTGGGCCGTCGGCATGGCCGTGAAAAAGGACGCCACCGACCTCGCCGAAGCCTTGCAGGCCGGCCTGAACGGGCTGGCTGAGAAAGGCGAACTGAAGGCGATGTTCGCGCGGGCCAATCTGGATTGGCAGCGGGTCTGACCGCCTCTCGGCGCCGGGGGCGCGGATAATCCCGCCCCATGGAAACCTTTGACGTTGTCATCGTCGGGGCCGGCGCCGCCGGCCTTTTTTGCGCCGGTCGTGCCGGACAACATGGCCAGCGTGTGCTGCTGCTCGACCACAGCCCGAAGATCGCCGAGAAGATCCGCATCTCCGGCGGCGGGCGCGCCAACTTCACCAACCGCGACGTCACGCACGCGAACTTCCTCTCGGACAACCCCCACTTCAGCCGCTCGGCGCTGGCCCGCTACACGCCGGGCGACTTCACCGAGCTGGTCCGGCGCCACGGCATCGCCTTCCACGAGAAGCACAAGGGCCAGCTCTTCTGCGACCGCAGCGCCGAAGACCTGATCACGATGCTGCTGCGCGAATGCGACGCGGGTGGCGTGGTGCGGCGCCAGCCGTGTGCCGTCAAGGCCATCCGGCAGCGCAGCAGTGAAACGGGCGGATTCGAACTGGATACCGAGGCCGGACCCGTGCAGGCGCCCCGGCTGGTGATCGCCACCGGTGGCCTGCCGGTACCCAAGATCGGCGCGACCGATTTCGGCCTGCGCATCGCGAAACAGTTCGGCCATGCGGTCATCGAGCCGCGGCCGGCGCTGGTGCCGCTGACCTTCGATCCGGTGCAGTGGGCGCCGTTTGCGGCGCTGTCGGGCGTGGCGCTGCCCGTCGGCATCTCGACCGGCAGCGGCAAGGCGCGCACCACCTTCCTCGAAGACCTGCTGTTCACGCACCGCGGCCTGAGCGGGCCGGCCGTGCTGCAGATCTCCAGCTTCTGGCGCCCCGGCCAGCCGCTGCAGATCGACCTCGCACCAGGCATCGATCTCGGCACCCGGCTGCTGGCCGCCAAGCAGTCGTCACGGCGCCAACTCGGCAACGAGTTCGCTGCCCTGCTGCCCACGCGGCTCGCCGAAGCCTGGTTGCAGGGTGCCGGCCTGGAGGCTCAGCGCCCGATGCCTGACTGCAAGGACAAGGATCTGCAAGCCGTCGCTCAGCGCGCCCGCGCCTGGGACGTGGCACCGACTGGCGACGAGGGCTGGAAAAAGGCCGAGGTCATGGCCGGCGGCGTAGACACCCGCGAACTCAGCTCGCAGTCGCTGGAGAGCAAGCGTGTGCCAGGACTGCACTTCATCGGCGAGGTCGTCGATGTGACGGGCTGGCTGGGCGGCTACAACTTCCAGTGGGCCTGGGCCAGCGCCGCCGCCTGCGCGGATGCCTGCACAACAAGCTGATTGAAGATGAAGATTCACCAGCTCCAGCAAACTCACCTATAATCCAAGGCTTTGCTGGCAAAGAAGCCTGTTCGAGTCGGCGGCACCAGGGTTTCCGGAACCCCGCGTCGGCCACCGAGGGCATAACCGAAGGATCTTTCAGTTCATGACGACCATCCGAGTCAAGGAAAACGAGCCGTTCGACGTAGCACTGCGTCGCTTCAAGCGCACCATCGAAAAGTTGGGCCTGCTGCCTGACCTGCGCGCTCGCGAGTTCTACGAAAAGCCCACGGCTGAGCGCAAGCGCAAGAAGGCTGCTGCCGTCAAGCGCCACTACAAGCGCGTGCGCTCCATGCAGCTGCCCAAGCGGCTGTACTGAGTCAGGCCTGACCTGCACAAAACCCGCACGGGACGCCGTAGCGGGTTTTTTCTTTTTCCCACGCCTCCATGCCCCCACGCCAGGAACCCCCATGAGCCTCAAGGACCAGATCACCGAAGACATGAAGACCGCCATGCGCGCCAAGGACACGGCCCGCCTGGGCACGGTCCGCCTGCTGCTGTCGGCATGCAAGCAGAGGGAAATCGACGAGCGCGTGACGCTCACCGATGCCGACGTGGTCGCCATCGTCGACAAGCTGATCAAGCAGCGCAAGGACTCGATCACCCAGTTCACCGCGGCCGCTCGCATGGACCTGGCGGACAAGGAAAGCGCCGAACTCGTGGTGCTCGAAGCCTATCTGCCCAAGCGCCTGAGCGCCGACGAAGTGGACGCGGCCGTGCGGGCCATCGTCACCGAACTGGGCGCCACCGGCCCCGGCGACATGGGCAAGGTCATGGGCGCGGTCAAGCAGCGTCTGGCCGGCAACGCCGACATGGGACTGGTCTCGGCCGCCGTGAAGCGCGCGCTGACACAATGACGGCACCTTCCGGAGCACCCACATGAGCACTTCCCTGCCGATCCAGCGCATTGCCGCCGATGTCTGCGTCGCCCCGCAGCTCAGCCCCGCCGCCATGGCGGAGGCCGCTGCCGCCGGCTTTCGCAGCGTGATCAACAACCGCCCTGACTTCGAGCACGGTCCAGACCAGCCGACCAACGCTGCCATCGAAGCGGCCGCACTGGCCGCAGGCCTGCAGTACGCGCACCTGCCGGTGGCCGGCGGCTACCAGAGTCCGGACGAGATCGCTCGCTTCGCCGAGCTGATCGCCGCGATGCCGCATCCGCTGCTGTGCTTCTGCCGCAGCGGTGCGCGCTCGACCCGGCTCTACGCCGCAGCCGTCCAGGCAAGCTGAGGACGGCGCCGGTGTCGGCGCCGGACTACCACCCCGCCGCGGAGCCGCTCGGCCCGCGGCGCCTGCGCAAGAAGATCCTGCTGCTGGCCGTGCTGCCGCTGCTGGCAGCGCTGCTGCTGATCGCCCTGGCCGTGCGCCACCAGGCGCTGGATCTGGCCCGCCAGGAACGGGCGCTGGTCGAATCCGCTTACCTCGCCAGCAAGGAAGCCGAGCTGCGCCACCACGTCGAGATGGCGATGAACATGGTCGCGCCCGTCTACGACTCCGGCCGCAACGACGCCGCCGCCAAGGCCGAGGCGATCCGCATACTCAATGATTTCGACTACGACGGTGGCGACGGCTACTTCTTCGCCTACGAATACAGTGGCCGTTGCCTCGTGCTGCCGCACCAGCCCGACCTGGTCGGGCAGAACCTCTGGGAAATCCGCGACCGCGACGGGCGCCCGGTGGTGCAGGCCCTGGTGGCCAAGGCCCGGGAGGGTCAGGGATTTTTCCGCTACGTCTGGAACAAGCCCACCGTGAAGCGCGTGGCGCCCAAGCTCGGCTATGTCATCGGGCTGCAGCGCTGGGGCTGGATGGTCGGCACCGGCATCTACCTGGACGACGTGCAGGCCACCCTCGACCAGCTCGACCAGCAAGGCAGCGCCAACATCGCCAAGACCATGGGCTGGATTGCCAGCATCGCCCTGCTCGCGCTGATCCTGGTGGGCGGCAGCGCGCTGGCGCTCAACCTCAGCGAATACCGCGCTGCCGACGCACAACTGCAACTGCTCGCCCGCCAGGTGGTGCAGTCGCAGGAAAACGAGCGTGCCCACCTCTCACGCGAACTGCACGACTCCACCAGCCAGACCCTGGTCTCGATCAAGCTGCTGATGGACAGCGCCATCGGCCAGCTTGCCCGCACGCTGCAGCCGCTGCCGGCCACCCTGGCGCAGGCCCGCGCCCGCATCGACGAGGCGCTCACCGAGGTGCGCGACATCTCGCACCGGCTGCGGCCCGTGGTGCTCGACACGCTTGGCCTGCCCAGCGCGCTGCGCCACCTCGGCGAGGAATTCGCCGAGCACGCCGAAATGGCCTTCTTCATGCGGATGCACGGCCGCGCCGACGACCTGCCCGAAGAGATCAAGACCGTCCTGTTCCGCATGACGCAGGAGGCGCTGACCAACATCGACAAGCACGCGCGCGCCGGCCGTGTCGATCTGCGGCTGATCTTTCTGGCCGGGGGCGTGCGGCTGTCGGTGGCGGACGATGGCGCCGGCTTCGACGTGGCCGCCATCGGCGCTGATCCACGGCGCGGCATCGGCCTGCGCAACATGCGCGAGCGGGTCGAGTCGGTCGGCGGGGTTTTCAAGGTCCATTCGCGTCCCGGCTCCACCCGGGTCATCGCCCAGTTGCCCGCCGAGGCCCTGCGGCGTTTTACCCACCAGATCCCTGCCCTCCATGCGCATCCTGCTCGTCGATGACCATCCCCTCGTGCGCGAAGGCGTGCGCACGCTGATCCAGGGCCAGCCCGGCCATGCAGTGGTCGGCGAGGCGCCCGATGCCGCCACGGCGCTGGAGCTGGTCGCCACGCTGCATCCGCAACTCGTGCTGACCGACATCGGAATGAAGCACACCAACGGCATTGCGCTCACCACCCAGATCCGTGCGCAGTGGCCCGAGACCGCCGTGATCGTGCTGAGCATGTACGACAACCCCGAATACGTGCACCAGGCGATGCAGGCAGGGGCCAGCGGGTATGTGCTCAAGGATGCGCCGTCGTCCGACATCGTCGAGGCCATCGCGGCCGTGGCGGCGGGCGGCACCTTCCTCAGCGCGGGCGTGGCCCGCCCGGTGGTGCGCAGCGACGGGCCGCGTCCGCTGCTGTCCGAGCGCGAGGCCGAGATCCTCAACTGCCTGGCACGTGGCCTGTCCAGCAAGCAGATCGCCGCCGACCACGACCTCAGCGTGCGCACCGTCGAGACCCACCGGCAGAACATCCGCCGCAAGCTGCGGATCGAGGGCCAGGCGGAGCTGATCCGCTACGCGGTCGAGCATTGCCGCAGTGCATAGCACCCAGTGCGTAGTGCTGCGTAGTCGTAAGACCCGATGTGCCAAATCAGGGTTTTCGAGTGTGATAGCGGCTTCCAATCTGGGTTTTCTGCCGTGTTCAATCATCTACTCTCCTTGGCCCGCGCCATCGACCGCCTGACCGATGGGTTCGGCTGGCTGGCGAAATGGGCCGTGCTCGCCTCGTGCGTGATCAGCGCCGGCAATGCCGTGATCCGCTACTTCTTCAACAACAGCTCCAATGGCTGGCTGGAAATCCAGTGGTATCTCTTTGCCGCCTGCGTGATGCTGGGCGCAGCGCAGGTGCTGCGGGTCAATGAGCATGTCCGGGTCGATCTGCTGTACGGCCGCCTGACCAGCCGCGGGCAGGTGTGGGTGGACCTGTTCGGACTGGTGGTGTTCCTGCTGCCGGTGATCGGGATGCTGGCCTGGATGACGTGGGATCTGTTTCTCGGCAAGTTCCACTCTGGTGAGATGTCCAACAACGCCGGCGGCCTGATCCGCTGGCCGGCGGTGCTGATGCTGCCGATCGGCTTCGGGCTGGTCTGGCTGCAGGCATTGGCCGAGATCGTCAAGCGCATCGGCTGGCTCACCCACCGGTACGAAATGGACACCCACTACGAAAGGCCCCTGCAATGAGCATGGAGCACTTCCCGCCCCTGATGTTCCTGGGGCTCATCCTCATCATGCTGATCGGGTTTCCGGTCGCATTTTCACTGGCCACGCTGGGCCTGGGCTGCGGTCTGTACGCGGTCCACATGGGCTGGTTCCAGCAGGCCTTCCTGTCGAACCTGCCGCTCAACGTCTTCGGCATCCTGTCCAACGACCTGCTGCTGGCGATTCCCTTCTTCACGCTGATGGGGGCGCTGCTGGAGAAATGCGGCCTCGCCGAGGACATGCTCGACTCGATGGGCCAGCTTTTCGGCCCCGTGCGCGGCGGCCTGGGCTACTCGGTCATCATCGTCGGCTTCATCCTCGGCGCCATCACCGGGACTGTCGCCGGCCAGGTGATCGCGATGGCGATGATCTCGCTGCCGGTGATGATGCGTTACGGCTACAACATGCGCTACGCGACTGGCGTGCTGGCCGCGTCCGGCACGATCACGCAGTTGGTGCCGCCATCGCTGGTGCTGGTCATCATGGCCGACCAGCTCGGCAAGCCGGTGGGCGACATGTACAAGGGTGCGTGGGGTCCGTCGATCCTGCAGATCCTGATCTTCCTGCTCTACACCTTCCTGGTGGCACGCTTCAGGCCTGAATGGGTCCCGGGTGTCCCCAAGGAAGCGCGCACGCTGCAGGGCTGGGCGCTGTGGAAGAAGTGCCTGCGCGGCATCATTCCGTCGGCCATCCTGATCTTCGCCGTGCTGGGCAGCATGGGCGGCCTGCCGGGCATGAACACGGCCATCGCCACACCGACCGAAGCGGGCGCGATGGGCGCGATGGGCGGCATCCTGCTGGCAGCCATCCATCGGCGGTTGAGCTGGGTCTTGCTCAAGGAAGCCATCCTCGGCACGATGCGGCTGACCGCGATGGTGGTGTTCATCCTGATCGGCTCGCGGGTGTTCTCGCTGGTGTTCCAGGGTGTGGACGGCGGCATCTGGATCGAACACTTGCTGTCGGGCCTGCCCGGCGGACAGGTGGGCTTCCTGCTCGTGGTCAACGTGTTCATCTTCTTCCTGGCCTTCTTCCTCGACTTCTTCGAGATCGCCTTCATCATCCTGCCGATGCTGGGGCCGGTGGCGGACAAGCTGGGGATTGATCTGGTCTGGTTCGGCGTGCTGCTGTGCGTGAACATGCAGACCTCGTTCATGCACCCGCCGTTCGGCTTCGCGCTGTTCTACCTGCGCGGCATCTCGGACACGCTGTTCAAGAACGGCGCCATCCCGCACAAGGTCGAGTCCAAGGACATCTACCTGGGTTCGATCCCGTGGGTGCTGATGCAGCTCGTGCTGGTGGTGATCGTGATCTTCTTCCCGGCGACGGTGACGTCCTTCCTCGACAAGCCGGTCGTGGTGGACGAGAGCCAGGCCACTGAGCTGCTGCAGCAGGTGGACATGGGCACCAAGTCCAACAGCAATGACGAGGCCATCAAGGCGATGGAGGGCGAGAAAAAATAATCCCTGACCGGGGTTCGGACAGCGCCCGCGGTGCTGTCCTGCGGGGGTACGCATTCGTTGATAAGCTCACGGAATGCGTGCCCCTTTTTCCTTTCGTTTCCCTCGATCCGCTGTGCTCGCGGTCGCCGGCCTCGGACTGCTGGCGGGATGCAGCACCCCGAAGCCGCTGCCGCCCCCGGTGTCGGTCGCAGCCACCACCCCCGTCTGGCACGCCCCGCTGCCGCACGCGGGCGACCCCGGCCGGCTCGTGTCCTGGTGGACGCAGTTCGATGACCCGCTGCTGCCCGTGCTGATCGACGAGGCGCAGGCCGCCCATCCGGTGCTCGCACAGGCGCTGGCCCGCATCCAGCAAGCGCGGGCTGGCCAGCGAGTTGCCGCCTCTGCCGGCTGGCCGACAGTCGGCGCGAACGTGCAGGCACAGCGCAGCTCCGGCGCCGCCACCGGCTTCAACCCCGTCAGCCAGACCAGCGCCATCGTCGATGCGGGCTGGGAGATTGACCTGTTCGGTGGCGTGCGCCAAGGTGTGACAGCAGCCCGTGCCCGTGCCGAGCAGGCAGAACTCGGCTGGCACGAGGCCCGCGTGTCGCTCGCGGCCGAAGTGGCGCAGACCTACATCGGCTTGCGCGCCTGCGAGGCGGCGGTGGCGCTCTTCACCCGCGAAGCCGACTCGCTCGGCCGCAGCAGCGCACTGGTGCAGAAGAAAGCGGACGTCGGCTTCGAGGCGCCCGCCAACGCCAAGCTGGCCCAGGCCTCGGCCGCACAGGCCCGTGACCGCGTGACCGCGCAGCAGACCGAATGCGCCTTGCTGGTGAAGGCGCTGGTGCTGCTGACCGGCGCCGAGGAACCCGCCTTGCGCGAACGGCTCGCCACCCGCAACGCCCGGCTGCCGCAACCCGCCGCATTCGCACTGACCACGCTGCCTGCCGCGACGCTGGCGCAGCGGCCGGACCTTGCCGCTGCCGAGCGCGAGTTGCAGGCCAGCGCCGCCGACGTGGGCGTGGCCGAGGCGGCGCGCTGGCCGCAGTTGACGATCGGCGGCAACCTCGGCATCGGGCTGGTGCGCACGGGCGGCAGCACCTCGGACGCCCTGACCTGGGGCTTCGGGCCGAACCTGTCGCTGCCCATCTTCAACCGGGGCAGATTGCAAGCGCAGGCCGACGCCGCCCGCGCCCGCTATGACGAGGCCCGCGCCGGCTACGCGCTGAAGCTGCGGCAGGCGGTGCGCGAGGTCGAGGAAGCCCTGCTGCGGCTCGACGCCAGCCACCGCCGCGAAGCCGACGCCCGCACCGCTGCCGAGGGCCTGCGCAGCTTCCTCGTCAGCACCGAGGAACGCGCCCGGCTCGGCTCGGCCAGCGTGATCGAGACCGAGGATGCCCGCCGCCTGACGCTCTCGGCCGAATCGACGCTGCTGGCCTTGCAGCGCGAGCAGGTCAGTGCCTGGATCAGCCTGTACCGCGCCGTCGGCGGTGGCTGGACCCGTGAGAACAACACCCCATCGTGACAACCGCCATGACCCAACGCCTCCTTGCCCCCGTCACGCTGACGCTGCTGCTCACGGCCTTGTCCGCACAAGCCGCCGACGCACCCGCCTCCGCCCCCCCGAAAGCCGCGCTGACCGTCGCCGTCACCACGCCGCAATCCGGCACGCTCCCGCAATCGCTCGCCGCCAACGGCAACGTCAGCGCCTGGCAGGAAGTCGTCATCGGCGCGGAAACCCAGGGGCTGCGGCTGGTCGAGGTCAACGTCCAGATCGGCGACCGGGTGAAGAAAGGCCAGGTGCTGGCGCGCTTGCAGGGCGACACCCTCGCCGCCGACCTCGCCGCGACGAAAGCCGGCCTCGCCGAAGCGGAAGCCACGCTCGCCGAAGCGCAGGCCAACGCCGAACGCGCCCGCGCCCTGCAACCCAGCGGTGCCCTGAGCGCGCAGCAAATCCAGCAATACACCACCGGCGAAGCCACCGCCAAGGCCCGGCTGCAGTCGCTGAAGGCCCGCCTCGCCGCCGACACGCTGCGACTGAACCAGACCACGCTGAAGGCGCCCGACGACGGGATCATCAGCGCCCGGCTCGCCACGATGGGCGCCATCGCGCAACCGGGGCAGGAGCTGTTCCGGCTGATCCGCCAAGGCCGGCTGGAGTGGCGCGCCGAAGTGCCCGCCGCCGACATGCACCGCGTGCAGCCGGGCATGGCGGTCAAGGTCGTGCCCGCCGGCGGCAGCGCGATCGACGCCAAGGTGCGCCTGCTCGCGCCGACCGTCGATCCGACCACGCGCAACGGCCTCGTCTACGTCGATCTGCCCGCCGCCAGTGCAGGCAGCACGGCGCGGCCGGGCATGTTCGCGCGTGGCGAGTTCGCCATCGGCCAGTCGAGCGCGCTGACGCTGCCGCAGACGGCGGTGCTGCTGCGCGACGGCTACAGCTATGTCTTCCGGCTCGGCAAGGACAACCGCGTGCTGCAGACCAAGGTGCAGACGGGCCGGCGCCTGGGTGAGCGTGTCGAGGTCACGGGCGGGCTGGACGCGGCGGCGCAGGTTGTCGCCAGCGGCGGGGGCTTCCTCGCCGACGGGGATCTCGTCAAGGTGGTGGCGGCTACTGCGGGAGCCAAGCCATGAACGTCTCCTCCTGGTCGATCCGCAACCCGATCCCGGCGATCCTGCTGTTCATCCTGCTCACGCTCGCCGGCCTGATGGGCTTCCGGGCGATGACGATCCAGAACTTCCCCGACATCGACCTGCCGACCGTCTCGGTCACGGCCGCCCTGCCCGGTGCCGCCCCTGCGCAGCTCGAAACCGAGGTCGCCCGCAAGCTCGAAAACGCCGTCGCCACGTTGAAGAGCGTCAAGCACATCTACACACTGGTCAGCGACGGCGCGGTGACGGTGACGGTCGAATTCCGCCTGGAGAAACCCACGCAGGAGGCGGTGGACGACGTGCGCGACGCGGTCGCCCGCGTGCGCTCGGACCTGCCGGGCGACCTGCGCGACCCGGTCATCCAGAAGATGGACCTGGCCGGCACGCCGATCCTGACCTACACCGTCGCCTCCGACCGGATGGACGACGAGGCGCTGAGCTGGTTCGTGGACAACACGATCGCCAAGCAGATGCTGTCGGTGCGCGGTGTCGGCGCGGTGTCGCGGGTGGGCGGGGTGACGCGGGAGGTGCGCATCGAACTCGACCCGGCGCAGTTGCTCGCGCTCAACGCCACCGCGTCGGACGTGTCGCGCCAGTTGCGCCAGATCCAGCAGGACGCGCCCGGCGGACGCAGCGACGTGGGCGGCGCCGAACAAGCGGTGCGCACGCTCGCCACCGTGCAGAGCGCGGAGGAACTCGGGCGGCTGGAGATCGCGCTGTCGGACGGCCGGCGGGTGCGGCTCGACCAGATCGCCCGCGTCACCGACACGGTGGCGGAACAGCGGGCAGTCGCGCTGCTGGACGGCAAGCCGGTGGTCGGCTTCGAGATCACGCGCTCCAAGGGCGCGGGCGAAGTGGCGATCGCGGCGGACGTGCGCCGCCGGGTCGAGGCGCTGCGCAAGGCCCACCCGGAAATCACCTTCACCGAGGCGTTCAACTTCGTCGATCCGGTGCAGGAGGGCTACGACGGCTCGATGCTGCTGCTCTACGAGGGCGCGGTCCTGGCGGTGATCGTGGTGTGGTTCTTCCTGCGCGACTGGCGGGCGACGCTGGTGTCGGCGATCGCGCTGCCGCTGTCGGTGATCCCGACGTTTGCGGCGATGTACCTGCTGGGCTTCACGGTCAACGTGGTGACGCTGCTGAGCCTGTCGCTGGTGGTGGGCATCCTGGTGGACGATGCCATCGTCGAGATCGAGAACATCATGCGCCACCTCGCGATGGGCAAGACCCCGTTCGAAGCGGCGATGGAGGCCGCCGACGAGATCGGCATGGCGGTGATCGCCACGACGTTCACGCTGATCGCGGTGTTCCTGCCGACCGCGTTCATGAGCGGTATCCCGGGGAAATTCTTCGTGCAGTTCGGCTGGACGGCGGCGATCGCGGTGTTCTTCTCGCTGGTGGTGGCGCGGATGCTGACGCCGATGATGGCCGCCTACCTGCTGCGCCCGCCGAAGCACGCGGAGAAGGAACCCGGCTGGATGGCGTGGTACCTGCGCCTGGCCCGCTGGTGCCTGAAGCACCGCATCGTCACGACACTGGCGACGACCGCGTTTTTTGTCGGCTCGTTCGCGCTGGTGCCGTATCTGCCGACCGGCTTCATCCCGCCCGATGACCTGTCGCAGACGCAGGTGACGATCAACCTGCCGCCCGGCTCGACGCTGAAGGAAACCCGTGCGCTGGCCGAGCAGGCGCGGCAACTGGTCATCCAGCACCCGCACGTCAAGCTGGTCTACACGGCCATCGGCGGTGGGGCGGCAGGCGCCGATCCGTTCGCGCCGCAGGGGGCTGCGAGCGTGACCAAGGCTGTGCTGACGATCAACATGACGCACCGCAACCAGCGCCCCGGCGTGAGCAAGCAGGACATCGAAGGTGAATTGCGCAAGCTCGTCGAGGTGCTGCCGGGGGCGCGGGTGAAGGTCGGCTTCGGCGGCTCCAGCGAGAAGTACATCCTCGTGCTCGCCAGCGAGAACGGCGCGGCGCTGGCCGAGCACGCCAAGGTGGTGGAGCGCGAGCTGCGCGGCATCCCGGGCATTGGCAACGTCGCCTCCACCTCCAGCCTCGTGCGGCCGGAGCTGATCGTGCGGCCGGACGCGGCGCGGGCGGCCGACCTGGGCGTGACCACTGCTGCCATCGCCGACACCCTGCGCGTGGCGACCAGCGGCGACTATGACCAGTCACTGGCGAAGCTGAACCTGTCGCAGCGGCAGGTGCCGATCGTCGTGCGGCTGCCGGCCGAGGCGCGGGCGGATCTGGAGCTGCTCAGCCGATTGCCGGTGCCGGGTACACGCGGGCCGGTGCCGCTGTCGAGCGTGGCGACGCTGGAGATGGCGAGCGGCCCGGCGCAGATCGACCGCTACGACCGCCAGCGCAACATCAACTTCGAGATCGAGCTGAACGGCGTGCCGCTGGGCGAGGTCGAGCGGCTGGCGCAGGCGCTGCCGAGCCTGCAGCAGTTGCCCCCCGGCGTGATGCAGACGACGGTGGGCGACGCCGAAGCGATGGCCGAGCTGTTCCAGAGTTTCTCGCTGGCGATGCTGACGGGCGTGCTGTGCATCTACATCGTGCTGGTGCTGCTGTTCAAGGACTTCATCCAGCCGGTGACGATCCTGGCGGCGCTGGTGATGTCGATCCCGGGCGCGTTCCTGGCGCTGTTCGTCACGCACACGGCGCTGTCGATGCCGTCGATGATCGGCCTGATCATGCTGATGGGCATCGCGACGAAGAACTCGATCCTGCTGGTCGATTACGTCGTGCTGGCGCGGCGTGACCACGGCCTGAACCGCTGGGATGCCGTGCTCGACGCCTGCCGCAAGCGGGCGCGGCCGATCATCATGACGACGATCGCGATGGGTGCGGGGATGATGCCGATCGCGCTGGGGCTGGGGGTCGATCCGAGCTTCCGGGCACCGATGGCCATCGTGGTGATCGGTGGGCTGATCACGTCCACGTTCCTGAGCCTGCTGGTGATTCCGGTCGTGTTCAGCTATGTGGACGACGGGATGGGGCTGGTGGGGCGGCTGTTGCGGCGCAAGGGCCGATCGGTGCCGGTGGTGTGATGGGCTGGCGTTGCTGTCACGGCGGCAGCGAGAAAACCGGCAGGCGCAGGTCCAGCGCGATGGCGGCCAGCCGGGTGGCAGCGACGGTGACGAATCCGGCGGCGAACGCGGCGCCCGTCGACGCCTTGGCCGCCCGCAGCAGCAGGTAGACCACGATGCCGGCGATGGCGGAAGAGGCGTAGATGTCCTGCCGGAAGATGAGCGGCACCTTGGCAGACAGCACGTCGCGCACCACCCCGCCCCCGGCGCCGCTCAGCGTGCCCATGAGGACGATCACCAGCGGTCGGCATCCAGCTTTCTCGGCGACCTGCGCGCCGGAGATGGCGAACAGGGCGAGGCCGAGCGCGTCAGCGGTGAGCAGCGCGTTCAGCGGGATGGGCCGGAAATGGACCCAGACCAGCGTGGCAGCGGTGGCGGCGATGACCGTGTAGAGCGGGCCGGAGTCCTTGATCCAGAAGATGGGATGCGCGCCCAGCAGGACATCGCGCAGGGTGCCACCACCGACGGCGGTAATGGAGGCGAGGACCAGGATGCCGAGCAGGTCGAGTTGCGCGGCGATGCCGGCCAGGGCGCCGCTGGCGGCGAAGACGGCGACGCCGAACAGGTCGAGGGCGTAGAGGACTGCAACGGGTTCGATGGCGGTCAGTCGCGCCGACATGTCGGGGCGATTCACTGCCGAGCGAGAACGACGTGCGTGGCCAGTGGCGAGCTTTCGTGCCTGGTGCAGGCGTAGCCCAGGGCAGGAAGGTTGACGCCTTCAAAGAGTCTTTCACCCGCGCCAAGCAGGACCGGCGAAATGGCGATGTGCATCTCGTCGATCAGGCGTTGGCGGAGACATTGCTGAATGACGCTGACGCCGCCACCAAGACGAACATCCTTGCCTGCGGCCACTGCGCGCGCTTGCGCCAGGGCGGCGGCAATGCCTTCCGTCACGAAGTGGAAGGTCGTGCCGCCTTCCATGACCAGCGGTGCGCGTGGGTGGTGGGTCAGCACGAACACTGGGACGTGGTAGACGGGATTCTCGCCCCACCAACCCCGCCAGCTCTCGTCTGGCCAAGGCCCGCGAACCGGCCCGAACATGTTCCTGCCGAGAATCCAGGCGCCGATGTTCTGAAAGCCTCGGGCGGCAAACTCATCGTCGAGACCCGCTGCTCCGCCATCGCTGCCGAACACGTTCTTCTGAAACGTGCGTGTGGACAAGGCCCAGCCGTGCAGCGAGGGGCCGCCCACGCCGAGCGGGTTGTTGATGTCCTGGTCCGGGCCAGCGCCGAAGCCGTCGAGTGAAATGGTGAAACTCTCTACGCGAAGCTTGGACATGGTGGTTCTCGGTAGGCTGGTGGCTGTCGCTTCGATGGAAGGGTTAGGCATCAGCTCGGCTGGATGAGTTCAAGTGCCTTCTTCCCACCGGGCACGACCTCTGTGGCCAACTTCAGATCCATCGTTGCGAGACGCCCTCCGTTTGCGTGGGCGAGTGCGAGCAGGTAGCTGTCCGTGACGCGCGAGTGGCTGGTGAGCAGTTCGGGTGCGAAGAACTCCGCGTCGCAGATGCTGATGGCGTCAGGCCAGAACTTGTGACCAGGCAAGCCGCGAATCGTGATCAGAGACTGAAGCACAACGCTGGGTGGACCAGGAGAATTCGGGTACTTGGGGTGCCCGATGATTCGGATGAGGCCGTTTTCGGTAAGTGGGCAAGTTGCAAAGCCTCTGCGACCGATCCGGGCGAACCAATCGTGGGCTTGGTCGTGCTGGATGTGTGCTGGATCGACCAGTGCAATCAGGACGTTGACGTCCAACAGGTACACGGTCACGGCAGTTCGTCACGCAGTTGGTTGACGAACTCCGGTGTAACCGGGGCAGCCCCGCGTCGGCTCGACAGCAGCGGCACACCGTTGCGCTCGGTTCGTGCAGTACGAGAGCCCATCGACAGACCCTGCCGAGCCAGTGTGGAGATCACTTCTCCCAAGCTCTTCCGATCACGCTCGGCGAGATGCTTGGCAGTGGCGAGGATGTCGTCGTCTATGGCGAGGGTAGTGCGCATGATGCTTGCTCCTGATGCGTCGCATCATACATCACGCATCATCTGTATAGCATGGGCCGCCGCAAAGTGTCAGGTTGAGCGAATGGTTAGGCATCATTCTCTGCCGCGTTTGCAATTGACTCACGCACTGAATCGAAGACACCGCCCACTGCTGCAGGCTGTACAGGTCCACTCCCGCTTCGAGCAGGTGCGTCGCATAGCAGTGGCGCAACGTGTGGATCCCGCCGTGCTTGGTGATCCCCGCTCGCAGGCACGCGCTCCGGTACCACCGCTGGGCATTGAGCCCGTCCATCGCCTGACGTGCGTCGCGGGGCGCGCTGAACAACCACCGCTCGGGCCTCGTCTGGCGCCACCACCCGCGCAGAACCCCCAGCACGTCCTCGCTCAACGGCACGTACCGGTCCTTGGCTCCTTTGCCTTGCTCTACCCTCAAGCACATCCGGTCCGCGTGGCTATCGATGTCACGCACCTGCAGATGGCACACCTCCGTCA
Source organism: Sphaerotilus sp. (assembly GCF_031429695.1). Classification (GTDB taxonomy): domain Bacteria; phylum Pseudomonadota; class Gammaproteobacteria; order Burkholderiales; family Burkholderiaceae_C; genus Sphaerotilus. Next base: position 28,339 of record NZ_JANPAB010000039.1, read on the forward strand.
GCCTCAGCCCCGTGCCGTACGCCACCTTCAGGAACGCCCTCGCCTTGTCATGCCCTGCCGCCTCGAACAGCATGCCAAGCTCCTCCCGCGAGAGTATCTCCGGCAGCTTCTGCGGCGCCTTGGCCAGCGGCACATAAAACGCCGAATCGTCCAGCCCCAATACCTTGCCGTAGAAAAACCGGTAGGCACACCCATACTGGTTCAAACTCGATCTCGACAATCCCTTGTCCCGCAGCAGGGCTTTGTTGCATAACCCAGCCGAGGCTGAGTTTCCCCTGACCCCAGACGGAGTTACGCCACAGCCCGCGTCACCGGGGTGCCCAAGTGGGTGAAGCGGTTGAGCACTGCGGCCCGCACCTGCAACTCCACCACCTGC
>NZ_JANPAB010000040.1:0-3233 GCF_031429695.1 Sphaerotilus sp.
GACCCCCTGGCTCTCAGCGCCTTCGTGTAGGGCGACCAGTTCTTCGTCGTGTACTTCTTCTTCGCCGGCTTGCTCATCCCGTCAGCCTACCTCACCGCTCGACCACCGGCCGGCTGGGTGGGTTGTGCAACAAAGCCGTTCAACCGGCATCTTCGTGTAACGCGGGAGAATTTCGTGCAGCAGCGTCGCAAATGTCCTCACGTGATTGACGATGACAATAGCGACACCCATATCGACAGGCAGATGCTGGAGTAACCGGGTATAAGCATCGAGACCGCCTGCCGACCCCCCCACGCAAACAACAGGGAAGGTCTCGCAAGATCCGGAATCGCCTGTCATGTGTCTCTCCATCATTGGCAGAAATAGCCGACAGTGTAAGTTACATGCAATCGCCCTGGGCATGGGGCTACCAGACGAAAGTCGGTTGCCAGCCCGCCCGGTTGAACGCAAGGTCAAGCTGCGATTTGGGGTGTATTGGCACAGTCGCATGACCTTTTCAGGAGCATGACATGACAAAGCAGACCAAGGACTTCAACCAACAGCCGCAGCACCCGAAGCCGCCGCAGGTGGATGAGGTCGCCATGCAGAAGCAGAAGGCAGAAGAAGCGGAAGTGGCCGGCAGGCACAAGAATGCCGGTCAGAACGACCACAAGGGCAACCGGCGACAACCGGGTAGCGACCACCAGAAGGGCTGAGGTTCAGGCCGCAGCGCGCTGCGCCTCTTCCAGCACGCTGTCCCACGCTCGCCACCGCGTAGACCAGCGGCACGCGATGATTCCGCACAGCAGGGCGAACGCCGGCAGGGCCAGCAAATCGACCCGCCGGGCCGGCTTCTTCCCCTCGGCAAACGCCTTGCTTTTTGGGTATTTGCGGGTATGTTTGTGGGTATGTTCTCGACCGACACCCTCCGCATCACCGCCGAATTGCTCACGCTCGTCGCTCGCCTGGATGAGTTCAAGGGGGCTTGGCGCGCTTTCGGCACGCTCGCACCGGAACGCCTGCAGGCCATGCGGCGCGTGGCCACGATCGAAAGCATCGGCTCATCGACACGGATCGAAGGCAGCCGCTTGTCCGATCACGAGGTGGCCACGCTGCTGGCGGGTCTGTCGGACAAGTCGTTCAAGACCCGTGACGAGCAGGAGGTCGCGGGCTACGCCGAAGTCATGGAACTGGTCTTTTCGTCTTGGGAGCACATCCCCGTCAACGAAAACCACCTGCAGCAGCTTCACCGGGATCTGCTGGTCTACAGCGACAAGGACGGCTACCACCGGGGGCACTACAAGACGACCGCCAACAACGTGTCGGCCTTCGATGCAGCGGGGCGGGAGATCGGCGTGGTCTTCGCCACCGCCACGCCCTTTGACACACCACGGCTGATGACCGAACTGGTCGAGTGGTATCGAACCGTCAGGGATTCGGCAGAACTGCACCCCCTGCTGGTCATCGGCATCTTCGTCGTCGTGTTGCTGGAAATCCACCCATTCCAGGATGGCAACGGACGGCTGTCTCGTGTGCTCACCACGCTGCTGCTGCTGAAGGCGGGGTATGCCCATGTGCCTTACAGCTCGCTCGAAAGCATCATCGAGCAAAACAAGCAGGGTTACTACATCGCGCTCCGGCAGACGCAGAGCACCATCCGCACGGCGTCGCCGGACTGGCAACCGTGGCTGCTGTTCTTCCTGCGCTCGCTGTCGTCGCAGGTGAAGCGCCTGGAAGAAAAGGTGGCGAACGAAAAACTCGTGCTGGCCCGACTGCCAGAGCTGTCCGTCCAGATTCTGGAACTCGCACGCGCACGCGGTCGGATTTCCAATGTCGAGGCCACGGACATCACCGGGGCCAACCGCAACACCGTCAAGGTGCATCTGCGGCGGCTCACGGAGATGGGGCATCTGGTGAAGCATGGGGCGGGACGGGCGGTTTGGTACGTCATTGCATGATCGGATCGCTGGGTCATTTCAGGCCGCAGCGCGCTGCGCCTCTTCCAGCACGCTGTCCGGCACACCACGCGCCTTCAGTTCCGCCAGCAGCTTGGCCGTCCGACCCGATTGGTATTCGGCTTCATCGCGGCGCAGTCCGTCGCTGATATAGCCCTTCAGCAGCCCCTGATAACCCGAGAACCCCTTGAATGGCGCGAGGGCCTTGAGGGACTCGACCACATCGACGGGGATGCGCAGCGTGATCGAGGTCATCGGGCGGTCTTTGCCCAAGCGGGTCTTGAGGGTGTCAGGAATCATGCCGCAGAGGATTCAGGTTCGTATTGTCTTTGTCAATACAAATCAGCCTATCCACCGGGTACGCCCCAGAGCATCCGAGCGATGGGCGTGGTGAACACCAGCAACCCCGCCACGTTCACCACCACTGTCGCCCAGAACGCCACGAGGAATGACGGCTTGGCGGTCTTGTGGCGCAGCAGGTGCTGGGCGATGAGGCCGCCCGGCCAGCCACCGACCAGCCCGAGCAGCAGCAGCGTGTTTTCCGAGGTGCGCCAGCGGCCGGCCCTAGCGGCGGACTTGTCGAACGCATAGGCCAGGAAACACACCACGCTCGCCACCGCGTAGACCAGCGGCACGCGCCCCGGCAAGCCCCAGCGGAACGCGATGATTCCGCACAGCAGGGCGAACGCCGGCAGGACCATGCCCGTCGCCAGCGTCCACGGCACCGGCGCCTCGCGCTGCTGGCTGCGCTCCGCCATGCGCCGCTGGGCGGGTGTGGGCAGGGCCAGCAGATCGACGCGCCGGGCCTGCTTTTTCCCCTCGGCATTCAGCCCGACCTCGAAAGTCAGTCGCTGCCCAAGCACCGGCCGACCGGCGCCGCGCGGGAAGGCGGAGACATGCAGGAAGATGTCCTGCCCGCCCTGCGCGGGTTCGATGAAACCGAAGCCGCGGTCGTCGTTCCAGGATTTGAGGGTGCCTTCGAGGCGCATGGGAGAAATTACTTGACAGATGCGACTGATAACGTGCCAATTTCTAATTGCGCAAAAAACCAAACTCGAACAACTGAGGGCGTAGCTTCTTACTCAACTCATCGTAAACAGCTTTGAACGGATCGAAGTCCACAGATTCATTTTCACAATTAGCCTCAAGTGCCTTGCGAATTTGGTACCACCCGACATCAGGACGATTGATTTTAAATTCATCACGAATCTTTTTCTCAAACTGCGTAGCGTGATACTGACACCACAACTTTTTTCCTTCATCCATCACTCGCTTAGCTGCGCCCGATAATTTACATTT
>NZ_JANPAB010000041.1:0-49648 GCF_031429695.1 Sphaerotilus sp.
TGGGCCTACCTGCGCGATGTCCTTGAACGGCTGCCCACCCACCTCAACAGCCGCATCGACGACTTGCTGCCTCATCGCTGGCAGTCTCTGCCTATCCCGGACTGATCAGGGACGCCTGACGGGGGACCGCTGGCCGCTCACTCATCATCATCGCGCTCGACTGCACGAACAGGTTGATGACCATCGCCACCAGCAGGACGACAGCGCCGACGAACAGGAACTTGCCCATCCCTGACAGGTCGCGCTTGATCACGCTGGACAGACTGGCCATTGCGAAGAACACGCCTGCGGTGCCGCCGAAGGCCAGCATGATCAGTGAAGCGCCATTGCCCATGCCGAGCACGAAGGCCAGCAGGCGCGACAGCATCAGGCCCATGAAGAATGTGAATGCCAGCAGCACGCCGACACCAGCGGCCGAGTCCTTGGTCTTCTCGATGGCAAACATGAAGCCGAAAGCACCTGTGAGGAACAGGATCATCGACAGTCCGTTCCCCATCGCGGCCAGGATGCCGGTGGAAACGCCGATCCAGGCGCCCAGCACGGTGGGCACCATCGAGATCGCGAGCAGCAGGTAGGTGTTGCGCAACACGCGGTTCTGCTGCGCAGCCAGCGCGCCTTGACCAGACACGCCGGGGAAGGTGGGCAGGCGTTCGTTCATGAAACCTCCGGGGAGTTGAAGAATGGATGCAGGTGATTGGAGCCTGTGACTCCGGTTTAGTTCCGAGTCAGGCGGCGCGGTAAAGTGCGGGGTTTTGTGTATCCCAACAGGACTGACTCCATGAAGACCAAGCCCGTATTGACGCTCGACGATACCCGCCGCATCGCCCAAGCCGCTGAAGCTGAAGCTGTTCGCAACCAGTGGGCCGTGACGATCGCGGTTGTTGACGATGGCGGGCATCTGCTGTGGCTGCAGCGCCTCGATGGCGCAGCTCCGCTGTCGGCGCACATCGCTCCGGCCAAGGCCCACACCGCTGCCCTCGGCCAGCGAGAGTCGCGGGTCTACGAGGAGATGATCAACCAGGGTCGCGTCTCGTTCCTCAGCGCGCCCGCAGTGGCAGGCTTGCTGGAAGGCGGCGTACCGATCCTGGTGCAGGGCGTCTGCGTGGGCGCGGTGGGTGTCAGTGGCGTGAAGTCCAGCGAAGATGCGCAGGTCGCACGCGCCGGCATTGCCGCACTCGTGGCGGGAGCCTGAGCGGTGTTCGGACCGGATGTCGAGGTCAAGGTGCTGGATGCGCGACTGCGCACCTGGGGGTTGCCGCGTTACCAGAGCGAGCAAGCGGCTGGCATTGACCTGATGGCGTGTCTGGATGCACCGCTGGAGATCCACCCGCAGGCGCCCGCCCAGCTCATTCCCACCGGACTGGCGCTGCACATGAACAGCGCGGGCTTCTGCGCCGTGATCGTGCCGCGCTCGGGGTTGGGCCACAAGAAGGGGCTGATCCTGGGCAACAGCATCGGGGTCATCGACGCGGACTACATGGCCCAGTGTTATGTGAGCGTCTGGAACCGCAATCCGGCGGGTGAACCGATCGTGATCCAGCCAGGAGACCGCATTGCGCAGATGCTGTTCGTGCCGATCCTGCGGCCGCGGCTGCTGGTCGTGGACGAGTTCGCGGCCAGCAGCGCGCGTGGGGTGGGGGGATTCGGATCGACCGGCGTGGCCAGCACGCCGGCCTGAAGCACTGCAACTAAGGCGCGGCCGATCAATGCAGCGTCGTGCCGGGGGGCACCACGCTGAACAGGCCGCCTTCGCCTTCTCCATCGCCGACGCTGCCTTGGGCGATTTCGGCTTCGGTCGCTTCGCGCACGCCGCAGACTTCGAGCTGCAGCACCAGTGCCACACCGGCCAGCGGGTGGTTGCCGTCCAGCACCACGTGGGTGTCGTAGACCTCGGTGGCGGTGTAGATGACGTCCGCTGGCATGTCGGGGGTGGCGCTGCCGGGCGGCGGCCCCTCGAACTGCATGCCCGGCGACACCTCGTCCGGGAAGATGCTGCGCTCTTCGAAGAACACCAGTTCGGCGTGGTATTCACCGAAGGCATGTTCCGGCTCCAGGTGGAGCGTGTTCTGGTAACCGATGCCTTGTCCGGTGAGGACTTCTTCGACCTTGGCGAACAGGTCGTCGCCACCGAAATAGAACTCGACGGGATCGCCAAGATCATCGATCAATTGGCCGTGGGCGTCTTCGAGTCGCCAGGTCAGGCTGACGACACAAGGGGCTGAGATGTGCATGGGCGACATCATCGCATGTCGCGCGCGCCCGCGAGCCGGTGCCAGCGGGCCGGCACAATATGGGGATGAACCAACTTTCCGGCCTTTCGCTGCGGCAACACCCCGATGTCGCTGTCCCCCCGCTCGACCAACCCGCTGTGCTGCTGGGTGGTTTGAGTCCGTCCGACTTCATGCAGCAACACTGGCAGCGCGCACCGCTGCTGGTGCGCCAGGCCTTGCCGGGTGTGCAGCCACCGCTGACGCGCGCCGAGCTGTTCAAGCTGGCCGAGGGCGAGGAGGTCGAATCCCGGCTCGTGACGCGCCGCGGCCGTGGCGCCGACGAGGTCTGGCAGCTCGAACGCGGCCCGCTTCAGCGGCGTCGCCTGCCGCCGCTCAAGCAGCCGGACTGGACCGTGCTCGTGCAAGGGCTGGATCAGCACCTGCCGAGCGCGCAAGCCATGCTGGCGCAGTTCCGCTTCATTCCGCAGGCCCGGCTGGACGATCTGATGATTTCCTGGGCAGCGGAGGGCGGTGGGGTTGGGCCGCATTTCGATTCCTATGACGTCTTCCTGATCCAGGTGCAGGGCCAGCGCCGCTGGCGCATCGGGCGCATGGAGGACGCGCGCATTCGCCCAGATCTGCCAGTGAAGATCATCGAGAACTTCCAGCCCGAGCAGGAGTGGGTGCTCTCGCCCGGCGACATGCTCTATCTGCCGCCTGGCTGGGCACATGACGGTGATGCGGTTGGCGGCGAATGCATGACGTGTTCGGTCGGTTTCCGCTCCCCGCTGCGCTCCGAGCTGGCGCGCGAGACTTTGCTGCGCCTGGCCGATGCCGTGGAGGACGAAGGCGACGAAGGTGTCCGCCCGGTCGTTTACGCGGATCCGGGGCAACCAGCCACGGCTGAACCCGGGCGCATTCCGGCCGACCTCGTGCGCTTCGCTGCGGACGGTCTGCGGCGTGTGATGGAGGAGGCTGGTGCGCTGGAGCGGGCGCTGGGTGAGTACCTGAGCGAGCCCAAGCCGACCGTGAGCTTCGATTTTGGCGAGCCGCTGCCTGCAGGCTGCGGGGTGGTGCTAGACCCGCGCAGCTGCATGCTCTACGACGTGCACCACGTCTTCATGAACGGGGATTCATGGCATGCGGCCGGCGAAGATGCGTGCGTGCTGCGGTGCCTGGCCGATGCGCGTCGGCTGGATGCAACAACCCTGCTGGCGGCCAGCGCCGCGGTGCGTGGCTTGCTGGAGCAGTGGTGTGACGACGGCTGGATTCACCCCTTGCCGTCGCGTGAATGACACACTTTCCGACTGCGCACAAGCGAGAAAGTCTGTATGCACAGCCCGGCGCGTTAGCATGATTGCCGCATAGGAGCCTGACTGCGCCGTCTTCGCAAGACGGCCGTGAGCGGTCAGGCGCTTTAGGTCAAGCCGGGGACCGTAAGAAGCCGTGATGGTTTCGTTATGTATAATGGAAGGCTGGGTATGGAAATGCTCGAGCTTTTCATTCCCGTGAAGGCGCTTGATGACTGGATGCTTGCAAAGCAACTTGTCAGAGAGGCCGTCAATTACCGGTAATTGTTAGACTCTTTGACTGAGGAATAAAGCATGAACAAGTCGCTCCTGATGGCCGCCGTGATCGCCGCTGTTGCACTGGCCGCCTGTGGCAAGAAGGAAGAAGTCGCTGCTGTCGCCGCTCCGGCCGTTGACGCCGCCGCTTCGATGGCTGCTGCGGCCGTGGTTGACGCCGCTGCTTCGGCTGCTGGCACCGTCGCTGACGCTGCTTCCGGCGCTGCTGCTGCAGTGGCTGGTGCCGCTTCGGCTGCCGTTGACGCTGCTGCTTCCAAGTAAGCAACCGTCCGCACATGAAAAAGCCGCCTTCGGGCGGCTTTTTTTCGTCAGTACCTGAAACCTCAACGTAACTCGTTGACGAGTAACTGGACGATATTGCGCGCCCCGTCATCCTTGGCCGCTGCGCCCTTGTCGTCGAGTATGGAAACTGCACTAGACGTGCTGCTGTCCGAGGTCAATTTCAGGCGATAGCGTGTGCCCTTCAGATCTTCCTTGCGGGCGCCACCGAATACACGGGAGAAAAAGCCCGGATCTTCCTGTCCGGCCAGCTTTGGATCGACGTAACGCACCAGATACGTGTTCTGGGCGCGGTCCCGCTCTTCGACAGTGAAGCCGCTGCGGTCCAGTGCCAGTCCGACCCTGCGCCAGCTTCGCTCCAGATTGTCGTCAATTTGCAACGCTTTGCCGGCGGCTTGATCGATCACCCGCGCTCGCGCAGGCGCCGCTGGTGTGGCTCCCACCGACCGGGCGGCCGCTTCGACCGCCGCCTTGACGCTGTCCGGCTTACTGCCGTCGTCCGTGCCCGACAACCGCAGCATCAGCCGTGCCAGCATTTCTGCCTCCAGTCCGGGATCGCTGGGTCGGTTTTGCCAGCGCAGGGACTCGCCCGTGCGCTCGACGGCGCCAACCTGCTCGACTCCGCGGTGGCTGATGTAGATCTCGGTGACCGCCCCATTGCGCTCGACCCGCGTGCGGTAGCGGTCACGCTCGCCGGTGTCGCGCAGCTTGTCGAACACCTTGCCGACGGTGCGGCTGATGATGTCGTTGGGCAGCTTGGCGCGGTTTTCGGTCCAGTCGGTTTCCATTACGCCAACCTGGGGCGTGTCGACCGTCAGCGTGAAGCCGTTGTCCTGCCAGAACGTGCGCAGCGTGCCCCAGAGCTGCTCCGGCGTCTGGCGTACCACCAGCCAGCGCTGGTTGCCTGCGCGTTCGATGCGCACCTCGTCACCGGTGCGCGGCATTGCGGACACCGTGCCGGCCTGCGGTGCCGACTCTGCGGCCTGCATCGCGTTGGCGCTGACTGCGCCACTGACCGGTGGCTGGTAACGCGGATCGTTGGACAACTGAGTCAGATCCGGTGGCACCTGCAGCGTGGGTGCCGGCGTGGAAGCAGACGAACGGTAGTCGATCTTGCCCGATGTGAACGAGTCCGACACAGTCGTGCAACCGCCCAGTCCGCAGGCGAGCAGGGCGGCGGTCAGCGTGGTGCGGGTGGGGTGGCGCAGGGACATCAGGTGGCTTTTCATCTCAGAGCAGACCGGCTTCGCGCATCGCGCCTTCGAGGGGCTGGATCAGGTTGTCGGACATCGGCACCATCGGCAGACGCAGCGCGCCGCCACACAGGCCCATGCGCTGCATGGCCCACTTGACTGGCACCGGGTTGGGCTCGGCGAACAGCAGCTTGTTCAATGACAACAACTTGAAATGGATGGCGCGGGCGGTGTTCGCATCACCGGCAACGGCTGCACGGCACAGGTCCGCCATGGCGCGCGGGGCGATGTTGGCGGTGACACTCACATTGCCCTGGCCGCCCATCAGCATCAGCGCAATGGCCGTGCCGTCGTCGCCGGAGTAGACGCCGAAGCCTTCGGGTGCGTGCTTGACCAGCCAGCAGGCGCGCTCGATGTTGCCGGTCGCTTCCTTGATGCCGATCACGCCGGGCAGCTTCGCCAGGCGCAGCGCCGTCTCGGGCAGCATGTCCGCGACGGTCCGGCCGGGCACGTTGTAGAGCATCACGGGGATGTCCACGGCTTCGGTGATGGCCTTGAAGTGCTGGAACATGCCTTCCTGCGAAGGCTTGTTGTAGTAGGGCACGACGCTGAGCGTGCAGTCCGCGCCGACTTCCTTGGCGAACTTCGACAGCTCGATGGCCTCGCGGGTCGAGTTGCCGCCTGCGCCCGCCATCACCGGAACGCGGCCAGCGGTCTGCTCCACGGCGACGCGGATGATCTCGCAATGTTCTTCCACCGACACGGTGGGCGACTCGCCGGTGGTGCCGACGACGCCGATGCAGGCCGTGCCTTCGGCGATGTGCCAGTCGATCAGGCGGCGCAGGCTGGGGTAGTCCACGCTGCCGTCTTCATGCATCGGCGTGACGAGTGCGACGATGCTGCCAATGATCGGGTTCATGTGAAATAGTCCTTGTGGTCTCGGGATTCTAACTGGCGTGCAACGGCCACCGCACCGGGTCGGCTGACGTGCCGGCCTGGGCCGGATGCACGGCGGCGATGCGCTGCACGAAGCGCGCTGGCGTGTCGAGGAAGCCGTCCTCGTAGGCGATGACGCGCAGCACCGGGCGCACCGCATCGAGCAACTCGCCCGGTTGCAGCAGGAAATCCGGGCGCGACGGCTTGCCCACACTGGCGTTGCCGTGGGCGAAAGTTTCGTAGAGCAGCACGCCGCCAGGGGCGACGCTGGCCACGATGTCTGGCAGCAATGGGCGCCACAGGTAGTTCGTGACGACGACAGCGTCGAAGGTCCGCCCGTCGAGCGGCCACGGACCGGCTTCGAGGTCGGCCACGATCACCTCGGCCGCCACGCCGCGCAGGGTATCCAGTGCTGCTGCGTCCCGGTCCACCGCCGTGACCTGCGCACCGAGCGCGGCCAGCAAGCGCACATGCCGACCCTGACCGCAGGCCAGGTCCAGGACTCGGGCATGGCGGGTCAGGCCGGGGATCAGTCCGGCGTGGCGAACGATCCAGGGCGAGGCGTTCAGAAACAGCTCCACAGGCGGTTGCCCAGATCGACGATCAGCCCTGGCTGCAGGTAGGCCGCGAACACCAGTCCCAGCGCCACTGCTACCAGGGTGCCGACCACTGCGTGGCGCGCAGCCCGTCTCATGCCGGTTGGGCCATCGGCCGGGCGATGGCGGTTTCGCGCACCGGCAGGTTCACCATGGCGGCGAACACGCCCAGCGCCACGGCGATGCCCCACACGACGTCGTAGCTGCCTGTGCGGTCATAGAGGAATCCGCCCAGCCACACGCCCAGGAACGAGCCGATCTGGTGGCTCAGGAACACGAAGCCGCCCAGCATGGACAGGTACTGCACACCGAAAATCTGCGCCACCACCGCGTTGGTCGGCGGCACGGTAGACAGCCACAGCACGCCCATGACGGCGGCGAACACGTAGACGCTCATCGGCGTCAGCGGCGCGGCGAGGAACGCGACGATCACCACCGAGCGTGCGAGGTAGATCGCCGCCAGGATGTGCCGCTTGGCCATGCGCTGGCCGAGCGAGCCGGCCGCGTAGGTGCCGACCACGTTGAACAGGCCGATCAGCGCCAGCGCCGTCGTGGCCACCTCGGGTGCCATGCCGTGGTCCTTCAGGTAGCTGGGCATGTGGACGCCGATGAACACCACCTGGAAGCCGCAGACGAAGTAGCCCGCCATCAGCAACTGAAAGCTGCGGTAGCCCATCGCCTCGCGCAGCGCGGCGCCGATGCTCTGTTGCGGGCGTGTCGGGCCGCCGGGCAGTTGTGGTTCACGCAGCCCCCAGGCCAGCGGAATGATGACCAGTGCCGCGCAGCCCAGCACCACCAGCGCCTGTTGCCAGCCGAGGTGTCCGATCAGCCAGTTTTCGACCGGCACCATCAGGAACTGCCCGAACGAACCGGCCGCCGCCGCCACGCCCATCGCCCATGAGCGCTTCATCGGGTCGATCTGGCGCCCGATCACGCCGTAGACCACCGCGTAGGTCGTGCCCGACTGCGCCATGCCGATCAGCAGGCCGGTGCTGGCGATGAAGGCTGGCCCGGTCGTGGCCTGCGACATCAGCACCAGCCCGCCTGCGTAAAGCAGGCTGCCACCCATGAGCACCCGGAAAGCGCCGAAGCGGTCCGCCAGCATTCCGGCGATCGGCCCGGCGAGACCCCACGACAGGTTCTGCACCGCCATCGCGAAGGCGAAGGTCTGGCGCGTCCAGCCGCGCTCCATCGTGACGGGCGCCAGCCACAGGCCGAAGCCGTGGCGGATGCCCATGGACAGCGTGACGATGAGCGCGCCGCACAGCAGCACTTGCATCATCGACAGGCGGGCAGGGGCTTCGGCGGTGGGAGGCAGTGAGGAGCGCATCACGCAGACTGTAGCGAACTTCACTTGCTGCTGCTGACACGCTGGCGCATCCGCGCCTGAGTTGGAGCGTCAGAACCGGAAACCCGCCTTGATGCCGTAGCTGGTCGCATCCCCGGTCTTGTCCGCCTCGACGGCGAGATTCACCAGGCCGAGGTTGACATTGACGCCGCCGAACACGCGGGTCTGGTTGAACCGCTCGGACTTGAGCAGCGTGGTGCCCGTGACCTGCGTGCGGGTGGTGACGCTGCCGATGCCGACGTAGGGCGTCGCGAACAGGAAGCCCTTGGAGATCGACACGTCCAGCCCGGTGCTGCTGGCCTTGAGCTGGTCAATGCCGCTGAGCTGCGAATAGCTGGCGCGCACCGCCAGCGCCGGCGTCAGCACCCCGCCCGGCACGAAGGCCCAGCGCAGCTCGCCGCCCGTGGTGGTGGCGCCGGTGGTCGGCACGCGGCCGAGGGCGGCGCCGATGTCGATGTTGAACGGCAGACCCTTGACCACGCGCACGGAGGTCACCGGCAGCGCCTTGGGCACTGTCGCCCCGCCGGCGGCCTTGGCCAGCACGTCGCGGTGCTGCAATTCGGTGGCGGTGACGCCGACGCCGATGTCGAAGCCGATCACGCCCAGCGACTCGGCTGGCACCAGCGCCTTGTACGACAGCGCCGCGCCCAGGTCTTCGCTCAGGGCGTGGAACTCGGACTGCGTCAGCAGGTTGAGGGTGTTGATCTCCAGCGCCTGGGCAGCGCCAGTGGCCAGCAGGGGGATTGCGGTGGCTGTTGCCGTCAGCAGGGGGTGCAGTGCGCGCTTCATTCGGGTGTCCTTCGGGTTCTGGATCTGGAGTGCAAGGGGAGCGGGCAGGCTAGCACCCGGGTATTTCCGGCTTGTGCTGGGCGCGTGACGTACCGCACTGAAGTGTGGGAAGTTGCACCAGGGCACGGCAGTGGGTGGGCCACCTGTTGCAAACCTACAATCCGCCGCCATGGCCACCAAGACCCCGACTTCCACTTCCCCCGCCGCCTATGGCGAAGCCTCGATTCGCGTCCTGAAAGGGCTGGAACCGGTCAAGCAGCGCCCCGGCATGTACACCCGCACCGAGAACCCGCTGCACATGGTGCAGGAGGCCATCGACAACGCCGCCGACGAAGCCCTCGCCCACCACGGCAAGCGCATTGGCGTGACCCTGCACACCGACGGCTCGGTCAGCATCGAGGACGACGGGCGCGGCATCCCCTTCGGTCTGCACCCGGACGAGGGCGTTCCCGTGGTCGAGATCGTGTTCACGCGGCTGCACGCGGGCGGCAAGTTCGACAAGGGTTCGGGTGGCGCCTACAGCTTTTCGGGCGGCCTGCACGGCGTGGGCGTCTCGGTGACGAATGCGCTGGCGACGCGGCTGCAAGTGACGGTCTGGCGCGAGAAGCAGGTCGCCACGCTGGCCTTTGCCGGTGGTGACGTGATCGAGCCGCTGGTGATTCGCCCGGCCGGTTCGCCCTCGTCCGGGGACCGCAAGCAGGGCACGACGGTGCGCGTCTGGCCGGATCCGAAGTACTTCGAATCGGCCGAACTGCCGAAGAACGAACTCGTTCACCTGCTGCGCAGCAAGGCCGTGCTGATGCCGGGCGTGACCGTCACGCTCACGCACGAGAAGACCGGCGAGGTGCAGACGTGGTTGTACCAGGGGGGTCTGCGCGACTACCTCGCCCAGCACCTGAACAGCGAATCACTGATCCCCATGTTCGAAGGCGCGCAGTACGCCAGCGCCAGTGCCGACGAGACCTTCGCCGAGGGCGAGGGCGCCGAGTGGTGCGTCTCCTTCAGCGAGGAGGGCGCCAACCTGCGCGAGAGCTACGTCAACCTGATTCCGACGATCGCTGGTGGTACCCACGAGGCCGGCTTGAAGGACGGGCTGTTCCAGGCAGTGAAGGGCTTTGTCGAGATGCACGCGCTGTGCCCCAAAGGCGTGAAGCTGATGCCCGACGATGTGTTCAGCCGGGCCAGCTTCGTGCTGTCGGCCAAGGTGCTCGACCCGCAGTTCCAGGGCCAGACCAAGGAGCGTTTGAACAGCCGCGATTCGCTGCGGCTGGTGTCGTCCTTCGTCAAGCCGACGCTGGAGCTGTGGCTGAGCCAACATGTCGAACACGGCAAGAAGCTGGCCGAACTGGTCATCAAGCAGGCACAGGCCCGCCAGCGGGCAGGGCAGAAGGTCGAGAAAAGGAAGGGTTCCGGCGTGGCCGTGCTGCCCGGCAAGCTGACCGACTGCGAGAGCCGCGACCTGTCGATGAACGAGGTGTTCCTGGTCGAGGGCGACTCGGCCGGCGGCAGCGCCAAGATGGGCCGCAACAAGGAGACGCAGGCCGTGCTGCCGCTGCGGGGCAAGGTGCTCAATGCTTGGGAGGTGGAGCGCGACCGTCTCTTCGCCAACAACGAGATCCACGACATTGCGGTGGCGGTGGGTGTCGATCCGCACGGGGCGAACGACCAGCCGGACATGTCCGGCCTGCGCTACGGGAAGATCTGCATCCTCAGCGACGCAGACGTGGATGGCTCGCACATCCAGGTGCTGCTTTTGACCTTGTTCTTTCGCCATTTCCCCCGGTTGATCGAGAACGGCAACATCTTCATTGCCAAGCCGCCGCTGTACCGCGTGGACGCATCCGCCCGGGGCAAGAAGCCTGCCGCGAAGTTTTACGCACTCGACGAAGGTGAATTGCAGGCCATACTTGACAAATTGCGCAAAGAAGGTGCGCGCGACGGTTCGTGGAACATCAGCCGCTTCAAGGGGCTGGGCGAGATGAACGCCGAGCAGTTGTGGGAGACGACGCTGAACCCGGACACGCGCCGGCTGCTGCGCGTGGACTGCGGCGCACTCGGCACCGCGGCCACGACCGCTGCGCTGACCAAGCTGATGGGCAAGGGCGAAGCGGCCTCGCGGCGCGAACTGATGGAGCTGCACGGGGACGCCGTGGAAGTGGACGTCTGAGGTCAGTGGTCAAAGGGTAAAGACGTGGATCGGGGGTAGGGCGATGGATCAATTCAATGGTGTGTTGGGTTCGGTGGCGGGTGGTCTGGGGCCATTTGCACCCAAGGTGATCGGTGCGCTGGTGATGGTGCTGGTCGCGTGGATCGGCAGCCGGCTGGTGCGCACGGCGGTCACGCGGCTGTGCCAGAAGCGCCAGCTCGACGAGAGGCTGCAGTCCCCGGGGTTCTCGGCGATGCTGGCCAATGTCGGCGTCGGCGTGGTCTGGCTGTTCACGCTGCCAGGGCTGCTGGAAACGCTCGAACTCAAGGGCCTGCTCGACCCGGTCAACGTCATGATGTCGCGCATCATGGGATTCGTGCCGAATCTGGTCGGCACCATCGTGGTGTTCGGCATCGGTTTCCTGGTGGCGCGCATCGTGCGGCAGATCGTCACCGGCATGTTGCGGGCGGCCGGCTCCGAGAAAGTGGCCGAGCGCATGGGACTGGCCACGTCGCTGGGCGAGGGCGGGCTGGCCGGATTGGTTGGCTCGCTGGTGTTCTCGTTCATCATGCTGCCGGTGCTGGCCGCCGCGCTGGAGCCGCTGGGGCTGGACGCCGTGACCAAGCCGGTGAGCAACCTGCTCGACACGGTGATCGCCTTGATTCCGAAGGTCACGGCCTCGGCCATCATCATCGCGGTGGCTGCGCTGATCGGGCGCGCGGTGGCGGGCATCGTCACTGGCGTACTGAGCGGCATGGGGTTCAACAAGCTTTCGCAGCACCTCGGGCTGGGCACGACGACCCGTGCCGGCGCACGCACCCCGTCGGAGCTGGCCGGCTCGGTCGTGATGTTCTCGATCGTGATCGTGGCGGTGATGCAGGCCTGCGAGGTGCTGGGCTTTGCCATCCTGACGAAGCTGGTGGTCAACCTCGGCGCTGTCATGGCGGGGGTGGCGGTGGCGGGGGTCGTGATGATCGGTGGGCTGTGGCTCTCGAACTGGGTGGCAGGGCTGATCAAGGCCGGCTCGGCCGCGAACGCCCCCGCGCTGGCCAATCTGGTGCGCGGCGCGATCCTGTTCTTCACTGCGGCGCTGGCGCTGCGCCAGGCGGGGCTGCCGGGGGACATCGTGGGCATCGCCTTTGGTTCGGTGGTGGGTGCGATCGCGGTGGGTGCGGCGGTGGCGGTGGGTGTTGGTGGTCGGCATGTGGCCGGGCGCCTGCTGGAAGAGGCCGTGGAGGCCCTGCGCACCACGCCGCCCGAGACCGACACCCCGCCGATCAAGTTCCCCGACTGAGTGCGGGCCGAGCACGGCATGTGGGCCCGATTGCGCCGACGCCACTTCGACAGCCGCCCGCTGGTGTGGCAGTTCACGGTGGTGACCGTGCTGCCGGCGCTGCTGGTGGCGGCCGGCTTGCACTGGGGGCTGCGGGTCGCGCCTGAGGTGGTCTGGACGATGCTGGTCACGGCGGCCCTGTGCGCGGTGGTCAGTGCCGCGCTGGCGCACCGGGTGGGGCAATCGCTGCGCCAGCTCATCGCCGCGACGCAACTGGTGCGCCGAAGCGAGCCGATGGAGGACGTCAACCTGCCCTTGCAGACGGGCAGCGCCGAGTTGCAGCGCGCCAGTGCGGGCCTGCGCCGGCTGATCGAGGTCTGGCGGCGGCGCCAGCGCGATCTGATCGCGCAGACCGAGTCACTGGGCCGGCGCCTGGCCTTGCGCACGCACGAACTCTCCACGCTGCAAGACCTCTCGATCGGGCTGGCCAGCAAGACGGAGCTGCACGAACTGGTCGCCGAGGCGCTGAGTGCGCTGGAGCAGACCATGGCCTACACCAGCGCCTCGGTCTGGTCGCGTACCGCGCGGGACGAGGGCGGCCAGGTCGTGCTGATGGGCTACCGCCAGAACGACGACGAGGCCGGCGAGACGCCCACCGACGACTTGACTGGCATGCGCCTGTCCCGCGCCAACCTGCAGCATTACGAGCACATCGAGCGCGAAGGCGAGGCCATCGTCGAGAACCGGGTGCGCCAGAGCCTGCTGTCGTGGCTGTGGTCGTGGCTGTCGGACGACGCACGCACCTCGGGGCTGTACCGCGGCACCAAGGCGTGGATGGCGGTGCCGCTGAAGTCGCGCGAGGCGGTGATGGGCGTGCTGCGGGTGGACCACGAGGAGCCGGACTTCTTCGACGCGGAGCGGGTGCGCCTGCTCACCGCAGTCGGTAGCCAGACCGGACTGGCGATGCGCCATGCGCAACTGCTGTCCCAGCAGAAGGACCAGGCGGTGGTGGCCGAGCGCAACCGCATCGCCCGCGACCTGCACGATGCCGTGTCGCAGACGCTGTTCGCCGCCAACGTGATTGCAGGCACCCTCGGGCGGCTGGCGGCGCGGCTGGTCGAGATGGATCCGAACGCCGGTGCGCTGCAGCAGCAGGCCGAGGCACTGGAGCGGCTCAACAAGGGTGCGCTGTCCGAGATGCGGCTGCTGATGTTCGAGCTGCGCCCGGATGCGCTGCAGCACCTGCCGCTGGCCGAACTGCTCCAGCACGCCATCGACGCGCTGGCCAGCCGCGGCACCATCGAGGTGTCACACCGCCTGGCGCGCGAGGACCGGCTGCCCAGCGCCACCCGCGTCCAGCTCTACCGCATCGCCCAGGAAGCGCTGTCCAATATCGGCCGCCACAGCGGCGCCAGCCACGCCGTGATCGAATGGATCGTGCCCGAGCAAGGCGTGGGCGGGCGGTTGCGCATCGCCGATGACGGACATGGGTTTGACCCCGGCGTGTCGCCGCCGGGCCACTTCGGCCTGCGCAACATGGCCGAGCGGGCGGCCGAGATCGGCGCGACCTGGAACATCACCTCGGGACCGGACGAGGGCACCGAAATCCGGCTGGAACTCACATGACCCAACACGCTACCCACGCTACTCCTTCGGCGCGCATCAGCGTCTTCATCGTCGATGACCACCCCATGATCCGCGCCGGTCTGGTGGGGATGATCATGGGCGAGAGCGATTTCCACTGCGTCGGCGAAGCAGGGCACGGCGCAGACGCGGTGCGGATGATCCCGGCGCTGCAGCCGGACGTCGTGCTGATGGACCTGCTGATGCCCCAGATGGACGGCATCGAGGCGATCCGGCAGTTGCGCCCGCTGGCGCCGCAGACGCGCTTTCTCATCCTGACCAGCCTGACTGAGCCGGGCGAGGTGCAGAGGGCACTGGCGGCCGGGGCGGTGGGTTACCTCACGAAGACGGCGTCCGCGCACGAGCTGGTCAACACGATCCGCGCGGCGTATGGCGGCCGGCGCGTGTTATCCGCAGAGGCAACCGAGGCGCTGATCAGCGTGTCGCAGAACGCCGCGCCCGGTGCCGACCTGACCCAGCGCGAGCGCGAGTTGCTGTCGCACATGGCGCGCGGCCTGAGCAACCAGGACATCTCGGACCAGCTCGGCATCGCGCTGCCGACCGTCAAGTTCCACATCACCAACATCCTCAGCAAGCTCGGCGTGAGCAACCGCACCGAGGCGGTGTTGCTGGCGCTGCGCCACAAGCTGGTGCCGCCGGATCGGAGCTGACGTCCCCGACCTTGGTCGAGGTGCCAGCCCTTCCTTGGACTGGTTGCGCGGCAGAGGGCCTCGCCTACGATGGTTTCTGCGAGCTGCAATGTCCTCCCCCCGCGGACGGCTCGCAGGGAACATAACTGGCAGGGAGGATTTTTTCAAACAACAGGAATCTGCCAGATTCGCCCCGGGGTTGCGACAAGTGCTCGGCACTGCATGCGGTGGTGATGGATCGATACTCGATACTCGGTGATCGATATTTCCCTCCGGCTGCTGCCCCGACGCCCATGTCCGTTCATTCTTGTCTGCGAGCTGCTGCGCTCGCTGTCTCCGCGCTGGCCGGTTTCGCTGCACAGGCTGCAACGACGCTCGCTGGCTGCGAACTTTTCCCCTCCAGCGCGATCTTCAACCAGCGCATCGACGACGTGCAGCGCTTTCCGCCGCACGAGCGGAGCAATGCCTGGCTGAACTCCATTGGTCTGGGTCGCAAGCTGCACGCCGACTGGGGGCGGACGGTCGATCCTGCGCAGACCGAGCGGTACTACGGCATTCCGGTCAACGTTGTCGACGGCACCCCGGACACGACCCGCTGGCCGCTGGTGAGCCACGCCATCCAGGATGCCCGCGACTCGAATGGCCAAGGTGTGCCGACCGAAAGCGACTGCGCTGTTGGCGACCAGGGCACACCGGCGATCAGGCGCGGCTGCGATGGCGTGATCCCGTCGCGCCGACGCTTTCCTTATCCGAACGAAGCTCTTCTGAAGGCCGAACGCGGTGCCTGCAATGACCCGGTCACTTGCGGGGACCGCCATGTGCTGGTGCTGGAGCAGGGCGCCTGCCGTCTCTGGGAAAGTTTTTTCAGCTACCAGGTGAACGGCCGCTGGAGTGCCTATTCCACTGCCGCCTGGGACTTGAAGTCGATGGAGATGCGCCCGGACGGCTGGACCTCGGCCGACGCGGCAGGCCTGCCCATCCTGCCGCTGCTGGTGCGCATCGACGAGGTGGAGGCCGGCGTCATTCCCCATGCGCTGCGCGTGACCTTTCGCGACGCGGTGCTCGACCGCCGCCATGCCTGGCCGGCCAGCCACTCCGCCGGAACGACCCGGTCCGACGGCATACCCTTCGGCGCGTTGCTGCGGCTTCGGGCGGACTTCGACATCCCGTTCTGGTGGACGGCCCAGGCCAGGGTGCTGGCGCGCGCGATGCAGAAGTACGGTCTCTACGTAGCGGACATCGGCTCGGACTTCTTCGTGCAGGGCGAGCCTGATGCGCGCTGGGGCCGACTGACGATCTGGCAGATCCAGCGCATGAAGCTCAATGACTTCGAGTTCGTGGACATCGGCGCCGTGACCCGACATCCGCGCTTCAATCCGCGGTCGTACCAGGCCGCGTGGTGAATCCGAATTCACGACCAAAGTCTGGGTTCTGGCAAGACCTCTGTCGGGTACCGCACCGATCATCGGTGCCTACCATGCGCATGCGAGCCGCATATCCTCCCCCCCGCGGATGGCTCGTAGGGAATTACAACTGACAGGGAGGGTCTTTTTCAATAAAGACGACTGTCGGGGGAATCACTGTGGGAAAGGCGAACAGACCGCAACAGCGGCACCGCCGATGCCTGCAACAACAACAGCGACAACGGCCAGGCACCAAACACCCGGATCCGCCTGGCGACCCACCTGGTGGTGTCTGCGATGTCCTGCACAATCGCGCCGCAGGTGCGCCACTGCGCCTGACGTGACCCGTGCCGGTCTCCGCTGAGGCGGCGGGTCATGCCGTGACCCGACTGCCGCAAGATGGACCAGACCACGATCGACTTTCTCCCTGGTGACGACACCACCCAGACGCTGACGCTGGCGCATTACGCCGAGCGCGCCTACCTCGAATACGCGCTCAGCGTCGTCAAGGGCCGGGCACTGCCCGATGTCTGCGACGGCCAGAAACCCGTGCAGCGCCGCATCCTCTACGCGATGCAGCGCATGGGCCTGACCACCTCGCGCAGCACCAGCGGCCAGACCAGCGGCGCGCGTCCCGTCAAGAGCGCCCGCGTCGTCGGTGACGTGCTCGGCCGGTACCACCCGCATGGCGATACGGCGGCCTACGACGCGCTGGTCCGCATGGCACAGGATTTCGCGCTGCGCTACCCACTCATCGACGGGCAGGGCAACTTCGGCTCGCGTGACGGTGACGGTGCCGCGGCCATGCGCTACACCGAGGCGCGGCTGGCCCCGATTTCCCGGCTGCTGCTGGACGAGATCGACGAGGGCACGGTCGAGTTCATCCCCAACTACGACGGCTCGACCGAGGAGCCGCGCCAGTTGCCGGCCCGGCTGCCCTTCGTGCTGCTGAACGGCGCGTCCGGCATCGCGGTCGGCCTGGCGACAGAGATTCCCAGCCACAACCTGCGCGAGGTATCGGCCGCGGTGGTCGCGCTGATCCGCGACGAACACCTGGGCGACGACGCGCTGCACGCCCTGCTGCCCGGCCCGGACTACCCCGGCGGCGGCCAGCTCATCAGCAGCGAGAGCGACATCCGCGACGCCTACCGCACCGGCCGCGGCTCGCTCAAGGTGCGTGCGCGCTGGAAGATCGAGGACTTGGCGCGCGGCCAGTGGCAACTGGTCGTCACCGAACTGCCGCCCGGCGCCAGCAGCCAGCGCGTGCTCGAAGAAATCGAGGAGTTGACCAACCCGAAGGTCAAGACCGGCAAGAAGGCCCTCACGCCCGAGCAGACGCAGCTCAAGACCACCGTGCTGTCCGTGCTGGATGGCGTGCGCGACGAGTCGAGCAAGGACGCGGCCGTGCGGCTGGTGTTCGAGCCCAAGAGCCGCGCCATCGACCAACAGGAGCTGATCACCACGTTGCTGGCGCACACCAGCCTCGAAAGCTCCGCGCCCGTCAACCTGACCATGGTCGGCGCTGACGGCCGCCCGACGCAGAAGAGCCTGCGGCAAATGCTCACCGAGTGGATCGGCTTCCGGCTGGCCACGGTGCGGCGGCGCACCGAACACCGGCTGGCCCGCGTGCTCGACCGCATCCACATCCTCGAAGGGCGGCAGACCGTTCTGCTCAACATCGACGAGGTGATCCACCTCATCCGTGAGAGCGACGAGCCGAAGGCGGCGCTGATCGCGCGCTTCCGCCTGAGCGACCGGCAGGCCGAGGACATCCTCGAAATCCGCCTGCGCCAGCTCGCCCGGCTGGAGGCGATCAAGATCGAGCAGGAACTGGCCGAGCTGCGCGGCGAGCAGGGCAAGCTGGAAGACATCCTCGGCAACCCGGGTTCGCTGCGCCGGCTGGTGGTCCGCGAGATCGAGGCAGACACGAAACAGTTCGGTGACGACCGCCGCACGCTGATCCAGGCCGAGAAGAAGGCCGTCGCCGAGGTGAAGGTGATCGACGAGCCGGTGACGGTGGTGGTGAGCCAGAAGGGCTGGGTGCGTGCGCGCACCGGCCATGGGCACGACGCGGCCGGCTTCGCATTCAAGGCGGGCGACGGGCTGTACGGGACGTTCGAGTGCCGCACGGTGGATCCGCTGATCGTCTGTGGCAGCAATGGGCGTGTGTATTCGGTGCCGGTCAGTGCCTTGCCCGGAGCGCGTGGCGATGGCGCGCCGATCACTTCGCTGGTCGAGATGGAGTCGGGCACGCAGATCCTGCACTACCTGGCGGGTCCGGCCGAGCAGATGCTGCTGCTGGCCCACAGTGGCGGCACGGGATTGCTGGCGAAACTCGGCGATCTCGTCACGCGGCAGAAGGGCGGCAAGAGCTACCTGACGCTGGAGGCTGGCGAGCAGTGGTTCCCACCGGTCAGGGTGGAGCCGAAGCACACGCAGGTGGCTTGTCTGTCCGCGGGCGGGCGGCTGCTGGTGTTCGGGCTGGGCGAACTCAAGCACCAGCCCAACGGCGGGCGCGGGCTGACGCTGATGGAGGTCGATGCGGCCGATCCGCTGCGGATGGTGGTGCCGCTGGCGACGGGCTTGCGGGTCAGTGGTCTGGGACGCGGGGCCAAGCCGCGGGACGAGGATCTGCGGCCGGTGGCGCTGGCGCCCTATGCCGGTCGCCGCGCGCGCAAGGGCCGGGCGATCGACACCACGATGAAGGTGCAGACTATTTCAGCGTTGTGATCGGCGCTTTGATCGGCGCTTTGATTCAGGTATCTGTGGTGATTTTGATATTACGGGTACCTCAATTGATAAAGCGGTGAACGGGTTAATCTCCGTTAAGGTGGTCTGTGTAGGCTGCTGTTGGTTTCATGCGTTCGGTTGTGTTCAAATCGTAACTGTCGTGAGTTTTGTGAGTTTTTAAGCTCCGTGAATTAACGCTTCAATTCTCCAGTTCCCCCGCACCGTGCCACTCCGGTGGCGCGGGCTTTCAGGCCCGACCCTTTTTTTGGTCGGGCCTTCTTTTTTGGCTCCGCGGGAAATTGTTTCAAACTAAGGTCGCCTTCATTCCCAGCCGGTACCATCGGGCCATTCACTGAGGGATATTTTCAAATCATGCGATTGCTGCTGGCAGAAGACGACCCCTTGCTGGGCGATGGTCTGCGCGCAGGGCTCAAGGCCCTGGGTTTTCAGGTCGACTGGGTCCGCGACGGTGTGGCGGCCGAGCGCGAGCTGCTGAACCAGACCTACACCGCGGCGATCCTCGATCTGGGCTTGCCCCGGGTCGATGGCATGGACGTGCTGCACAACCTGCGCACCCGCGGTGTGGCGACCCCCGTGCTGGTGCTGACGGCGCGTGACGCTGTGCCCCAGCGCATCCAGGCGCTCGACCTCGGCGCGGACGACTACGTGGTCAAACCCGTCGATCTGCATGAACTGGCAGCACGGCTGCGTGCGCTGGTGCGCCGCTCCCACGGTCAGGCGCAGGACCGCCTCAGCTGTAACGGCGTCGATCTGCAGCCCGCGTCCCGGGAAGTCTGGGCCGACGGCGAGATCGTCAAGCTCTCCAGCCGCGAGTTCAGCCTGCTGCATGTGCTGATGCTGCGTCCGGGCCGTGTGCTGACCCGCGAACAGCTCGAAAACCACCTCTACGGCTGGGGCGAGGAAGTGGGCAGCAACACCATCGAGGTCCACGTCCACCACCTGCGGCGCAAGCTCGGCTCGCACCGCATCCGCACCGTGCGGGGTGTCGGCTACGCATTTGCCGCGCAGTCCAGCCCGGCCGCCACTGACCCCGGCGCCGACAGCAGCCTCGCGCCGCTGTGACCGCACGGGTCGCCAGCAGTTCGCTGCGCACGCGGCTGCTGCGGCGGGTGCTGGCGGGGGTGTCGCTGCTGTGGCTGCTGGCGGCGGTGCTGGCCTGGGCCGACACACGCCGCGAACTCGATGACCTGCTGGATGGCCACCTGGCGCAGTCGGCGGCGTTGCTGGTGGCGCTGCAGCTGCAGGATGGCGGTGAGGTCTTGCTGCCGCCGGCCAACAACCTGCACCGCTATTCGCCGCGGGTCGCTTTCCAGGTCTGGCGGGCGGGTCAGCTCGACATGCACTCGTGGAATGCGCCCGCCGAGCCGCTGGCGCCCCTGCAACCCGGTTTCCACGCCACGCGGCTGGCCGGGCGGGAGTGGCGCGTCTTCGCTGCACGACCCGCCAAGTCCGACGTGATCGTGCTGGTCGGCGAGCTGAGCTATTCGCGGGCCGAAATCCTCCAGGCGGTGCTGCGCAGCTCGCTCCTGCCGCTGCTGGTGGCGCTGCCGCTGTTGGGTCTGAGTGTGTGGTGGGCCGTCCGATTGGGTCTCGTGCCGCTGGACCGGCTCGGCAAGGAGCTGGCGGGGCGCGATCCAGCTGCGCTCGACCCCATCCAGATGCACGACGCACCGACCGAGCTGCTGCCGCTGGTGAGCGCCCTCAACGAGCTGTTCGAGCGCACCACTGCGCTGCTGGCGTCCGAGCGGCGCTTCACCGCCGACGCTGCCCACGAGCTGCGCACACCGATCGCCGGTATCCGCGCGCAGGCGCAAGCGGCGCTGGCCGTGCACGACCCGGCAGCGCGCCGCCACGCCTTGCAGTCCACGCTGGTCGGCTGCGACCGGGCCACCCGCCTGGTGCAGCAGCTGCTGACGCTGGCCCGTCTGGAGGCTGAGCCCCAGACCCGACCTGGCCAGGTCGATCTGGTGGTGCTGGCCCGCGACGAGGTGGTCGAGATCGCGTCGGCGGCCTTCGACGAAGGGCAGGAACTCCAGCTGGAGGCGCCCGAGGAGGTGGGCTGGCTGCAGGTGCGGGCCGAGCCGACGCTGCTGGCGGTGCTGCTGCGCAACCTGATCGACAACGCGCTGCGCTACAGCCCGCGCGGGGCGACGGTGCGTGTCTCGGTGGTGCCGGTGATGCCGGACTGGGTGATGCTGGTGGTCGAGGACAGCGGCCCCGGCCTGCCGCCCGAGCATCTGGCACGGCTGGGCGAGCGGTTTTTCCGTGCGCTTGGCAATGAGAGGCCAGGCAGTGGACTCGGCTGGTCCATCGTGCGCCGCATTGCGCTGGCGCTGCACCTGTCGGTCGAGGTGGACCGTTCGCCGGAACTGGGTGGCTTGCGGGTGCAGGTCGGCATGCGGCTGGCGGGTGCCGATCCGGACGAGCCGTTCGAGTCCGCGCCTCAGGGAGCGTCGATGCCGCCGCGCACCGTCTCGCGGTCCCACACGTAGCGGCACAGCGTCTTGCTCTCGGGCAGCAGGTAGATCACCTGGGTCGCTTCGCTGGGTGGGCGGGTCACATCGGAATGGTCGGTCTGGGCCCACGCGGGGCGCAGGCTGCGGCCTTGCGGCGTGCGCGCAAAGGCCCTCAGGCGGCGGTCCAGCGTGGCAGCATCGCCCGGATCAAAGCGCTCCCAGAGCAGGTCCACCGGCAATCCGTTGATCAGGCGGATCAGGGTTGCGCCCTCGTCTCGCAGCAGCGCCAGCACAGCGTCCTCATCGCGGATCTGCCCGCGCAGGCGCTGCCATTCGTCGAACAGCATCGGCTGCATCTCCTCCAGATGGACACCCGCCTGGGACAGGGCGTCGGTCCACGCAGCAAGATCGCCGGCAGTCACCGCGCTCGCCAGCCAGCGGTGGCGCCGGCGCCCCAGCGGCATCAGCATCACGTGGCGCTCGCCCGGCCCGAGCGCCTGGTCGAAGTGGGCGCGGGCCTGCGCGAGCAGCTCGGTGCGCGAGCCCTCGCCCTCGATCAGCCGGTGCAGCACGTATTCGTCGGCGACCCGCAGGCGCGCAATCGACGGCAGCGTGTCCACATCGGCCAGCCGCAGCGCTGCCAGCGCCGCCGAGAGTGCGCTGCCGCCACTGCCGCCGGCACTGGCCGAGGCCTGGCTCTGCTGCGTCCAGCCAGCGCCAAGCAGCTGCGCCTGGCAGCCCCGCATGCGCAGCTCCAGCAGCAGCTCAGACCGCCATCGCAGTGACACGTCGGGCTTCCTCCAGCGAGACGAGCCCGGCACTGACCCAGTCGAGTGCGGCGTCGTGCAGGCCGCTGTAACCATCGCGGACCGCTTCGGCGTTCCATGCCTGCGGTGAAGCCCGCGTGGCGAGCAGGTCCGCCAGCACCGGCGTCAGCGCCAACCAGCGGCTGATCACCTGGCGGCCGAGCTGGCCGGTGTGGTCGCAGTCCGCACAGCCGTTGCCGCGCACTGAGGCCATCTGCCCAGCCCGCATGGGTGTCACCGGGCGGCTGCAGGACGGGCAGTTCAGGCGCAGCAGGTGTTGCACCAGCACACCGCGCAGCCCACCCGCCAGCAGCGCCACCGGCCAGCCTTGGCGCTCCAGCCGCACCAGTGCCGACCACGGGTCCGGCGCCGCCACCGCGAGAACGACTGGGCGGCCCTGCAGCACTTCATCCGCCAGCAGGGCCACCGCTGCCGCGTCGCTCGCTTCGTCGATGAGCAGGTGGTCGGGATCCTGGGCGAGCGCTGTGGCGAGTTCCGCCGCCGAGGGTCGCGCCAGCAGCAGAACCCTCCCGCCCCCTGCGCCCAGCTCCCGGGCGAGTGCCTGCAAGGTGTCCGACTTGCCCGCACCGCGTGGCGAGACCACCAGCGACACTCCGTGCGCCAGCTGCAGGGTGCTGCGCATCCGGGTGAGTGTGGACCCGTCATGGCCCAGCTCGTCGAGGGTGGGGCGGTGGCCTGCAGCAGCGGGCGCCGGCAGATGCAGCACTGCGGCACGTTCGATGCCCCCCGCCGCGGTTTCGCGCGACAGCACCATGACTTGCGCCGTCAGCTGCCGCCCGGCGTGCACGACCGGCAGGTGGCCATCCCGCGTCGCGGCCGCCTGCAAGGCGTCGAACACCGCGTCGAACGAGGGCGCCTGGGCCTCCGCCAAGGCCGGAATGCGGCGCAATACCCCTTCGACGCGCATCCGCCAGGTGCCGTCGGTCGGCGCCCCTGCGTCGGCCTGGAGCCAGTGCACATGGGTGGCGCGGGCGCTCAGGGCCTGGCGCAGCACGCCGTTGATGTGGCGCAGCGCGTCCGATTCGATCGGCACGTCACGCCCGGGTCGACGCACGCCGGTGTGGTGGGCCTCGTCGGCGAGGCGGGTGTGTTCGATGCGGTCGACGAAACCGAGCAGCGCCTGCACCGGTGTGACATACCAGCGGGTGCGCGGGTGGCCGGCGTCGCGCAGCCGTGCTTCCAGCCACAAGCGGTGGTCGCGGTCGAAGGGGTCGGCCAGCACCAGGGCGACAGCGCCGTCGGCCGCACGCAGCGCCACGCACAGGCGCTGCCGGCTGACTTCGAGGGGAATGAGGCGGGTGTCGACCTGTTCGACCGTGGCCCGGCTCAGTTCGGCCGGCGGCATGCCGCTGGCGAGTCCCAGCCAGTCGCGGAAGGCGCCGTCCTGCGCGGACGGCGGCACGGGACGGTGGGTATCGGCGCTGTAACGCCGCATCAGGCGCTGGACGACCCGCTCGGCCTGTTCCTGCGCCACCACCCTGATCTGCTCCTGCTCGCTCATGGCGCCATTAGGCCCCAGTCTTGCGGCCCGCAAGGCCCCGTGCCCACGGGTCCGCATCCCCAGGCTTCGGGGCAAGTGTCGCCCACACCAGCCCGGCCGACAGCACCACCACCAGTCCGAACAGCGCGCAGCTCCACAGCTCGAAGGGCACCCCGAGCAGCGACACCGCCGCATCTGCGCACGACGAGCGCACCTCGAACACCTCCGGTTGCCAGGCGTCCAGGCCGAGACCCGAGACGATCCGATCGGCCAGCGTCATGTCGCACGAGGGCAGCTTGGCGGCCACCAGATGCTGGTAAAGCGCCGCCGCCGCCCCGGACAGGCCGAGCGCCACCATCAGTACCGCAGACAGCCCCGCCGACAGCCGCCCCGCCAGTCCGGCCGGCAGCGCGGCGGCGAGCAGGGCCACGGCGGCGATCAGCAGGTACACGATGCGCTGCAGGATGCACCACGGGCAGGGTTCCATCCCGTGGACATGCTGCGCATAGAGCGCGCCGCCGACGCTGGCCAGACAGGCCAGCGCGACCAGCACGAACGCCAGCCGGGTGTGGCGCTGCAACAGGCGGAGCGGGGTCATTCGGTGGTGGTGATTTCTGCGATCTCGGCGATCAGCTCGATCTCGACGCAGGCGCCCAGCGGGATCTGGGCGACACCGAAGGCGCTGCGGGCGTGCGCGCCGATCTGGTCGCCGAAGACCTCTGCGATGAGCTGCGAAGCGCCGTTGGTGACGAGGTGCTGCTCGGTGTAGTCGCCGGTGCTGTTGACCAGGCTCATCACCTTGACGATGCGGCGCACGCGGCCCAGGTCGCCGACCGCCGCTTGCAGCGTGCCAAGCAGATCAATGGCGATGGCGCGGGCGGCCTGCTGGCCTTCAGCGGTCGTCATGGTCTTGCCGAGCTGGCCGACCCAGGGCTGGCCGTCGCGCTTGGCGATGTGGCCGGTCAGGAAGACCATATTGCCGGTCTGCACGAAGTGCACGTAGGCGGCGGCGGGAATGGCCACGGGCGGCAGCGTGATGCCCAGATCCTGGAGGTGTTGGGAGATGTTCATGGGTATAGGAAGGGGATGGAATGCTGAAGATGAAAAAACGACAGTGGCCGTGGTGTGCCATCTGCACGATCCTACACTGGCCGCAGCCAAACGAAATGAGCGAAGGGGCGGGGGCAATGGGGGCGTCGGGCCGGGGGAGCGTGTGGGCGGCGGTGGGGAGCTTGCTCGGCACGGCGTTGCAGTTGCAGCAGGCCACGCTGGCCGGCTCGGATGGGCGCTGGCTGGCGGTCAGCATGGCGCTGGGGTTGGTGGTGGCGGGTCGGGCGGCCGGCTGGACGGCAGGGTGGCGGGCCGCGGTGTGGATCCTGCCGGCGGTGACCTTGTGCGCAGGGTCGCTGACCGATTGGCGCGCCGAGCAGCGGCTGGCCGACCGGCTGGACCCGGCGCTGGAGCGGCAGACGCTGTCCGTCACCGGTGTGGTGTCCGGTTTGCCGGTGTGGCGGCCGGACGGGGTGCGCTTCGATCTGGAGGTGGACCGTCCAGACGCTCCGGCGCCCCAGGGCGTACCGTCCCGCCTGAGTCTGGCGTGGTACCCCGCAGGCGAGGCGGCCAGCTTCACGGCGAAGACCATGCCCCGCGCCGGCCAGCGGTGGCGCCTGTCGGTGCGGCTGCGCTTGCCGGACGGGCTGGTCAACCCGCACGGGTTTGACACGACGCTGGCGCTGTTCGAGCGCGGGGTGGGGGCGGTGGGCACGGTGCAGGGCGCCGAGCTGCTGGCGGAAACCGGCCGTGAACTGGTGGACCGCCTGCGCCAGGATCTGCGCGACCGCCTGCGCCGCCAGTTGGGGGACACGCCTGCCGCGGGGCTGCTGGCCGCCCTCGGTGTGGGTGACCAGGCGGCGATCGAGCGTGGGGACTGGGCCGTGTTCCGCACCACGGGCGTGGCGCATCTGGTGTCGATCAGCGGGCTGCACGTCACCTTGCTGGGCTGGCTGGGCGGGGTGGTGATCGGGCGGTGCTGGCGGCTGCGCAGTGGGTGGCTGCTGGTCCGGCCGGCGCCGGTGGTGGCGCGCTGGGGCGGGCTGGCGGTGGCGGTTTGCTATGCGCTGCTGGCGGGCTGGGGCGTGCCGGCGCAGCGCACGGTGCTGATGCTGGCGATCGTCGTGTGCTTGCGCAGCGGGGCGCGGCGCTGGTCGGGTGCGCGCATCCTGCTGGCGGCCGCGGTGGGTGTCGCCCTCTGGGATCCCTGGGCGATGCTGCAGGCAGGGTTCTGGTTGTCGTTTGTCGCGGTGGGGCTGTTGATGCTGGGCGGTTCGCCGTCCGACAAGGCGCCGCGCCGCGACTGGCGCGCGCACTCGCTGCACGAATTGCGCAGCCTCTGGCGCACGCAGTGGGTCGTCACGGTCGGGCTGGCGCCGTGGACGCTGCTGTTCTTCCAGCAGGTGTCGCTGGTTTCGCTGCTGGCCAATGCGGTGGCGATTCCGGTGGTGACGCTGCTGATCACGCCGCTGGCGCTGCTGGGGCTGCTGTTCGCGCCGCTGTGGGGCTGGGCGCTGCCGGTGGTCGATGTCCTGATGCGGGTGCTGCAGGCGCTGGCAGCGTGGCCCTGGGCGAGCGTTCATCTGCCCGCCGTGCCCTGGTGGGCGCAGGCTCTGGGCGTTGCCGCCGCTGCCTTGCTGGTGGCGCCTCTGCCGGTGATGCAGCGACTGGCGGCCATGCCGCTGCTGCTGCCGATGCTGTGGCCCGCGCTGCCCGTGCCGCCGCAGGGCGAGTTCGAGCTGCTGGCCGCCGACATCGGCCAGGGCAACGCTGTCCTCGTGCGCACGTCCGGCCATGCCCTGCTCTACGACACTGGCCCCGCCTACGGCCGCCACGGCGAGGCGGGCAACGCCGGCGAACGTGTGCTGGTGCCGCTGCTGCAGGCGCTGGGTGTGCGCTCGCTCGACCAACTGATCGTCAGCCACCGTGACACGGACCACAGCGGTGGCGCGGACGCGGTGCTGCGGGCGCTGCCGGTGGGGCTGGTGCAGAGTTCGCTGGAGCCGGGGCATCCGCTGCGCCAGCGCGCGCCGCACCAGCGTTGCACCGCCGGCACGCGCTGGGTGTGGGATGGCGTGCGCTTCGAGGTGCTGCATCCCGAGGCCGCCGACCATGAGCGAACGGGAATCGCCGTCCTGCGCCCCAACGCGGTGTCGTGCGTGCTGCGGGTGGAGTCGGCGAGCGGGCGGGCGGCGCTGCTGACCGGAGACATCGGGATCGACCAGGAACTGCGCCTGGTCATCCGCCAGTCAGCGCGCCTGAAAGCCGATGTACTGCTGGTGCCGCACCACGGCAGCGGATCCTCGTCCACGCTGTTTTTTCTCAAATCAGTGCAGCCGACCTGGGCTATCGTGCAGGCAGGGCGGCACAACCGCTACGGGCATCCGGCACCTGCGGTGATGGCGCGTTACGACGCACAGGGCATCGCGGTGGTTCGGACGCCCCAATGTGGTGCATGGCACTGGCGCAGTGCCGACGGCACACAGGAGTGCGCACGCAACCAGCGTGTCCGCTACTGGCATCGGGTCGAACCTGTGGCGCGCGCAGTCGATGGCCCTGATATTGCTAAGTCTGTTCTCAACGATCCACCACACCCATGAGACCGATGTTCGACGAAATGAATTCCACCGATGCCGCTGCCCCTGGCGCTGCGGTGCGGGAACACTATCGGACCTATGCGCGCTGGCTGGCCCAGCAGCCGCCTGAGGTGATGCATGCACGGCGCGAAGAGGCGGAGATGATCTTCCGGAGGGTCGGGATCACGTTTGCCGTCTACGGCGACAAGGATTCCGGCGAAGGCACCGAGCGGCTCATCCCGTTCGACCTGATCCCCCGGGTCATTCCCGCCCACGAATGGCGCGAGATGGAACAGGGGCTGAAGCAGCGCGTCACGGCGCTCAACCGCTTCATCCACGACGTGTACCACGGGCAGGAGATCGTCAAGGCGGGCATCGTGCCGGCCGACCAGATCCTCTCCAACGCGCAGTTCCGCCCCGAGATGATCGGCGTGGACGTGCCTGGCGGCGTGTACTCGCACATCTCCGGCATCGACATCGTGCGGGCGGCCAATCCGGATGGCAGCGGCAACTACTACGTGCTGGAGGACAACCTGCGCGTGCCCAGCGGCGTGAGCTACATGCTGGAAAACCGCAAGATGATGATGCGGCTGTTCCCGGACCTGTTCGCGGCGCACCGCGTCGCTCCGGTCGCGCACTACCCGGACCTGCTGCTGGAGACGCTGCGCGAGGTCGCCCCGAACGGTGTGAACGACCCGACAGTCGTCGTGCTGACCCCCGGCATGTACAACTCGGCCTACTTCGAGCATGCGTTCCTGGCGCAGCAGATGGGCGTCGAGCTGGTCGAGGGCCAGGACCTGTTCGTGAAGGACAACTTCGTCTTCATGCGCACCACGCGCGGCCCGAAGCGCGTGGACGTGATCTACCGCCGGCTGGACGACGATTTCCTCGATCCGCTGGTGTTCCGCCCGGACACGACGCTGGGGTGTCCGGGGCTGCTGTCGGTCTACCGGGCCGGCAATGTCACGCTGTCGAATGCGGTCGGTACCGGGGTGGCGGACGACAAGTCGATCTACGCCTATGTGCCCAAGATGATCGAGTTCTACCTGGGCGAGAAACCGATCCTCAACAACGTGCCGACCTACCTCTGCCGCGAGCAGGACGACTACCGCTACGTGCTCGACCACCTGGACGAGCTGGTGGTGAAGGAGGTCCACGGCGCGGGTGGCTACGGCATGCTGGTCGGCCCGGCGTCCACCAAGGCCGAGATCGCCGCGTTCCGCGCGCAGCTCGTCGCCAATCCGAGCAACTACATCGCCCAGCCGACGCTGAGCCTGTCCACCTGCCCGACGTTTGTCGAATCGGGTGTGGCACCGCGTCACATCGATCTGCGACCCTTCGTACTGTCGGGCAAGACGGTGCAGATGGTGCCGGGAGGCTTGACCCGCGTGGCCCTCAAGGAAGGCTCTCTGGTGGTCAACTCGTCGCAAGGCGGTGGCACCAAGGACACCTGGGTGCTTGAGGATTGATGAGGACTACACCAAATGCTGTCACGCACTGCTGATCACCTGTTCTGGATGTCGCGCTACATGGAGCGCGCCGAAAACACCGCCCGGATGCTGGACGTGAACTACCAGACCGCGCTGCTGCCGCAATCGACGGCGGTGTCGGAGCTGGGCTGGCGCGGCCTGCTGAGCATCTCCGAGCTGAGCGGCGATTTCGAGCGCCGCTACGGCGAAGTCACTGCCAAGAGCGTCATGGACTACATGGTCCGCGATGAGCGCAATCCGTCGTCCATCTTCTGCTGCCTGCGGGCGGCGCGGGAGAACGCCCGTGCCGTGCGCGGCGCGCTGACCACCGAAGTCTGGGAAACCACCAACCAGACCTGGCTCGAATTCAACCGCCTGCTGCGCGAGAACACCTTCGAGCGCGACCCGAGCGCGCTGTTCGAGTGGGTCAAGTTCCGCTCGCACCTCTCGCGCGGCGTGCAGGTCGGCACCATGCTGCAGGACGAGTCGCTGCACTTCGTGCGCATCGGCACGTTCCTGGAGCGGGCCGACAACACAGCCCGCCTGCTGGACGTCAAGTTCCACGCCGTCGAGAGCGATTTCTACGGCGCCGCCGATGCCCGCGATCAGGAATACGACTTCTACCACTGGTCGGCGATCCTGCGCTCGGTGTCCGGCTTCGAGGTCTACCGCAAGGTCTACCGCAACGTGATCCAGCCGGAGAAGGTGGCCGAGCTGCTCATCCTGCGCCAGGACATGCCGCGTTCGCTGGCCGCCTGCACCCAGGAAGTCGTCGTCAATCTGAAGCTGGTGGCCCCCGATGCCACGTCCGAGACCCTGCGCCGCGCGGGGCGGCTGCACGCGGACCTGGAATTCGGTCGCATCGACGAGATCCTGTCGACCGGCCTGCATGCCTACCTGACGCAGTTCCTCGACCGCGTTGGCGATCTGGGGGCCGGCATCAGCCGCGATTTCCTCGTGGCCGTTCACTGATACAAGAATCCAGAAAGCACTCTCCCGTGTCCATCCACGTCGCGCTCAGTCACGTCACCCACTACACCTACGACCGCCTGGTCAACCTGGCGCCACAGATCGTGCGCCTGCGACCGGCGCCGCACTGCCGCACGCCGATCCTGTCGTACTCGCTGCGGGTCGAGCCAGAAACCCACTTCATCAACTGGCAGCAGGACCCGTTCTCGAACTACCTCGGCCGCCTCGTCTTCCCGGAGCCGACGCGCCACTTCAAGGTCACCGTCGATCTGGTGGCCGAGATGTCGGTCTACAACCCGTTCGACTTCTTCCTGGAGCCGAGCGCCGAGAACTACCCCTTCGTCTACGAGGACGGGCTGAAGCAGGAACTGGCGCCGTACTTGGTGCCCGAGCCCGCCACGCCGGCCCTGCAGGCGTTCGTGGACTCGATCGACCGCAAGGAAGTGCGCACGATTGACTTCCTCGTCGGCCTCAACCAGCGGCTGCAGGGCGACATCCAGTACGGCATCCGGCTGGAGCCTGGGGTGCAGACGCCGGAAGAGACGCTGACGCTGAAGTCGGGCTCCTGCCGTGATTCGGGCTGGCTGATGGTGGAGACGCTGCGCCACCTGGGGCTGGCGGCGCGTTTCGTGTCGGGCTACCTGATCCAGCTGAAGTCGGACGTGAAGGCCCTCGACGGCCCGAGCGGCACCGAGGTGGATTTCACCGACCTGCACGCCTGGTGCGAGGTCTACCTGCCCGGCGGGGGCTGGATCGGCCTGGACCCCACGTCGGGCCTGATGGCCGGCGAAGGCCACATTCCGCTGGCCTGCACGCCGCAGCCGTCGAGCGCGGCGCCGATCAGCGGGGCCGTCGACAAGTGCGAGGTCGAATTCAGCCACGAGATGCGGGTCACGCGCATCTGGGAATCGCCGCGGGTCACCAAGCCCTACACCGAGGACCAGTGGGGCGCGATGCTGGCGCTGGGCGAGGCCGTGGACGCCGAGCTGGTCGCGGGCGACGTGCGCCTGACGATGGGCGGCGAGCCGACCTTTGTCTCGGTCGATGACCGGGACGGCGCCGAATGGAACACCGATGCGCTCGGCCCGACCAAACGTCTCTATGCGCAGGAACTCGTGCGCCGCCTGCGTGACGAGTACGGGCAGGGCGGTTTCCTGCACTTCGGCCAGGGCAAGTGGTACCCGGGCGAGCAGCTGCCGCGCTGGGCACTGTCGATCTACTGGCGCAAGGACGGTCAGCCCTGCTGGCACAACCCCGAGCTGTTCGCCGACGAGCGCGATCCGCACCAGTACACCGCCGAGGACGCACAGCGGTTCATCCGCCACCTCAGCGGCAAACTCGGCATGACCGATGCCCATGTGCAGACCGGCCACGAGGACACCTGGTACTACCTGTGGCGCGAGCGCCGCCTGCCGGTCAACGTCGATCCCTTCGACAGCCGGTTGGACGACGAGCTGGAGCGGGTGCGCCTGCGCCGGGTGTTCGTGCAAGGGCTGGAGGCGCCGATCGGCTATGTGCTGCCGCTCAAGCCGGCCGAATCGCTGGAGCTGGATGGGCCGCGGTGGGTCACAGGGCCGTGGTTCTTCCGCGATGAACGCATGTACCTGGTCCCCGGTGATTCGCCGATGGGCTACCGGCTGCCGCTGGACTCGCTGCCCTGGGTGGGCAAGCAGGACTATCCGTACCAGATCGAGCAAGACCCGTTCGCACCGCGGGATGCGCTGCCGACCGCGGTGCAGGTGCGCTATCAGTCCACGCTGAATGCCGCCGACTCCACCCGTGTGGCTGGCGTGGCAGGCGTGGGTTCCCGCCTGCGCGGGAATGACGGGGTGGGTGGGGTGGGTCCGCTGTCGCCCCTGTCTGCGCTGTCGTCGCTGTCGGCGGAGGAACTGGCTCGCCATCCGCAGCGCTTCGAGTCCGCGCACTGGATCACCCGCACTGCGCTGTGCGTTGAAGTCCG
The DNA here is from genome assembly GCF_031429695.1 of Sphaerotilus sp. Classification (GTDB taxonomy): domain Bacteria; phylum Pseudomonadota; class Gammaproteobacteria; order Burkholderiales; family Burkholderiaceae_C; genus Sphaerotilus. Next base: position 31,571 of record NZ_JANPAB010000041.1, read on the forward strand.
CGACCCGCGCCGCGCCAATGGCCCGAAGGCCGAGGCGGTGGGTCAGGCATCGGGCGTGCTCTACGTGTTCATGCCGCCGCTGGCCCGGTTGGAGGACTACCTCGACCTGCTCGCCGCAGTCGAAGCCACGGCCGCCGATCTGCGCGTCCAGATCGTGCTCGAAGGCTACCCGCCGCCGCGCGATCCGCGCCTGACGGTGCTGCAGGTCACGCCGGACCCCGGTGTCATCGAAGTCAACATCCACCCGGCGCACAGCTGGCGCGATCTGGTGGCGCAGACCGAGTTCCTCTACGACGCCGCGTGGAAAACCCGCCTGTCCACCGAGAAGTTCATGCTCGACGGCCGCCACACCGGCACCGGCGGCGGCAACCACATGGTCATGGGCGGCGCCACGCCGGCGGATTCGCCGTTCCTGCGCCGGCCGGACCTGCTCGCCTCGCTGCTGACCTACTGGCACAACCACCCGAGTTTGAGCTACCTGTTCTCGGGCATGTTCATCGGCCCGACCAGCCAGGCCCCACGGGTCGACGAGGCCCGCAACGACCAGATCTACGAGCTGGAAATCGCGCTGGCCGAGATCGAGCGCAACAAGGCGGTCTACGGCGCCGACATGCCGCCGTGGCTGGTGGACCGCACGCTGCGCAACGTGCTGATCGACGTCACCGGCAACACGCACCGCAGCGAGTTCTGCATCGACAAGCTGTATTCGCCGGATTCGTCCACGGGGCGGCTGGGTCTGCTGGAGCTGCGCGCCTTCGAGATGCCGCCGCACGCGCGGATGTCGATCGTCCAGCAACTGCTGCTGCGCACGCTGATCGCCCGGTTCTGGAAGGCGCCCTACCGCGCGCCGCTGGTGCGCTGGGGCACGGAGCTGCACGACCGCTTCCTGCTGCCGACGTTCGTGAAGATGGACCTCGACGACGTGATGGCCGACCTGCGGGCGGATGGCTATGCCTTCGATGCGGCGTGGTTCGCGCCGCACATCGAGTTCCGCTTCCCGAAGGTGGGCGAGATGTCGGCGCGGGGCGTTCACCTGACGCTGCGCAGTGCGCTGGAGCCGTGGCACGTGATGGGCGAGGAGGGTGCGATCGGTGGCACGGTGCGCTATGTCGATTCGTCGCTGGAGCGCATCGAGGTGCGGGTCACCGGGCTGGTCGATCCGCGCCACGTCGTCACCGTCAATGGCGAGCCGCTGGCGCTGCAGCCGACCGGGCGGGTGGGCGAGTACGTGGCCGGCGTGCGCTACCGCGCGTGGCAGCCGCCGACGGCGCTGCACCCGACCATCGGCGTCCACGCCCCGCTGACCTTCGACCTGATCGACACCTGGAACCACCGTTCGCTGGGCGGCTGCCAGTACCACGTGGCGCATCCTGGCGGACGCAACCACGAGACCTTCCCGGTCAACTCGTTCGAGGCCGAGAGCCGCCGTCTGGCGCGCTTCTTCGCGATGGGCCACACCCCGGGCAAGGTCGTGCCGGGCGTGGCGCAGCGCAGTCTGGAGTTCCCGTTCACGCTGGACCTGCGCCGGAGTTGAGGCTGTGCTGAGGCCGCGCTGATTCGGGGCATGATGCGGCCATGCAATCGAGTCTCCTTCCCGATGAAGCGCCCGAGGCCGCCGTCCTGGCGGCCTCCTCCGCCCTGCATGGCACACCGGGACACCGCGACGAACTGCGTGGTGCCCTGACGGGTGCGCCCGGTGCGGCGGGTCCACTCAATCTGGCGCCAGTCTGGACACGCTTCTTCAACGCCAACGGCACGGCCGGTTGGCTGGACCTTGCTGCGCGCCTCGCGCGCGTGCAGCGCCGCGTACGCGAGGATGGCGCGACCTACAACGTCTACGCCGAAGGCGGTGACAGCGCCCGCTCCTGGCCGCTGGAGTTGCTGCCGCTGCTGATCACGCCGCAGGAGTGGACCCGCATCGAGGCGGGTGTGAAGCAGCGGGCACGGCTGCTCGACGCCGTGCTGGCGGACATCTACGGGGCGCAGGATCTGCTGCACGACGGTTTTCTGCCACCGTCGCTGGTGCTGGCACATCCGCAGTACCTGCGGCCGATGCACGGGGTGAAACCGGCCGGTGGACGTTGGCTGCAGATGGTGGCCTTCGATCTGGCGCGCCGGCCCGACGGGCAGTGGCGCGTGGTCGGCCACCGCTCGCAGGCGCCGTCCGGCCTGGGCTATCTGCTGGAAAACCGGCTGATCATCGGCCAGCAATTCCCCGAGGCCTTCCGCGAACTCAAGGTGCAGCGGGTGGCCTCGGCCTTTCGCGCGCTGATGGACGGCCTGCTGCGCGTCAGTCCGGCGGGCGAGCGCTCGCGCGTGGCGCTGCTGACGCCGGGGCCGCGCAACGAGACCTACTTCGAGCACGTCTTCCTCGCCCGCTACCTGGGCGTGACGCTGGTCGAGGGCTCGGACCTGACCGTGCGCCACCAGAAGGTCTACCTCAAGACGCTGCACGGGCTGGAGCGTGTCCACGTGCTGCTGCGCCGGGTGGACGACGAATGGCTCGATCCGCTGGAGCTGCGCGGCGATTCGGCGCTCGGCGTGCCGGGGCTGGTGCAGGCGGTGCGGGCGGGCGAGGTGGTGGTGGCGAATGCGCCGGGGGCGGGGGTGCTGGAGAGTCCGGGCCTGAGCGCGTTCTGGCCCGGGGTGGCCAAGCGCGTGCTCGGCGAAGAGCTGCTGTTGCCGGCGCACACGAGCTGGTGGTGCGGCGAGGCCAGCGTCTGGGCCGCCAACCGCCGCAAGCTGCGCGAGTTCGTGATCGTTCCGACCTTCTCGTCCAGCGCGGTGACGGCGCATTTCGCGCCGGTCATGGCCAGCACGCTGGATGCCGAGGCCCTGTCCCAGTGGGAAGCCCGCATTGACGCCGATCCTGCCGCGCACACGCTGATGGCGCCAGCCCGACCGTCGGAGTTGCCGGTGTGGCACGCCGGGCGGCTGGAGCCGCGGCCGGTGGTCGTGCGGGTCTTTGCGATGTCGGACGGCGAAGGTGGCTGGTGTGTGCTGCCAGGTGGGTTGACGCGGGTGGCCAACCGGCGTGCGGCGGAGGGGCTGGGCAGTGGTGGCACGGATGCCTATCTGTCGATGCAGGCCGGCTCGGCCAGCACCGACACCTGGGTGCTGACCGATGGCAAGGTCGATGCGACCACCTTGCTGCCCCGGCCGCTGGAGCCGGCCGAATTGGCGGGCTGGCGGCGCGTGATCACCAGCCGCGCCGCCGAGAACCTGTTCTGGCTGGGTCGCTACACCGAACGCGCCGAGAACTCGGTTCGGTTGGCACGACTGACGCTGGAGGCGCTGCCTGCGGGCAGCACCGGCGTGCTGCAGGTGATGCATGGCCTGCTGGTGCGCCACGGCATGATCCCGGCGGCGGTGCCGCTGCCGGCGCATCCGTCGGGTCAGGCGGCGCGGGTCTTCGAGCGTTCGCTGGTCCATGCCATGGGCGACCCCAGCGCGGGGGCCAGCGTCGCGTTCAACCTGCAAGCCCTGCGGGGCTGTGCCGAGGCGCTGCGCGAGCGGCTGTCCACCGAGCACTGGGGCCTGATCAAGGACTTGAGCGAGCTGTTCCCGCGCAAGCTCGCCGCCATCGAGTCACGCGAAGGGCACGAGCCGCTCAGCGACGTGCTGGGCGTGCTCAACCAGGCGGCGCTGCACCTGGCCGCCATCACCGGCGCCCAGACCGACCGCATGACCCGCGACGACGGCTGGCGCCTGCTCAGCGTGGCGCGCCAGATCGAGCGGCTCGACATGCTCGCCAATGCGCTGGCCACCGGGTTCAAGGCCGGCCTGACGGAGACGGACGATGGCTTCGCGTTGCTGCTCGGGCTGTTCGACTCGACCATCACCTACCGGGCGCAGTTCCAGGCCCGGCGCGAGGTGCCGCCGCTGTTGCACCTGCTGGTGCTCGACAGCGATAACCCGCGCTCGCTGGCCTGGGTGGCGCGCACCCTGAGGGAGCGGCTGCGCAAGCTTGCACGCCACGATCCCGTCTGGGCCGAAGAGATCGTGCAGGCCCTGCCGCGGCCCGAAGACTGGTCGCTGGATGCGCTCAGTACCCGCGATGCCGACGGGCGTTACACCGCCTTGCTCGACGCGCTGCGGACCTGTTGCACCTCCGTGCTGGGTTTGTCCAATGAAATCAGCCGCCACCTGTTCTCGCATGTGGGGCCAGCCGACCGAACCGTATGGCAGTGAATCCGGCCGTGACGCTGCGCGTCCTCCACGAAACCGGCTACGCCTACGACGCGCCGGTCGAACTTGCCCACCACCTCGGCCACCTGCGCCCGCGTGACACCCCGCTGCAGCGGGTGCGCAGCTGGGAGCTGTCGGTCACGCCGCCGCCGGACGGGGGCCTGCACCAGAGCGTCGATCCCTGGGGCAACCACCGGGTGAGCTTTTCGCACGCGCGGGTGCATGCGCAGTTGCTGGTGGTGTCGCGCTTCGTGACCGAGATCGACCCGCTGCCCCGGCTGCGTCCGGAGAGCAGTCCGCCGTGGGAAGCGGTGGCGGCGCGGCTGCGCTACCGGCCCGGTGCCGGTTTCGACGAGGCGGTGGAGTTCACGCTCGGCTCGGCCTATGCCCCCCGCGAGGCTTCGCTGGCGCGCTTCGCCACAAGGGTCTTCCGGCCCGGCACGCCGTTGCTGGTCGGTGCGCTGGCGATGATGCACCTCATCTTCCGGCACTTCACCTACCAGCCGCTCGCTACCTCGGTCAACACCCGGGCCCCGGAAGCTCTGGCGCAGCGGCAGGGCGTTTGTCAGGACTTCGCCCACGTCATGATCGGCGCGATGCGTTCGATCGGACTGGCGGCGCGCTACGTCAGCGGCTACCTGCTGACCCACCCGCCGCCGGGCCAGCCGCGGCTGATCGGCGCCGATGCGTCGCACGCCTGGGTGTCGGTGTGGTGCCCGGTGCATGGCTGGGTGGCGCTGGATCCGACCAACGCCGTGCCCGCCGGCACCGACCACGTCACGCTCGCCTGGGGGCGCGACTATGCCGACGTTGCCCCATTGCGGGGCGTGATCCGCGGCGGCGGGCGGGCTGAGCCGCGGGTGGCGGTGACGGTGGAGCCGCTGGACGCCGTGATCGAGTCCGAGTGACGCCCGGGGACTTGGCGTGACGGTTTGGCCCGTGTCTTGCAAGATGCAGGTGTGAAGTACCAGATCCGCCACCGCACCCACTACCGCTACACCCAGCCGCTGCGCAGCGCTGTCCAGACGCTGTGCCTGACGCCGCGCCACACCGACACCCAGCACGTCCACCACTGGCAGCTCCAGTCGCCCACACCGTTGCAGCCACAGACCGATGCCTGGGGCAACCACAGCCATGTGCTGGCCGTGGGGGCCGGGGCGCGGATGCTGCAGTGCGAGGCGACGGGGATGGTCGAGACGCTGGGCACCCCGTTGCAGTCCGATCCACTGGGTCCGGATCCGCGGCTGTATCTCATGCCCTCGGCGCTGGCCCGGGCGGACGACGCACTGCGTCGCAGCGCGCTGGCTGCCGTGCGCGGGGTGGAGGGCCGTCAGGCACAGGCGCTGGCGCTGACCGCGCTGGTGGCCGAGTGCGTGCGCTACCAGCCTGGGCGCACCAACGCGAACACCACCGCGGCCGAGGCGTGGCTAGGCGGGGTCGGTGTCTGCCAGGACCAGGCGCATGTGCTGGTCGCCGCCTGCCGGGCCGTGGGTTTGCCGGCTCGGTATGTGAGCGGCTATTTCCATGCACGTGGTGGGCCGGAGCTGGCCAGCCATGCCTGGGCCCAGGTCTGTCTCGATCCGGCAGAGCGGCGCTGGCTGGGTTTGGATGTGACCCACGGCTGTGTGGTGGACGAGCGCCATGTGCAGATCGCCGTGGGGCCGGACTACGCCGCGTGTGCACCCGTGCGCGGGGTGCGCAGTGGCGGCGGCGGCGAGCAGCTCACCGTGTCGGTCGAGATCATCCCGCAGGACTGACCTGACCCGATCCGGGCAACTCCCGAACAGCTACAGTTTTCCTGGGCTGCCGTCGATATGGGTGCATCGGTGAGTCTTCACCGTCCCAACGACACCGCCACCGCCATGATCAAAGCCCTGCAACGTCTTCAGCGACTGCTGGGGTCGCGCACCGAGACGACCACTGACACGCAAGTGCTGGACGAGTGGGCCGAGGCCCGCGGGCACCGGCTCAAGCGGGTGCGCCGCGGCGAAGGACGTGTGGTCGAATTCGACTGGGAAGGTCGCCGCGGCCGGCTCGAATGGGGCCCCACCAAGCGCGCCTACATCCTCGAACGGGAACTGCGCGTGTGCATCGAGGCCGGTTTGCCGCAGCACCTGGAGATCCTGCTGATGTCGCGTTCGCTGGCGCAGCGGCTCGACAGCCAGGCCTACCAGACCCTGGTGCAGGACCACCAGACCGGCATCGACACGACGCTGCCAGAGGAGGTGCGCTGGCTGTCGATGCTGGAGCGGGTGCCGGTGCCATCCACCGTGGCGGGCTACGTGATGCTGTCCTCGTCGCCGCCCCACGCCCAGCGCTGGCTGGAAGGGGATCTGCTCAGCCGTGTCAGCCGCGCTGCGCACAACTGGCTCGGCGACGACGCACCGCTGGTGCTGATGACGCTGCGCGGCCGGATTTATCTGCGCACCGAGGCGCAGGTGACGGAAGCCGCCATGCTCGACGGCGCCTGCAACCTCGCCGAAGCGGCGGCGGCCTCGGCACGGCAGCTGATGAACAAGGCGGCATCCACCGCCAATGCCACCGTGGTGCGGGAGGTGTCCAGCGGCCGGCTGGTGCATTCTTCGGCGCTCGACGAACCCTCGGTGATGGAGATCCCGATGGACTCCGACATGATGGCGCTCGGCATGCCGTCCCGGATCGGGCCGCACACCGACATTGCCGTGTGAGGCCGTCGAGCGTGCTTCAGGCTGGACTGGCCCCGGCCTTGACCGCATGTTTCCACGCCAGCTCCGCCATCGGCCGTGCCCCGGCGCCGGCCTGGCGTGCCTGCGCACTCGATGCCGTGCCATCGACCACCCGCCGCGCGATGCCCTGCAGGATCGCGGCGATGCGGAACATGTTGTAGGCGAGGTAGTAGTCCCAGTCGGGCATCAGCGCCTCGAAGGTCAGTCCACCGGTGCGGCCTTCGTTGACGCGGGCCAGATAGCGCTGCACGTACTCGGCTTCGGACGGGATGCCCAGCGGCTCCAGCGCGACCCCGCCGATGCCGCGGAAGGTGCCCGGCGGGATGTGCCACGCCATGCAGTGGTAGCTGAAATCGGCGATCGGGTGGCCCAGCGTGGACAGCTCCCAGTCCAGCACCGCGAGCACCCGCGGCTCGGTCGGGTGGAACATCAGGTTGTCGAGCCGGTAGTCGCCATGGGCGATCGAGACCTGCGTGTCGTCGCGGGCGTACGCGGGCAGGTGGGCGGGAAGCCACGCGATCAGCCGGTCCATCTCGGCGATCGGCTCGGTGACCGAGGCGAGGTACTGCTTGCTCCAGCGTGCGGTCTGGCGCTCGAAATAGCTGCCCGGCCGGCCGTAGTCGCCCAGGCCGATCGCCACCGGGTCGACCCGGTGCAGCGCAGCCAGCACGCGGTTCATCTCGTCGTAGATGGCGCCCCGCTCGGCACGGTGCATGTCCGGCAGCGTCTGGTCCCACAGCACGCGGCCGGCGACATGCTCCATCACGTAGAAGGCGCGGCCGATGACGCGCTCGTCCTCGCACAGCAGATGCATCTGCGCGACGGGCACGTCGGTGGCGGCCAGCGCCTGCATCACCCGGAATTCGCGCTCGATGGCGTGTGCCGACGGCAGCAGCTTCGCGGCAGGCCCCGGCTTGGCGCGCATCACGTAGACGGCGCCAGGGGTGACGAGCTGGTAGGTCGGGTTCGACTGCCCGCCCTTGAACTGTCGGACCGTCAGCGGCCCCGCAAAGCCCGGCAGGCGGGCGGCGAGCCAGTGCTCCAATGCGGCGACATCGAAGGCTTGCCCGTCGGCGACCGGGCGGGTGCCGGACTGGGCGGCGGCGTGGGTGTCCATGGCGTCGTGCTCCTGGGGAAGGTGGCGGGGGAGAGACAGTTCGATCAGCGGTCGGCGATGGCCAGCAGCTTGTCACGCGAGAGCACGACCAGCCGTGTCGGCTCCACCCGCACGGCGCCCTCGCGCTCGAAGCCCTTCAGCTCCTGGTTGACGCGCTGCCGCGAAGCGCCGACGAGCTGTGCGAGGTCTTCCTGGGCGAGCTGCAGGCCGATGCGGGTTTCTTCCCCATGCGGGATACCGTAGGCGCGCGCCAGCGTCAGCACCTGCTTGGCGAGCCGGGCGGCCAGCGGCTTGGTGTTCAGATCCTCGAAGGACGCGAACATCAGCCGCATGCGCCGGCAGTTCAGCCGCAGCAGCGCCTCGGCCAGCTCGGCGTGGCGCGACAGCAGGTCGAAGAAGTCGTGCTTGCGCACGATCAGCAGCGTGGTCGGGCCGTGGGTGGTGGCGTCGTGGGTGCGCGGCAGGCCGTCGAAGAGGGCGATGTCGCCGAACCAGGTGCCCGGCTCGACGTAGGTCAGCGTGATCTGCTTGCCCGACATCGACACCGAACTCACCCGCACCGCGCCGCTGGCCACGCCCACCCAGTCGGTCGGCGGTGCGCCACGGGTGGCGACCTGCACGCTGTCTGGGTAGCGGCGGATGATGGTGCGGTTCAGGATGTCCTGGCGCAGCGCGGGCGAGAGCTTCGCGTACCAGGAGCCAGACTCGACGTGGTGGCGTTCTTCGGGGGTCAGGACGGGCGTGGTCATGCAGGGTTCGATTCGGTTCGCAGGTACTGCGCGAGCAGCTTTTCCATCGTGGTCTGGCGCTCACGGTCGTTGAGCCACTGGGTCGGTGACAGGTTCATCGCACGGATGATGGCGTGGTCGTGGCCGATGTCGAGCACGTTGATGCAGGCCGGGGCCTGCTCCATCCGCCCGAAGAAGGCCCGCGTGCCGGCCAGCGCGCTCGACAGCAGCGCCCGGTTCACACCGCCGTGCAGCACCACCAGCGCGGTGTCCCAGTCGCTGCGTCCCAGGAAGCGCGCCCAGGCCGGCAGGCAGCGGTCGAGCAGCTCGCCCACGCTTTCGCCCCCGAGGAAGCGGTGGCCTTCGGTGGCATCCAGGGTGCCGTCGCTCTCGAAGGCGCCGAGAAAGGCCGCACGCACCGCGTCCTTCGGCAGGTCCGAGAGGCGGCCAGGGCGGATTTCCTGCAGCGCCGTGTCGGTCTCGATGGCGGTGTCCGATCCGGCGGCGGCGAGCACACGCTGTGCCGTCTCCACTGTGCGCGGCAGGCCGCTGACCAGCACGCGGTCGAAGCGCACATTCGACGCTGCGAACAGCGCGCCCGCGCTGTCGGCCTGCGCGCGGCCGGTGGCATTCAGCGGCACGGTCTCGGGCGGCACGGGCGTGCCGTCGTCGAGGAAATAATCGACCGAGCCGTGGCGCATCAGGTAGAGGCGGCGGCGTGGCGTGGGAGTCTGGGTCATGTCGGATCCGGTCAGCGGGACTCAGCAGCAGTCATCGAAACAGTGGCGCGCGCTTCTCGTGCCACGCAGCGAGGCCTTCGCCGCCGTTGTCGTGGTTGATGTTGGCGATGAAGGCGTCGCGCTCGCGGTCGAGGTGGGTGGCCAGCGGGATGACGGCGGCGTCCGCCGACAGCCGTTTCACCGAGGCGATCACGTTCGGCGCGAAATGCGCCAGCGACGCGGCCAGCGCCAGGGCCTCGTCGAGCGCCTGCCCAGGGTCGGTCAGGCGGTTGACCAGGCCGGCGCGCTGCAGGTCGGCCGCGCTGCGCACCTGCGCCAGCCACAGCCACTCCAGCGCCTGCTGCCGTGGCAGCAACTGCATCAGCGACTGGACGACGCCGCCGTCCGGCGAGGCGCCGATGCGGCCATAGGCGAGGCCGAAGCGGGCGGTGGTCGAGGCCACCAGCAGGTCGCAGGCCAGGGCCAGCGAGCAGCCGGCGCCGGCCGCCGCGCCTTCGACGGCGGCGATCACCGGCAGCGGATGTGCCCGCATCGCGCGGATCCAGCCGTGCAGCGCATCCACGCGGGCGGCCTGTACCTCCGGCTGGCCGCGCACACCGGCGAGCTGGTTCAAGTTGCCGCCACCGCTGAAATGGCCGTCCGCACCGGTGAGCACGATGGCGCGCAGCGTGGGGTCGCGGGCCGCATCGTCGAGCGCAGTGGCGGCCGCGGTGTAGACCGCGGGTGCCAGGGCATTGCGCGACGCGGGGTCGCTCAGCGTCAGCACCAAGGTGCTGTCATGGCGGGTGGAGAGCAGTTCGGCGGTCATGGTGGAGGAGGTGGCCGAAGATTCTGGCATGAAAAAAAGAACGACCGTTCGTTCTTTTCATCGCAATCGGTTGCGCAGCCGCTCCAGCGCACGCTCCAGCGTTTCGTCGCGTTTGGCGAAGCACAGGCGGGCGATCTGCTGGTCGCGCCCATCCGCATAAAACGCCGACAGCGGGATTGCCGCCACGCCGACCTCGCGTGTCAGCCAGGCGCAGAACGCCGCTTCACCCAGCCCGGCAATCTCGGGGGCGAGGCCGCTGTAGTCCACGCTCTGGAAATACGTGCCCTCGCACGGCAGCAGCCGCAGCCCGGTGCCGGCCAGCCCGGCGCGGAACAGGTCGCGCTTGCGCTGGTAGAAGGCACCGAGTCCCACGTAAGGGGCCGGATCGGCCATGTAGGCCGCCAGCGCGTGCTGCATCGGCGTGTTGACGGTGAAGACGTTGAACTGGTGGACTTTGCGGAACTCGGCCATCAGGGGTGCCGGTGCGGCGACGAACCCGATCTTCCAGCCGGTGACGTGGTAGGTCTTGCCGAAGCTGGAGATCAGCACGCTGCGGGCGGCCAGTTCCGGGTGGCTGGCGACACTGAGGTGTGCCGCGCCGTCGTAGACCATGTGCTCGTAGACCTCGTCGGACAGCAGCAGGATGTCGGTCGGGCGCAGCAGCTCGGCGAGTTGCTGCTGCTCAGTGGCGGTCCAGACGGTGCCGGTCGGGTTGTGCGGCGTGTTGACGAGGATCGCACGGGTCTTGGGCGTGATCGCGGCGGCGATGGCGGCGAAGTCGGGGCGGAAGGTGCCCGGTGTCAGCGGCACATGCACGGGCGTGGCGCCGGCCAGCACGATGCTGGGCGCGTAGCTGTCGTAGCACGGGTCGAGCACGATGACCTCGTCGCCTGGATGCACGAGCGCCAGCACCGCGGTGAGGATGGCCTGCGTGGCCCCGGCGGTGACGGTGATCTCGCTGCCGGGGTCGTAGCGGTGGCCGTAGAGCGCCTCGACCTTGGCGGCGATGGCCTCGCGCAGCGCGGGGATGCCGGCCATCGGCGGGTACTGGTTGTGGCCGGCATCGAGCGCGTCCTTGACCGCCTGCATCAGGCGCGGATCGCCGTCGAAGTCCGGGAAACCCTGACCGAGGTTGACCGCGCCGCACTGCGTGGCCAGCGCCGACATGACGGTGAAGATGGTGGTGCCGACCTGCGGCAGGCGGCTGGTGACGCTGGGGGTGCGGGCGGTGGCGGTCATGGTGAAGGCTCGCTTGGGTGAAGTTCAGAGTCCGTCGCTGGCGGGGCGGTCAGCGGCCAGGCCGAGCATGGCGCGCTCGATCAGCGGCCGGGTGAGCTGGTCCGACAGCAGTTCGGCAAAGGTGTAGACGAAGTTGCGCAGGTAGGCACCGCGCTTGAAGGCGATGCGCGCCACGTTCGGCCCGAACAGGTGGCCGACCGGACGGGCGATCAGGTCGCCGCCGGGGCCGCACAGCGGATCGTCCGCCACCGCCATCTCGGCCACGATGCCCACGCCCAGCCCGAGCCGCACGTAGGTCTTGATCACGTCCGAGTCGATCGCCTCCAGCACGAAGCTGGGCTTGAGCTGGCGCTGCTCGAAGGCGGCGTCGATCTTGGAGCGGCCGGTGAACGACGGGTGGTAGCTGATCAGCGGCTCGGCGGCGATCTGCTCCAGCGTGAGCCGCTCGACACGTGCCAGCGGATGGCCGACCGGCACGACCACGACGTGGCGCCACTCGTAGCATGGCAGGGTGACGAGTTCGTCGTACTGCGTCAGCCGCTCGGTGGCCATGCCGATCTCGGCCGAGTCGTCGAGGATCATCTGCGCGACCTGTTCGGGCGTGCCCTGGTGCAGGCTGATGTTCACCTTCGGGTAGCGCGTGCGCAGCGCGGCGACCGGCGTGGGCAGGACGTAGCGGGCCTGCGTGTGGGTGGCGGCGATGGACAGCGTGCCAGCCTCCTGGCGCGAGTAGTCCTCGCCGATGCGCTTCAGGTTAGCCACCTCGCGCATGATGATCTCGATCGAGGTCAGCACCTGCCGGCCCGGTTCGGTGACGCGGCGCAGGCGCTTGCCGTGGCGGGCGAAGATGTCCACGCCCAGCTCTTCCTCCAGCTCCAGGATGGCCTTGGAGATGCCGGGTTGCGAGGTGTGCAGCGCCTTGGCGGTCTCGGTGAGGTTGAGGTTGCGGCGCGCCGCCTCCTGCACGAAGCGGAACTGGTGCAGGTTCATGCCGGCGGGACCGGGGGCAGCGGCAACAGCGACAGCGCCGCCCGCGCGATGGCCAGCGTCACGGCGTCGAGTTCGCCGATGGCGGCCGTCGTGGCGATTTCCACGCCGGGGAAGTGCGCGCGGGCGTTGTCGAGCAGCAGCGGCAGGTCGCGCCGCACATGCCCGCCTGCGCCGAGGAACAGCGGCACTACCGTAACGGCGGTGCAGCCTTGTGCGGCCAGTTCCGCCACACCGCTGTCGAGGTTGGGCGTCATCAGTTCGAGGAAGGCCAGCGCGACGGGCCGGCCGCCCGACTCCTGGCGCATGTGCGCGGCGATCGTGTGGAAAGGCGTGGCCCAGGCGGGGTCGCGTGCCCCGTGGGCAAAGAGCAGGATGCCGTGCATGGGTGGTTTCCTTGTTCAGCGGTAGCGCACCAGCCAGCTGAAGGCGCCGAGCGACATCAGCAGGTAGAGCGCGCTGGGCAGGCTGGCCGCCAGCCAGGGCGTCCAGTGGTTGAGCAGGCCGAGGTGGCCGGTGACGTTGTTGAGCAGCACGAAGCTGATGCCCAGCAGGATGCCACCGAACACCTTCAGCGACAGCCCGCCCGAGCGGGCGTGCAGGTAAGCGAAGGGCAGCGCCAGTCCCATCATCACCAGGCAGGCGAGCGGATAGAGGGCTTTTTTCCAGAACTTGATCTCGTAGCGCTGGGCCGACTGGTCGTTTTCGGACAGGTGCGTCATGTAGGTGTAGAGCGCCAGGGTGGACATGGTGTGCAGCGGCAGCACCGCCGAGGCCACCACCTGCCGCGTCAGGCCGGAGCGCCAGGCGAGGCGGTCCAGCCGCTGGTCCGGGACGAGCGATGGCGTGCTGTCGGCGGCCCACTGCGAGATGCGCACGTCGTCGAGTTGCCACAGCCCGTCGGAGTCGATGGTGGCGCGGGCCGCGGTGGTGCGCGTGCGCAGTGCGCCCTTCGGTCCGAACTCGAAGATCCGCACCTTCTCGACCGAGCCGTTGTCGCGTGCCACGCCCACGTTGAGGGTGAAGCGGTGCTCGCCGTCGGCTTCCTGCCGGCTGTCGCGGAGCCAGACGCCGCCGATGGCGGTGTCGAGGCGGCCCTTGCGGACGGCCTCCAGCACCGTGGCCTGCGTGTCACACCAAGGTGCCACGAAGTCGCCGACGATGAACGTGGCGGCCGCCATCGCCAGGCCGAGTTGCGCCAGCAGCTTCAGCGCCAGACCGGGGCCGAGCCCGCCGGTGCGCAGGATGGTGAACTCGCTCGACTGCGCCAGCCGGGCCAGCGCATAGATGGCGCCGATCAGCACACCGATCGGCGCGAGTTCGTAGACGTGGCCGGGCACCTGCAGCGCGCAGACCAGCAAGGCCTGTGCGAGCGTGTAGCCACCCTTGCCCACATCGTCCAGCTCGCCCACCAGATCGATGAACAGGAACAGGCCCAGGAAGGCGAGCATCACGAAGGCGGTGGCGCCGAGGATCTCGCGGTAGAGCAGGCGTCGCACGGTGCGCATGAGGGTGTTTCCGTTGTCAGCGGGTGCGCAGGCGCAGCAGGCCCAGTGCGCCCAGCAGCAGCCCACCGTGGAGGACCGCCAGTGCACTGGCTGCACCCAGCTTGCCGTTGCCGACCCAGGCCTGGCTCAGGTTGATCAGGTTGAAATAGACGACGAAACCGAGCAGTGCCACCAGCAGCACCCAATTGTTGCCGCCACGCGGTCCGCCCGATGCCAGCCCGATGCCCCACAACAGCAGGTTGAACGCGGCCAGCACCATGCCTGCGCGCCAGACCAGTTCGCCGTGCGCCCGCAGGCTGGGCGAGCCGAGCAGGTCCAGCGTGTCGAGCGCCTTGGGGGGGCGCTCCTGCAGGTGGGCCATGGCTTTTTCGCCAATGCGGACAGCGTACTGGTCGAACCGGGAGATGGTGCGCGTACCGCCAGCGAGGTCCAGATCGGTGCGGGCGCCGTTGTTCAGCACCAGGCTCCGCCCGGCGTCGCCGGCCGGTTCGATCCGGCCGGCCTGGGCGGTGGTGACCGACTCGCGGCCCTCGCGCTGATCGAGGATGAAGATGTGGTGGCCGGTGGCGCTGTCGCTGGTCTGCTTGTCGAGGAAAAAGACCCGGCTGCCGTCGCCCGAGGACTGGAACTGGCCCGGCGCCACCCGCGACAGGTCGGAGCGCTGCTCGTAGCGGGCGCGCAGATCGACCGTGTTGCGGTTCGCCCAGGGCCACACCACCAGCATTAGTGCCGCGACGGCCACCAGCACCGGCGCCGCGAAGCGCAGCACCGGCGGCACGAAGCGCTGCAGCGACAGGCCGCTGCTGAACCAGACCGCCATCTCGCTGTCCCGGTACATCCGCGTCAGGGTGGAGACGACGGAGATGAACAGCGACAGGCTCAGCATCGTCGGCAGGTGGCCCAACGCGGTGTAGCCCAGCAGCAGCACGACGTCCTGCGGCGCGACCTCCCCCCCGGCGGCCATGCCGAGCACACGGATCAGCATCATCGTCAACACGATGGTGAGGATGACCACAAGGGTGCCGCCGAAGCTGCGGGACAACTCTTTGCGTAGGGTGGAATCGAATAACATCAGTGCGTCTAGGAGCAGCGCGGAATTATGGACGTTCAATCACTCACGGCGGCAACGCAGGATTATTCGAAGCTGGTCACCGATGCAATGGTGGTCATCGTGCCACCCGAGACCAGCGCATGGCGTTTGCCCGCAGCGGTCAGAAAACTGATCGACGACGCCGTGGACCAGGGCGATCTCGCGCTCAAGGCCGGGCGCACCCTCTATGCCCACCGGCCGTCCGGGCTCAAGGTTCCGCGTCTGGTCATCGCCGTGGCGGCCGACGGCGGTGGCAAGGCCTGGCGCAAGGCGCTGGGCGCCGCTTTCGGGCATCTGAAAGGCAGCGGCGCCGAACGCGCTGCGCTGGTCTGGGCCGGTGCTGGCGAGCCCGATGCGGCGATGGCCGAAGCGGCTGTCTGCGTTGCGCAAGACGCCGTCTATGTCTACCGCCACACCAAGCCGAGCGCCGCCGAGGCGCCGAAGTGGACACGGCTGGACCTCGTCTGCGGTGAAGCGGCGCAGGCGGACGTGGACGCCGGCCTGACCCGTGGCCGTGCCATCGCCGCTGGCAGCACGCTGGCCCGCGAAGTCGCCAACCGCCCCGGCAACCACTGCACGCCGTCGATGTTGGCCGACCACGCCCGCGAACTCGCCAAGGAGCGCGGGCTCAAGGTCGAGGTGCTGGACCGCAAGGACATCGAAAAGCTCGGCATGGGCGCCTTCCTGGCCGTGGCGCAAGGCTCCGAAGAGCCGCCGCGTTTCATCGTGCTGCGCTACCAGGGCGCGGGCAAGAAGGATGCACCGACCGTGCTGGTCGGCAAGGGCATCACCTTCGACACGGGTGGCATCTCCATCAAGCCGTCTGCCGAGATGGACGAGATGAAGTTCGACATGGGCGGCGCTGCCAGCGTGCTGGGTACCTTCCGCGCCATCGCCGAACTCAAGCCGAAGATCAACGTTGTCGGCCTGATCCCCACTTGCGAGAACATGCCCGACGGCCGCGCGATCAAGCCGGGCGACGTGGTCACGTCGATGTCGGGAAAGACCATCGAGATCCTCAACACCGATGCGGAAGGGCGCCTGATCCTGTGTGACGCGCTGACCTACGCCGAGCGCTTCAAGCCGGCCGCGGTCATCGACATCGCCACGCTGACCGGCGCGATCATCATCGGACTGGGGTTCCAGCACGCGGGCCTGTTCTCCCCGGACGACACCCTGGCCGATGCCTTGCTGCAGGCTGGCCGCACGTCGCACGACACCGCCTGGCGCATGCCGCTGGACGAGGAGTACGACGAAGGCCTCAAGAGCCACTTCGCCGACATCCCGAACATTGGCGCCCGCGCCGGTGGCGCCATCACGGCCGCGAAGTTCCTGCAGCGATTCACGGGCAAGTACCGCTGGGCTCATCTGGATGTGGCGGGCGTCGCCTTCCGGTCCGGCGCGGCCAAAGGCGGCACGGGCCGACCTGTCCCGCTGCTCACGCACTATCTCCTCGGTCAGGCAGGCTGATCGGTCGTCATGACGGCAGTTGCCTTTCACTTCAACGTGCCAGACCGGCGGGTCTACACCTGCCGTCTCTTGCGCAAGGCCTATCGGGCGGGCGCCAGGGTGGTGGTCACCGGCGAATCGGCACAGCTGGCCGAACTCGACCGGTTGCTGTGGACCTTCGAAGCACTGGAGTTCATTCCGCACTGGCGTGGATCTTCGGTGGATGAGCTGCTGCCGCGCCTGCAGGCCACACCGGTGCTGCTGACGACCGGCCACAGTGCCCGCTTTGGGCACGATATGCTGGTCAACCTTGGACGCGATGTGCCGTCGGCTTACACGCAGTACCAGCGTGTGATCGAAGTGGTCGGGCGTGATGACCTGGACCGGGACGGCGCGCGCGGTCGCTGGCGTCAGTACAGCGCCGAGGGGTGCCAGATTGAACGGCATGAGGTGAGCGCATGAATGCCGTCCTGCGTGTTCCGCCGGACGATGTGCCGACGCTGACCGAAGTGGTTCGCCCGTCCGATTTGGCGGCAGCCGTGGAGCCGGCCGATCCCCCCGTCGATGCAGAGCGCGTGGTCCTGAGAGTCGTCAGTCACATGCAGGACCTGGCGGAGGCGAGGCTGCGGGAGCGGCTTCCGCCTTTGCTTGAACAGCTCGTCAGCGAGTTGCTCGGTGGGCTGGTACGGGAGTTCCGGGAGGATCTCTTGCTAGGGCTTCATGACACCGTGCGCCAGGCGGTGGCCGAAGAACTGGCACGCACCGGCTTGCGCTGACTGTCCGGCGGAGTTATTTCGGTCGTCGGGGTCACCCCTGTCCTCCCTTGGCTTCCATCGGGCGTTGACTGAGGACTTTCCCGATTCGAGGCCCAGCCCGATGGAGGTGCTGTCTGATTTGGGGTAAGTTCCGCGGCTGTGTTGTTCAAACCTGTCGTCGGCGGGTATTCACCTTGTTCCAGAAACTGGAGTCTGAATCCATGAATCACAAGCTCAACGTCGTCATCGCCGCAGTGGCCTTTGCAGCAGCCAGCCAGGTCAGCGCGCAGGAAGTGGTCAAGATCGGCCATGTGGGCCCGACCAGCGGGGGCATCGCCCACCTGGGCAAGGACAACGAGAACGGCGCGCGCATGGCGATCGACGAACTCAACGCCAAGGGCGTGTCGATCGGCGGCAAGAAGGTGAAGTTCGAGCTGCTGGCCGAGGACGACGGTGGCGACCCGAAGCAGGGCACGGCCGCCGCACAGAAGCTGGTGGACTCCAAAGTGGCTGGCGTGGTGGGCCACCTGAACTCGGGCACCTCGATCCCGGCGTCGAAGATCTACAGCGACGCGGGGATTCCGCAGATCTCGCCGTCGGCGACGAACCCGAAGTTCACGCGTCAGGGCTTCAAGACGACGTTCCGCGTGGTGGCGGACGACGTGCACCTGGGCGGCACGCTGGGCCGGTATGCAGCCAAGGAGCTGAAGGGCAAGTCGATCGCGGTGATCGATGACCGCACGGCGTATGGGCAGGGCGTGGCG
>NZ_JANPAB010000042.1:0-23140 GCF_031429695.1 Sphaerotilus sp.
GCCCAGGGCGTGGAAGCCGGCGGCCACCGAGGCATGTTCCTGACCGACGACCTCACCACGCAGGTGGGCACATTTGCGCTGCTGCCGCAGATCGTGGCGGCTGTGAGCCTGCCGGTGATCGCAGCCGGCGGCATTGCCGACGCGGCCGGTGTGGCTGCGGCCATGGCGCTGGGCGCGTCTGGCGTGCAGGTGGGCACCGCGTTCATGTGCAGCACGGAGGCCACCACCAGCGCCCTGCACCGCGCCGCGTTGCAAAGCGAGGCCGCGCACCACACGGCCTTGACGCACCTCTTCACCGGCCGCCCCGCGCGCGGCATCGTCAACCGATTCATGGCCGATTTCGGGCCACTGCACAGCGCGGTGCCTCGGTTTCCATTGGCCACGGCGGCTTCTGCACCGCTGCGCGCCGCCGCGGAGGCCCGGGGCAGCAGCGCGTTTTCCCCACTGTGGGCGGGACAGAACGCACGCGGCTGCCGCGCGGTGCCCGCAGCCGAGATCACGCAGAGGCTGGCCGCCGGACTGGGTCGCTGATGGGCAGAATCCAGGCCGGACAACCACCGCCCTGCCCACGGAGCCTGCCATGCACGTCATCATCTTCCGCAACCGCCTGAAACCCGACGCCGTCGCCGACTACACCGACTGGGCCGACCGCATGAGCGCGCTGGCGCGGACCATGCCGGGCTACGTCTCGCACAAGGGCTTCACCGCCGCGGACGGCGAGCGGGTCACGGTCGTCGAGTTCGAGACCGAAGCCGCGGTGCACGGCTGGGCGACCCACCCGGAACACGTCGCCGCGAAGAAGAAGGGCCGCGCCGAGTTCTATGCCGAATACTCGATCCAGATCTGCACTGAGCAGCGCGCGTCCCGCTTCCGGGCCGAGTGAACGTCAGCGCTGTTCCCAGGCGCTCCACCCCCACCACACGACCAGGCCCCACAGCGCGATGACCAGCGCCGCGCCGAACAGGCTGCGCGGCCGGCCCTGTCGGGCCGCGACCCAGGCGTCCGCCTGCTGGCGGCAGTCGGCCAGCACCCCGTCCGGCAGCAGCCGCACCGTCAGCCAGATCAGCCCCGGCAGCAGCAGCACATCGTCCAGGTAGCCCAGCACCGGGATGAAATCCGGGATCAGGTCGATCGGGCTGAGCGCGTAGGCAACGACCAGCCACGCCAATGCGCGGGCCAGCCACGGCGTGCGCGCATCGCGCAGGGAAAACCAGAGGGTCAGGCCGTCGCGCTTGATGCGGGCAGCCCAGGTGCGGGCGGTGTCGAGGAGCTTCATGTTGGCCCCCATGGTCGCACAGGCGGAAACTGGCAGGGACACACGCTTGTTGCGCCCGGTCAATCGGCGTACGCTGGCGTTTCCCACCCACCCAGACAGTGCTTGACCGCTGTCAGCGGCCCGGCGCTGAGGAGACAGACCATGTCAAGCCCAGCCCACGGCGGTACCGTGTCCGGTGTCGCCGTTTCCTCCGCCCCCTCCGCCTCTTCCCCGGTTTCCCACCTCCGCACGCTCGCGCTGGTCGGCCCCGCCGCCGCCGGCAAGACCACCCTCGCCGAAGCCCTGCTGCAGCAGGCGGGCATGGTCGGCGCCGCCGGCAGCGTCGAGCGCGGCAGCACCACCAGCGACTTCGACCCGATCGAGCGCCGCATGCAGCACTCGCTGCACACCAGCGTGCTCCACCTCGACCACCAGGGCCTGCGCATCCACCTGCTCGACACGCCCGGCAGCACCGACTGCCTCGGCCAGTCGCTGCCCGCGCTCGAAGCGGTGGAAACCGCGGCCGTCGTCATCAACGCGGCCACCGGCATCGAGCCGATGGCGGTGCGGATGATGGCGTGGGCCGCCGAGCGGCAGCTCGACCGGATGGTCATCGTCAACCGCATCGACGTGCCCGGCTTCGATGCCGCCGCCCTGCTGGCCGAACTCCAGGCCGCGTTCGGCCGCGAGTGCCTGCCGCTGAACCTGCCCGCCAATGGCGGCCGCGAAGTGGTGGACTGCTGGTTCGCGCCCGAGGCCACGCCGGGGCATGAAGCGGACTGTTCTTCGGTGGCTGCGGCGCACCGGGCGCTGGTCGAGCAGGTGGTCGAGGTGGACGGCGATTTTGTCGAACGCTATCTGGAAGAAGGCGATGTCGATGCCCGCGAGCTGCACGCGCCGCTGGAGCAGGCGCTGCGCGAAGGCCACCTGATCCCGGTCGTGTTCGTCTCGGCCAAGATGGGCACCGGCGTGGCCGCGCTGCTCGACGTGATCGCCCGGCTGCTGCCCGATCCGTCCGAAGGCAATCTGCCCGATTTCTACAAGGGCGAAGGCGCCGCAGCGAAATTGATGCACGCCCGGGTCGATCCGGCCGCGCACGTGCTGGCGCAGGTGTTCAAGGTCACGATCGACCCGTATGTGGGCAAGCTGGGCATCTTCCGCATCCACCAGGGCACGGTGACGCCCAACAGCCTGCTGTACGTGGGCGACGGGCGCAAGCCGTTCAAGGTCGGGCACCTGTTCCTGCTGCAGGGCAAGACACACACCGAGATCCCGAGCGCCGGACCGGGCGACATCGTGGCCGTCGCCAAGGTGGACGAGATCGCCTTCGACGCCGTGCTGCACGACGCCGCCGAGGACGACCACATCCACCTGAAGCCGCTGCCCTTCCCGGTGCCGGTGCACGGACTGGCGCTGAAGCCGAAGCGCCACGGCGACGAGCAGCGCCTGTCGGAAGTGCTCGCCAAGCTGGCAGCCGAGGATCCCTGCCTGCGCGTCGAGCAGGCGGCGAGCACCCACGAGACCGTCGTCTACGGCCTGGGCGAGCTGCACCTGCGGGTGCTGCTGGAGCGGCTGCGCGAGGGCTACCGGGTCGAGGTGGAGACGGCGCCGCCGCGCATCGCCTACCGCGAGACCATCACCGCCCCGGCGCAGGCGCAGTACCGACACAAGAAGCAGAGCGGCGGCGCGGGCCAGTTCGGCGAGGTCCACCTGCAGGTCGAGCCGCTGCCACGGGGCGCGGGCTTCGAGTTCCTGGACGTGGTCAAGGGCGGCGCGATCCCGGGGCAGTTCATCCCCGCGGTGGAAAAGGGCGTGCGGCTGGCGATGGACGCGGGCGTGATCTCCGGGCACCCGGTGGTGGATGTGCGCGTGACGGTGCTCGACGGCAAGCACCACAGCGTGGACAGCAAGGAAATCGCCTTCGTCACCGCGGGGAAGAAGGCCTTCATCCTCGCCATGCGCGAGGCGCAGCCGGTGGTGCTGGAGCCGGTGGTGGACGTGGAGATCTCGGCGCCCGAGGCCATGATCGGCGACATCACCGGCGACCTGGCGGCACGGCGGGGCGAGGTGCGCTCGACGACGCCGCAGATGGGCGGACTGGCCAGCGTGAAGGCCCGGGCGCCGCTGTCGGAGCTGTCGGGCTACCAGTTGCGGCTGAATGCCCTGACCCGCGGCGAGGGGCACTACACGCTGGCGCTGTCGCACCACGATGCGGTGCCGCCCGCGGTGCAGGCGGAGATGGTCAAGGGCTGGCAGCTCCGCGACGAGGACTGAACCGCCGATCAGGCGATCAGGCGGTCAGAAATAGCCCGGCTGGCGGTAACCGCGCGACGTGAGTTCGCCCTGCACCGACACCGACGGCGACACGGGTGCATCGAGTGCGTGCAGCGTGCCCAGCCCTTCCCCGGCGGCCAGCGTGCCGTCGGCATTGGCGTCGAAGAGCGTGGTGGTGGCCGAGCAGGCGGTGGTCGGCGCGTAGGTCAGGCGGCTCGCCGTGGCGACGAACGCGGAGGCGGTGCCGGTGAGCGTGGCGGTCTGCGACTGGAACAGCGCGGCCGGCGTGTGGCGATTGCCCGGACCTGCCCAGTTGCAGACCATGCCCAGCAGGCTGCCGTCGGTGGTGGCCAGGTCGGCGCCGAAGGCGAAGTAGCCCTGCACGGTGCGGGTGTCGGTACCGCTGTCGTAGGTGGTGGTCGCTGCCAATGCGCGGGCGTGGCTGTCGCCGGTGCCAGCCTGCCAGGCGTAGAGGAACTGGCCGGCGCCGGTGCTGCGGTCATAGCTGCCGCCGAAGCGGTCGAAGCTGCCGCGCCAGCCGGTGGACGTGCCGGCGACCACGGCGCTGGCGGGTGCACCCGCGGCGAGTTGCACGGCCGGATCGAGTTCGCCCGCGGCGGTGAAGGACGCCACCTGACCGGCATGGTCGGCATCGGCCAGGTCGGCCGGTGCGCCGCAGTACTGGCCCGAGCGGGCACCGAAGTCGATCTGGTCGGCGAGGCGGCTGTAGCGCACGGTCGTGACGTGGGCGCGCTGGTAGCGGCCACCGCTCATGCGGTCGCTGCAGCCGAAGGCGGCGTCGGTGCCGAGGTCGAAGCCGGTCACGCGCAGCACGCCGCTGTAGGCCGTGGCCGAGGCGCCGGGCCGGTGCTTCAGCACGATCTCGCCGCTGCGGGCGGAGGCGCCGGTGCCCTTGCTGATGGCGAGGCGGTAGGTGTAGGTCTTGCCCAGTGCGTCCAGCGACACCGTCGCCGCATGCACGCTCAGACCGGTGAGCGCCGGCAGTGCGGCCAGCACGGTGGTGAACGGCGCGGTCAGGTCGGTGCGGAAGCCCGCAGCCGGCATGGCCAGCAGACCGCCGGACCCGGCGATCGTCGCGCGCATCGCCGCCATGAGCAGCAGGCCCTGGCGGGTCTCGTGCTTCACGCCGGACGTGCGTTCGTTGAGCTGCGCCACCACGCAGGGCTGGCTGCTGCTGGCGTCGGTCGGCAGCCACAGGCCGAGATCACCGCCGGGCAGCAGGCCGGATTCGGTGCCGCTGCCGTCTTCGTGGTTGGCGTAGAGCATCTGCGGGCCGTAGCAACCGGCGTTGCCCCCCTGCTGGAACAGGTTGCCGAAGCTGACCAGCCCGGCCAGCGACACGGTGGTGTCACCGGCCAGCACCGCTTCGATGCGGGCGGCCATGTCGGTCAGCTCGGCCCGGCCGGCGCCTGCCCCCATTGGTGCCGCGAGGGCGCGGGCGGTGGTGGACGCGGCCGTCGCCGATCCCGCGGTCAGCTCGGTCGGCGAGGCCACCACCAGACCGGTCGGAAAACTCTCGCTGGCCGTGACGCTGGCGCTGGCGGATCCCGGCAGCGTCGGCACCACGGCCAGCACGGCGGACGCCGTCTCGCCGCTGCCACCCCCGCCACAGGCGCTCAGGAGCAGGCAGACGGCCAGCGCCGACCAAGGACGCAAGCGGACGGAAGACAAGGGCGACGACGACATGCAGGGACTCCACTGGACTGGGGCTGTTCATCTGAGCAGCCCGCGTTGCCACTGTCGCCCTTCATCCCAGGGGCTAAAGTCCGAAAAAATGCCCCATCTGCGGTCAATTGCGCGTCCGGTGCCCATCCCGTGCATCGTTCCACCACGCAAGGGCCTTCTCCCGCAGCGTCAGCCGCTCGTCGGAGAGCACATCGAGGAAATCCGACAGCCGCTTGGACTTGACGATGGTGTAGCCCGTGACCACCAGCGACGCCACCAGCGTGCCGACGAAGATCAGCAGGCGCTGCCACAGCGGCGAGTCGGCCTCGGCCAGCAGGTTCATGCCGAGGAAGCCGGTGGAGAGCGTGCCGATCAGCCCGGCGATGGTCACCACCGTCAGCCGCACCACCGTGTTGGCCTGGCGGCGCAGGCTGTCGGTGTCGAGGTAGGTGTTCATCTCGCCGACGCGCTCGCGCACCTCCGGGTAGAGCGTGTTCAGCCCGAGATGGCCGACGCAGAGGTGGTGCAGCGCGCGGGTCTGTACCTGCTCGGAGATCTCGTGGAACCAGTAGCGGTGGGTGAAGCGCAGGAAGGTCTCGAAGTTGCTGCGCACGGCGCGCTTGAAGCGCTTGACCGAGCCGGCGTCGGCGATGCTGAGCGCGTCCAGCGCCACCACCAGCCGGTCCGAGAACATCAGCAGCGCCGCCTTCTGGAAGTGCGCGATCAGGAACAGCAGGAAATGCTGGTGGCGGAACTGCGCGAGCACGCCGCGCTCCCGGTCGGTGAAAAACGCCGCGCCGGCGCTGCCGACCACCACCAGCGCGTGGCCGCAGCTCAGGTAACGCGTGTGCGGCGCCGCGCCACCGCCGCACCAGAAGCGGTCGTAGCAGTAACGCGACTCGAAATCGGCCAGATGCTGCTCGGCAAACGGCAGCAGGGCGTCGCCATCGCCCCGCCCGGACACCAGCCCGAGCCGCACGAAGTCGGCGCGGCTGAGCTGCGTCGGATCGTCCACCGCGAGGTAGCCCATCACCGGCATGCGGTGGTATTCGATCTGGCGGAAGCGCAGCAGACCGGCCGCGTCCTCCTGGTCCGGCACCAGCGGCTGCAGCAGCCAGCGCCAGTGCGCCGCCAGCCGCGGTGCGCGGTGGCGGGCCACGAACGACAGGAAAGCGTCGCGGTCGCCCGCGTCCGAGGCGGACAGCACCTGCCCGTCGGCGCCCAGCCACTCCACCGCCGCAGCGCAGTGCAGCCCGCGGCCCTCGCCATCCCAGCCCGGCGGATAGCCACGGCCGAAGCGGTAGAGCAGCTCCTGCGCCACCGCCAGCGGCAGGTCGTCGGCATGCACCTCGACGTTGAGCATCAGCACGTCGACGTCATAGAAGAAGTAGAGGTCGATGTGCTCCACCCGCAGCTCGACCGGCGCGTCACCCGCCTGCAGCGTCAGTCGCACGCGCTGCACGTCATCGCGGCGCAGCACCTGCATGGAGGACGCGCCCCCCGTGCGGCCACGCCCGCCACGGGCCGTGCCGTCGCCGTAGAGAAAGCGCTGCACATAGGGCAGGAAGGTGACGAACTCGTTGTAGTGGCGCTCGTGGAAGCCGCTGGCCTCGCCGGTGTACTCGTCGATCACTTCGCGCCAGGGCTGGGCGCCACCGGCATCGAGCAGTTGTTCCCAGGGACGGCGCCCGGAGCGGTCGCCCTCGCGGGGCATGAGTTGCAGCGGCCACAGCAGGCTCTGCCGGAAATGTCGGACGGTCGTCATGGCGTCGATTGGAGCGCCCGCCCCGCCCGCTGACCATGCGGATCGCCCCGGTGGTCGGTGCAGATCGCGGCGAAATTCCGGTGATCCTTCCTTTCTTGCCGCTCAGGCACCCGCTGATACTCGCCGTCACCATGCGCCTGCTCTTTGTCCACCAGAATTTCCCCGGCCAGTATGTCCACCTCGCGCCTGCACTGGCGCAGGCCGGCCACGAGGTCCGCGCCCTCATGCTGGAACCCACCGCCCGCGACCTGCCCGGCGTGGCCGGCACGCGCTACAAGGTGCTGCGCGGCAGCACCCCGAACGTCCACCCCTGGGCAGGCGAGTTCGAGACCAAGATCCTGCGCGGCGAAGGGGCCGCCCGTGCTGCGCTAGACCTGCGCAAGAACGGCTTCACGCCGGACGTCATCTGCGTCCATCCCGGCTGGGGCGAGGCGCTGTTCCTGCGCGACATCTGGCCCGGGGCGCGCCAGTTGCACTTCGTCGAGTGGTACTACGGCTGGGAGGGGCACGACGTCACCTTCGACCCCGAGTTCCCGCCCCGCAGCATCGACGCACGCATGCGCATCCGCACCAAGAACACCCACCTGCTGCACGCGCTGATGGACATGGACGGCGGCATCTCGCCGACCGAGTGGCAGCGCTCGACGGTGCCGGAACTCTTTCGATCGAAGGTCGAGGTGGTTCACGACGGCGTGGACACGCAGCTCATCCAGCCGAACGAGGCGGCGGTGTTCGAGTGCGCCGTGCCGGGCCTCGCCACGCGGTTGCGCCTGACGCGCCAGGACCAGGTCATCAGCTTCATCAACCGCAACTTCGAACCCAACCGCGGCTACCACGCCTTCCTGCGCGCACTGCCGGCCCTGCTGGCGCGCTGCCCGCAGGCGCAGGTGGTGCTGGTCGGCAGTGACGGCGTCTCCTACGGCGCGAAATCCGACGACGGCCGCTCCTGGCGCGACCGCTTCCTGGACGAGATCCGCCCGCAGCTCACGCCCGAGCAGCTCGCCCGGCTGCACTTCGTCGGCCGCCTGCCACATGGGCAACTGATCAAGCTCTACCAGGTCACGCGGGCCCATGTCTACCTGACCTACCCGTTTGTGCTGTCCTGGTCGATGCTGGAGGCGATGTCGGCCGGCGCGCTGGTGATCGGCTCGCGCACCGCGCCGGTCGAGGAGATCATCGAGCACGGCCGCAACGGCTGGCTGGTGGACTTCTTCGACCGCGACGGGCTGGCGCGGGCCATGTGCGACGCGTTGCTGGCCCCGCCCAGCGCACATGACGCCCTGCGCAGCAACGCCCGCGAGACCATCGTCAGCCGGTATGACCTGCAACGCGTCTGCCTGCCCAGACAGATGGCGCTGGTGGAGCGACTCGCGCTGGGGTGAGTTCCGGGACTGGGCGCTCCCCGGCATGCCAGACCTGCACCCGGGCGGTTTCCGCACCATCGCACTCGATGACCACCTCGCCCGCACCGCACAGCAGCCAGTCCTCGCCCGCGGCGATGAAATGGTCGCCCGCATCGCCGGACTGCGTCAGCCAGACACGGCCGGACTCGACCAGCACCCGGGTATGGCCGTCGTGCGGCCGGGCCAGCGTCAGCACCGCGCCGGGGCGCAGGCTGAGCGGGGACGAGGGGGTGAAGTGCAGGGTGGTGTCCATGGGTTGCACGTTAGGCGTGCGCGGCAGTTCGCGACAGCCACACCCGTGGACCAATCCAGCCGCCACAGCCCCGGGTTCAGCGGGCCTGTGTCGGTCACCTTGCACGGCATCTGTACCGGTCACCGGCCCTGTGACCCATACAGAATGGGCCCATGGAACACGCCCACGACACCCTGTACCTGCAGATCGCCGAACACATCGCCCACCCGATCCGCTCGGGCACGCTGGCGCGGGGTGAGCGCATTCCATCGGTGCGCGAACTGGCGCGGCAGCAAGGCGTGTCGCTGTCCACCGTCGTGCAGGCCTACCGCACGCTCGAAGACGCCCGGCTGATCGAGGCCCGGCCGCGCTCGGGTTACTTCGTTGCTGCCCGCTCGCCACGGCCACCCGAGCCGGAGCCGTCACGCCCGCCGGCCGATTCGCAGCCGGTCGATGTGAGCTCGCTGGGCGCGCAGGTGATGCAGCTCGCCACCGACCCGAGCTTCATCTCCTTCGGCGCCGCCTGCCCGAGCGGCGAGCTGTTCGCGCAGGACCGCGTGCGCCGCGCCGTCAGCCGCGCCACACAGCGCCACCGCGCGACGCTGTGCCAGTACCCGATCGGCCCCGGCAACGAACAGTTGCGCCGCGCCATCGCCCGCTATGCGATGGGGCTGGGCTGCCAGCTTGACGCGCGCGAGCTGCTCGTCACCAACGGCTGCCTGGAGGCGATCAGCCTGTGCCTGCGCGCCGTGACGCAGCCGGGCGACGTGGTGGCGCTGGAGTCGCCGTCGTACTTCGGTTTCCTGGAAATTCTGGAAAGCATGCACCTGCGCGCGCTGGAGATCCCCACGCATCCGCGCACCGGGCTGTCGCTGGACGCGCTGCAGCTCGCGTTCGACACGCAGCCGGTCAAGGCGGTGCTGGCCGTGCCGACGCTGTCGAACCCGATCGGCGCGTCGATGCCGCTGGCCGAGCGGCGGCGGCTGGCGCAGATGGTGGCCGAGCGCGGCATTCCGCTGATCGAGGACGTGCTCTACAACGACCTCGCCGAGCAGGACGACCGCCGCCGCGCCGTCAAGGCCTTCGACACCACCGGCCACGTGATGATCTGCGGCTCGTTCTCGAAGACGGTGGCGCCCGGCATCCGGCTGGGCTGGGTCGAGGCGGGGCGCTGGGGCGCCCAGGTGCGGCGGCTGAAGGCGGTCCATTCGGGCGGGCACACGGAGCTGCTGGAGCTGGCGATGGCCGACCTGCTCACGCAAGCCGGCAGCGAATCGGCCTACCGCCAGTTGCGGGCCACGATCGCTGCCCGGGTGGACGAGGCGCGCGGCCTGATCGCCGAGAGCTTTCCGCGCGGCACGCGGGTGACGGACCCGGCGGGCGGCTACATCCTGTGGGTCGAACTGCCACCCGGCAGCGACTCGCTCGCACTGTTCCACGCCTGCCTGGCCGAGAAGATCTGCATCGCGCCGGGGACAATGTTCAGCGCGACGGACCGGTACCGGCGCTGCGTCCGGCTGGGCGTGGGCGGGCGCTGGAACGAGGTGCAGCGGCAGGCGCTGCGGCGCATCGGGGCACTGGCGCATGAGGCGCTGGCCCCGCGCTGAAGCGGTGCGTCACCGCCCCAGCGGCAGGTACAGCGTCAACCCCGCATCCCGCAGCGGACTGAATCCGAAACGCAGGGAGAAGGACTTCGCCGCCTCGTCCTTCGCATCGACCAGCAGCGCATGCGCTGCCACCTGCTGCCGCGCCTTCAGGCAGCGATCGACGGCACAACCCAGCAGCATCCGTCCGAGGCCACGCCCTTGTTCATCCGCCCGGCAGGCGAGCCGCCCCATGCGAAAGCAGGGCACCGGGTAACGCGGCAACGACTTGCGCTCGCGGTCGGACAGCCGAGGGGCATCGACCTCGGCGGCACTGAGTGTGTAGTACCCCAGGATGCGCTCGGGCTGCGCCGGATCGGTCAGCACGTAGACCGACGTGACACCCCGACGGCGCTGCTGATCGGCCAGACGGTGGAGGTAGTCATCCAGCGCCGGCACGCCGCACGCGAAACCCTGTCGGTCATGGACGGCGGTGTCCAGCGGCAGGTCATCCAGCACGCCGAACCTCGCGGCGCACCTGGTCCAGCGCGTCCTGCAGCGCGGAGTTGGGGGCGAACGCCGAGTCCAGCGCCTGCGCGAACGCGCTGAAATCGCGCTCGGTCAGCGTCAGCCGCATCTCGCGTTCCAGCAGCGCCTGTGCCTTTTCCTTGGCAGCCGCACGCACGAAACCCGCCATGGTCGTGCCCATCAAGGCGGCGGCCTTGGTCACGAGGGCCTTCTCGTCGGCATCCATCTTGAGATCGAAGCGGGCGGTGGTGGACATGGCAAACTCCTGCACATTGATACGGGATTATGCCGTACCAATGGCATCCCATGAGCCCCCATGAGACCCGGATAATCCCCCGATGCCCGAACCGCACCACCCCCTGCCGCTGACCGTCGCCGTGCGCGCCCTGTGCGCGTTCACCGCCAAGGTGGGCGATCTGGACGTGCGCTTCACCCCGGCGCCGACCGCGGTCGAAGGCATCGAGGGCCATGCCGTGGTCGCGTCCCGGCGCGGCGCGGGCTACCAGAAGGAAGTCAGCCTGTCGGGGCGGCATGGCGAGCTGCTGGTGCGCGGCCGAGCGGATGGCTTCGACCCCGACAAGGGCCGGCTGGAGGAAATCAAGACCCACCGGGGCGCCGGTGCCCTCGCCCGCCAGCCCGCCAACCACCGGGCGCTGCACTGGGCACAGGCGATGGTCTACGGCTGGCTGCTGTGCGAACGCGACGGCCTCGAACAGCTCGAACTTGCGCTCGTCTACTACGACATCGGCAGCCGCCAGGAAACTGTCTTCACGCAGACGCTGGATGCCGAGGCGCTGCGCCGGCACTTCGTCCAGCGTTGCGACGCCTACATCGCCTGGGCGCGGCTCGAACAGGCGCACCGCCGCGCCCGCGACACCGCGCTGACCACGCTGCGCTTCCCGCACGCCGACTTCCGCACCGGCCAGCGCCCGCTCGCCGAGGCGGTCTTCAAGGTCGCCCGCGCCGGCCGCCCGCTGATGGCGCAGGCACCCACCGGCATCGGCAAGACCATCGGCACGGTGTTCCCGCTGCTGCGTGCCCTGCCCGGCCAGCAGATCGACCGCGTGTTCTTCCTCACCGCCAAGACCTCCGGCCGTGCGCTGGCGCTCGACGCGGTGGCGACGCTGCGCCGGGCGGAGCCGGACCTGCCGCTGCGGGCGCTGGAACTGGTCGCCCGCGAGAAAGCCTGTGAACACCCGGACAAGGCGTGCCACGGCGAGTCGTGCCCGCTGGCGGAGGGTTTTTACGACCGCCTGCCTGCGGCGCGCGAAGCGGCGCTGGCCGTGCCGGTCTGGCACCGCGAGGGCGTGCGCGCCGTGGCGCTGGCGCACGGCGTCTGTCCGTACTACCTCGGGCAGGAGCTGGCGCACTGGGCGGATCTGGTCATCGGCGACTACAACCACTTCTTCGACCTGAGCGCCATGCTGCACGCGCTGACGCAGCTCAACGGCTGGCGCGTCGCGCTGCTGCTGGACGAGGCGCACAACCTCGTCGACCGCGCCCGGCTGATGCACACGGGCGAGCTGGACCAGCTCAGCGTGCGTGGCCTGCGCCACACGGTGCCGAAGGCGCTGCACAAGCCGCTCGACAAGCTCAACCGCGTCTGGAAAGCCCTGAACGCCAGCGAGTCGAACGACGGCGCGGACAACGCCTACCGCGTGCTGCCCGCGCTGCCCGACGAGCTGATGACCGCGGTCCAGCAAGCGGCCACCGCCGTCCTAGACCACCTCGCCGAGCACCCGACCACCGTGGACGCGGCCTTGCAGGGTTTCCTGTTCGACGCGCTGCACCTGGCGAAGCTAGCCGAGTCCTTCGGGCCGCATTCGCTGTGCGACCTGACGCCGTCGCGGGACGGGCGGACCTCGGTGCTCTGCCTGCGCAACGTCGTGCCGGCGCCCTTCCTCGGGCCGCGCTGGGCGGTAGCGCACACGGCGACGCTGTTCTCGGCGACGCTGCAGCCGCCGGCCTTCCACCGCGAGCTGCTCGGCCTGCCGGCGCAGACGGCGTGGATCGACGTGGATTCGCCCTTCGAGCGCACGCAGCTGGACATCCACATCGCCCGCGACATCTCGACCCGCTGGCAGCACCGCGATGCCTCGGTCGCGCCGATCGTCACCCTGATCGCCGCGCAGTACGCCGAACGGCCGGGCAACTACCTCGCCTTCTTCAGCAGCTTCGACTACCTCGACCGGGTGGCCGTGGCGTTCGAGGCGGCGCACCTTGACGTGCCGGTATGGAAGCAGTCGCGCCGCATGAGCGAGCCGGAGCAGGCGGCGTTTCTCGCCCGGTTCGCGGCGGGCGGGCGCGGCGTGGGCTTCGCGGTGCTGGGCGGCGCGTTCGCGGAAGGCATCGACCTGCCCGGCGACCGGCTGATCGGCGCGTTCATCGCCACCCTCGGCCTGCCGCAGGTCAACCCGGTGAACGAGCAGATCCGCCGCCGCCTCGACACGCTGGTGAGCCGCGACACGGGCAGCGGGTTCGACTGCGCCTACCTGTTCCCCGGCGTGCAGAAGGTGGTGCAGGCGGCCGGCCGGGTGATCCGCACGCCGCAGGACCGCGGCGTCGTCCACCTGATCGACGACCGGTTCGCGGGGGCGCAGGTGCAGGGACTGATGCCGCGGTGGTGGGGGCTGGGTGGCTCAGACTGACGCGGCGGTGCCGTGGTGGACCAGCACATGCCAGAGCTGCTTGAGGTGCTGCCGCGTTTCGGTCTGGTCGGGCTGGTGGGGAAGCGATCGTTCGGCCGTGCCGATCACCGCCGCGTCCAGCACGCCATCCGGCCCCGCGATGCGCCGTGCAAGCGCAGGCATTGCCGGTCCCCGGAAATCCGCCGGCACGGCAGACGCCGCGAGCCGAAAGCCGCCGTGCCGCCGCCGAACCAGGCCATGCCGCTGGCAGAGTTCGTCCAGCAGCACCCCGGTCGGGGTGGCGTCGAAGGCCGGGTCGGTCACCAGGGCCTCGACATCGCGGCCCAGCAGGATCGGGCCGTGGACCTGGGCCTCGATGCCGCTGTCGAGCACACGGCCTGGTGTGGATGCGCATGTTTGATCTGTGGGACATGACAACCGTTCCACCAATCCCGCCACGGTCAAGCCGGGAACCCCCAGCGTCGACGCCTGCCACGGCGGCCAGGGCACGCGGGCACCTTCACCTTGGGCAATCTCCTCCAGCAGCGCAGCCATCACGCTGTCGAGCACCACCCGATCGCCGATCCACTCGGCAGCCAGCGCCTGTTCGCTGCCCGCGAAGGTGAACGTGGCGCGTTGCAGCACCTGCGGTCGCAGCACGAGGTAGCACGAACCGAAACGCGGCGCCGGGCCATCCGGGTGGTCGATCAGTGCCAATGCGCCGTAACACGGACGCTCGACAGCGGACACGCCGGGAACCTGGTAGGCGCCGCCGAACAAGGCACGTTCCCACTCGTCTCGCTCGCCGCCCGCATGCGCCGTGCGGCTGCCACTCGACAGACCCGTCTCGAACTGGCTGCGGTACTTCCCGTCCGCCAGCAGCCCTTGCGCCACCAGGCGGTCTTGTCGGTCCAGCCGGTCGGGATGGAAATGGACGCAGACCCGGGCACGACCGTGTTCACCCAGCTGGTGCATCGCGTCGTCCCACTGCTGGATCGAGCACCCTGCGGGGTGCAGCCGCGCCTCGATGCGGGCCCGTGCGCGGGCTTGCTGCGCCAGCGCTTGCCTGCGGACGTGCACCAGCGCGGCCTGCTGCGCGGTGGACAGCGCGCCCAGCAGCATCCTGGTCAGCCCGCCAGCGCCCGCACTGCGTCGGCGATGACCACGCCGAGCCGCGTGTGGGCCGCCGCGTCGAGGTGAATGCCCTCCTCCGTGCTGACGGCGATGTGCTCGCCCGCGTCGAGGAAGGCCACCCCACGCTGCGCCGCCACCGCCCGCATCGCCGTCGCCAGTCCGCGCGCCTTGGCCGCCCCGCCGCTGAACATGTCGGCCAGCACGCCGTGTTCCTCGATCGGCGGCGGGCAGACCAGCAGCACGCGCACCCGCGCCGCACCCGGCCGGGTGTTTTCCAGCACGGTGTCGATCAGGGCGTGGGCGCCTTCAGCGATCTGCTCGGCGCTGGCGCCGAAGCGGGCCTTGAGGTCGTTGGTGCCGAGCAGGAAGACCACCACGTCGAGTGGCCGGTGCGCCTGCAGGCTGGCCGGCAGGGTGCGCAGCGCGTTGCGGTCGGCGCCCTCGACCGGATCGTCACGGCCGATGGTGCGGCCCGGCAGGCCGTCCTCGATGACGTGCCAGTCAGGGCCGAGCGCGGTTTGCAGCACACCGGGCCAGCGTTCGCTGCGGCCGAGACGGCGCGCGTCGTCGCGGGAGCGCATCGGCTGGGTGCCGTGGGTGTTGGAGTCGCCGAAGCAGAGGAGCGTGCGAAGGGAAGCGGGAGTCATGTGCGCAGTTTGACGATTTCAAGAATCCACATGGACCGGCTCGCAGCGCACCTCGGTCTTCACCGAGTTCGCGATGAAGCATTCTTCATGGGCCTCATGGTGCATCTGGTCAATCTGCTCGTGCGTCGGGCGGTGTTCGCCCGAGAAGAGGACTTCGGGCCGCAACGTGACCACGGACATGGCCATCTTTGCTTCGGTATTCCTGCGCATCACGCCGACGGCCGAATCGGAATAACGGTCGACGCAGAACTTCCGCCTGGCTGCAATCGAAAGGAACCAGAGCATGTGGCAACTCGACAGCGATGCGACAAATGCCTCTTCCGGATCGACGGCCGAGGCATCGGACATCGGAAGCGGCACCACATGTGGCGACGAGGAGCCCGGAACGTCCATCCCACCGTCGAATCGGAGGATGTGTCTGCGGCTGTATCGATTGCCAAGGAAATCTTGTTCGCCACGAAGCCAGATGATCTCTGCCGTGTACTCAGCCATGGTCTTGTCCCGTGTCCGTGATGGGGTGAACAGGATTCGACGCTTTTTCCAATCGTCATGCAACAGTTCTCAAGGCAGCAAGCGCAGCACCTGCCCGCCGGCACCATCGGTCAGCAGATAAAGCCAGCCATCCGGCCCCTGCCGCACGTCGCGGATGCGGGCCTGGCCTTCCAGCAGGCGCTGCTCGGCGGTGATGCGCCGACCGTCCACCGTCAGCCGCACCAGTGCCTGGCCGCGCAAGGCCCCGATGAACAGGCTGCCTTTCCACTCGGGCTGGCGGGCCTGGTACCGGTCGCTGCTCAGAAAGGCCATGCCGCTGGGCGCGATGGACGTGGGCACCCAGTGGTGCAGCGGTGGCTCGAAGCCGGCCTTGGGCCCGGTTTCACCGATGCGCGTGCCCACGCCATAGTTGCGGCCGTAGGTCACCAGCGGCCAGCCATAGTTGCGCCCGGCCTCGACCACATTGATCTCGTCGCCCCCCTGCGGCCCGTGTTCGCTGGCCCACAGATCGCCCGTCACCGGGTGCAGCGCCGCGCCCTGGATGTTGCGGTGGCCCAGGCTGAACACCTCGGGCGCCGCACCCGAGCGCCCGACGAAGGGGTTGTCCGTTGGCGCCCGGCCGTCCGTGGTGAGGCGCACCACCTTGCCGATGTGGTTGCCCGGGTTCTGCGCCTCGTCCTTGCCGCTGAAGCGGTCACCCAGCCCGACCAGCAAGTGGCCCTGGCGGTCGACCACGATGCGCGAGCCGCAGTGGCTGCCGCTGTCCATCTTGGGTTTCTGGCTGAACAGGGTGCGCACCTCGCGCAGTTGGTCGTCCACCAGACGCGCGCTGCCCACGGCCGTGCTGTTGCCTCCCGGACCGGGCTCGGCAAAGGTGAAGAACAGGCGGCGGTTCTCGCTGAACTGCGGGTCGAGCACGACATCCAGCAAGCCACACTGCCCGGTTGCCGCCACCGCGGGCAAGCCGGCCAGCGGCGCCGACAGGCGGCCGTCCGGGGTGGCGATGCGGAGCTGCCCCGCCTTTTCGGTGATGAGCATCCGCCCGTCCGGCAGGAAGGCCATCGCCCATGGGTCCGTCAGACCGCGCACCACCACGGCGGTGCCAGCCGGTGCGGCGGGCGCTTGCGCGAAGCTGGGGACGCTGGCGGTCAGCAGGGCAACCGAGAGGAACAGGTGCATGCGCATGGGGCGGGGTTCCAAGGGTTCAATCGTTCACGCGTTCAACGGAATGCCGCGCAGGATCTGCGCCAGCTCGGCCGATTGCCACAGGGTGATGTTGTGCTCGCGGACAAAGGGACGGGTGTTCTCGGTGAACTCGCCCAGGGCGATGCACAACGCCTCCTGCGCATCGGCCGCCTCGCGCGCCGCCTGCAGTTCGCGCAGCGGCTCCAGCCCGATGCGCGCGGCCTTCCAGCGGCGCGCATTCACCAGTGTCGTGCGGCCCTGGCGCTGCAGCACGAAGTCCACCCCCGGCGCCGCACCGCGCTGCACCTGGTAGCCGTCGCGCTGGAACGCGGCGTCCAGGGCGCCGGCGAAGGCTGGCCACGGCATGGCGCTCACCGTCTGCAGGGTCTGCGCCACCTGGGCCGCGCTGGGCTGGCCCCATTGGCGGCGTGCGGCCAGGATGCCGATGACGAAGAACGGAAACCCCGACACGGCACCCGCCACGCGGAACTCCTGCGGCAGTGCGGCTGCGGCCACCAGCCCGATGGCAGTACCGATCGCCAGGCTCACCCACCAGGGGGAGCGCAGCAGGACCGCGAACAGCGACTTCTCAGCCATTTTCAGTTTCAAGCGACATCTCCAGACAGGACCAGACCGAACGCACAGTCTACGGGGTCACCATGGACAATCTCCCCCCATGCTGCGCGACCACACCCACCCCGTCACCGCCTTCGCCCAGAACTGCTCCACCGTCCGGGATGACCAGACCCGGCAAGCCGCCGTCATCGACCCGGGGGCACCTGAACAGCACAGAAATTCCCCGGGAAGAGGCCACCACAGTCGGTAACGCCTGTAACCTGTGATCTGGCAATAGATCACGCTATACAGGTGCAAAAACCAGACTTTCGGACCGTGACAGCGCGATAACGTAGGTCTTTCGACGCTGGTGGGTTCGGGGGATTCACAGGGTCGATCAGGAGTAACGCCATGCTGACTGCTTCCTCTCCCTTGGCCCGTGAACGTTTCGACCGGCCCCATGCCGATGCAGGAACGCCACCGCTGGCGCACAGTGCACAGTGGCTGCTGCACATGCTGACCGGTGCCATGGACGAGCTGGACTACGGCATGCTCATCCTCGACGCCGTTGGCCATCTGATGCAGGCCAACCAGATGGGTTACCAGCACTGCACCTCGGCGCACAGCTCCTGCCGGCTGCAGGACGGCCAGTTGCACACCCGCAGCAATGCCGACGACCCCTTGCTGCAGCGCGCCTTGAGCCTGGCCGCCGCCGGTCGCCGCAGCCTGCTCAAGCTCGGCGAAGGCTCGCACATGGAAACGGTGGCCATCGTGCCGCTGAGCAGCCCGCTGGGCGGCCGTACCGAGGGCGCGATCCTGCTCGTCTTTGGCAAGCAGCAGGTCTGCGAGGCCCTGAGCGTCGAGCACTTCGCCCGCGTGCACAACCTCACCCACGCCGAAGGCATGGTGCTCACCGCCCTGTGCACCGGCGACGATCCCAGCGCGATCGCTCGCCGGTTCGGCGTGGCCGTCTCGACCGTGCGCACCCAGATCGCCAGCGTGCGCCAGAAGACCCAGGCCGCCAGCATCCGCGACCTGGTGCGGCAGGTGGCGATGCTGCCGCCGATCGTCTCGGTGCTCGGTCACGAAGCAGCCCACTGACGGCCAACCGTGCTGTCCGGTCACTGCGTCGATCGAGGCGCTCTATTGCGGTTTTCTCTGGCTCGTCCTATCGTGAAGGACGATGCCCAGAACAACTCGAACAACCAGCGCCTCGGAAACTCCCTTGGATGAGCTGAAGCTGTCGCCCGCCCTGACCGCACTGGCCCGGCAGGCGGTGCCGCGGCGCTACCGCAAGGGCGTGATCCTGATCCAGGAAGGCGAGTTCGGCGACACGCTCTACATCGTGCTCTCGGGCCGGGTCAAGGTCTTCTCGCTCGGGCCGAACGACCGCGAGATCACCTTCGGCCTCTACGGCGTCGGCGAGTTCGTCGGCGAGATGAGCCTGGACGGCGGCCCGCGCGCGGCCAGCGTGATCACGGTCGAGCCGACCACCTGCGTCGTCATCACCCGCACGACGCTGCTCGACCACATCGCGCAGTACCCGGAGTTCGCGTTCGAGTTGCTCGCCAAGGTCATCACCCGCGCCCGCACCGCCACGCGCGACGCCCGCAACATGGCGCTGATGGACAGCTACGGGCGGCTGGTCGCGCTGATCGACGATCTGGCCGTGCCGCAGGAAGACGGCACGCGCCGCCTTGTCAGCCGCGTCACCCACGCCGAGATCGCCAGCCGCATCGGCTGCTCGCGCGAGATGGTCAGCCGGCTGCTCAAGGACCTGGAGCGCGGTGGCTACACCAGCACCATCGGCCGCGGCCTGCACATCCTCAAGCCGCTGCCCAGCCGCTGGTGAGACTCAACCCGCAGAGCCGCGCAGCGGCGGCGGGCCGAATACACGCGGCGGCCGGGCAGCGCGGGCATACAGCGCCTCGACCTTCGGCAGATTTGCCTCGATGTCCTGGATGCGGGTGCTGCTGGACGGGTGGGTGGAGAGGAACTGCGGCGGCGCGCCCTTGCTCGCCTCGGCCATCTTCTGCCACAGCGACACACCGGCCCGCGGGTTGTACCCCGCCCGCGCTGCCAGCTCCATGCCGACCAGATCGGCCTCGGACTCGTCATCGCGGCCGTACTTGAGCGTCAGCAACTGCCCGCCGATGTCCGCCGCCGAACGCGCCAGCCCGCCCAGCCCGAAGATCGCCGCGCCCAGCTCGATCGCGCCGCGGGTCGCCGTCTGCTTGCCCATGCGCTCGCGGGCGTGTTCGCGCAGGGCGTGGGCCATCTCGTGGCCCATGATCATCGCGACCTCGTCGTCGCTGAGCTGCAGCGTCTGCAGGATGCCCAGGTAGAACGCGATCTTGCCGCCCGGCATGCAGAACGCATTCAACTCCTTGCTGCCGATCAGGCTGACCTGCCAGCTCCAGTTGCGGGCCCGCTCGTTCCACTCGTAGGTGTACGGGATCAGCCGGTCGGCAATGGCCTGCAGGCGCTGCTGCTGCGGATGGTTCGCCGGGGCCAGCGCGTGCTTGCTGTTGGCCTCCTGGCGCAGTTGCAGGTACTGCTGCTGCGCGGCGGACTCGACCTGCTCGGCCGACACCAGCTTGGTGAACTTGGAGTTGCCCCCCACCTCCACGCCATCGCGGGCCAGCGCCGGAAACGCCGCCGTCGCGGCAGCGCCGGCCAGCAGACCGGTGAACAGCCGCCGGCCATGCAGCGCACAGCCGCAGCCCTGCCGGTGCAGATCGATGCGGGTGGTGAGGGTGGCGTTTTCGACAAGATCCTGGCGCATGGTGGTAAGCATCAAAGTTGAAAGAACTCGACCGGATTCAGTCGTCGAGAGCGACCGTGGACGGATCGACCTCCAGCGCCTGCACCGTTGCGCGCAAGCCCCAGAGCATCCATAACGCCGGCAGCGCCGCGACCGTGGACACGATGAAAAACGCCGGCCAGCCGATCGACTCCGCCAGCACTCCCGCCAGCGGCCCGACCCAGACCCGCCCGACCGAGGCAAACGCGGACAAGAGCGCGTACTGCGTCGCCGAGAACCGCTGGCTGGTCAGGCTCATCAGGAAGGCGACAAACGCCGCCGTGCCCATGCCGCCCGAGAGGTTCTCGAAGGCAATCACCATCAGCAGCCCACCATCGACCGGTGTGGCCTGCGCCAGCCGGAGGATGCCCCAGTCGAAGGCCGGCACCGTCAGCCCGGGCAGCACGCCCTTGCCGTTGACCGCCAGCCACCAGAAGCCCAGGTTGCTCACCATCTGCAGCACCCCGAACAACAGCAGCGCCCGCCACAGCCCCAGCCGCATCATCAGCGCCCCGCCCAGCAACGCCCCGCCGATGGTCAGCCACAACCCGATCACCTTGTTGACCACGCCCACCTCGGCCGAGCCATAGGCCATCGCCTTGAGCAGGAACGGCGTCATCAGCGAGCCGGCGAAGGCGTCGCCCAGCTTGTAGAGCACGATGAAGCCGAGAAACGCCCAAGCCCCCGGCTGGTTGAAATAGCTCTGCAGCCCGCCCAGCAGCGTGTCGAAGCGCGCCTTGCGCGCCGCCCACGCCGCCAGCGGCAGCGTCACGCCGATGCCCAGCACGAGGCCCAGCAGATCCACCCAGCGTTGCCGCAGTGGCGCCGGCAGCGTGGTGTGCTCCAGCAGCGGCTGCAGCAGCGCGCTCGCCACCGCGCCCAGCACCTTGTCCGTCAGCACATAGCCCGCCGCCACCGCCGCCAGCACCGCGGCAAAGCCGATCAGGTCGTTGCGCGCCACGCTCTCGGGCCGCACCGTCACCTTCAACCGCGGCATCGCCACTGCAGACACCACGGCCGCGCCCACCATCAGCGCCGCCATCAGCCGATACACCTCCGGCCACGTCCAGCCCGCGCCGCTGCCCACCGCCGCGCCCGCCGCCACATTGGCCGGATCGGTCCAGATCAGCGCCACGCCGCCCGACAGGATCATCGCCAGCCGATACCCCAGCACCGCCAGCGACGAGCCCAGCCCGCGCTCGGCAGCGGGCAGCACATCGGTGCGGTAGGCGTCGATCACGACATCCTGCGAGGCCGACAAGAAGGACACCGCCACCGCCAGCAGCGCAAACGCCTGCATCGAAGTCTTGGGCGAGGTGTCCGCCATCAACACCAGCACGCCCGCCAGCGCGAGCTGCGTCAGCACCAGCCAGCCCTTGCGGCGCCCGAGGAAGGGCGGATCGAACCGGTCCATCAGCGGCGCCCACAGGAACTTGAAGGTGTACGGCAGCCCGACCAGGCTCAGGAAGCCGATCGTCGCCACGTCCACCCCTTCGAGGCTCAGCCACGCCTGCATCGCCTGCCCGGTG
This sequence comes from Sphaerotilus sp., assembly GCF_031429695.1. GTDB lineage: Bacteria > Pseudomonadota > Gammaproteobacteria > Burkholderiales > Burkholderiaceae_C > Sphaerotilus. The sequence goes on from NZ_JANPAB010000042.1 coordinate 21,699, forward strand.
AGCGCCAGCGGCAGCCCCGACGCGAACCCCAGCACCAGCACCGCCGCCAGACGCCACCAGCGCAGCAGCCACGCCGCAGCAGAAGAGCGGCCCAACGGTGGGTGGGACAGCGGCGGGGCAGCGGAGGGAATGGGTTGGGCCATGGGGGGATTCTAGAAGCCGGGATTGCCGCCTTGGCGCCGCGGCACTGCGGGTATTCGCGGACAATCCGGCCCATGCACGCCTCCCCTTTCACCCGGCAGGATTTCCGCGCGGCGCTCGGCCTGTTCGCCACCGGTGTCACCATCGTCACCGCCCGCGCCGCCGACGGCACCCCGGTGGGGCTGACGGCCAACTCCTTCAACTCCGTCTCGATGTCGCCGCCGCTGGTCTTGTGGAGCTTGTCGCTGCAGGCAGGGTCGATGGCCGCGTTCGCCACCGGCTCGCACTACGCCATCCACATCCTCGCCGCCGACCAGCGCGCCCTGGCCGAGCGTTTCGCCACCCGCGGCGCCGACCGCTTCGCCGGACTCGACTGGCACGAGGGCACGGGCGGCGTGCCGCTGATCGACGGTGCGGCCGCGGTCCTCGAATGCCACAACCGCAGCCGCTACGAGGAAGGCGACCACGTCATCTTCGTCGGCGAGGTGGAGCAGTGTCGCTACCGCGCCGACGCCTCGCCGCTGATCTTCCACGGCGGGCGTTTCTACACGGAACTGCCCCTTTGAGACCGTGAGACCGCGCCAGCGGGTATCCGCCGCGGTACCGTGGATTGCCAACAGTTGCCGAATTGTTCAAATTCGCCTTTGGGTACTATTCACACCCTTCAATCGGGGGAGATAGGATGCGGGCCAGACAGCAGTATTGCCTTGACAGATGGCAATACCTCGCCATGAACTGCACAACAATAAATTTATGTCAACCACCATTGACCCCCTTGAATACGGGGGTGAAACTCCGGCCACACCCGTGGTGCATGTGCACCGAAAACTCTCCAAGGTGCCCCCGGTCGCACCCGGCCTGATTGGCAACCGCTCGATTTCGTGCAGCCTGTGCCAACGCAAGGTGCTCTCCAGCCTGCTGCTCGCACACAAGCAGGAAGCCCACGGTGACAGTGTGTACAGCCGTACCGCCACCGGCCGCCCCAAAAGCATCTGGTTCCGCCCGCCGCCCACGACGCGGGCTCCCGCGTGGCGCCGGCCAGCGGCACTGCGGCCGGTCTTCAGCCGCTGAATCCACCGCCGCAGGCACCCGGAATTACTGCGTTTCCGGCCGGAAATATCCGCCGCCATACTCCGCAGAGCCAGTCATTTCAGGTGTCGCGGGGCTTTGTTGCATAACCCAGCCGAGGCTGAGTTTCCCCTGACCCCAGACGGAGTTACGCCACAGCCCGCGTCACCGGGGTGCCCAAGTGGGTGAAGCGGTTGAGCACTGCGGCCCGCACCTGCAACTCCACCACCTGC
>NZ_JANPAB010000043.1:0-7716 GCF_031429695.1 Sphaerotilus sp.
TGGGCCTACCTGCGCGATGTCCTTGAACGGCTGCCCACCCACCTCAACAGCCGCATCGACGACTTGCTGCCTCATCGCTGGCAGTCTCTGCCTATCCCGGACTGATCAGGGACGCCTGACGGGGGACCGCTGGCCGCTCACGGTCCAGCGGACACGGCGCCTTTGGGTCGCTGAATGTCGGCCGACCCAACGCACTCATGGGTGAAGCACGTGCCATGGGAGGTCGAGTCAATGACGCTGCTGTCGGTGACGACGGCGGTAGTACCAGAACCATCAGCACATGTGGCAACAGCACAAGCGACGCCAAGCACATCGTCAATACACACGCCATCTCCTCAAAACTCGAATCCAGTTCCAACCTCAATGGTTGAAATTCCAAGTTCAACGGTTTTCGACATCTCCGCCCTTTAGGGCGGGGAGGATGTCAAGGATCTGCAGGATTCAGGACAGGCTAGGTTTGATGCAGCGTCAGGTCATGCAAAAAACGCATGTAACCGTCAGGTAATCGGGCGAAAGCCCCGCCTACACTGACCGCGGGGGCATCCCGAAAGCCGTGCGGCGCACGGTTTTCGAGATGCCTTTTTTCAACCTAGGAGCCGCTCGATGAACCAACCCCTGATGGCCGGTGTACACGTCAACGCCCCCACCTTCGTCAAGAACGCCAAGCTGATTGCCTGGGTGGCCGAGATCGCCGCGCTGACGCAGCCCGCCGCCATCTACTGGTGCGACGGCAGCGTCGAAGAATACGACCGCCTGTGCCAGCAGCTCGTCGATGGCGGCACCTTCCAGAAGCTCAATCCGGCCAAGCGCCCGAACAGCTTCCTGGCCTGCTCCGACCCGAGCGACGTCGCCCGCGTCGAAGACCGCACCTACATCTGCTCGGCCGCCAAGGAAGACGCAGGCCCGACCAACAACTGGATGGCCCCGGCCGAGATGCGCACCCTGCTGCAGACCGGCGCGTCCCCGCTGTTCAAGGGCAGCATGAAGGGCCGCACGCTGTACGTCGTGCCCTTCTCGATGGGCCCGCTGGGCTCGCCGATCGCCCACATCGGCATCGAACTCTCGGACAGCCCGTATGTGGCCGTCAACATGCGGATCATGACCCGCATGGGCAAGGCGGTGTACGACGTGCTGGGCGTGGACGGCGACTTCGTGCCCTGCGTCCACACGGTCGGCGCGCCGCTGGAAGCGGGTCAGGCCGACGTGCGCTGGCCGTGCAACAAGACCAAGTACATCGTCCACTACCCCGAGACGCGCGAGATCTGGTCGTATGGCTCGGGCTACGGCGGCAACGCGCTGCTGGGCAAGAAGTGCTTCGCGCTGCGCATCGCCTCGACCATGGGCCGCGACCAGGGCTGGCTGGCCGAGCACATGCTGATCCTGGGCGTGACCTCGCCGGAGGGCAAGAAGAGCCACGTCGCCGCCGCCTTCCCGAGCGCCTGCGGCAAGACCAACTTCGCGATGCTGATCCCGCCCGCCGAGCTGGGCGACTGGAAGGTCACCACCATCGGCGACGACATCGCCTGGATCAAGCCGGTGGACGGCAAGCTGCGCGCCATCAACCCGGAAGCGGGTTATTTCGGCGTCGCCCCGGGCACCAACTACAAGACCAACCCGAACTGCATGGCGTCGCTGGACAAGGACGTGATCTTCACCAACGTCGCGCTGACCGACGACGGTGACGTGTGGTGGGAAGGCATGACCGACGCACTGCCGAGCCACCTGATCGACTGGCAGGGCCAGGACTGGACGCCGGAAACCGCCCGCGGCGCCGATGGCAAGCTGCGCCCCGCCGCGCACCCGAACGCCCGCTTCACCGTCGCCGCAGCCAACAACCCGGCGCTCGACCCCGAGTGGGACAACCCGGCCGGTGTGGCGATCGATGCCTTCATCTTCGGCGGCCGCCGCTCGACCACCGTGCCGCTGGCGACCGAAGCCCGCAACTGGATCGAAGGTGTCTACATGGCCGCGACGATGGGGTCGGAGACGACGGCTGCCGCAGCGGGACAGATGGGCATCGTGCGCCGCGACCCGTTCGCGATGCTGCCGTTCATGGGCTACAACATGAGCGACTACTTCCAGCACTGGCTGGACGTGGGCGCCAAGCTGGAGGCCGCGGGCGGCAAGCTGCCGGCGATCTACTGCGTCAACTGGTTCCGCAAGGGCGCGGACGGCAAGTTCGTCTGGCCGGGTTATGGCGACAACGCCCGCGTGCTGCAGTGGATGCTCGGCCGCATCGAGGGCCAGGCCGGTGGTTCGGAAAACCTCTTTGGTGTCAGCCCGAACTACGGCGACCTGAACTGGGCGGGCCTGGACTTCAGCCAGGCGCAGTTCGACAGCGTCATCGGCATTGACCGCGCTGCGTGGAAGCAGGAAATGGCGCTGCACGGCGAGCTGTTCGCGCAACTGGCGTACCACCTGCCGGCGGAGCTGACCGCGACGAAGGCGGCGATCGAGGCGAAGCTGAACGCCTGACGCCAGCGTCAACAACAGAAAAGCCTGCCGAGCGATCGGCGGGCTTTTTTGCGTGCGGGGCGGGCGATCAGCCGGTGCGCGTCTCGACCTCGAAGCCGACGACATTGCGCGCCGTCCGGCTGAACTCGACCCCGATCAGATGCACGTCCGAGCCCTGGCCCAGGTATTTCTCGGCATAGCCCTTGTCGCGGATCTGCTGGAGCGCATGGCCTTCCGGGGCGTCGCTCACCACCTTGAACTCGAACAGGAACACCTTGCCGGGCAGCGTCACCGTCAGGTCGATGCGGCCGTGGTTCGTCGCGTCTTCTACCCGCAGATCCAGCCCCAGGCCGGCGAGGTGGCTGTAGAACACGCTGGCGCAATGCCCCTCGAAACCGGCCAGCGGGTTGCGCCGATACCAGTCGCTCGGGATGCTGGCGAACAGCGCCCGGAGTGACGTTTCGATGGCCAGCGGGTCCGCCTCGACCAGCGCGTCGAGCAGCGACAACCGCGTCTGCAGCACGACCCGCTCGGGCACACCGTAGCTGGGCAGCAGCACGCGGTTCAAGCTCACCTCGACCTCCCGGTTCGGGTAGCCCAGCGTGTAGAGGATGTCCTGGTTCTGGAGCTGCCGGGTCTCCCGCAGCGTCAGGTAGCCGCTCTGGAACAGCAAGGCGGCTGGATCGATGTGCTCCACCTCGAAGCTCGTCAGCAGCGACTCATCCGCCTGCAGCCGCACCAGGTCCGGTGTGAACCACTGCTGCTCGGCCAGCAGCCTCACCAGGAAGGTGGGCGTGCCGGTCTCGAACCAGTACGACTTGAACTCCCGGCGGCGGAACAGCAGCAGCGCATCGAAGGGGTTGTAGACGCTGGTGCCGCCCCAGTTGTAGCCGTTGTACCAATGGCGGATTTCCTGGCGGTCCAGCCCCGGCAGTTCTGGTGCGAAGACGGTGTCGATGTCGTGGTCGGTGTAACCGCACAGTGCGCTGTACTGCGGGTCCAGGGTGATGTCGGTGAGGTTGTTCAGGCCCGAGAACAGGCTGACCTTGCTGAACTTGGACACCCCGGTCAGGAACACGAACTTCAGGTGCGCGTCGGATTCCTTGAGCACCATGTACAGGTTCTTCAGCCGCTCGCGCATGGCGCGGGCCGCTTCGGGATCGGTCAGGTTGTCCAGGATCGGCTTGTCGTACTCGTCCACCAGCACCACCACGGGCAGCCCGCAGTGAAGGTGCGCCTGCTCGATCAGGCTGGCCAGGTTGCCGGCCACATCGCCCATGGGCACATCGGCGGGCAGCGGCAGGCCGAGTGCGGCGCGGTTGCTGCGCAGGTTGTGCTGGATGCGGTAGTCGAGTTCCTGCGCGTTGCTGGCCACGCCGCCGCCGAAGCTGATCCGGATCACCGGGTAGCGCCGCGACCAGTCCCAGCGGGTGTCGGCGGCCAGGCCCGTGAACAGGGCGCGGTTGCCCTCGAACAGCTCCTTGAACGTGTCCACCAGCAGGCTCTTGCCGAAGCGGCGCGGGCGGCTGAGGAAATACGATTTGCCGGACTCGATCAGGTCGATCGCCATGCCCGACTTGTCCACGTAGTAGTGGCCGTCCTCGCGGATCTCGCGCAGGTTCTGGATGCCGATGGGCAGCTTGCGGCGGGGCAGTGCGGGGGCGGCGGTGCTCATGAGGGCCAGTGTAGTGGCGGGCTCACCCAACGACGGCAACCAATCAGGCGTCCGACGGCGCCACCATGCGCCGCACCACCCGCCGCGTCGGCTTGGCCGCTTCCGCCCCGATCAGCACGCCGTCCGGCAACAGCGGCTTGCCCAGCGCGTGCGACTCGGCCTGTACCGTCCAGCGGTACGCCCGCACGTCGTCCATCGCTGGCGCGATCAGCGCCTCCAGCTCCAGCATCAGCGCGTGCATCCGAGCGGCAGACGCCTCCACGATGAACACGCTGTATTGCAGCGGCACACCCTGCGCCTTCATGAAGCGATGCACCCGTGCACCGCGCCGCGGGTCGGTGATGTCATAGGTGACGATCCAGCGCGCAGGGTCATGCAGGCTCATGGGGCAAGCTCCTTGGATGGGTGGGTCAGACCGCCAGCTCGCGCAGCGCGTGCGCCCGCAGGTTGGCCAGATGCGCGTGGATCGCGCCCGCGCGGGTCACGCTCCAGCGTTCGAAAATCGCCACAGCCTCGCGTGGCTGCTCCACCGCCGCCGCCAGCGCGCCAGCGCCCAGATTCATCTCGGCCCAGACCAGCCTCGTCAGATCCTGCGCCAGCGCGACCGGCTCGCCCACCGCACACCAGTAGTGCGGCAACACCCCACATTCCGCCAGCCGCGCCGCCACCAGTGCCGCGGCCATTCCGTGCAGCACGGGCGGCAGCACATCGGCCGTCTGTCCCAGGTACACGTACTGCCGCTTGGCCTGCTCCCACTCCGGTGCATGCACCGGCTGCCCGGCCCGCGCCCGCTCGCCGGCCCAGTGCTGCAGCACATGCAGCCGCTGGTGGCGCAGCCAGTTGTCGTACGACGCCGACCAGTCCGCCGACTCCGACGCCAGCGCCCCCAGCGCCTCCGCCAGATCGACTGGCCGGCTGCGCGTCGGCCACAAGTGGCCCAGTGCTTCGCCGTGCCCGTCCAGCCAGGTGATGGTGATGCCGCGCTGCTGGCACAGCACCAGCGCCGCGCCGCTCCACTCGGCCGTGTCGGTGCAGACCACGCGCAGCACCCGCGCCACCGGAAAGCGCACGACCTGCCCTTCGTGGTCACGCACGACCAGGGCCTCGCCGGTCGAGGTCACGCGCAGCGGGTGCGGCGACATCAGGTAGAGCGAGCGCGCATCCGCCGCCCGCTGCGCCAGCCGAGCCGCCGTGGCCGGTATCGGACGCGGGGAGTGGATCGTCATGTGGCTTCCTCCTCAGGTGGATCGGTGTCGATCAGGCCCATCCCCTGCTCGCGCAGCGCACGCGCCAGCCCCGCACAGCGCAGCCGCAACCAGCGCCGCAGCGGCTTCACCGCCGACGCCCACGCGGCATAGAAGCCTTGCCGCCCCGCCTTGCCGAGCAGACAGGCGCCCTTGTCGAAGGTGAACTGGTCCTCGCGCAGATCGCGGTCGCGGAATTGCATCCACACCCACAGGTCCACCTCGGCCCGCAGCGGCTCGATCAGGTCGCTGGCCAGTGACTCGCGTCCGAAGGCGGGCCGGTGGTAGAAGCCCAGCAGCGGGTCCAGCCCGGCCGCGTGCGCCGCGCTGACCGCCTCGGCGTGCAACAGCGTGTAGGCCAGCGACAGGCAGGCATTGGCCGGATCGCGCGGCGGGCGGCGGTTGCGCCCGGTGAAATTCAGCGACGGTGGCAGCACGGCGGCCAGCCCCGCAAAGTGCGCCCGTGCCGCTGCGCCCTCGATGCCGCGCAACGCCGCCGTGTCGGGCGCCGGCACCGTCGGATCGGCCAGCGACGCCAGCGCCCCGGCCACGCTGCGCCGTGCATCGGTCAGCGGCTTGCGGGCATCGGGGCGGGCGGCGAGCCAGGTGCCCAGCGTGCGCTGCTGGCGGCGCAGCTTGGCGGTGACGACCGAGTGCGCCCAATCGCGGCACCACGCGCTGTCCATCACCCGCAGCGCCTGCGCCAGCCGCACGGCGGCGTCGTTGTGCGCCGCGCCCAGCACGATCGCCACCCGCCGCCCGACACGGGGACTCAGGATCACCGTCCCCACCCCCGCCTCGGCCAGCTTCATCAGCACGCCGCTGTCCAGCCGCGTCTGTGCCCCGTGGATCACGCAGCGGTCCAGCAGCTTGATCGGCACGCAGCCGCGCCGCTCGCCGTTCTCGTACAGCGCGAGTGCGTCGCCATCGGTGCGGACTTCGAGGTGGGCGCGGTCAAGCAGGAGGGTGGACATGGGTGCAGCCGCTGGGGCGGAGTGTCGATGTGGTCCATTCTTCCCCTGACCAGGCCAGCGCTCCCGATTCCGCAAGCTTGCCAAGCGAGACACGGGAAAGGATGACAGTCAATAACATGCACGTTATATTTCAGCCATGACCCGACACCAGAAAACCGTAACACCGCCGCAAACGCCGCAGGGCTATGCCCCAGTGCACTTTGACCCTGCTGGCTATGCCGCTGAACGCGCAGCCCGTGACCCGGTCTTCAAGGCAGCACACGACGCAGCACAGGAAGAGTTCGCGGCGCTGGATGCCCTGCTACAGGCGCGTCTGGCCGCTGGACTAACCCAGGAGCAAGTGGCACAGCGCATGGGCGTCAAGCAATCTGCGCTGGCTCGGGTCGAAAGCAGTCTCGGTTCCCGCAAGCACGCGCCGTCGCTCGCGACATTGCGGAAATATGCCGAGGCGGTCGGGTGCCGCCTTGAGATCCGGATGGTGTCCTCGGCCTGAGTAATCCGGCCCGACAGGCACGGTTCTCGGTCAGTTCAACCGATGTAGAAATAGTCCGGATCGGCGGGCGCCACAGCGCGGCCGATGAGCAGCGTGCGGCTGCGCGGGTCCAGCCGCAGCAGAAAGAAGCGGTCGGTCTCGTCGTTGAGCAGATAGACCATGTCACCGAGCACGGTGCGCTTCTCCGCCTCGGTCAGCCAGACCTCGTGGACCGACTTCTGCCCACCGGTGGCATAGCCGCGCAGCATCTTGAGCGCGCCGACGCGGCGGCGGTCATCGCGGATGTCGTAGGCGGCGAGGTAGAGCTGGCGGTGGGCGCTCATGGCGTTGACGCTGGGTGGGTGGTGATGGAGTGCATCTTGGCCCTGGCCAGCGCCACGCCGAGCCATCGGCAAGCTTGCCGACCTCCGCTCGGAAACAGCGAGCCCCACGGCTCGCCAAGCGCGATCAATTCCTGTTGCGCAAACTCCGCGATGCGCCATCGCGTTGAAACTCAAATCCCTTCAATTTCAGGGAACCGATTCAGACCAAGGCATGAGCACGATCGAAGAAATCATGGCGTCTTAATCCCTTCAACTCCAGGGAACCGATTCAGACGGCCGCGACCGGCACGGAAGCCGCCCTGTTCGAGTCTTAATCCCTTCAACTCCAGGGAACCGATTCAGACCCACCGACACGGCAGAAACCACCGAGACGGCAAAGTCTTAATCCCTTCAACTCCAGGGAACCGATTCAGACTGAAGGTTTTGAGGGAAGAGATGAACGACTTGAAGTCTTAATCCCTTCAACTCCAGGGAACCGATTCAGACCTAGTCGTTTGCTGTGGATACCGCAAAAGCTTGTGTCTTAATCCCTTCAACTCCAGGGAACCGATTC
>NZ_JANPAB010000044.1:0-24349 GCF_031429695.1 Sphaerotilus sp.
TGGGCACGACACCGGCGGGCAGCACCTCGTCCAGCGGCGCCCGCTTCAGCCCGGCCGCCACCGCCTTGCGCAGGTAGGCCTGCGGCAGTTGCGCGCTCGTTGGGTAGACGGGGGTGAGCGCATCGGACAGCGGCGCGCCGAGGGTCACGACCTTGAACGCCGGATGCACCATCTCGCGCCCGAGGAAGCCGCCGCGCACCTCGCCCCGCACCCGCACCCGCGCCCCTGGGATCAACGCCTTCTGGTGCGACGGAAAGAAATGCACGAAGCGCAGCATCAGCTCGTCGCGGCCGCCTCGGTCGTCCACCAGCCAGACGACGAACTGCCGCCGCGCCCCCTGGATCGACGCCTCGCGCACCACCGCCTCGACCTGCACCGTGTCGCCCTCGCGCAGCGCGGACATGGGGGTCAGCCGCGTCTCGTCCTCGTAGCGCAGCGGCAGGTGCAGCGCCAGGTCGATGTCGCGCACGAGGCCGAGTTTCTCCATCGCCCGCTGGGGGGCGGACTTGGCGGCTTTCGCGGCCGGGGCTGGGGCGTCCTTAACGTCCACGGGGGGCGAGGTGCTCGCGCAGCCAGGCGGCGAATTCGTCTTCGCCGATCTCGCTGCCCGCCAGCGCCAGCACAGCGACCGTCGCCTCAGCCTGCCCGGCGGTCAGGCGCCAACCGTTCAACCCGAGACACAGACCAACCCCGAGGAATGCCGCCCGCTTGTTGCCGTCCACGAACGGGTGGTTGCGCACCAGCCCGAACGCATACGACGCGGACAGCGCCGCCAGATCAGGATCGCCGTAGGTCGCGAGGTTCTGCGGTCGCGCCAAGGCCGAATCGAGCAAGCCCTCGTCACGCAGCCCGGACAACCCGCCGTGCTGCGCCAGGCTCTCGTCGTGCAGCAGCATCAGCATGCGCTTGTCCACCCAGCGCCAAGGCGTGTTGGCGGCGGTGCTCATTTGGCCAGTGCGCGGAAGGTGTCGCGGTACTCGCGCATGAACTCGCGGCCCATGTCGAGCTGGTCCTCGAACGAGGGATCGAACGAGGTCAGTGCCACACCATCCGGGGTGTCGGTGACGAACAGCACGTCGCCCTTCTCCAGCTTGAGCCGTGCCAGCAGCTCCTTGGGCAGAATGACACCGACCGAGTTGCCGATCTGGGTAAGCTTCAATGCGTGCATGACAGACTCCGTGTCCATGTCGTCGAGGTTATAACTGCCGTTATATTCTGCACCTCCCCGAACCCGCCCGCAAGCCACCGCCCCGTACCACCGTGACCCCTGTGCCTCCCGTGTCCTACACCGTCGCCGACTTCGATTTCGACCTCCCGCCCGCGCTGATCGCCCAGCACCCCGCCGCCGAGCGCAGCGCCTCCCGCCTGCTCGATGGCCGCACGCTGCCCGCCGTCGAGCGCGTGTTCCGCGAGCTGCCGACGCTGCTGGAACCCGGCGACCTGCTCGTCTTCAACGACACCAAGGTGATCCGCGCCCGGCTCTACGGCGCGAAGGACACGGGCGGCTCGGTCGAGGCGCTGGTCGAGCGCGTGCTGCCCGGGGCGGCGGACGGCCGGCACGAGGTCTGGGCGCACCTGCGCGCCAGCAAGTCACCGAAGGCGGGGCAGACGGTGCATTTCCGTGACGCGCAGGGGGCCACGTTCGCGGCCGAGGTGCTCGGGCGCTGCGGGCCGGAGGGTGGGCTGTTTCACCTGCGCCTGCCGGGCGACGCGCTCGCGCTGCTGGAACGCTTCGGCCACATCCCGCTGCCGCCCTACATCACGCACGCGGACGACGCGGACGACGCCCGCCGCTACCAGACCGTCTTCGCCCGCCACCCCGGCGCCGTCGCCGCGCCGACCGCTGCACTGCACTTCGACGAAGGCGTGCTCGCGGCGCTGGACGCACGGGGCATCGGCCGGGCCAGCGTGACGCTGCACGTCGGCGCCGGCACCTTCCAGCCGGTGCGCGTGGACACCATCGCCGACCACCGCATGCACAGCGAGTGGTTCGACGTGCCGCAGGCCACCGTGGACGCCATCGCCGCCACCCGCGCCCGGGGCGGCCGGGTCGTCGCGGTTGGCACCACCACGCTGCGCTCGCTCGAATCCGCCGCGCTAGGCGGCACGCTGCAGGCCGGCGCCCGCGAGACCGACATCTTCATCACGCCGGGGTTCCAGTTCCGCGTCGTGGACCGGCTGGTGACCAACTTCCACCTGCCGCGCAGCACGCTGATGATGCTGGTCAGTGCCTTCGCCGGCCACGGCACCATCCGCACGCTCTATGCCGAGGCGATTGCGCGCCGGATGCGCTTCTTCAGCTATGGCGACGCCATGTTGCTCCAGCGTGCAGCAACGGGCGGCAACACCGGCGATCCAGCCGGCAACAGCGCTGCTCCAGGCTGGCAAAAGCACGGCGCAGCTTGATCCTGCGCAAGGGCGCGGCATGGCCTGGCCGTAACTTGGCGGCATCCGAACACCACGCGGCCCGTGCGCCGCTTCAGGAGCCCCCATGAAGATCGCCTTTCATCCCACCCTTGCCGCCGTCGCACTGCTGTGTGCCGCCGGAGTCGCCCAGGCCGACCAGGCCAGGGACGACGCCATGCTCGCCCTGGCCAGCAAAAGCGGCTGCATGACCTGCCACCACATCGATCCGGGTGGCAAGGGCCCGGACGGTCTGGCCCCGATCGGCCCGGCCTGGAAGGACGTGGCGGCCAAGTACAAGGGCGACAAGAAGGCGCTCGACGCACTGACCGTGACGGTGCTCAAGGGCTCCAATCCCTACGAAAGCCACTGGAAGGGCAAGGCCTCCGGGCTGGCGATGCCGCCGAACGCCGTGGCGATCAAGGAAGCCGACGCGCGCAACCTGGTCAAGTGGATCCTGGGCTTGCAGCCGAGCTGAATCTGAACTGAAGCGGACAGCAGGTCCGGCGGCGGTCGGGTCTGCGATGATCCTGTCCGCCGATGAACACCGCTGCCGCCCGCCTCTTCGCTGCCGTCCTGAGCCTGCTCGCGCTGTGCGGGCTGCTGGCATCACTGGCGCCAGCCGTCGCCCGCGCTGAACATGGCAAGCTCCCCGCGGAAGGTCACGCGCCCCCGGTGATCGAGTTGCGGGAGGCGCTGTTCACCCACGACCTGCGCACCGCGCCGGTGCCTGTTCCGCTGCCCGATACCTGGAGCGCCCGCGGTCTGGACGACACCGGCATCGGCCACTACCGCAGCCGCATCAGCCTCGACACCGCGCCCACCACCATGTGGGCGCTGTGCATGGCCCGGCTCAGCGATGTGCACGAGGTGCGCCTGAACGGCTGGCTGGTGAGCGGGTCGACGCTGGAACACATCGACCCGGTCGTCGCGGGCGGCCACCCGACGATGCAGTGGATCAGCCTGCCGCCGCACCTGCTGCGGGCCGGCGTGAACCACGTGGAGCTGTCGGTGGCCCACAGCAGCCGCGGCGGCCTGTCCACGGTGATGATCGGCCCCGCCGCCGCGATGGCCGAGGGCTACCTCACACGGCTGCGCCTGTCGGTCATGCTGCCGATCTGGCTGAACGTCGCGGGTACCGCGCTGGCGGTGTTCCTGCTGCTCATCTGGTGGCGCCGACGCAGCGAGCGCCTGCTGGGCAGCTTCGGGACGCTGTGGGTACTGATCGCCGCGTGCAACATCGCGCACTACAACATGGTGGACAGCGCGTCACCACTGGCCGTTGCCGCACTCTTCGGGCTGCAAGTGGTCTCGGGTGCGCTGCTGTGCCGGAGTGCGATGGTGCTGTCCGGGCGCCGCCACGCCGTCGCCGCAGGCATCCTGCAGATCAGCACCGTGGTGCTGCTGGCGATGGCCGTCTGGGGCGGACTGACGGACTCGCTGGAGGACGTGCGCGCCGGCAGCTATCCGATGGTGTTCACTGGAGTGGCACTGTCGCTGATGCCGCTGTGGCGAGAAACCAGCCGGCTGCGGTTGCCTCTGCGCTGCGCATTGGCCGCAGCCGTGGTGGGGTCGATGCTCTCCGCGCTGCACGACTATCTCTACTGGCGCGGCATGACCTCGGTGATGGACGCCTACTGGCTGCCCTACGCACTGCCGGTGTCGCTGGCCATCGTCGGCGGGGTGCTGATCAAGCGGCTGGTCGGCGCGCTGCACCAGGTGGAGCAACTCAACGCCGACCTGGAACGCCGTGTCATCGAGCGCACCGAAGCGCTGCAGCAGGCCAACCAGGCCAAGACCCGCTTTCTCACCGCCGCCAGCCACGACCTGCGCCAGCCCGTCGTGACGATCGGGCTGCTGATCGACCTGATGCGCGAGCAGGTGCCCCTCGCGCTGCGGCCGATGACCGACCGGGTCAACGAGGCCGTGTCGTCCATGGAGGACCTGCTCAAGGGCCTGCTCGACCTGTCGCGGCTGGACGCTGGCACCATGCGCCCGCGGTTGCAGACGGTGGCGCTGCAGCCCCTGTTCGATGCCATCGCCAGCCACGACGGCGAGACGGCCCGGCGCAAGGGCATCGCATTGCGCTTCCGGCCAACGCGCGAGGCGGTGTTGTCCGACCCGGTGATGCTGGAGCAGATCCTGCGCAACCTCGTCAGCAACGCGGTGCGTTACACGGAAAGCGGCGGTGTGCTGGTGGCGGCGCGGCGCCGCGGGGAGGAGCTGTGCATCGAGGTCTGGGACACGGGACACGGCATTCCGGCGGCGCACCAGCGCACCGTCTTCGAGGAATTCGTGCAACTCTCCGACCAGCGCGGCGAGCGCCCCGTGGCGAGGCAGTCGGGCCACAGCGGCGATGGCAGTCGCGGGCTCGGCCTGGGGCTGTCGATCGTGCAGCGAAGCGCCACCCTGCTCGGCCACCGGCTGCAACTGCGCTCGCGGCAGGACCATGGCAGCTGCTTCTCGATCCTGGTGCCGCGTGCGCGAACGCACCTGCCGCAGCCGATCAGCGTGTCGGGTGATGCACGTCCACTCGCGGACCTGCGCTTGACCGTGGTGGAGGACGAACCCGCGGTCCGGGTGGCGCTCCGGGCAAGGCTGGAAGCCTGGGGTGCCGTGGTCGAGACGCATGATGGCCTGACGCCATTGCGGCGCAGCCTGGCCGCACGGCCGCGGGGCCACGTCGGCATCGACCTGCTCATCACCGACCACCGGCTGCGTGGCGCGACCGGCATCGAGGTGATCGAGGCGGTGCGGCGTTACGGCGGGCCGGTCCCCGTGCTGGTCATCACGGGCGACACCGCGCCGGATGACATCGCGCTGATGGCGGCCAGCGGTCTGCAGGTGTTGCACAAGCCTTTCCGGGCCGATGCACTGCTCGCGGCAATCACGCGCGCGCTGGGTTGATGCCAGTCTGGGGCTCCGCGTTCAGAATTTGGCTTGCAGACCCACCGACACCGACACGACCCGGCGTGTGCTGGCGGTGGACCGGGCGTTGTAGAGCATCGGCACCTCGCCCAGCAGTTGGCGGTGCATGTATTGCCCGCGCACCACCACGGACAGCGCAGGGTCGAAGGCGTGTGCGGCCTCGCTGACGAGCAGCGCATTGCGCGTCTGGCGCTCGGTGGCGCCGGTGCGCTGCCACTGCTGCAGCTCGCCGCCCAGCGCCAGCCGCCAGGGCGCGACGGTCCAGTGCACGGCCGCGCCAGCGTGGCCATAGACGGAGCGGTAGCGGGTCTCCTCCAGCACATCGACGGCCAGCAGCGTGTTGGGCACGCTGACAATGAGCGCCTTGGGACAGTCCGGCATCGGCAGCGCGTTGAGGCGCTCGTCCCCGAACTGCAACTGGTAGGTGCAGCCCGAAATCGTGGCCTTGCCGCTGACGACCGAGCGGGTGACCGCGCTGGTGCCAACGCCCGCGAAGCCGCTGAGCGTCCAGCGGGGGTCGGCCAGGCGGGCGCGGCCGATGAGGTCCAGCTGCCACTGCAGGTCGCGTGGCTGGACCAGCTCCATTTCGGTGAGACGGGCTTTCAGGCCACTGACCTTGAGCGACGCGTTGGTGCTCTGCAGCAGGTGGTCGGACCGGTTGCCCCAGGCGCCCAGCCGCACACCCCAGCGCAGGGCATCGGCCGCCGTGGTGTCGCCCGGCTCGAACTGCACCGCCGAGTGCCAGCTTTGCACGCGGTAGTCGTTGCTCTTGTCGTGGAGCGCGCGCTGGTGGCCACCCAGCTCGAAAGACCACGGCCCCGAGGTCAGGTGCAGCCGGGCTGCCGTGGTCTGCCCGGCTCGCCGGTCGATGCGGGCGGCATCGAAGAGCGCCTGGGTCACATCCCCGACCGCCTCGACCGTCCACCGGGTGGGGGCCTTCGGATCGTCGCCAAGGTCCAGCAAGGCATCCAGCGGCGCCGCACCCGCCAGACTGGCAAAGCCGCCGCACCCGGCGGTCACGGCGATGACGGCAACCGCCAACCGGGCACGGGGCAGCATCACGCGCTCAGAACGTGACGAGACCGGAGACCGCGATGCCGCTGACCTTGCGGGCCACGGCGTTGCTGCCCGGCACCTTGACCGCCACCTTGCCAACACCCAGGCGGGTGCCATCGGCGTGGCGGAAGTCCATGTCGGCGACCACGACCTTGACCCGGAAGGTGCCTGTCTCGGCGAGCACCTTGTTGATCAGGGAGGTGTTGTCCGGGAAGTGCTTGCGCATGCCGCTGGCCAGTTTCTGCAGATCGATGCCCAGACCGCTGGCACCATTGGCCAGCAGCGGCGTGCCGACCCCTTCCAGCGGTGCGCTGCCGGTGCCGATCTGGATGCCGGTGGCGGTCTGCAAGTACAGGTGCAGCCTGGAATCGCTGCGGATCGCTGCACTGACCGAGCCATTGGTGTTGCGGGTCAGCACCACCTTGTCGATGGCGCCCTGCATCAGGCCGCCGGTGGCCGTGTTCTCGATCTCCAGCGCCAGCGACACCACCGCACCACCGCGCGGCAGCGCCAGCACCGTGCTGTCCAGCGGCAGCGTCACATGGCTCAGGGTCGACAGGGTCTGCCCGGGCAGGCTCAGACCAGCGGCGAATTGCGCCAGCGTGTAGTCCGCGGCTTCACCCGTCAGCGGGGCGATGGTCACGGCGTCCCCCTTGACGGACACGTACTGCGGCTTGCCCATCTCGACCGTGTCATTGGCCTTGCCACGGCCTTCTTCGACCTTGGTGTCGTCGTCCAGATCGGTGTCACCGACGATGTTCACGGCAGCGCCACTGCTCAGGTCATTGAGCGCGTCGGCCAGCGTCGTGCGCTTCTTGATGTTGGCGGCGAGCGTGGTGATGCCGGCGGCGGCCAGCGACTTGGCGTTGCCCAGCGCCTTTTCGGTCCAGATGGCCGCGCCGGAGCTGTTCTTGTTGCCGGCGCGCAGTCCCGCTTCGGCGGCAGCGCCGACGAGGCTGCCCAGGTCCGTGTCGCTGCCGAAGGCGGTGCCGGTGCTCGCCTTCACATGCGCAGCCATGGCGATGGTGGCGGCCTTGAACGCAGCGGCCGAGTCGCCACCGGCGCTGGCGACGATTTCCGAGATGTCGTTGAGGATCTTGGCGATGGCCGCGGCGGTCGTGGCACGGGCGACGTCCTTGGTCGGGTCGAAGGTCGCGACATCGATGCCACCCAGGCCCAGCTTGGTCAGCACGGCCTTGAACTCCTCGTCGCTCAGGCCGCTGACGGCCCGCATCGTCGTGAAGGGCGAGACCACCAGGCTGCCGGCCAGCGCGCGGTACTGGCCCTTCGGCACCTTCATCGTGCTCTTGTCGTAGCCGGTCCCCGCGGTGCTGACGATCGACGCGAAGCAAGCCCGGTCGAAGGTGTATGTACCGTCAGCATCGGTGGTCGCGCTGGACTCGCCGGTGTCGAGGACGCCGTTCTCGTTGCCGTCACAGAAGATGGTGGCACCGACGATCAGGTCATCGACCAACACCCCGCTCAGTGCGCTGGCCGATGCGCCTGGCGTACCAGCGTCGGGTGTGGCGGTGGGCGAGTCACCGCCGCCGCACGCGGACAGGCCCAGGGCGAGAACAATGGAAGCAGACAGCAATCGAAGTTGGGGCATGGCGAGATCCAGGGTGAAAAGACGTTCCCGACTTTCACTCCCGGACACGACCAGCTGTCGCCACAAAAACAGCGGAGTCCACCCCCAGTTCCGCACTTCACCGCGGCCGGCGGCCCTGTGCGTGCCTACTCGTCGCCCATGTAGCCGAGCTGCCCCGTCAGCACCGAGCTGCCAGCACGCTCCAGCGTGCGCGCACGGCTGGTCACCAGCCCGACCATGTCCGCCAGCTTGGCGCCCGAGCCACGCATGGCTTCGGCCAGCGCGTCCAGCACCTTGTCATGGGCATTGCCGCGCTGGACAGCAGATGCGGCCACCAGCGGCTGGCTCAGCGCGTCGGTGATGGGCGCCGGGTTCACGCCCATCAGCTTCAGCACGCTGCCGACCGTCGCCTGGGCGTTGGCGATGTTGGCCGGCGTGATCGTGGCGCCCAGCGTGCGTGCGGTCGCCTTGGCCATGAACGTGGCCGGCGCGGTGCCGGCGAGTTGCGCCACCAGCAGCTCCGTCAGCGGGGTGATGTGCGCCGTCACGGCGGGTGTGCCGGCGTTGCCGATGGCGACGGAGTGCAGCGTCCAGGCCCCGTCCGCGGACACCGCCTCCAGCACGCAAGGCAAGGCGCCCTCGCCCACCTCCAGCACATAGGCGCCACTGGATCCGCTCGTCGCCGAGGCCGTCGGCCCCGACGCGCACCGCGCCGTCACCTTGGCATCCACCAGCGCCGCGCCCTGCGCCACCACCCCGCTGATCCGCACCGGTGCGGCGCTGCTCGCCACGCTGTCGGCGCTGCCCGAGGATCCCCCGCCACCACACGCCACCAGCACCATCAAGCTGCCCGCAGCCGCTGTCCACCCGATCGTCTTCATCTGCGCTCCTCGTTCCGCTTGCGAACGACCGGTCAGGCAGCGTGCAGTCCTGCACGGCCAAAGTTCACGGTCCGGGAGAGAGGATGCAGAGCCCGCGAGGGGGTCAACAATCGTTCATTCGGAAGGGGGCAGGGGCGGTTTTGCCGATTGCGCCGGTGATTTCCGGATCGGCGGGGCAGAGGCCATGCAGCGCCCCGGAGACTGGGGGGCAACCGGGGGGTCGCCTTCCCCCGTCATTTCCGGGCAGCCAAGCCCTTGCTCGGCGGCGACAGGCCGCGCTGGTGGTCCTCCAGCGCCAGCAGCAGACTCGTCCGGTGCTCTCGCGCCACGACACGCCACGGCAGTCCGGACTGCGCTCTGACAGCCTCAGTGAAACAGCTTGGCGCCGAGCGTAAACGCGCCAGCAACCAGCGCGGAGAGCGAGCCCATCAAGGCCCACAGCTGGGTGGGCTTCAGCGCTCCAACAAGCTGACCAACGGTCATTTCAGCCGGAGCGATGACGGGAAAGGTCTTGCCAGGCGCGGCCGTCAGCTTCTGCTTCCACGAGGCCAGGACACCATTGAACTCGGTACTGCTCAGAAATGCGGGATCCAGCTTTGCCTTGATGACATACCAGTCGAAGCCGTTTTCCAGCAGGCCATCCTGGCGCACCCCATCCTCCGCGATCACCAGCAGCGGAATTTTCTGCGCGTAGGCCAACGCAGCCTCAATCTGGTTCCACGGTGTTGCAAACTTGATGTCGTGCAATGGCACTGCCTTGGGGGAGTCACGCCGTTCCGTGCCAGTACCCAGGTGGACACGTTCGAGCGCGATGACCACGGCGCCCTTGCAGGACCCCATCAGCTTGTTGACGCCAATGAACGGAGAGTCGGCCGTGAAATAGGTGCGTCCGACGGTCTGGGGCACGAGCCCCTCGGTCCGGAGTCGCTCTTCAATGGCCCGCACGAACGCTTCCTGGGCCGGCGTTGCCGTGGTACCCACACTCACGAAAATATTCATGCGTGCTCCCGAATGGCGCAGGGCCAGTGCAGCAGAAACGTGACTTGGACCTAGCGTCGCAAAGCATAGACCCCCGCCCTGCGCCAGTCCACCAGAACCCGCCCAGCCGATCGCAAACTTCCGTGCCCCGTGCCGCTGCTACAGTCGCCCGCGACATGACCATCCCCATGCACGACACCCATTGGCCCCACGGCGCCACGCTGATCGTCGATGACGAACCCGGCATGCGCCACTTCCTTGAAAAAGCGCTGGCGCCCCGCTTCGGCCAGGTCCACACCGCGGGCAGCGCCGAGGAAGGCCAGACCCTCGTCAGCACCCACCGCTACGACCTCGTCATCCTCGACATCACCCTGCCCGGCAAGAGCGGCCTGGTCTGGCTGCGCGAGTTGCGCGAACAGGGCTACGGCGGCGAAGTGGTGCTGATCACTGCCTTTGCCGACCTGGACGTGGCGATCGAGGCCCTGCGGGCCGGGGCATCGGACTTCATCCTCAAACCCTTCCGGCTGGCGCAGATCCTCAACGCCGTGCAGCAAGGCATGGAGCGCTCGCGCCTGACGCGCGAGAACTACCTGCTGCGCCGCTCGCTGCAATCGCTCCAGTCGCAGCAGCCGGCCGAGCTGCCGCTGGTGGGCCACTCGCTGGCGATGCGCCGGCTGGGCGACGCGCTGGCGCGGGTGGCGCAGGTGAACAGCCCCGTGCTGCTGCTCGGCGAATCGGGCACCGGCAAGGAACTCGCCGCGCAGACCATCCACGACCGCAGCACCCGCGCCGCCGGGCCGTTTGTCCACATGCACTGCAGCGGCCTGCCGCCCGAGCTGCTGGAAAGCGAGCTGTTCGGCCACGCCCCCGGCGCCTTCCCCGGCGCGACGCAGGCCCGCGACGGCCTGTTCCATTACGCCCAGGGCGGCACGCTCTTCCTCGACGAGGTGGGGGAGCTGCCGCTGTCGGTGCAGGCCAGCCTGCTGCGGGTGCTGGAGGAACGCCAGGTGCGGCCCTTGGGCAGCCAGCAGAAGAGCCCGGCGGACGTGCGCATCGTCGCCGCCAGCCACCAGGATCTGTCGGAGGCCGTGGCAGCGGGCCGTTTCCGCACGGACCTGTATTACCGGCTGCAGGTGGTGGAGATCGCCCTGCCCCCGCTGCGCGCGCACAAGCAGGACCTCGGGCTGCTGTTCGAGCACTTCGTCCGGCTGCTGGCGCCGCAGCTGGGTGCCGCGCCGCTGGCCCTGAGCGACGAGGAACTCGCCTACCTGCGCCAGTACGACTGGCCCGGCAATGTGCGCGAGCTGCGCAACTTCGTCGAGCGCTCGCTGATCCTCGGCAGGCTCAACGTCACGGCGCTCTACCAGGCCCCCGAGCCGGTCGAACCACCGGACCCGGTGCAGGGCACCACCGACCTGCACACGCTGGAGAAGCAGCACATCCTGCGCGTGCTCGCCTCGGTGGACGGCGACAAGGGCCGTGCGGCCGAGCTGCTGGGTATCTCGCGGCGCACGCTGGAGCGGCGCGTGGCGGAATGGGCGGCAGCCGGCTGAAGCGGTGATGACGCACTCGATCCGCAACCGGCTGCTCGCGCTCACGCTGGTGCCGCTGCTGGGCGTGCTGCCGCTGCTGGGACTGATCCTGCTGCTGTGGGGCAACACGGCCATCGACGGGCTGCTGATCGGCAAGATCCGCAGCGATCTGGCGGTCGCACAGGGCTACTTCGACCGCGTGCTGGCCGAGGTCGGCAGCGGCACGCAGGCGGTGGCCGAGTCCTACCGGCTGCAGCGCGCGCTGGCCACGGCGCTGCCCGGGCGCGGCGCGGCACTGGATGGCCTGCTGGCCCAGGCACAGCAGGAGCACGGCCTCGATTTCCTGCAACTGCTGCCGCCGGACGCGGTGGGCGTGGCCGGCAACAGCACCTCGGTGGCCGTGCTGCCCGCGGCGCAGCTCGACGTGCTGTCGCCAGGGCTGGCCGAACAATCCCGCATCACGCTGGTGGCCACCGAGGGTGCGGCGTACACCGACCGCACCGCCGAAGACCGTGGCCTCGTCCTCGTCGCCCACGCCCGCGTCACCGGGGCCGCGGGCGAAACCGTCGGCTGGCTGCGCGGCGGCGTGCTGCTCAACCGCAACCTCGGCTTCATCGACCACATCAACGAGATCGTCTACCCCGAAGGCTCGCTCGCCTTCGGCAGCCAGGGCACCGCCACGCTCTTCCTCGACGACGTGCGCGTCAGCACCAACGTGCGGCTGTTCGCCAACGACCTCGGTGACCCGGCGGCGGAACGGGCGATCGGCACCCGCGTGTCGGCAGCCGTGCGCGAGGCGGTGCTCGGGCGCGGCGAGACCTGGCTGGACCGGGCTTTCGTGGTCAAGGACTGGTACGTCTCGGGCTACCTGCCGCTGGCGGATGCCGGCGGGCGGCGGGTCGGGATGCTCTACGTCGGGTTTCTGGAGCGGCCGTTCGTCGCGGCGAAATACGCCGTGCTGGCGGGCATCGGGGCGGTGTTCTTTGCGGTCATGCTGCTGGCGGCGTGGTGGTCGCTGCGGGCGGCGGGGCGCATCTTCCGGCCGCTGGAGCAGATGACGGCGACGATGCGCCGCGTCGAATCCGGCGAGGCCACCGCCCGCGTCGGCCCGGTCACCCCGCCCGACGAGATCGGCCGGCTGGCGACGACGCTGGACCACCTGCTGGATGTCGTCGACGACAAGACCCGCGCCTTGCAGCGCTGGGGCGACGAGCTGGACCACAAGGTGGCCGACCGCACCGCCGAGCTGCAGGCCGCCCAGCAGCAGCTCGTGCGCAGCGAGAAACTCGCCGCCATCGGCCAGCTCACCGCCAGCATCGCCCACGAGATCAACAACCCGATCGCGGTGATCCAGGGCAACCTCGACCTGCTGCGCCTGACGCTCGGCGACCACGCCACCCCGGTGCGCGACGAGATCCGCCTGATCGACGCGCAGGTCGAGCGCATGCGGCTGATCGTCACGCAACTGCTGCAGTACGCACGGCCGAACGAGTACGCCGGTTATGTCGAGCGGCTGGACGCGGCCGAGGTGGTGCAGGACAGCCTGGTGCTGGTGCGGTATCTGCTGGAGCGCGAGCGGGTGCGGCTGGACAACCGCTGCATGCTGGGCAGCGCGCCGAGGGTAGCGATCAACCGGCAGGAGCTGCAGCAGGTGCTGATCAACCTGATGGTGAACGCCGTGCAGGCGATGGCGGAGGGGACCGACCGGGAGCGGGTGCTGACGCTGGCGTTGCGCGAGGCGGTGGACGGCGCCGTCTGCATCGAGGTGGCCGACACCGGGCCGGGGCTGGACGAGGCGACACGGGCGGCGCTGTTCCAGCCATTCTTCACCACCAAGCGGGATGGCAACGGGCTGGGGTTGTGGATCAGCCGGGGATTGCTGGAGCGTTACGGCGGGGAGCTGCGCGCAGCCAACCCGGCGGTGGGCGACCCGGCCGAGGCCGGGCCGGGTGCCGTCTTCACGATCTGCCTGCCAGCCGACGCGCCATCGACCCCACCTTGACCAGTGCCTCCCCATCGATCACGACCGTGCCGCGCACCGTGCAGGTCGTCTCCAGCAGCACCCGCCCGCGCTCGGGCTGCACTTCCTTGACGCGCACCGTCGCATGCACCGTGTCGCCCGGCCGCACCGGCGCCTTGAAGCTCAGGCGCTGGTCGAGGTAGATCGCGCCCGGGCCGGGCAGCTTGTTGGCGACCGCGGCCGAGATCACGCTGGCGGTGAGGAAACCGTGCGCGATGCGGCCCTTGAACACCGTCTGCGACGCAAATTCCTCGTTGGTGTGGATCGCATTGCCGTCGCCGGAGACGCCAGCGAAGAGGACGATGTCGGCTTCGGTGATGGTCTTGGAGAAGGTGGCCGTCATGCCGACCGAGAGGTCTTCGACGTCGTAACCGTTGAGATCGTTCATGAATGGGTGTCCGGGTTCAGTGAATGCGCTCGCGCAGCGCCTTGAGTTCGCCGACGATGCCGCGCCGGAAGGCCAGCACGCAAATGACGAAGATCGAGCCCATGATCACCGTGACCCAGGAGCCGACCTTGTCGGCGAGTTCGTTCTCCAGCAGCACGATGACGGCCGCGCCGACACCCGGGCCGAGGATGGTGCCCAGGCCGCCCAGCAGCGTCATCAGGACCACCTCGCCGGACATGTGCCAATGCACGTCGGTCAGCGACGCGAGCTGGAACACCAGCGCCTTCATCGACCCCGCCAGCCCGGTGACCGCCGCCGAGATCACGAACGCGACCAGCTTGTAGCGCTCGACCTGGTAGCCCAGCGAGATGGCACGCGGCTCGTTCTCGCGGATGGCCTTGAGCACCTGACCGAACGGCGAATGCACCGTGCGGTAGATCAGCGCGAAACCGGCGAAGAACACGGCGAAGACGAAGTAGTACATCGCCAGGTTGTCGCTCAGGTCGATCAGGCCGAACAGCTTGCCGCGGGGCACGCCCTGCAGCCCGTCCTCGCCGCCGGTGAACGGCAGTTGCAGCGCGAAGAAGAACACGAGTTGCGCCAGCGCCAGCGTGATCATCGCGAAGTAGATGCCGGCGCGGCGGATCGCCACCCAGCCGAAGACGGCGCCCAGGCCGGCGCCGACCACGGTGCCGGCCAGCAGCCCGAGTTCAGGCGACCAGCCCGCTTCCTTCACCAGCCAGGCGCAGACGTAGGCCGCGCCGCCAAAGAAGGCGGCGTGGCCGAAGGACAGCAGCCCGGCAAAGCCCAGCAGCAGGTTGAAGGCACTGGCGAACAGCGCGAAGCACAGCAGCTTCATCAGGAAGGTCGGGTACGCCACGAAGGGCGCGACCAGACCGACCGCCAAGAGCAGGCCGAACATCAGACCGGCCTGGGATTTCGAGGATGCGACAACGGGTTTCATGGGGATGGCTCCTTCAAGCCTGTTTGCCGAACAGACCTGCCGGGCGCAGCAGCAGCACCACGACCATGATCACGAAGATCACCACCGCCGACGCTTCGGGGTAGACCACCTTGGTCAGCCCCTCGATGACGCCCAGCCCCAGCCCGGTGACGATGGAACCCAGGATCGAGCCCATGCCGCCGATCACGACCACCGCGAACACGACGATGATCAGGTTCGAGCCCATGAGCGGGTTGACCTGCACCACCGGCGCGGCCAGCACGCCGGCAAACGCCGCCAGCGCCACCCCCGCCCCGTAGGTCAAGGTGACCAGCACCGGCACGTTGATGCCGAGGGCCTGCACCAGCTCGGGCCGCTCGGTGGCGGCGCGGAGCGTGGCGCCAAGCCGGGTGCGCTCGATCAGGTACCAGGTGACGGCGCACACGCTCAGCGCGGCGACCACCACCCAGCCGCGGTACAGCGGCATGAACATGAAGCCAAGGTCCACGCCGCCCTGCAGGAGTTCCGGCACCGGGTAGCTCTGGCCCGAACTGCCGTAGAGGTTGCGGAACACGCCCTCGCCGATCAGCGCCAGCCCGAAGGTCAGCAGCAGGCCGTAGAGGTGGTCGAGCTTGTAGAGGTGCTTGAGCAGCAGCCGCTCGATCAGGATGCCCAGCGCGCCGACCACCAGCGGCGACACGACCAGCGCCGCCCAGTAGTTGAGGCCGAAGTACTCCAGCCCCAGCCACGCAACGAAGGCGCCGATCATGTACAGCGCGCCGTGCGAGAAGTTAATGATGTTGAGCAGGCCGAAGATGACCGCCAGCCCCAGGCTCAGCACGGCGTAGAACGAGCCGTTGATCAGCCCGAGCAGCAGCTGGCCGAACAGTGCCTGGGAGGAGATGCCGAAGAGTTCCATCGTGGCCTGCCTTTCTTGTGATCGCCGGGGGTTACTTCTTGGCGATCAGCGCGCACTTCGACGCCGACAGCGGCTGGAAGGCCTCGGCGGCGGGGATCGTGGCGCGCACGTTGTAGTAGTCCCACGGCGTGGTGGACTCGGCCGGCTTCTTGACCTGCAGCAGGTACATGTCATGGACCATGCGACCGTCCTCGCGGATGGTGCCGTTCTTGGCGAAGAAGTCGTTGACCGGCGTCTTCTTCATCTGGGTCATCACCTTGGCGGTGTCATCCGTGCCCGCCGCCTTGACCGCCTTCAGGTAGTGCATGACGGACGAATACTGGCCCGCCTGGATCATCGTCGGCATGCGCTTGTGCTGGTCGAAGAAACGCTTGGACCAGGCGCGCGTGTCGTCGTTGAGGTTCCAGTAGAAGCCTTCGGTCAGGTACATCGACTGCGTGGCCTTCAGGCCGAGCGAATGCACGTCGGTGATGAACATCAGCAGGCCGGCGAGCTGCTGCTTCGGGGTGATGCCGAACTCGGCCGCCTGCTTGATCGAGTTGATCGTGTCGCCACCGGCGTTGGCCAGGCCGATGATCTGCGCGCCGGAGGACTGGGCCTTCAGCAGGAACGAGGAGAAGTCCGAACCCGGGAACGGGTGGCGCACGGCGCCGACCACTTCACCGCCATTGGCCTTGACCACGTCGGTCGCGTCCTTCTCCAGCGAATGGCCGAAGGCGTAGTCGGCGGTCAGGAAGAACCACTTCTTGCCACCGGCCATGGTGACGGCCTTGGCGGTGCCGTTGGCGACCGCGTAGGTGTCATAGGTCCAGTGGACGGTGACGTCGTTGCAGTCCTCGTTGGTGATGCGGGTCGAGGCAGCGCCCGAGACCAGCGCGATGCGGTTCTTTTCCTTGGCGATCTTCTGCACGGCCAGCGCGACCGAGGTCGTCACCAGCTCGGAGACCACGTCCACCTTGCCTTGCTCGAACCACTCGCGGGCCTTGTTGGCAGCGATGTCGCCCTTGTTCTGGTGGTCGGCGGAGACGATCTCGATCTTGAACGAGGGCTTTTCCTTGGCGTTGAAGTCGTCGATCGCCATCTGGGTGGCGATGACGGTGCCCTTGCCGGCCACGTCCGAGTAGGTGCCGGACAGGTCGGTCAGCACGCCGATCTTGACGACGCCGTCAGAGACTTGCGCAGAGGCAGCGCCCACCGTGGCGAGGGCCAGGCCGAGGGCTTGAAAGAGGGGCTTGAGCTTGAGTGTCATGGGGTGTCTCCTGAAGGGGATCGTGGTGTTTCGGGGCACGGGAAAACAGGGGAATGGGGTCAGACGCCGAGCATCTGGTGCAGCATCTCGGTGCGCGACGGCAGCTCTTCCTTGGTCACGGTCGCGACGATGGCGCCGTGCTCCAGCACGATGTGCCGGTCGGCCAGCGGCGCGGCGAAGCGGAAGTTCTGTTCGATCAGCAGGATCGTGTAGCCGCGTGACTTCAGCAGCCGCAGCACCTCGCCGAGCTTCTTGACGATCACCGGCGCCAGCCCTTCGGTGATCTCGTCGAGCAGCAGCAGCTTGGCGCCGGTGCGCAGGATGCGGGCCATCGCCAGCATCTGCTGCTCGCCACCCGACAGCCGCATGCCGGGGCTGTGGCGGCGCTCGTGCAGGTTGGGGAACAGCGTGTAGATCTCGTCCAGCGTCATGCCGCCCGAGGCGACCTGCGGCGGCAGCATCAGGTTTTCCTCGGTGGTCAGGCCGGAGAAGATGCCGCGCTCTTCGGGGCAGAAGCCGATGCCGAGCCGCGCGATGCGGTGCGGCGCCATCGCGGTGATGTCGGTGCCGTTGAACATGATCTTGCCGGTGCGGCGGCCGACCAGCCCGAGGATGGACTTCATCGTCGTGCTGCGCCCGGCGCCGTTGCGGCCGAGCAGCGTGACCAGCTCGCCCCGGTTCACGGTCAGGTCGATGCCGTGCAGGATGTGCGACTCGCCGTAGAAGGCATGCAGGT
The DNA here is from genome assembly GCF_031429695.1 of Sphaerotilus sp. GTDB lineage: Bacteria > Pseudomonadota > Gammaproteobacteria > Burkholderiales > Burkholderiaceae_C > Sphaerotilus. The sequence continues at coordinate 17,622 of NZ_JANPAB010000044.1, forward strand.
CGGTGATGCGCAGCAGCTCGCCACCGGGCGTGAAGGCGCTGGCGCCCGAGGGGATGGCCGTCATGCTTCGACTCCGACGTAGGCTTCGAGGACGCGGGGATCCTTGGACACGACCGCGTACGGCCCTTCCGCCAGGATCTGCCCGCGCTGCAGCACGGTGATGCGGTCGCACAGCGTTTCGACCACCGACAGGTTGTGCTCGACCATCAGGATGGTGCGGCTCTTCGAGACCTTGCGGATCAGCGCGGCGATGCGGTCCACGTCCTCGTGGCCCATGCCCTGCGTCGGCTCGTCCAGCAGCATCAGCTCCGGGTCCAGCGCCAGCGTGGTGGCGATCTCCAGCGCCCGCTTGCGGCCGTAGGGCATCTCGGCGGTGACGGTGTTGACGTATTCGCCCAGGTCCACCGACTCCAGCAGCTCGACCGCCCGGTCGTTGAGCGAATTCAGGGTGTTCTCGGATTTCCAGAAGTGGAAGGAGTTGCCCACCTTGCGCTGCAGCGCCACGCGCACGTTCTCCAGCACCGTCAGGTGCGGAAACGTCGCCGAGATCTGGAACGAGCGGATCACGCCGCGGCGGGCGATCTGCGCCGGCTCCTCGCGGCTGATGTCGATGCCGTTGAAGGTGATCGTGCCGCGGGTGGGCTGCAGGAACTTGGTCAGCAGGTTGAAGACCGTCGTCTTGCCGGCACCGTTGGGGCCGATCAGGGCGTGGATGTGGCCACGCTGCACGTTCAGGTTCACGTCCTGCACGGCGGCGAAGCCCTTGAATTCCTTGGTCAGACCGACGGTCTGCAGGATGAAATCGGAGGAACTGGATGACATGCCGCGCTCCTCAACCGATGGCCGAAGCCGACTTCATCTGCTCGCGCAGCATGAACTTCTGGATCTTGCCGGTGGACGTTTTCGGCAGGACGCCGAAGACCACCCGCTTGGGCACCTTGAAACGCGCCATGCCGAGGCGGCAGTGTTCGATGATCTCGGCCTCGGTCACCTCCGAGCCTTCGCGCACTTCCAGGAAGGCACACGGCACCTCGCCCCACTTCGGGTCCGGCGCCGCGACCACGGCTGCGACCAGCACGGCCGGGTGGCGGTAGAGCACCTCTTCCACCTCGACGCTGGAGATGTTCTCGCCGCCGGAAATGATGATGTCCTTGCTGCGGTCCTTGATCTTCACGTAGCCGTCCGGGTCCATCACGGCGAGGTCGCCGGTGTGGAACCAGCCGCCGCGGAAGGCCTCGGCGGTGGCTTCCGGGTTCTTCAGGTAGCCCTTCATGACGACGTTGCCGCGGAAGAAGATCTCGCCCATCGTCTCGCCATCGGCTGGCACGGGCTGCAGCGTCTCGGGGTCGAGCACGGCGATCGCTTCCTGCATCGCGTGCGCCACGCCCTGGCGCGCATTCAGCCGGGCGCGTTCGCCGATCGGCAGATCCGCCCACGCTTCCTGCTTGGCGCAGACCGCCGCCGGGCCGTAGACCTCGGTCAGGCCGTAGACGTGGGTGATGTCAAAGCCGATGCGCTCGCAGCCTTCGATGATCGCGGCCGGCGGTGCGGCCCCGGCGATCAGGCCGTTCACCGTGTGCGTGATGCCGGCGCGCAGCGACTCGGACGCGTTGATCAGCAGGCCGTAGACGATCGGCGCGCCGCACAGGTGGGTGACGTGGTGCTCGCGGATCAGCGGGAAGATCAGCGTCGGATCAATCCGGCGCAGGCAGACGCTGGTGCCGGCCTGCAACGCCATCGTCCAGGGGAAGCACCAGCCGTTGCAGTGGAACATCGGCAGCGTCCACAGGTAGGTCGCGTGGCGCGGCATGGCCCACGTCACCACGTTCGACACCGCGTTCAGGTAGGCGCCGCGGTGGTGCGTGACGACGCCCTTGGGGTTGCCGGTGGTGCCGCTGGTGTAGTTCAGGGCGATGGCGTCCCATTCGTCGCCGGGCAGCGACCAGACGAATTCAGGGTCGCCTTCTTTCAGGAACTCGTCGTATTCCTTCTCGCCGAGGAACACGCCCGCGTCGTATTCGGCGTCCGCCACGTCGATCACCAGCGGCTTGGGGCCGGTCATCAGCGCCAGCGCCCGCTTGACGGTGGACGAAAACTCGCGGTCGGTGAACAGCACCCTGGCTTCGGCGTGGTCGAGCTGGAAGGCGATCGCCTCGGCGTCGAGCCGGGTGTTGAGCGTGTTGAGCACGGCGCCCGACATCGGCACGCCGAAATGGCACTCGTACATCGCCGGCGTGTTCGGCAGCATCGCCGCCACCGTGTCGCCGACCTGCACGCCGCGGCGCTGCAGCGCGCTGGCGAGCTGGCGGCAGCGGGTGTAGGTCTGGCCCCAGGTCTGGCGCAGCGCGCCATGGACCACGGCGACCCGGTTCGGATAGATGTGCGCCGTGCGTTCCAGAAAACTCAGCGGGCTCAGGGCGACATGGTTGGCGCTGTTGCGCTCCAGGCCCTGGTCATAGGCATTCGCTCGCATGTGCATGTGTCGGCGTCTCCATCGATCGGAATCCGATGATCGGATGTGACTTTTGCAGCACCTCGGAGCGAATGTATCGAATGTTTGCGTCCTGACGCCGGGCTTGCAGCGGCTCCTAGAATGGTCCGCATGCACCCTGCCGACACCCCCGATTCCCTGCGCGAACAGCAGCGCCACGAGCTGCTGCAGGCGGGGCTCGACCTGCTGGACCAGGGCATCACGGTGTTCGACGCCGACCTGCGGCTGGTGGCCTGGAACCAGGCACTGCTGCGGCTGCTGGAGTTCCCGGAAAACCTGACCTACGTCGGCGCGCCCTTCGACAGCTTCATGCGCTACAACGCCGAGCGCGGCGAGTACGGGCCGGGCGATGTCGAGGCACTGGTGGCCGAGCGGGTCGGCATGGCGCGCACCTTCCAGCCGCACCGCACCGAACGCGAGCGCCCGAACGGCCAGATCCTGTCGGTGCGCGGCGAGCCGCTGCCGCACCACGGCTTCATCACGCTCTACACCGACATCACCGCCCAGCGCCGCTACGAACGCATGATCCGCGAGCAGAACGCCGAGCTGGAACGCCGCGTCGCCCAGCGCACCGCCGAGCAGCAGACCAGCAACCGCCAGTTGCGCAGCGCCCACGAGGCCAACCAGCAGATCACCGCCGCCCTGCGCCGCAGCGAAGAGCGGCTGCGCCTGATCACCGACACCGTGCCGGCCATGATCGGCTACTTCGACCGCGACGAGGTCTACCGCTACGTCAACAAGGGCTACGCCGACTGGTTCGGCCACAGCAAGTCCCGCGTGCTCGGACGCACGATCGCCGAAGTCGTCAGCCCCGAGGTCTACGCCGCCGTCTCGCCGCACGTCGCCCTCGCCCTGCAGGGCCAGCGGGTCACCTACGAATACGCCACCACCGGCGCCACCGGGCGCTCCATGCACGCCCGCAGCGAACTGGTGCCCGAGGTCGGGCCGGACGGCGAGGTGCTGGGCTGCTTCGTGCTCTCGGTGGACATCACGCAGCTCCGCGACGCGCAGGCCGCTGTCGTGCAGGCGCAGAAGATGGAAGCCGTGGTCCAGCTCACCGGCGGTCTGGCGCACGACTTCAACAACATGCTGGCGGTGATGATCGGCAACCTGGCCGCCCTGCGCGACCGCCACCCGGACGACCCGGACACGGCCGAGTTCCTGATGCCCGCGCTCAAGGCCGCGCACAGCGGCGCCGAGCTGATCCGCCGCCTGCTCACCTTCGCCCGCAAGCAGCCGCTGGCACCGCAGCCGGTGGACGTGGCGGAGCTGATCGACGACGCGGTGCACCTGCTGCGGCGCTCGCTGCCGGATGCCGTGCAGGTGGTGGTGGTGCCGCCCGAGTCGGGCGCCCCGACGCTGGCGCTCACCGATGCGCACCAGCTGGAGAGCGCGCTGGTCAACCTCGCCATCAACGCCCGCGACGCCATGCCCGAAGGTGGCGAGCTGCGCATCGAGGCCCGCCCGGTGCATCTCGGCCGGCTGGCGGCCGCGGCGATCGACGTTTCGCCCGGCGACTACGTGCGCATCACCGTCACCGACACCGGCATCGGCATGGACGCCGCCACGCAAGCCCGCGTCTTCGAGCCCTTCTTCACCACCAAACGCTTCGGCAGCGGCAGCGGGCTGGGCCTGTCGATGGTCTACGGCTTCGCCAAGCAGAGCGGCGGCGGCGTGATCCTGCACAGCCGGCTCGGTGAAGGCACGCAGGTCAGCCTGCTCCTGCCGCAGACCGGCCAGCCGAGCCACGACACCGAACTGTCGGACGAACCCAGCGCCCCGCTGAACCCGGCCAGCTTGCCCGGACCGGCCACCGCCCTGACCGACCGGCCGCTGGTCCTGCTGGTCGAGGACAACGACGAACTGCGCCGCGTCATCCGCCGCCAGCTCGTCGGCCTGGGCTACCCGGTGATCGAGGCCGCGCACGCGGAAGAGGCCCTGGATCTGCTGCAGAACGTGCCGGACATCGGCCTGCTGATCAGCGACATCGTCATGCCCGGCCGGCTCGACGGGCGCGCGCTCAGCCGACAGGCCCGCCTGAGCCACCCCGACATGCACATCCTGCTGATCAGCGGCTACGCCGACGAGATGAACCTGTCCACCCACGGCGACGCACCGCACCTGCTGCGCAAGCCGTTTTCGAGCAGCGAGCTGGGCGACGCGCTCGACCAGCTCGACACCCCGTGAACGCCCGACCATGAGCGCGCGCATCTACATCGTCGAAGACAACCCGGAGGTCGCCCGGCTGCTGAGCACCGTGCTGCGCGACTTCGGCTTCGACACCGATGTCTGCCGCAACGCCGCGGAGCTGCGCCAGCAACTGCGTGTCGGCAAGCCGGACCTCTGCATCATCGACCTCGGCCTGCCCGACGCCGACGGCATGGACCTGGTGCAGGAACTCCAGCGCCGCCACGACTGCGGCCTGCTGATCCTCACCGGCCGCGCCTACCTCGGCGACCGGGTGATGGGGCTGGAGCTGGGCGCGGACGACTACGTCACCAAGCCCTTCGAGCCGCGCGAGCTGGTGGCCCGCGTGCGCAGCATCCTGCGCCGACGCGGTGGCGCCGCCAGCGTGCCCCACGAAGAACGCCGCCCGGCCGAAGCGCATTTCAGCGGCTGGGTCTTCCATCCCGACACCAACACCCTGCGCGGCAACGGCCAGCAGGAATGGACCCTCAGCTCGGGCGAGGCCAAGCTGCTCTGCACCTTCCTGCAGCGCCCGAACCGCATCCTGGCGCGCGAGCAGATCTGCGGCGACCCGGACCTCTCGCCGCTGGACCGCAGCATCGACGTGCGCATCTCGCGCCTGCGCCGCAAGCTCGAAGTCGATGCGCAGAACCCGAAGCTGATCCGCACCGTCTATGGCGCGGGCTACCTGTTCGCCAGCGAAGTCACCTGGGCTTGACGGGCGTGAGGCCGGCTCAGGTCACCCGCTCGGGGTGGCTGTAGAGCGTGGCCCGGTCGCCGCGCACGAAGCCGGCCAGCGTCATGCCCGCCGCCTCGGCCGTGCGCACCGCCAGCCCGGTCGGCGCGGACACGGCGGCCAGCAGCCCGACACCGGCGCTTGCCGTCTTGTAGACCATCTCGTAACTGGCGCGGCTGGTCACGGCGATGAAGCCATCGGCCGGGTCGGCCTCCGCCAGCGCCATGGCGCCGATGAGCTTGTCGAGCGCGTTGTGGCGGCCGACATCCTCGCGGATCCACCGCACCGCGCCGTCCAGCCCGCACCAAGCGGCGGCGTGGGTGGCGCCCGTCGCCTGCGACAGCGTCTGGTGCGCCGGCATCTCAGCCATCGCGCGGGCCAGCGCCGCGGCGGACACCTCCACCGGCACCACCTCGCGCCGCACCGGGCGGATCGCCTCGGCCAGGCTCTCGGTGCCGCACAGCCCGCAGCCGGTGCGCCCCGCCAGCGTGCGGCGGCGCTCCTTCAGGCGCATGAAGCAGCGCAGCGTCACCTTCAGCTCCAGCGACAGGCCTTGTTCCGGCACGCCCGCCAGCGACTCGGACACGCTCAGGTCGCTGGACGTGGTCTCGCAGTCGAGCAGGTCTTCCGGGCTGTCGATGATGCCTTCGGACAGCGAGAAGCCGAGCGCGAAGTCCTCCAGATCCTGCGGCGTGGCCAGCATCACGGCGTGGGAAATGCCGTTGTAGACCAGGGCGACGGGGACTTCTTCGGCAAGACAGACGGGCAGTTCTTCGAGGCGCCCAGTGTTGCGCACGGCGGCGGACCGCCGGGTCATCGGGGCGAACGCGGGAGAGGACGGGTCAGGAACAGGCATGCGGTGATTCTGGCATCGAGCCTCTGCAAGCGTAACGTGCGAGCCGGACACCCCCCTCGACTAAAGGATTGACTTCTCTTTATACAACGCCGAAAACAGATTACTCGTGCAACTAATGTTCATGAATGCACGGCACCATTCATTCGGGTGTTGAAGATCTGGCGGCCTAACCTACAATGAAAAAAAAAGTAGGCCGGCAAGCAGGCAGACAAAATATAAATGTAACTAATCATATGTATTTACGCTCAACCCATTGAGCGAATTCAATCCAGTATGGTCACCAAGGGATTCCGCTGTGATGCTATTGCTCATCTGTTCATTTCTTGTTTCATTGGCAGTCAACTGGTTGCTGGTACGGTCCGCCGACCGTCACGCCCACCTGTCCGGCGACACAGACAAGAATCAGCCGCAGAAATTCCACAGCCATGTCGTGCCACGCGTGGGCGGCATCGGCATCG
>NZ_JANPAB010000045.1:0-2994 GCF_031429695.1 Sphaerotilus sp.
TGGACCAGGTCGTAGCGTTTGCCTTGCCCTCGGCGTGGATCCTTCACCGTCGCCAAGCACTCCTTCAACGTCTTCATTGCGCTATCCGTGTCTCAAACCAGCTCGCATTGTCATTGTCTCAGGCAGCAGTGAACAGCCCTGTTGAAACACCAGCCAGCAGGCGATCGACGCTGGAATGATTAATTGATATGCATCGCAAATTAGTCAATCTTGAGGATGACCCTGTGAAATGTGTCCGTCAGAATGCGCTTGCCAGCGCAAGCGTAACCGCGAGGCTGGCTTCACGGCTGCTTCACCACCAATTTTGCGTGTTCCAGCCCCATTTCAAAAATACAAAGGAGCTGCATCATGGCGCGGATCATCAGCATTCACGAAGTCGACCTGCTGCCGGGGGCCGACGTGGCGAGCTTCGAACGATTCATGACGAACGAGTTCTGCCCGTCTATTCAGGCTTGGGACGGATGGATGGTCCGTCTCGCCAAAGCCGATCGCGGCGAACGGAGCGGCAAGTACGGGCTGGTTTTCGAGCTTGATACCACCGCACGAGACCGCATTACCCCGGCACACAACCAATTCACCGAGGAATCCCAACGCCTCATCGCGTCCGCGGGCGACTTGGACGCAAAGTTTGCGACGTACTCGTCGACAGTGCCTGGAAAAAACACGTGCTACACGGACTACGTGATTCTTGGCACGTAGCCAAAAATGAAAACAGGGCGTAGCAGATGGTCAGAGTGAAACTGTCCAACACCACCTGATGTGGTCGATCAGAACATCCATCGGCTCCAGCCAGCACGTCCTCTGTTCCCACTCCGCCCGGTTCGGACTGTCCGCCAGCCACCCCGGCTCCATCGCCACACCAGCATTACGGACCATCGGCGCACTATCGCGCCCCGGCTCGCCGCCGAGGTGCCCACCGGTGTAGACCTGCAGCGCGGGCATCGTGGTGGACAGCGTCATCGACAGCCTTCCGTCCGACGAGGTCAGCACCGCAGCGGGTTGCCCCGCATCGAGCAGCCAGCCATGGTCGTAGTCGTTGCCGATTGAATGCGCAGTGCGGAAATCGAACCCCGTCCCCGCGACCGGCTGCGGCCCGTCCACCGGCAGCAACTCGGCATCGACGGGCAGGTACTGCGACGCCGCGAGCTGCAGCGTGTGACCGAGGACGCTGCCCGGCTGCGCATCGAGGTTGAAGTACGCATGCTGCGTCGGCGCGACCGGGCAGGGAGCGTCCACCGTGGCGCGGATCTCCATCGCCATCGACATCGCGTCGGTCAGCGTGTAGACGACATCGAGGTGCAGCGCGCCGGGGAAGCCTTGGTCGCCGTCCGGGCTGTCGAGCGAGAAGGTGACCACGGTGTCGCTCTGCTGCGTGACCTGCCAGCGGCGGTGGCTGAAGCCGTCGGGGCCGCCGTGGAGCTGGTGGCGCGAGCCGGCAGGGTGGGCAGCGAGCGCATGGGTGACGCCGTCGCGGTGCAAGCGGGATTCGGCAATGCGGTTGGCATAGCGGCCGACGGTGGCGCCGAGGTAGCCGCCGCGCGTGGCGTGGTCCTCGGGTGTCGGGTGGGCGAGCAGCACCTCGCGCGGCGCTTCACCGGGAACCGGTACCCGGCAGGACAGCCAGGTGGCGCCCCAGTCCATGAACGTGACTTCGATGCCGCCTGGGCGTGCGAGCCGGATGAAGCGGGGATGGTCGAAACGGGCGGGCGGTGTGGGCGTCATGGCGTTCCACTATATAGAGCCACGGCGCGCAAAACGGGGCAGGCGCCGCCGGGAGACAGTCGGCGGCGCCTGCGTTTATCAGCAGCAAAGGCTGGTCGGTTCAGGTGTCATCGCACGCGGCCTTCCTTCCAGGCGCCGAGCAGCTTGTCGTAGTCGATCGTCTCGCCCTTGGGCTTCTCGTTCGCCAGCTTGGCCCACGGCGCCGCCTTGTCGGACAGCCACTTCTTCGGGTCTTCCTTCTTGTTCAGCTTGGGCGCGCACTTGGCCATGCCGGAACGCTCCAGCCGCGCCATCACGTCGTCCATTTCCTTGGCGAGGTTGTCCATCGCGCCCTGCGGGGTCTTTTCACCCGTGACGGCCTGGGCGACGTTCTTCCACCAGAGCTGCGCCAGCTTCGGGTAGTCGGGGACGTTGGTGCCCGTCGGCGTCCAGGCCACGCGGGCCGGGCTGCGGTAGAACTCGACCAGACCGCCGAGCTTGGGCGCCATGTCGGTCATGGCCTTGCTCTGGATGTCGGACTCGCGGATGGGCGTCAGGCCAACGAGGGTCTTCTTCAGCGAGGTGGTCTTGGCGGTCACGAACTGGGCGTAGAGCCAGGCGGCGGCTGTCTTGTTGGCGTCGTGGCTCTCGAAGAAGGTCCACGAACCCACGTCCTGGTAGCCGTTCTGCATGCCCTGTTTCCAGTAGGGGCCGTTCGGGCCGGGGGCCATGCGCCACTTCGGCGTGCCATCCTCGTTGACGACCGGCAGGCCCTTCTTGGTCATGTCCGCAGTGAAGGCGGTGTACCAGAAGATCTGTTGCGCGATCTGGCCCTGCGCGGGCACCGGGCCGGCCTCGCCGAAGGTCATGCCGATGGCTTCCTTGGGCGAATACTTCTTCATCCAGTCCACGTACTTGGTCAGCGCGTAGACGGCGGCCGGCGAGTTTGTGGCGCCCCCGCGCTCGACCGAAGCACCCAGCGGGGTGCAGCCGTCGGCGGAAGCGCGGATGCCCCATTCATCCACCGGCTTGCCGTTCGGGATGCCGATGTCGGCGGTGCCGGCCATCGAGAGCCAAGCGTCGGTGAAGCGCCAGCCGAGGCTCGGGTCTTTCTTGCCGTAGTCCATGTGGCCGTAGATCTTGACGCCGTCGATCTCCTTGACGTCCTCGGAGAAGAACTGGGCGATGTCTTCGTAGGCCGACCAGTTGACCGGCACGCCGAGCTCGTAGCCGTACTTGGCCTTGAACTTGTCCTTCAGGTCCTGGCGGTCGAACCAATCCTTGCGGAACCAG
>NZ_JANPAB010000046.1:0-5183 GCF_031429695.1 Sphaerotilus sp.
CGGCATCTTCACCAAGGGCGCGGATGTGGGCGCCGATCTGGTGGGCAAGGTCGAAGCCGGCATCCCCGAGGACGACCCGCGCAACCCCGCGGTGATTGCCGACAACGTCGGTGACAACGTCGGCGACTGTGCCGGCATGGCCGCCGACCTGTTCGAGACCTACGCGGTCACGCTGATCGCGACCATGGTGCTTGGTGCGCTGCTGATCACCACGGCGCCGATGGTGGCGGTGGTCTATCCGCTGCTGCTGGGTGGCGTGTCGATCATTGCGTCGATCATCGGCTGCAGCGTCGTCAAGGCCAGCCCGGGCATGAAGAACGTGATGCCAGCGCTCTACAAGGGCCTGATCGTCGCGGGCGTGCTGGCGCTGATCGCTTTCTACTTCGTCACGACGATGTTCGTGCCGGACGACGTGCTGGGCAGCGCCGGCAGCCAGATGCGGTTGTTTGGCGCCTGCGCCGTTGGTCTGGTGCTGACCGCGGCGCTGGTCTGGATCACCGAGTACTACACCGGCACGCAGTACGCCCCGGTGCAGCACGTCGCGCAAGCGTCCACCACCGGCCACGGCACCAACGTCATCGCAGGTCTCGGCGTGTCCATGCGCTCGACCGCGTGGCCGGTGCTGTTCGTCTGCCTGGCGATCCTGGGAGCGTTCCAGCTGGGCGGCCTGTACGGCATCGCCATCGCCGCGACATCGATGCTGAGCATGGCGGGCATCGTCGTGGCGCTCGACGCCTACGGCCCGATCACCGACAACGCCGGCGGCATCGCCGAGATGGCCGAGATGCCCAAGTCGGTGCGCGACATCACCGACCCGCTCGACGCCGTGGGCAACACGACCAAGGCGGTGACCAAGGGCTACGCGATCGGCTCGGCCGGCCTGGCGGCGCTGGTGCTGTTCGCCGACTACACCCACGCGCTCGAAGCACGCGGCCTGCATGTGAGCTTCGACCTGTCGAATCACCTGGTGATCGTCGGACTGTTCATCGGCGGCCTGATCCCCTACCTGTTCGGTGCAATGGCGATGGAGGCGGTCGGCCGCGCCGCGGGGAGTGTGGTCGTGGAGGTTCGGCGGCAGTTCCGCGACATCCCCGGCATCATGCAGGGCACCGCCAAGCCGGAATACGGCCGCGCGGTGGACATGCTGACCTCGGCGGCGATCAAGGAAATGATCGTGCCGAGCCTGCTGCCGGTGGTGGTTCCGGTGGTCGTGGGCCTGCTGCTCGGGCCGGCGGCGCTGGGCGGTCTGCTGATGGGCACGATCGTGACCGGCCTGTTCGTGGCCATCTCGATGTGTACCGGTGGCGGCGCCTGGGACAACGCCAAGAAGTACATCGAGGACGGCCACCACGGCGGCAAGGGCAGCGAAGCCCACAAGGCCGCTGTCACGGGTGACACCGTCGGCGATCCGTACAAGGACACCGCAGGTCCGGCCATCAACCCGCTGATCAAGATCATCAACATCGTGGCGCTGCTGATCGTTCCGCTCCTGTCGGGTGGTTCGGCGCCTGTACCTGCGGCCAAGGTGGACGCGGCAACGGCGGTTGTGGCCGCCCCTGCGGTGGAGGTCGATGTCGCCTCGATCAAGGTCGAGAACGGCGTGATCAAGTTCTACTTCGCCTCGGGTGGGGCTGCTCTGGCGGACGGCGCCCCTGCTGCTCTGGCGGATGTCGTCAAGGCAGTCGGGGAAGGCAAGATGGCCGTGCTCAGTGGCTTCCATGACACCAGCGGTGATCCGGCCAAGAACGCCGAGTTGGCCAAGCAACGGGCCTTCGCCGTGCGTGACGCGCTCAAGGCGCTGGGCGTCGCCGAGGACAAGGTCGAACTGAGCAAGCCCGCCGAGTCCACCGGCAGCGGCTCTGCAGCCGAGGCACGCCGGGTCGAGGTGACGCTGAAGTGACACTGCGGTGACGTTTCACTGACCAGAACTCGATCAAAACCCTGTAGTACCAAGGCAACAGGCCCGCCACCTCAGCGGGCCTGTTGCTTCTTTTTGGAACAATTCCTGACACGGGGATTTCAGATCTCTGCGCAGCAGGCCACAGGTGCCCTCACCCTTGGGGAATTGCCGGCTTGATTCCCGGTAACTTGCGATTCATCCTTCCGGAAAAGCAGCGCAGGCATACAATGCTGCACTGCAACATATTTGCCCGCCACCCACCCGGTGACGAAGCCCCCCGGTAGTCAGAGGAATCGCAATGCTTTATCAACTCTACGAAACCCAACGCGCGTTGCTCAGTCCGTTTGCCGAATTCGCGAGCGCCACCGGCAAGCTGTACAGCCACCCGCTGTCGCCCTTCGCCCAGGCTCCCGGTTCGCAGCGGATGGCTGCCGGCTTCGACCTGATGCACCGCCTGACCAAGGAATACGAGAAACCGGCGTTCGGGATCACGTCGGTCGAGGTCGAGAACGTCGACATGGCGGTCCAGGAACAGGTGATCGAGGCCAAGCCCTTCTGTCGCCTGCTGCGCTTCAAGCGTTACACCGACAACGCGCAGATGCTGGAGCGCATGCGTGCCCAGCCGATCGTGCTGGTGGTGGCACCGCTGTCCGGTCACCACTCGACGCTGCTGCGCGACACCGTGCGCACGCTGCTGCAGGACCACAAGGTCTACATCACCGACTGGGTGGATGCCCGCATGGTGCCACTGGCCAATGGCGAGTTCCACCTGGCCGACTACGTCGCGTATGTGCAGGACTTCATCCGCCTGCTCGGCCCGGAGGTCAACGTGATCTCGGTGTGCCAGCCGACGGTACCGGTGCTGGCAGCGATCTCGCTGCTGGCCTCGAAAGGGGAGTTCACGCCACGCACGATGACGATGATGGGCGGCCCGATCGACGCCCGCAAGAGCCCCACTGCGGTCAACAACCTGGCAATGAACCGCACGCACGAATGGTTCGAGCAGAACGTGATCTACCGCGTGCCGCAGAACTTCCCGGGCGCTGGCCGCCGCGTCTACCCCGGCTTCATGCAGCACACCGGCTTCGTCGCAATGAACCCGGACCGCCACGCCAACTCGCACTGGGACTACTTCCTGGATCTGGTGCGCGGCGATGACGACAGCGCCGAGTCGCACCGCCAGTTCTACGACGAGTACAACGCCGTGCTCGACATGGACGCGGACTACTATCTCGAAACCATCCGCACCGTGTTCCAGGACTTCTCGCTGGTCCATGGCAACTGGAAGATCAAGGGCGAACTGGTCCGACCGCAGGACATCACGACCACGGCGCTGCTGACCGTCGAGGGCGAGCTGGACGATATTTCTGGCGCCGGCCAGACCGAAGCGGCGCACGGCCTGTGCAGCGGCATTCCGGCCGATCGCCGTCAGCACTATCTGGTGGAAGGCGCCGGCCACTACGGCATCTTCTCGGGTCGCCGCTGGCGCGAGATGGCATATCCGGAAGTGCGCAAATTCATCCTGCAACACCAGCAGCCCGCGCAAGCGTCCGCCCCCGCTGCCGTCGTGAAGCTGGCAATTGCGGCACCGGCGGTGACCGCTCCGGCCAAGGGCAAGAAGGCCACGGCAGCGAGCTGAGCCGTCCGTATCCGCCATTCGCTCTGCGACACAATGCGGGGCCGGTGATCCACCGGCCCCGTTTTTTTGCGTCGGAGATGACGCCCTACCCTGCCCCCATGCCCACCGCTGCCGACCAGATCGACGCCCTGTTGCCACAGACCCAGTGCACCCGCTGCGGCTACCCGGACTGCCACGCCTACGCACAAGCGATCGCGGATGGGCAGTCCGACATCAACCGTTGCCCGCCTGGTGGCACCGAAGGCATGCGCCGGATCGCAGCCTTGACTGGCCGGCCGGCGCTCCCGCTGGACGAGAACTGCGGAATCGAGGGTCCGCTGACCGTCGCAGTCATCGACGAGGCCTGGTGCATCGGCTGCACGCTGTGCATCAAGGCTTGTCCGGTCGACTGCATCGTGGGCACGCACAAACAGATGCACACAGTGATCGATGCGCAGTGCACTGGCTGCGAATTGTGCCTACCGGCGTGCCCAGTGGACTGCATCTCGCTGGAAGTGGTCACTCCCGGGCGGACCGGCTGGCAGGCCTGGACCGTGACGCAGGCCGCCGAGGCCCGCACCCGCTACCTCGACCGCAACCAGCGACGCAGCGGCGCTGACGTCCGCCATGCCGAGCAGCTCGACCTGAAGGCCCGCCACAAGCTGGAACATCTCGATGCACTGACCCTGCACACCGAGGTACCCGGGGAAATCGAACGCAAGCGATCCGTCATAGAAGCCGTGCTTGCGCGTTCACGCTCGCAGCGGGCGACGAAACCATGATATAGTTTTCGTCGTTGTGTCGGGGGGGTAGCTCAGCTGGGAGAGCGTCGCGTTCGCAATGCGAAGGTCGGGAGTTCGATCCTCCTCCTCTCCACCACCACAACGTTCCAAGAGGGCCGAAGAGGTCCGACAAACCAGAAAAAGCCCTTGAGAATCAACGCTCTAGGGCTTTTTTGTTGTCCATCGTCGTGCGAGGAGTTCCGCCGACAGCCACGACAAATTGCAGGAACTTCCGCAGTAACCGGACAATCCGGGTTACTGCACCAAGGGAGTTACTGCACATGGCCCGGATAATCCTGACCGATGCCCACCGCAGAGGCATCAAGGCGCAAGACCCACGGAAACGCCTGACCGATGGCGGGGGGCTGTACCTGCTGCTGTTCGTCAAGGGCGGATCACACGCCTGGCGCTTCGACTACACCCACGAGGGCAAGCGCAAGACCCTGAGCCTTGGCACCTACCCGGACACAGGACTGTCAGCAGCACGCCGCAAGGCAGACGAGGCCCGGCGCCTGCTGGCGGAAGGGACCAACCCGAGCACAGTTCTACAACAGCCTGCGTCTGCACTCCAAACTGGGCAACGTGCCACCCAATGCCTTCGAGCATCAATCGGCAATCACACAACCTATCGGGCTGTGCGAAATAACTTGACCAGGACAACTGGAGGCGGACGGCTGGCTACTGTCACGGGTCAAGGGTTCGCACCACCAGTTCAAGCACCCAACCAAGCACGGCTTGGTGACGGGGCTTTGTTGCATAACCCAGCCGAGGCTGAGTTTCCCCTGACCCCAGACGGAGTTACGCCACAGCCCGCGTCACCGGGGTGCCCAAGTGGGTGAAGCGGTTGAGCACTGCGGCCCGCACCTGCAACTCCACCACCTGC